>NZ_AYWB01000007.1:5000-311155 GCF_000503035.1 Mesorhizobium sp. LSHC412B00 | reverse complement strand
CCCCCCTCTGCCCTGCCGGGCATCTCCCCCGCAAGGGGGGAGATCGGACGTCGCCGAGACCTCCGCCAATCCTCAACGTCCTTTAAAGCCCTCAAACAAAACCGCCGGGCTTTTACCCGGCGGTTCGTAAGCGAATTCTTATCAATCAATACGGGCAGGCGTTGTCGGCGGTATAGTCGTGCACCTGGATCGTGCCGGCGATGATGTCGGCCTTGGCCTTTTCGACGGCAGCCTTCATCTCGTCGGTGACCAGCGCCTTGTTGTTGTCGTCCATGGCGTAGTCGACGCCGCCTTCCTTGAGGCCGAGATTTTGCAGGCCGCCCTTGAAGGTGCCGTTCTTGCCGTCCATGAAGGCGGTGTAGACCGCAACGTCGACGCGCTTCAGCATCGAGGTCAGCACCTTGCCGGGCTGCAGGCCGTTCTGGTTTGAATCGACGCCGATGCCGAGCTTGCCGGCATCCGCCGCCGCCTGCAGCACGCCGACGCCGGTGCCACCGGCCGCGGCATAGACGACGTCGGAGCCCTGGTCGATCTGCGTCTTGGCGATCTCGCCGCCCTTGGCCGGATCGTTCCACGCCGCGGGCGTGTCACCGGTCATGTTCTGGATGACATCGGTCGCACCGGCCGCCTTGGCGCCGCCGACATAGCCGCATTCGAACTTGCGGATCAGCGGAATGTCCATGCCGCCGATGAAGGACACCTTCTTGGACTTCGAGGCCATCGCCGCCAGGATGCCGACGAGATAGGAGCCTTCGTTTTCCTTGAAGACCAGCGAGCGGACATTGGGCATATCGACGGCATCGTCGATGATGGCGAAGTTGAGATCGGGATATTCCTTCGCGACCACCTTCAGCGCATCCTCCCAGGCAAAGCCGGCCATGACGATCGGGTTGCGGCCGTCCTCGGCGAAGCGGCGCAGCGCCTGCTCGCGTTGCGAGGCGTTCGACACTTCGAACTCGACATAGGCGGTGCCCGTCTCGGTCTTGAACTTTTCGGCGCCGTGATAGGCAGCCTCGTTGAAGGATTTGTCGAACTTGCCGCCGAGATCGTAAAGGATGGCCGGCTGGACATCCGCGGCGAAAGCCGGAAGAACCATTGCGGTTGCGGCCAGGAGGCCGAGAACGATACGTTTCATGTGATCCACACCCTGTCGGTTATTTTTTTCCGTTACGCGCCGTCCGCCTGCCCGGTTCTCCGGCAGGCATGCGGCATCAGCCAGGAGTGTACTCCCCTCCCGCTCAAGGCAATCTGGCACGGCCCGAAACAAAATTCACGCGGAATTTTGACCTTTTGGAAAAGCATGCCCCCCGTTGGAAAAACATGCCCAAGACGGTGACAGCTGTGGGCGATTGCCACATTGTCGTCTCAAGTCCGCTGGGACAACCCATCAGCCCGGCGCGAATTCTCCGCCGCGCCGCCGGCGCCGGTAGCCGATCGCATAGAGGATGAAGGCAAGCACCGCGAACACGGCAAACCCGGGCTGGGCAAGCACCCAGGCGATGCCGCCATCCCATATCATCGGATTGACCTTGGCGCGCACGAAGGTCTCGAAGGCCGCGCGGGTGTCGGGCGAAACCGCCAGCCAGCTCGAATTCAGCGGCGTCATGACCAATGCGGAAGCCGCCACCGAGCGCGTCGCGTCGAGCACGGCCATGATGACGGCGACCGAGAGTGCGACCATGGCCGCGAGGCGAAACAAAAAACGCAGCATCGAAATCTTCCCCGGTCCTCAAGTTCCTCCCGAGGACCTTCCGGTCAAAGGCGAGGAATAGAATGCGCACGCCCGGCGTGCAATCGCCATACGCGAATTTGAAGCCTATCGCCCGCCTATGGCCACTTTTCGGCTCCGCCGATGGACGAGCCAGACGCTGAGGACGCCGCCGCCAATGGCCCCGACCACCAGCCCGGCAAGGCCGATGAACACCGCGAAGTAGCCGCAGCCGCCTTCGAAACAGCTGATGTCGGTGGCTTCGGCGATCCCCGCGCCGAGCGCGAAGCCGGCGACAGTGCCGACGACGGCGCCGAGGATGATGCCGGCCAGGGCGGCGACGATCGAACTAAAGGCTGACGGTGCCTGCGCTTCCGGCCTTGCATAAAAGGCCTTGGCCTCGTCGCGGCGGCGCAGCAAGTAAATGCAAAAAAGGCCGATGACGATTTCGGTGGCGGCGATCGCAAGCTCCCTGGCGGAGACGGTGAAATCGGGCACGGTCAGCGCATAGACCTGCTCGGCCAGCCGCCAGGCGATGGTGGTGATCTGCCAGATGGTGAAATGACGCGGAAAGCGCGCGGAACGGCTTAAGGCGAGGCCGAGCAGATAAAGCCCCCACACGATGGTGACGATGTCGAAGGCCAGTCCGCCAAGCACGAAATAGAAGACCCTGTCCGGCAGGCCGGAACTCTCGAACAGCCACCGCGCCGAGACCAGCCAGTAGACCGACCATGCCATGACGAAGAGGAGCCAGACCACGGGCACGAAGGACAGCCCGCTGTCCGGACGCCCTGCGGGCGTCAGCCCGCCTGGCATGCCTCCGGCCGGCGTTCCGCTGGCCGGCTGTTCATTGCTCGATGTCATGTCTGGACGTTGCCCCCGCAAAGCCTCCGCCGCACTCGACAGGTGGCGAGGGGCGAAGTCAAGCACGGCCGGCCCTGCCGCCTTGCCCGTGCACACCATTCAGAACCGAAGCGCCTTAGAAGCGGAGGCGTTCAACGCCCCGTGAAACGATGCGTGGACGGCAAAGCGAATAGACTGCCGTTATGGCTTGGCATTCGGCGCCGGATCGACTAGATGAGCCCCGCGCCCGTTTGATTGACGGGCGCCGGGAAGGGCATCCGCTGGTTGGCGGTGTCCATCAAGCGGGTCTTCCCGCAAATCCCAAAGGGATGCATCTCCCCAACCCGCGTGGCAAAACCGGCCGGCGCGAATGCAAGGACGGAGAGGTGGCCGAGTGGTTGAAGGCGCACGCCTGGAAAGTGTGTTTACGGGAGACCGTAACGCGGGTTCGAATCCCGCTCTCTCCGCCAGACCCCCTTAAGGTATTGATCCATAAAGAAAACCCTTGCGTTGCAAGGGTTTCGGCTCCAAATGGTGCTACAATGCCTGCTACAAAAAGGGCTAGCCAGCACCATGAAATATGTCAATTTCCAGCGCGGCCGATACGTCGTCCGTGTCACGGTGCCGCTCGAACTTCGTGGGATCATCGGCAAGCGCGAACTGGTCGCTCCGCTCGACGCGGACAAGCGGTCAGCGGAACGCGCAGCGCACGGCGTCATCAATGGCTTTCTGGCGACGATCGATGACGCGCAGGCAAAGTTCACCGCGACCAGGCCAACAACCACCAGCGCGGCCAAGGCGCACTATCAAGCTGAACTTGAGGCCGACGATCGCGAGCGGGCGGGTGCCGGATCAAGCGCCGTCGCCGAGACACAGGCATTGTTCGCGCCACGCCGTGCAAGCCTGCTTCGGCTAGTCGTGGCAGGCCAGATCGACGGCGACGAAGCCGAAGCGCTGATAGGCTATGCCGCCGACGATCTTGAAGCGAAGGGGCTTGCGCCGACACTCCCACGCGGCGACCTATTGCGCGCCCTCGCCGAAGTGCAGCTAGACGCCTTCGCTCGCTTCGATGAGCGAAACAAGGGCGTTGTCGTGCCGGGCGAACCGAAGAGCGCTCTGTTGACCGCGCCAGGGCCGCCAGCGCCCATGACGGCCCAAGATCGTGGCACAGGTGCAACGCTAGACGACGTGCTCGTTGCCTTCCACAAGGAGCGCACGGCCGGCGCAAGGAACCTAGCTGACAAGACCATGAGCGAGCACAAGGTCGCGGTTCGTATGTTCAACGAGTTCATGGGCGGTGCGATGCCGGTCCGGTCGATCACCCGCGCTGATATCCTCGGCTACAAGGGCGCTCTGCTACAGACACCTAATCGCTACGCCGCCCGCTTCCCTGGTCTAACACTGCCACAGGCGATCAAGGCGAACGGCAAGCTCGAAAAGCCGATCCCGACGCTCGACCCGAAAACGATCAATCTTAAATGGCTGTCGCACCTGTCGAGCATCTTCAGATGGGGTGCAAACAATGGGCTGGTCGACGCTAACCCGGCCGCTGGCATCCGCGTTGACGAGGGCAAGGGCTATCAAGAGCCGACCCGCGTTCCATTCACACAGGACGACCTACAGGCGATCTTCGGCAATGAGCTATTCAAGCACCCAGCGCGATACGAAACGCCACAATGGGCGCTGTTGCTGGCGCTCTACACCGGTGCGAGATCGTCAAGCGAGATAGCCAGAATACGGCTTGCCGACATCTATGAAGAGCAAGGCGTTCCGGTCATCAATCTCTCTTTGGCATCTAAAAACGTTCGATCAAAGCGCATCGTGCCGGTGCATGATGCTCTCATCCGGCTCGGCTTTCTTCCCTACGTCGACAAGCTGCGCCGCAAGGGCAAAGAGCGGCTTTTCCCTGATTGGGAGCCAGAGGACAAAATCAACCGCTGGTTCCTGCGAAGCTTTAAGCCGCTTGTCGGAATCAACGACAGCCGAAAGGTATTCCACTCTTTCCGGCACACGCTCAAAACCGCCCTGGCCCGCTACGGCGTCAATCGCGACGTGTCGGACCTGATCACAGGCCACGCCGACCAGTCAGTCGGTGGCATCTACATTGGCGATGCCGCCGTTACGATGGTCCAGGCAATGAGCGATGGAATAAACCGGATTGACTTCAAGCTGCCGATTACCAGCTTAGATCATAAATCGCCCGAAAAGTAAACCTCGATAAAGAAAGATATAGGACTTTGCTCCTATCTATGAACGTGAGACAATAACCTCGAAATCAAGTTCGAGGTTGTGTTGTTCAAGCGTCCCGTTGAGTTGTTCAAGAATTTGTTCGGTGGCGATATCGAAAAGAAATCGATATCGCTTACTGACCCTCTGGCGCTCGACTTGTTCGGTGCATTTCCGACAGTAGCCGGACCTTCGATCAATGCCGCGACCGCGCTTCGTGTCCCGGCCGTGTATTCAGCTATCGTGCTCATCGCGGGCACGATTGGTTCGCTTCCCGCCAAAATCTTTGTAGCAGGGGCAGATGGCGGGAAGCGAACCGCTAACGATCATCCGGCCTATCGCCTTGTGCATGACGAAGCCAATGAGTGGACTTCGGCCGGGCAGCTTCGCGCCACGCTCACTGCCGACGCGCTCCTGCACGATCACGGATATGCCCTGGCTATCCGTGTTGGAGCTGGCAAGCCACAAGAGTTCATTCGGCTCGACCCTCGAACCGTCACCATCAAAACGAACGAGCTGACTGGCGAGCCTGTCTACGTTCGGCGCGTCGGCACTCGCGAGTGGATCTATGATTTCCGCGATGTCCTTCATGTTTCGTCGCCTCTTAGCCTCGCGCCGATCAAAGCCGGCCGCGAAGCCATCGCCCTGGCTACGATCTTAGAGCGGCACGCATCGCAGCTCTTCGCCGGTGGCGCTAAGCCGTCCGCGCTCTTCTACAATGACAACAAAAAGGGCGGTGAGGGCGGCACCTCCGGTTCGAAGGTCATCGCCGCGATCAAGGCCGCCTACCGGGCCGCTACTTCGTCCGGCAGCTTCACCGAACCCATGGTGCTCGATGACGGCTGGAAATACGAACAGATAGCGCTGACCAGCACCGACGCCCAATTCGCTGAGATGCGCGTTGAACAGGTCAACGAGATCGCCCGCGTTTTCCGCGTTCCGCCTCATCTGCTTTTCGAGCTTTCCCGCGCCACCTGGTCGAACGCCGAAGAGATGTTTCAATCGTTCCTGACGCTCACGCTGCGCTCGTGGCTGGATGAATGGGAATGGGCTTACGCCCGCGTCTTGCTCACGCCTGAAGAGCGCAAAACCCATTACGTCGAGTTCGTCATTGACGACCTCATGACCGCCAATTCAGCGACCCGCGCCGAGACCTATCAGAAGTATCGTGCCATGGGCGCGATCACCGCCAACGAGGTTCGCGCCGGCTTGAACCGTGAACCGCTGGAAGGCGGCGACGTTCTGGCAAATCCGAATATCACGCCAGGCGCACCTTCAGCGCAAAATGACAACGGCACCGCCGACAAGGCGGCGGCATGAACGAGCACGTCGCATTCTTCGGTGACGGTGAGCGCACCTTTGCGCTCACGCCCGACCTCATCATCGAACTTGAACGCAAGACCGGGGCGGGCATCGGCTCGCTCTGCCTTCGCTTTCCTGAAGGCAACTTCCGCCACGCCGAGCTTGTCGAGATCATCCGGCTTTCGCTCATCGGCGGCGGCACCACGCCAAAGGAAGCGGCCGCCCTTGCTGACACCTACGCGGCCAAGCGTCCACTCACCGAACCATTCCCGATCGCGGTAGCGGTCTTGCAAGCAGTCTGGAGCGGCACGCCGGCACCGACAACGGAAGGCCAGGCACTCCCCAATGGATAAGCTCGTTCTCGAAACGAAATTCACAACCGATGAAACCGGCGACATCGAGGGCTTGGCATGGCCTTTCGGCTCTGCCGATCGTGTCGGCGACATCATCGAGAAGGGCGCTTTCGCTGGCGTCAAGCTCCCGCTTACCATGCTGTTCGGCCACGACCAGAACGAGCCTATTGGCGTCTGGACAGAAGCGACTGAAGCACCGGATGGCTTGCGTCTGAAGGGCCGGCTTCTGGTCGATGACGTTGCACGCGCCCGTGAGGTTCGCGCCCTGGTCCAGTCTGGCGCGGTGCGCGGTATCAGCATCGGCTTCGTCACCCGCAAGGCCCTGGCCCGCGTCGGCGGTGGCCGGACTATCTCAAAACTCGAATTGCTTGAGGCGAGCCTTGTGTCTCTCCCCATGCATCCCGGCGCGCGCGTCACCAGCGCGAAGTCGGCAATCAAGGCTCTCGGCATCGCCGATGCGCTCAACCGCGCCACGGCGCTCTTACGAAAAGGCCACTGACAATGAAGACTGCAAATAGGCGGGCGCTTACCGGCGCCCTCGAACTGAAGGAAGCCGACGACACTGAAAACGTCGTCACCAAGGCACTCGCCGACCTGACTAAAACGGTCGATGATCGCCTGAAGGCTGTCGAGGCCAAGTCTGGCGATAGCGTCAAGCTCACCGAACGCTTCGAAAAGCTCGAAGCCAAGATGAACCGCCCGGCTGCCGCGAACTCGAATGTTCCCGTCGCCGACAACGACAACCCTACGCCTGAAGCAAAAGCATTCGGCACGTATCTCCGACGTGGCGATCGAGGTCTTCAAGACATCGACGTGAAGGCTCTTACGGTCGCGACGGATGCGACCGCCGGCTATCTCGCACCGACCGAATTCAGCGGGGAGATTCTCAAGGCCTTGCGCCTTTTCAGCCCGCTTCGCCAATACGCCAAGGTCGTGACCATCGCCGGTTCAGAGATCAAGTTTCCTCGCCGCATCGGCTCGACCGCCGCGACCTGGGTTAGCGAGATCGCCGACCGCACCGAAAGCGGCCCGTCCTATGAACAGGTCACGCTGACGCCGTGGGAGATGGCAACCTTTGTCGAGATCAGCCGGCAGCTGCTTGAAGATGCCGCCTATAATGTCGAGGCCGAAGTTTCCAGCGATCTTGCCGAGTCGTTCGCCATCGCCGAAGGCAAGGCGTTCGTTGACGGCACGGGCACCGATCGCCCAAAGGGCATTCTCGTCGCTACCGGCATCGCCGAAGTGAAGACTGGCGTTGCCGCTGACTTCCCGACCACAAACCCCGGCGATAAGCTCATCGACGTCATGAGCGCGATCCCGACAGCACATGCGCAGAACGGCGCATGGGCGATGAACCGCAACACGCTCGGCATCGTGCGCAAGTGGAAGGACAGCCAGGGCAACTATCTCTGGCAGCCCGGTCTACAGGCCGGTCAGCCATCCTCGCTGCTTGGTCGTCCGGTTATCGAAATGGTCGACTTCCCCGATGTCGCGGCCGGCAAGTTCCCGATCGTGTTCGGCGACTGGTCCGGCTATCGTATTGTCGATCGCACCGACTTCAGCATCCTGTCCGACCCCTACACGCGGGCGAAGAACGGCATCNTCCGGCTATCGTATTGTCGATCGCACCGACTTCAGCATCCTGTCCGACCCCTACACGCGGGCGAAGAACGGCATCGTTGTTCTTCACAGCCGCAAGCGTGTCGGTGGCGACGTCACCAACCCTGACCGCTTCGCTAAGCTGAAGATTTCGGCGTAACGAACATGCGGCTCGCACCTGAAACCATCGTCATCCGGCAAGGCAGCCATGCTTTGCGGCTGCGACCGTCATTGCGGGCCGCAAGCATCCTTCAGCACAAGCACGGCCTGGGCATGGTCGTGCACGGCCTCAATCACGGCAACTTTGGTATCATCGCCGATGTTGTGATGGCCGCCACTGATGACCCGGCCGCCTACCGCGACCTTCTAGAGATCGTCGCCGACAAGGGCGTTCGTTCTCTCTCGTCGCTCTGCGATGACCTGTCCCTGTTCGTGGCATTCTGTTTCGGCATCGATGCCGACGCTGAACATCCCGCTGAGACCCGCGAGAAGGCGGGCAAAGAATTTTCAATCGAAGCCGGCCTTGAACAGTTCTTCGAGATCGGCACAGGCTGGCTAGGCTGGTCGCCGACCGACACATGGGCGGCAACGCCTGCGGAGATCATCGTCGCCCAGCGTGGCCTCGTCGCCAGGCTGAAGGCCATTCACGGCAGCGCCGAAGAGACGCCCGAATATGATCCGCTCGAAACTGTAAGCCCGGAACAGGTCCGGGAAGGCATCGCTAGATTGCGAGTGCTGGCGCGTCAGACCCAATGACCCGCCCCCCACACCTTTGCCAATGTGGCAAGATCGTTCCCGCGGAGCCGCGTTGCGCTTGTCAGGTAGTGCGCGACCGGACCCGCAAGGCACGCTTCGATCGCACTAGGCCGTCGGCCCGCGAACGCGGCTACGACTCCAAGTGGGAGAAGGAAAGCAAGGCGTTCCTCGCCATGCCACAGAACCGCCATTGCGCGTGCGCCTGCGGCCGGCTCGCTAATATGGTCGATCACATTGTCCCGCATCGTGGCGACAAGCGGCTCTTTTGGGACCGATCTAACTGGCAGCCGATGGCCGCGTCACCCTGTCATTCGAGCCTTAAGCAACGACAGGAGCGGCAGCCATGAACTCTTTTGGCGTTCGATCAATCAGGCTCAATCTCGACCATACGCTCAAGCATCCGAGCATTGTAGTCACGCCCATCTGCTCCAGAATGCGCACGCCGGTGGCAGTTTGGGCAAAGCCCGATCACGAAGCGGGGATTGTCAGGTCCGCCATCGCTGAGCCGACGAATATGATGTGGCTCAAGATAAGGGACGCCGTTCGGCCTAAGGAACGGTGCGGCTTGGCCGCAGCTCTCACAATTTCCTCTTGCGCGAGCCACGACGTAGTCGCGCACATCACGGCTGCGCTGGATTATGGTGCTCTCGGCCACTCTCCGGCCTGGGGCTTCTACCGACGCCGCGAACGCACGTGCGCGGAGCGCGTCGATATCGCGGCCTATCTGTGGCTCCACTTGTTGTGTGGCTTCCTCGACCGCCTCCAACGCGCGCAGTTCAAAGACGATCGCTTGGCGCATGTTGCCGTCGCGATCAGGTGCCTCTTGTCTGTGATAGCCCGCGCATACCATCTCGCCTTCGAAGCGAAGACCTGCTGGGAGCTTTCGAAAAAGAAGGAGATCGCAACCATTCGACAGGTGATTTGCGATCGCAGCGTTGCCGCGGGCTATCTGCATATCTCCTCTTTGTCCTTCTCCGAAATACTCAAACGTGCCGTCGGCAAGAAGCCGGTCGGCATAGCCGTGTTCAAGTCCTTCCTCACCTGTGATGACGATTACAACCTGGTGAGCGGCAGGCGTGATAATTCCGCCTTGCTGCTGCCCGCCGAAGTGCGCGTGAATGTCTCGACGCCGATTGTAAATCCGGCCGCGTTCGAATCCCCAAGCCATTGTTGCTTTCTCCCCTCAAAGCCCAGTTTGGCGGAGAGACTATCCGCGCGCAACTATCAAGGAAGACCCGAATGACGCGCGACTACACCCTTACGTTCGAAGGCATCTCTCAACCCATCTGGGAATGGGCGCTCGACTATGGAATCCCTGTAAGAACGATCATGACCCGCCTTCACCAAGGCATGTCCGTCGAACGGGCAATCACCAAAACCATTCTAGCCAAGCCAGGCGTCACGCTCGATGAACTCGACCCGACTTGGGCCCGGGGGGTGGTCTCTGACCTGCCAGCATCCGTAGGGACCGGCGGGAGGAGCACCGTGCAAGAGAGCACAAATATAAATATTTCAGCTTGCGCCAGTCATAAAATCCTGTATCAGGATCATGTCGAACCCAAAAAAGGATTTTGAACATGCTCCCTACACCAGCGACGGTCGCCAGCCTTTTCGCCCTCATGATGCAACGCTACGGCAAGACGCGAGCCCGCATCAGCAACGTCACCTTAAAGTCTGTCTCACGCCGGTCAATGCTGCGCGCGAAGTTCCTTTCGGACGTCCGCTCCGAACTTGAAGAGTGGGGCTATCTGATCGTCCCGCTTGATCGCGGCGGATTCGGTCTGCTGTCCAGTGCGTCTCTGGAAGGTGCGCCTCCCATCACCGCTAAGGGTCTCATCCCAGAAGAGCTCGCCGCATTGAAGAAAAACGACCTGAACGAAGATGCAGTCTGGGCGGAATTGGCTGCCGAGGTTGAAGAGCCTCAAGAGGAAACATGACCGACCTTGCCCTTCTCAAATCACACATGAACCTCATCGGCACCGATGACGATGCCTTGCTGACCCACAAAATCGCGGCGGCCGAACAGTGGATTTCTGATCACATCGGAAAGGATCTAGCCAGCATCGATCCGATGCCGGCTACCCTTACCGAAGCCGTGCTTCAGCTTGCAGCCGCCTGGTATGAGCAGCGCGAGGCCGTCTTAATCGGCATTGGCGCGAATGAAGTGCCTTTTGGCGTCCGCGATCTCATTCGCCCTTACCGTGAATGGGTGCTTTGATGGCGTATTCCAAACAGCTTCAAGCCTTCGACAAGGTCATGCGGGAGCTTCCCGACGCCGTCGCGAAGGCTGTTCAGCCTAAGCTGGTCATCGAGGCGAACAAGATCGCCGGCCGTATTCAGCGCGCAGCGCCGGAAGATAGCGGCGACCTGAAGGATTCAGTGGCCGTCACCACACCTGGTCAATCGACGCCTGCCTATTCGCAGCCAGGCGGTTCGCGCATCGCCGCGAACAACGAAGCCATCATCACCGTCGGCAACCACGTCGTTCGCTATCCGCATCTCATTGAATACGGCACTTCCAAGATGGCGGCTCAACCCTATTTCTGGCCGATCGTTCGGGTTTTCGGCCCGCGCGGGCAACGTGCGATCAAGCTCGCACTCGGCAAGCTGGTCAAAGCCGCGTGGCAACGGTCATGATCGAACCATCCCTGGCGCTTCAGACCGCCATCAACACCCGCCTTTCTTCAACACCGGCCGTCACTGCACTCGTTGCGGCCGATCAAATTCGCACCGGCAGCATGCGCCGTGAGCAGCTGCCTTCCGTCATCATGGCGGGCTCGCAAACCGAATATCTTGGCTATAATTCCGGCAGGCAATACAGCGCCCGCGTCTTGCTAGACCTACATATCTGGGCGCTCGACGCTGGCGGCGATTTGGCGAAGGCTATCGGCTTCGCGCTGCACGGCGCGTTGCTCGCGCCGCTCGTCATGGTGGACTGCGCTATCGATTTCTTTGAAGCCAGGAACGTCCGCTGGCTTCGCGACCCGGACCCTGACTTTGCGCATGGCGTCCTCAACGTCGAAGCCGTCATTAGGTGGAGCCTCTAGATGCGCGCTGGTAGACTTTCGAGAACGATCACGCTGCAGCGTTCCAACGGTGAGACAAAGAGCCCGACCGGCGTTGTCACGCTATCCTGGGTGAACCTCGCCACCAGCCTTCGCGCCGAGATGATCGGTGAGACCGCTGACGAGACGCCTCGCACGTTCGGCGAAGCCGAGAACATCACCATCACATTCCGCATCCGCTACGTCGGCAATCTCACCACGGCCGACCGTGTGCTTTATGAGGGGACGCCTTACAACCTGATCGGGATCGCTGAGATCGGCCGACGGCGTGGCCTCGAGTTGCGATGCGAGCGCAAGCGATGACTTGTGCTACCCTCACCGCGCCGGTGGCGCAATTGGTAGACGCGATTCGCAACGCAGCGGCCCGGATGTTGCCGGAAGCCTTTGTCGGCTGCGTTTTTGGTTGCGGGTTCGATCCCCGCCCGGCGCACGAACCATTCCTGTGACGCATCTTCGTGGCGTGAAGCCAGCCCTGTCGCATGATCGCGACCCGCTCACTAAGGCACCGCCACCACCTCGCTACTTCAGCGCGTTCGCTAAGGCCGAATGGGCGCGTGTCATGCCCCGGCTCATTGACGATCGGATCATCACCAAGGCCGATCTCGGCGGCGTCGAAGACTTCTGTCTGGCGCGCGGGCTGGTCCGTGAGATCGACGCCGTCATGCGCGACGATAGCGGCACGATCGACCTGAAGCTGGTGCGGGCACAAGACAAGGCAATGCAGACGGCCCGGCAGCTTGCCGCCGAGTATGGCCTGTCGCCAACTTCGCGCACCCGCGTCGGTGGTCGCGACGACGAAGACGGCGACACGAACCCGCTGGACGTGCGATGACCGCCAGCACTTACCCTGAATGGATATTCGACGGCTCGCCGATTGCCGACCCCCTTGGCTATGGCGACCGCGCCGTGCGCTTCCTGAGAAGCCTCAAGCATCCGAATAGCACCGCGCCTGGTAGCGGATTTCAACTTCATGATTGGCAGGAAAGGATTGTTCGACGCATCTATGGTCCGCGCCACCCAGATGGCCGCCGAATTGTCGAGACGGTTTTCTGGATGATTCCTAGAGGAAATCGGAAGACCTCGTTGGCCGCGGCGCTGGCGCTGCTTCACACGATCGGCCCTGAGAAAGTCCCGGCCGGCCAGGTCATCTTTGCCGCTTCCGATCGCGAGCAAGCCGGGCTCGGCTTCAAAGAGGCCGCGAACATCATCCGCATGGACCATCGGTTGATTGCTGCGACCAAGATTTACGATGCGCACAACAGCGTCAAAAAGATCGTCTACAAAAAGCAGGACGTATCGCTTCAGGCCATTTCGAGCGACGGCGCATCGCAGCACGGCAAGACGCCCGCCTTTATCCTGGTCGATGAAATACACGTCTGGAAAGGCCGCGACCTTTGGGAAGCGCTGAAGTCCGGTTTGGTGAAGACGCCCGGCACGCTCATGGTGATTGCCACCACGGCCGGCCGTGGCTCTGAGAACATCGGTTTCGAGCAATACGACTACGCCCGCAAGATCGCGCTCGGCGACATCGACAATCCCGCTTTCCTGCCGATCATCTTCGAAGCCGCCAATGACAACGATTGGAACGCTGAAGCGCTCTGGCATCGCGTCAACCCTGGCCTAAGACATGGCTTCCCGAATCTGAACGGCCTGCGCTCGCTGGCGAAGGAAGCCGAACACCGGCCGGCCGAACGCCACGCCTTCAAACAATTTAACCTCAACATGTGGCAGGCCCACAGCCGGACACCGCTTTTCGACATGGCTATCTATGACGAAGGCCTGTTCGAGTTCGAGCTTTCCGACCTTGAAGACTTGCCGTGTTTCATCGGCGTTGACCTGTCCGTGAACGGCGACCTGACAGCCGTTGTCGCCGCGTGGCGGCACGACGACGGCCGGATCACGGTCTTTCCATGGTTTTTCGTGCCAGGCGACGACCTGCGTGGCCGCGCCGACCGCGATGGCGTTCCCTATGAGCAGTGGAAGGCAGATGGTTATCTCACCGCAATCGACGGGCCGATCATCGAACCTGAAGTGATTGAGGCCCACGTCCGCGAACTATGCGCGCGCTTTCGCGTCGAGGAAGTAGCCTTCGACCCGCACCTTGCGCGGACGATGATGCAGCGGCTCCACAATGACGGCATCCCCGCAATCGAGATGCGCCAAGGTCCGCTCACGATGGCGCCAGCGATCGGCGACCTTGAGCGCACCGTCAATGGCCGCAAGATTCGCCACAGCGGCCATCCTGTCCTTCGACATCACTTCGACAGCGTCGTGGCCTCGACGGGCGATACCGGCCTGACGCGCATGCACAAGGCGACGGCCCGCGACCGCATCGACGGCGCTGTTGCAACCGCAATGGCAGTCAGCCGGGCCGCTGCGAACGACAACTCCCGCTCGATTTACGATCACGACGATCCCGAAGAACTCTTTGCATAGGAACGACCATGGCAGACGACCAGATTTTAGCCGTAGACCTCATAGCCCGCGATAGCGATTTCCGGCGAAGCTTCGAACGCGCCCGGGTCTCGGCTGTTTCTGACTTCGACAAGATCGAACAGCGTGCAAAGACCATGACATCGCGCCTGGACACGTCGTTCGCGAATATCGGCGGGCTGCTTAAGGGCGGATTGGCCGGCATGTTTCTAGGCGCTGGTGCAGCCGCTACGGCCGCGCTTGCACCGCTCGCGCTTTTCAACAAGGCGCTCGACACGATCGACATGGCTTCGCACCTGGTCGACACGGCCGACCGCATCGGACTGTCGACAACCGCTCTTCAAGAACTCGGCTTCGGCTTTGCGCAGGCTGGCGTCGAACAGTCTGAGTTCGAAACAGGCATGGAGCAGTTTTCGAAGCGCATCGGCGAGGCAGCTACGAAGGGCGGCCGGCTGGCTGACATCCTGAAGGCGAACGGCATCGCCATCCGTGACAGCAACGGGCAGATACGAACTTCCGAGCAGCTTCTCGCCAGCTACGCGGAGTTGATCCGCAATGCGTCTTCCGAGCAGGAAAAGATGCTCTTGGTCACCGAAGCCTTCGGTCGTGGGGGCGGCGCAATGCTCGTCGGCCTCAACGACGGCGCTAAAGGCATTCTGAACATGAAGAAAGCCGCAGAAGATGCCGGCGGTGTCATCGATGAGCAGCTATTGCGTCGTGCGGAGGAGATGGGCGACCGCTGGGACGCTGCATGGCACCGTTTCTCCGTAAGCTCACAATCGGCCATCCTGTCGGCCCTGGAAGGCATGGATGGCCTTAACAAGATGCTGGTGGACCATCAAAAGCTGGTGGCTGCAGCCGGGCTAGGCACGCTTGCCGGTTCGCTGGTGCCTGAGAAGGGTTCGGTCATCACTGGTGCGGGCAAGGGCGATAAGCCTGACGCGATCGACGTTCGCATTTCACAGGCCTTCGGCGGCGAGATCGACAAGGCCGACGACAAGCTCGTCGAACACCTGAAGGCCAGATACGGCAATGCCATGAACCGGGCGACCATCATTCCCGGGGAAGCCGGCGATAAGGCCAGCGGCTCAAAGGCAAAGTCTCCAGCGCCGGATGGTTTCGAGCGCGAGTTGGCACAGACGCAACGGCGCATTGCGCTCATGCGGGCCGAGACAAGCGCACAAGCTGGCCTCAATCCCCTGGTCAACGACTACGGCGACGCGCTCGCCTTCGCTCGAACTAAGCAAGACCTTCTCAACGCCGCACAGCAGGCCGGCAAGACGATCACGCCCGAACTGGCGGCAACGATCGACGGGATTGCCCGGTCCTACGCCAGCGCCTCTACAGAGGCGCAAAAGCTAGCTGACAGCCAGGATAAGACCCGCGCGATCGCGCAAGAAATGTCCGGCCTTGGTCGTGACGTTCTCGGCGGCTTCATTTCTGACTTACGCGCCGGCGCGTCGGCATCTGACATGCTGGTCAACGCCCTTGGAAAAATTGAAGACAAGCTTCTCGACATCGCCTTGAACGCGCTCTTCAGCACGACCGACGGCGGCGGCATCATGGGGATCATCGGTTCACTGTTTGGCTTCAGCGGTGGCGGGCTTGTGAAGGGGGATGCCTGGGCCGGTATGCGTCTCGCCGGTGGCGGCCACGTTCGCGGACCTGGCACCTCAACGTCCGACAGCATCCCGGCCAGGCTCAGCGACGGCGAGTTCGTCGTGAACGCTCGCGCTACGTCTCGCAACCTGGCACTGCTTCAGGCCGTGAACGACAATCGCCTTCCCGGCTTTGCCGATGGTGGGCTTGTCGGCGACACGCCAGCTTTCGCCGGCAATGACAACCGCGCTGGACCTCAAGTCGTCATCAGCGCCCCGGTGACCGTGCATGGCAGCGCGGGCACACCAGCACAGAACGACGACCTTGCTAAGAAGATGGGGCGTCAGATGGAGGCTACGATGCGCGGCGTCGTTGCCGACGAACTTCGAAGGGCCTCACGTCCCGGCAACCTCGCCAACAATCGAGGCCGCCGCTAACTTTCCGCTATATCGTAACCAGCAGAAAAAAAGATCGGCCACAGTTTCCCGACGGCGACCGATCTTCAGGAGTTTCTATGTCTGTATATAGCACTTCCGCGCCCGAAATGCGCTCTACCACAGAGGATTTTTTTCCTATCATCGCGACGACCCTGGGTCGGCCTGGTGACAGAAAGGGAAATCGGAAGCACCTCAAATCACCTTACCGCGATGCAGCGTTCCGCTATGCGTTCCAAGGGCTCGACGCTCTGGACGAGCTTGAGGAAAGCGGGCCGACTTCAGTTACAGTGTCCTTGCCCCTCACCAACACCTCAACCCCTACACGCTACGTCCGCGAACGTCTCTCCTCTGAAGCATCTGCACGCCATGAACGCTTCTGGGAACCCTTCAACGTCTACACCGGCTTGCCCGCCCACGACGTGCCGGCTGTCTGGCGCGATCTCAGCGACGTGTATCGCCTAGAGTGGTTTCATCACGCGCTGCGCCACACTGGTCCCGTTCACGCCTTTACCTTGAATCTCTCTCCCGACATCGACCGTCTAGCCCGCACCAAGCCGTCGGCCGTCAAATGGTTGTCCAGGCGGATTGCCCGTCAGCTTAGGCTCGCTCTCGGAATGCCTATTGATTTCTGGTTCGCTGTAGAGGTCACAGAGACGGGTCAGCCGCGAAGGCTACATTGTCACGGCGAGCTACAGATCGCGCCTGGTGACTCTGTGTGCGCCCGCAAAGCACTACGCATCGCCGGTGGTGAGTGGGATGACGCTCGCCAGTTCCAGGCTGACACCATCCCGAACCCGGATGTTGTCTGGAGTCACTACGTTCGCGGGTTGTCGGTCTTGTCTGGCGTCGTGCCTTATCGAGGGCGGTTCAAGAACCTAAGCCGGCCGATTAACGGTGACTGGTTCACCGCGACCAACACGGTTCGCAGCGGTGCGAGTTCGCTCTATACCGGCCGACGCCTAGCGGTTCTCTCGCTCCTAAAGAACTTTCCGGCAGCCTGAAAGTCATCGATGACTTATATAAGTATCTGAAAATGTTACATAATATTCGTTGACGGCTACGTCGGGATGACTCATGTTGCCCTCGCAATCCTGCAACGGAGGACACCCGCATGGATACCTACATCGATAACGACACCTATGACCGGCTTACCCTGGCTCTCGCCGAGATCGAGCCTTGCCCCTTCACCGGCAAGCGCGAGCCTTACCAGATGGTCGAGGCGCTTATGGCGGCCCAGTTATGGCCCGTGAGCATCAGGGTTAGCCCTAACGTCGGTCCGGCTGAAAAACCGCTATAATAGGAAAAACCCACAACCCGTGGGCTAAGGAGAACCACTTTGACGAACATACCTCTACAGCGGATCACCTATAAGCGTGTCCGTGAACTGCTACTGGCTTCTGCAAACGCCGATAAGGCGCACCAGGTGCAAATCCTGATCGATGAGGAAGGCAAGTCGTTCGCCACCGGCAGTGTCGACACCGACATAGCTGTAATGACCTATGACCGCATGACTGCCGAGCATCCTGACCTGGGGCTTATCCGCGTCTACTGGCCTCGCAAGCGGCCACAGGATCACGGCTACGCGACGGTGGCTTAGCTATGATCTAGGGAGGGATTATGAGCGGCGCATAATGGCGCCGCTCATGCTCCTAGTCTTTGTCGGAATGGTCCGGAAGAATGTCGACTGAAAGGCCGGCTGTGTTGATATCCTCGATCGAGGCTAGCGCATCTCTAGCCACTTGCTCATCAATGTGGTCATCGTGAATCATCGTGCTGAAATACTCTTGCAGCAAGTTATAGCGGCCAGCATTGTCCGCCTCGCCCCAATCGTGGTTGGAGCTCCCGGCCGACATCGGGTGAACAGCTAACGCTGGATGCTGCGGCATTGTCGTCACTACAACCCTTCCCCGGTTTGCTTGGCCTTCGTAAAGGTCGCTATTCGGGGTCCAAACTATCAACGCGTCCTTCGCTAGCATTTTACTCTCCCTGTTATGTTGCTTGAAATTGGGGGCCTACGTGCCGTCGGCCGACGTTCATTCTCATGGACTATCGCGGCCAGTGTCGCTTTCTATCTAATCCGAACTAGCCGGTCCTTAACCCCCTCCAGATCATAGATAAAGCCTTGCCATCCCGCCCGGCGAGCAGTTTCTGATAGGGGCTTTCGCATCTTGAACATAGCCGGCGTCTGAAGATCCGCCGAGAGGTAAAAGATCGAATACAGCCATGCCTCGTCCACGAGCACGAGGAACAGCGGAAAATAGATGGCGGCCAGCATGCGATCGTTCTGCGGCCCCCATGCAGCGCCCAGGATAGCCTTCGGGACGATATCTAGACGCTTAACACGACTGGCTTTGACCTGACCTAGATATCCGCAAAAATCGCATATGACATCTGCGCATTTGAAATTCGGTGGCAACCTGACGAGCGTTTTCGCCCGCTTGCATTTCGGGCAAGCGCAGTCGGCAACCACGCGTTGTTCGCCGAACAGTCCAAGATCCTGCTTGAGAGTAGGCATCATGTCACTCCTTCGAGCCTGAACACCCGACTCGCCGCGCATCGCACCCTGCCGACCTGTCTCAGCGCCCATTAGGCCATGTCTGACCAATCGCCGGACAACACATCCGAAGGGCGCGGATCACACCATGCACCTTTTTAGCCACCGCCGGTCCTTCGCGCCTCTCGCCTTTCTTTGGCTACTCTGATCCGCCCTGGCACCGTGTATAGCCGGGTGAGCAGTTGTTGCGTGAAATCCTGGAGATCAAGGGCATCTGCTTTGGTCAGCGTGCCATCATGGGCGCCGTCGTTTCCGTCTTGTTGCACGGCTTCCGCAAGTTCCTGAAGTTCAACAGGCAGCAGCTTATTGTCAAACAACCACTGCAGCCTAAGGCCAAGCGACCTCCTGATTCCTTTTGAGGGCTCAGGATTGTCTGCAGGCGGCAAAAGTGACTTAGTAGCGAGATCAATAACAGAGCGGAACATTGTTCCGGCCGCGTTCCAACATTCGACAGATCCGCAAGTTGCGCCTTCTAGAAATACGGCCGAGATATCGTCCGGTGTGAATTCGGGTGCCGGATCAATTTGACGATCGCGCAGCGAAATGTAACGCCCAGTTGTCATAAAGTCGTTCAAGTAGCCGTGCTTTTTCAGGAGCGCGCCTGGGGCCTGGATTTCCTCCCGAAGGTCATAAGTTTTGTTTTCAGCGACAAAAATCGTCCCTGTATGGCAATGGCGACATATCGAAAAAAGTTCGAACCGCTCAACCCAATTTGCCTCGACAATGCCTCTCGAATTTTGGCCCGCCACGTCAAACGTCGAATTTCTGGTGCCACATCTCGGGCAATCTTCTCTAAGTAACGCCATCCCCGTCTCTTCTCCGCCCGTGAAAAACTATTCGACTCATGCTCTAGGTAGCTGTCGCGATCAAGAGTGCATATGTTGAGTTGAGTGCAAGCCGGATGACGACTAGGAAATCGGAGGAGAGAACGGTGCCATTGACCCGCGATGAGGCTATCGAGGTGCGCAGGTTGCACTACGAAGAGCACCGTAAGGACGCACACCATGCTATGCAGCTGAATGCGGATTATGGAAAGTGGCTAATTGCCTCGCTTCTCCTGGTCCACGGCGCTGCAATCGCATTTCTGGCACAGAATGACCGGCTCTCGAAAAGCGTTTTGCCTCTAGTGTTCTGGTGGCACGTTACGGGCCTGATCACAGCGCTGACCTGCGGCTTTATCGTGTGGATCAACTGGAGCCTTCACGGCCGGTTCCACGGTTCGGTGTCGCCGCAGATGATATACGATGACACGCAATGGCCCGATTATGACGGTCCCGCGAGGTGGATTAATCGAACTCACTGGCTTGCTATTGCGATGGGGCTTGCATCGGCGATGTGTATCCTTGGCGCCGCCGTCACCGTATATACAAGGGCGATCTAGGGCCGCGTAGGGAAGAGGGGTGGCGCAGATGGGATCAGAGGTAACAAAAGCTCCAGAGGTAACGCTCATAAAAAGCGAGATGGAGGCCGCAGCCGCCCGCGTGGCAGAGAGAGCGATGAACACAACGCTAGACGGCGTGTCGGGCGTCCTGGGCGATTTATTCGGGGGATGGTTCGGCGACGGCATCAAGCAATGGCGAACGCGAAGGCTCATAGACACACTGATTAAGACCAAGGATCATCTGGAGGCGGCCGGAATCCCGATCGAGAATGCAAAGTCCCTACCTATGGGCGAGCTTTATGCGATCTTCGAGGGGTGCTCTAAGCAAGAGGATATTTCCCTCACAGAAATGTGGTCGGCATTGTTAGCAAACGCCATGAATCCGACCAATGACAAGTATATTGATCCATCGTTCTCCAGGATTCTGGGAAATTTAAGCGGGCTCGATGCGGCGATACTAAAGTATATAAAAGATTTTAACCGAAAAAGAGAAACCCTATCCGCAACGCAAAGAGAAATATTGAACAAGGCTCAAACTGATAGGCAGATCAAGGGTGAGAAAAGCTTCCATGAAATGATTGACAAAATTGAAAAGGAATTCTCAGAGTGGGCAGATAATGAGCATCTTAGCCAGTTCAGTGAATTTAGCGCAGAAAACATTTCTTACTCTATAAGCAACTTGCTTAGAATGGGGTTGATTTACCCTCCGGAATACACGATCCCTGAAAATCTTATCCAAGTCGGCATTCAGAAAAAACCTAGGAACGAGAATGAACTCGTAGCCGACGATAGGCGGTTGCGCGCATATCTACGAGCGATGAACGATCAGGCGGGCGCCGCCATCGAGAAGAGAAGCACGCTTCAAAGCCTTGTCACAATCGTCCGTCCCAATTGGCCAATGATTCAGCGAAACGAGACAATTCAGCCGGCGTATTCACTGTCTGGCCTTGCAATACGATTCCTGCTGGCGTGTTCGCCCTAGGCGGCTGCTTACGGGGCTGGTCCGTGGATCATTCGCATGATCTTGTCGAACGTGGATGCCGGAGGCTAGTTTGCCCGCGAGCTTGGCACTGGGTGGAAGGAACATGAACCGAATTGCCGCAATAGCGTTGATCGTAGCTGGATTGTTTCCGTCGCAGGCTTTGGCTCTTAGCACACAGGAGCTTCTGAATGCGTGCCAAAGCAAAAAAGGATCGGACGATAACTTGTTTTGCCTCGGCTATGTCAATGGCGTCGCCGACGCGATGGGTCGGTTGCTCGGGCCGGATGCCAAAGATAGGTATTGCCCCACACAACCTACAACCTATGGCGCCTTTCAGCAGGCATTTGTGAACTGGGCGCTGCGGCATCCTGAGAAATGGTCCGCAATAGCGTTCAATGGAGTGAATCAGGCTCTTCGCGCAACGTGGCCATGCCCGTAAGAAGCCATATATCAGTCGCTACAAAATTTAGCCCGTTGTGTGCTACAAAACTGAGCTATAGACGACCGATAACCCATTGAAATTAAAGGCAGTGATATACCCTCTGCGTTTCCCGCTCTCTCCGCCACTATCAAACCATTGAAACCGCCGCGATTTCCCATCCCAGCGGGTGCGGCTGACTTTACTTCACATGCTCGCCCTGGGTTCATGGCGGATTGCCGGCTTGCTCGCCAAGCCAGGCGCAGAAATGCCGCGGAGCGATGCGGCGGTCGTCGTCACCTGGTCCGCCAGAGTTTCAAAGGCGTAGCGCCGAACCTCTGTCTTCACTCTTCGTGCCCCATCTGTCACCGTCGCAACCAACGCGGTAGTGCCGCCTGGTGCGGTCTCAGGTCGCAGATGAGGTAATTCCATGAATTATAACGATATCGACCTCAATCTATTGCGGGTCTTTGACGTGATGATGCGGGAAAGGAGCGTGACGCGGGCGGCTACCGAATTGGGCAGAACACAATCAGCTGTAAGCCACTCCCTGTCGAAGCTTCGGTATCTATTGCAGGATGAATTGTTCACCAGAGATGGCGGCGAGATGCGGCCAACTCCCCGGGCAGTTGAGCTGCTGTCGAATATTTCCGCCGCACTCGCAACGATCCGCGCATCGATCGACCGGCATCAGATCTTCAATCCAGCAACGACGCGGCGCAACTTTCGCGTTGGACTTACAGATTATCATGCCATGGTTTTCATCCCGGGCCTCATTCGAGAATTTTCCAGGCAAGCTCCTGGCGCGACGCTGAACGTCATTCCCGCAAACGGACCCGAAATCGGTTCATCGGTCTATCTGAGACAAGTTGACTGCGCGCTGACGGGAGCAGCGATACGCGACGACCCAGGTCTCTTGAAGGTGGAGCTTGGCCAGGACCGATTGTTTTGCGCGGTGTGGAGTGGAAGCAAGATCGCCAGAAGCGCAATGACGCTGGAAACCTATCTGGCCAGTTCTCACCTCCAGATTTCCGCAGATGGCCTGGCGGAAGGCCTCGCGGATGCCGCCCTCAAACAGATGGGTCTTCGCCGCAATGTCGTTGCGACCATCTCGAACTATCCGGTGCTGCCCTGGGCGCTTCGCGGCACTGAACTGATTACCCATTGCGGTGATGCCATCCTGCAAATGCTGGATGAGAGGAGTGAGGTGACGTTGGTCCCGCCACCCCTTCCGATAGCGAATGTGAATGCCTGGCTTATTGTTCACCGCCAGATGGCGAATGACCCGGGAACCAGGTGGCTCCGGGAAATCATCGTGGGAATCTACAACGAATCGCGGACCAAGAGACACCAAGGCACGGTCGGAACACCGGGATCCGCCGTAAAATAGATCGCGCGCGCTATCGTCTGTTTCACCACTCGAACGCCTTTGTACCTGCGAGCGGGTGCCGCGCAGTTATGAAGGGCGCTCATTTTGACCATGAGAACAATCGATTTGACGAATAGTTCACCTGGAGAGCACATTCCCTTCAACAATAACAGGGGAATGCCGAAATGAGATCAACGTTCAAGGGCCTACTTGCCCTCGCTATCGCGTGCACCGCCTCCTCGGCGTGGTCCGCAACCCTCGACAATGTCAAGAAAAATGGCGTGCTGACCTGTGGCACAAATTCGGCCACGGCTGGCTTCAGCCTCCCCGACAATGAAGGCAAATGGACCGGATTTGTCGTCGATTATTGTCGCGCCGTGGCCGCTGCCGTGCTCGGGGATGCGCAAAAGGTCAAGTTCATCCCATTGACGCCAAAGGATCGCTTCACCGCCTTGCAGTCGGGAGAGATCGACATTCTCGCGCACAACGCAACCTGGACATCGTCCCGCGATACGTCGCTAGGCATACTGTTTGCCGGCACGTATTTCTATGACGGCCAGGGGTTCATGGTGCGCAAGGCCGACAACATCACGTCGGCCAAGGGGCTCGACGGCGCATCGATATGCGTCACCCAGGGCACCACGACCGAGTTGAACCTTGCCGACTATTTTCGCTCGCAGTCGATCAAGTACACGACGGTTGGTTTCGCGGACGAGGAAGCTGTGGTGAAGGCTTATGAGGAGGGGCGTTGCGACGTCTTGTCCGCAGACACCTCCACCTTGAACGCGTCGAGGCTTCGCATGGCCAAGCCGGACGACAGCATTGTTCTTCCCGAGCTGATCTCCAAGGAGCCGCTTGGCCCGGCGGTGCGGCAGGGTGACGACCAGTGGTTCAATGTGGCGAAGTGGACGCTCTACGTCATGGTGGCCGCGGAGGAATACGGGGTCACCTCCAAGAACGTCGATGCCATGAAATCGTCGGACAATCCCAGCATCCGCCGCCTGCTTGGCGTGGAAGGCAGCATAGGCAAGGACATCGGGCTCGGCGATAACTGGCCGGTCGAGGTGATCAAACAGGTCGGCAATTACGGCGAAGTGTTCGATCGCAATGTCGGCAAGGATTCGCCGCTGAAAATGGAGCGCGGCATGAACGCGCTCTGGAACAAAGGCGGCGTTCAGTACGCTCCGCCGATCCGCTAATGCATGTCGCTCAAAAATGGCCCCGGTTTTGAGACAACGACATGCATACCGAAGACCCTAAAGCGCGTCGCCTGAGTCCGTTCAAACCCGACGCGCTTTAGGCAAAGGCATGGTTGCAAGGCGCTGGCGTGTTACCGTCAGCGCCTTGCACGGACCCGATAGGAACAGCCCATGTCCCATTTGTCGCTTCCCGCGCCGTCGCGCAGGAGGTTGTCGCTGCACGATACGAAGGTGCGGGGCATCTTCTACCAGCTCTTGCTCGCCGGCTGCCTGCTGGCCTTGGCCCTGGGCATCGGCATGCAGACTGCATCGAATATGCGGGTCCGGGGGATTCCGCTCTCATTCGACTTTTGGAATGAGTCTGCCGGCTTCGACATCAATCAAACCCTGATACCGTACGATGCATTGTCCAGCTACGGTCAGGCGTTCTGGGTGGGAGTGGTCAACACCCTCTACGTCAGTCTCCTCGCAATCCTGTTTGCGACGTTGCTTGGCTTCGTCATCGGCGTTGCCCGCCTGTCGCCGAACTGGATCGTTTCGAAGGTGGCGACCGCCTATGTCGAGCTTGTGCGCAATGTTCCGTTATTGCTGCAGCTGCTGTTCTGGTACAACGCCGTCCTCAAGCCGTTGCCCTCGCCGAAGGCGTCCATCGCCATTCCCGGCGGCATCTACCTCAACAATCGCGGCCTCATCGTTCCGGAGATTCATTTGCATCCGGGAGCGGGTCTGGTGGGCCTGGCATTCGTTGCGGCCATTTCCTGCTGCGTTGCGTTCTGGTTTCGCGCCAGGAGCATCCAGAGACGGACGGGCAGGCAGCTGCCGGTGCTTCTGGTCAGTCTGGCGACCTTGATAGGATTTCCGCTGGTCGTGTTCCTGGCGGCTGGCGAGCCGGTCTCGTTCGTCGCCCCGCAGCTACGGGGTTTCAATTTTCAAGGCGGGCATCAGCTCTATCCGGAGTTTGCCGCTCTCCTGATCGGTCTGTCGGTCTACACCGGTTCATACATCGCCGAGATCGTGCGAGGTGGAATTCAGGCAGTGCCAAAGGGCCAGACCGAGGCTGCGCATGCGTTGGGGCTGGCGCCGGGCAAGACGCTTCGTCTGGTCGTCGTTCCCCAGGCGCTGCGCATCATCATTCCCCCTTTGACAAGCCAGTATCTCAACCTCATCAAGAACTCGTCGCTTGCCGTGTTCATCGGCTATCCCGACCTCGTTCAGATCTTTGCCGGCACGGTGCTCAATCAGACCGGAGCCGCCGTCCAGGTCATGGCGATTACTCTGTCGGTCTATCTCGTCATCTCCCTTGCCACGTCGTTGGTCATGAACGCGTGCAACCAACATTTTGCAATTGTTGAAAGGTGACGGATGAGCGATCAGTCCATGCGTTCGCCAATTGTGATCAGCGCGCTCATACCAGCCATGGCGCCTCCCGCGGACGTTCGACCGGGTCCAGTGAGCTGGATGAAAAAGAACCTGTTTTCGACGCCGTCTTCAGGCGCGCTGACAATATGCTTTGTCCTCCTCGCCACGTGGCTGCTGCATCACTTCCTGAGCTTTGCGATCTTCAACGCGGTCTGGAGCGGCGGCCATGAAGCTTGCCGTGCGAACAGCCAGGGGGCTTGCTGGCCTTTCATCGCCGAGAAGTTCGACTACCTGCGATACGGCGCGTATCCGGTTTCCGAGCGGTGGCGCGTGGACCTTGCGCAGGCGATCGGCGCCATCCTGATCGTTTGGCTCCTGTGGACGAAGGCTCCGCGGCGCAAAGTGGCGGCGTTGCTGTTCTTCCTCGTCTACCCCGTGGCCGCGTTCGTTCTCGTGCGCGGCGTTGCCTGGCTTCATTTGCCTGTCATAGATACGACGCTCTGGGGCGGTCTCTTGATCACGTTGCTGATGTCGATCGTGGGTATCGTCTTCTCGCTTCCGATCGGGCTTATCCTGGCGCTTGGACGCAGGTCGGAACTCCCTTTCGTCAAGACGGTTTGCGTCACGTTCATCGAAGTCGTCCGCGGCGTGCCGTTTATCACAGTGTTGTTCATGGCGAACTTCATGATGCCGCTCTTCGTCCCGGATTATCTGACACCTGATCGTCTGTTGCGCCCGCTCATCGCGATAGCGTTGTTCTCGTCCGCCTATATGGCCGAGGTCGTGAGAGCCGGCCTTCAGGCGATCCCGAAGGGCCAACACGAAGCGGCCAAGGCGCTCGGGATCGGCTACTTCGACATGATGCGCCTGATCGTCCTCCCTCAGGCGTTGACGATCGTCATACCGAGCATCGTCTCGACCTTCATCGGTCTGTTCAAAGACACGACTCTGGTCGCCATCGTCGGCATCGCGGATTTCCTGAAGGCCGTGGAAACGGCGCGCGTCGATCCGAACTGGGCAGGCCCGACGATCTCATCAACCGGCTACCTCTTTGCGGGGCTGGTCTACTGGAGCTTTTGCTTCGGCATGTCGCGTTACTCGCAATCTGTGGAGCGCCAATTGGCGCGTGGCCACAAATCCTAGGAGGCGCTGATGATGCCGCAAGCAATGCCCGCGGCAAGGTGACTATCAAATGGCTTGTGCAGACACGCCCGCATCGGCGCTTGGGCAGCGACATATCGCGGGAATAGATTTCGACCAGATCCACGACCGTCAGCAGTTCGGATCCGTCAAATGGGCCAACCAGTGGGACGAGTTCTCTCCCCAGGTCGAGGGCCAGGACCTGCTGTCGCTGTGGACGGCGGATATGGACTTCCGCGCTCCGGAAACCGTCATCGCGCGACTGCGCGAGGCCGCGGAGCATGGCATTTACGGCTACACACGCCGCGATCCGCGCCACTATGAGATCGTGCAATCGTGGTTCGCGCACCGGCACAACTGGTCGCCGAAACTGGAGACCTTGCTTCCCGCGCCGGCGATCATGCCGTCCGTGGCTGCGATACTGCGAACCTTCACCAAGCCCGGTGACTGCGTCATTGTGCAGTCGCCCGTGTACTCGCCCTATTTCGAAGTTGTTCAGGGAAACGGGCGGGTTCTGCTTACGAACCGGCTGAGGCTGCAGAACAACAGATATGAACTCGATCTGGATGATTTCGAGAAACTGGCGGCCGGTGGCGCCAAGGCATTCCTGCTGTGCAATCCTCACAACCCTGCCGGAATGGCCTGGACACGCGAAGAATTGACGGCGCTCAACGACATCTGCGAGCGCCATGGCATCCTGGTCATATCGGACGACATTCACTGCGACATAAGGTTGTCGGATCGTCCTCACATCGTCTTCTCCTCCATCTCGGAAGATGCTGCGGAGAAATCGTTCATCTGCACCGCTCCAACGAAGACTTTCAACCTTGCCGGGGTTCCTTCGGCAACGATTTCGGTAGCCAGCAAAAAGCGCCGCGAGGCGCTTCTTGCCGCAATGCAGGCGTCATTCATGGTGAATGCGAACTTTTTCGGCCGCCTGGCCGTGGAGGTTGCTTACAGCAGCGGCGCGCCGTGGCTCGACCAACTCACGCGCTACATCGCCGGCAACATCGATCTGGTTTGCGAGTTCGCCGGTGAACACCTTCCAGGCATCACGCCCATGCGGCCCGACGCATCGTTTCTGGTGTGGTTGGACGCGTGCGCGCTCGATGGCCGAGTGGGTGGAATTCAGAAATTCTTTGTCGATCGGGCCGGGGTTAATCTCTATGACGGCCGCGTCTATGGGCCTGGCGGCGAAGGCTTCATTCGCCTGAATGTCGGCTGCCCGCGTCCCCTGTTGCGCCAAGGGCTGGAGCGCATGTCCAGCGCGCTGGCATCCCTGTGATCGAGCGCCAGGGTGCTTCGGATTCGAGCCTGGTACTTGATGCCGGCAGCCGGTAAGGAAACGTCCGAGGGCCGACGAGCCGGGTGGCCCGCAAGTCCGGATCCATAACCGTGCCGGACACGACCCTCAAGCCAAGGTCGACATGTCCATCTCGATCGCCGCTACCATTTCACAGCGAACCCGAGCTTGGCGCCCAGGGCGTGGCTATCGCCAAAATCCTTGAGGCTTGTCCGCGCTGTTCCTTCTCCGAAGACGGCGTAGCGACCGTCCGCCCAGCTCAGCGAGCCACCAAGGCCGACACCGCCCCACAGCGCCTGATTTTCGCTGACCAGTTTCGTGCCAGACACATCGACATCATTTCCGTCGAGGAAGTCGTAGTAAAGGTTGCCGAGCCCGTAAATGTGCGTGCGGCTGACTTGCCCCGCATCGTCCACCCACTGGTCTTCATAGTCCGCGGAGAGGCCGAGGCGGCCAACGAGGCTGTTGCTGCTGCCGGGCGACACGACGGCGCCAAACGGGTCGGTGAACGTGTCGAAGTCGACCGACGAATAGACAAGCTGGGCTTGGGGCGTCAGCGACCAGTTGCCGTTGAGGGCGATCTTCTGTCCGGTCTCGATGCTCAGCCCGTAGCCGAAACCGTTGTTGCCGTCCGCAAGCGTGGTGCCCAGCGTGGCCGACCGGATGTCACTGTCATACCATGTCGCCTCGGCCTGCGCGTCGACGTAGAAGCCACCGCTGCCGAACCAGGTGAGCGTGCTGCCGACGCCGTAGCCGGTGGCAGCGATCGACCCTGCCCCGAAGATCGAGGAGACGTCCGACGACGCGGTTCCGTAGTGGGCCGTAATCCCTCCGATCAGGGTACCGGCGTCGCTTTCGTGCAGCAGGCCATCGACGCCGGCCTGCAGCTTCCAGGTGGTCACATCATAGTTCGTGCCGGAGGTCGACGTCTCCGGCTTGATCTCGGCATGGGCAGCTTCGATGCGCGCCCATATCGCCTTGCCGTCGACCGAGCCCTGGCCTGGCAGGTCCGCACCTTGCGGCGTAGCACCCTCGCCCCACGACCGATTGCCAATGCGTTGCTGCATGGTGCCCAGTTCATTGAACGCCTGCAGCACCCCTTCATAGGCCTCGTACAGCGGCACGCCGGGCGAATAGAGCGGCTGCGGATCGGGATCGCCGTTGACCAGGGCCGAGCGCAGATACCAATCGCCATCGGCCGGTGTGCTGACGCCGCCTTGGTAAAGCCTGTAGGCATAGGCGCCCGCGACGACCGCTGCATCGCCTTCGAAGGTATAATTGCCGTCGAGCGAGAAGCTGCCGTTCGAGACGCCGCCGACGTCGACGATCTTGATGCCTCCGACCGTTTGGGCGCCCGACCCGCCGAAATTGACGACCTGAAGGGTACCCGTCCCTGACGTGTTGCCGGCGATCACCAGCATGTCTGTCGGCGAACCGTCACCACCGAGCGCAGCGTTGAGAACGACGGCGCCGCTATTGCCGACATAGTCGCCGCTTACGGTAAGTGTGTCGCCTGGGACGCCACCCGCGATGCGCACCGTTCCGGCGTTGCTCAGCCCCGCAATCGTCTGGGACGTGCCGGCAAGATCGAGCGTGGCGCCCGAGGCGACGGAAAACTGCGAGGAGGAACTGAACGCGTTCGCAGCGCCCGCGGCAAGCGTGCCGCCGCTGACCGCAGTGGCGCCGGTAAAGCCTGAGTTGTCCAACGCAAGCAGCAGCGTGCCTTGGCCGTCCTTGATGAACGTACCGGCGCCCGAGAGCACGCCGGCATAGCTGGCGGAGGCGACTTGGTCGAATGTGAAGGAGGCGCCGGCGCCGATCGCGACATCGCCACCGAAGCGCTCGGCCGCCGAGACGAGGCCGCCTTGATTGACGGTCCAGTCCAGCAGCGACGTGCCTGACAGCGTCAGCACGCCGGCGCCATCCTTCATCATTGCGCCGGTGCCGGAGATATCGCCGGCGAAGCTGGCGTCCGCCGCCTGGTCGAACACGACAGTGCCGGAATTGCCGATGTCGCCACGAATCGAGGTTGCATCGCCGACCAGCGTGCCAGCGCTGACCAACGTGTTGCCGCCATAGCTGTTCGTTCCCGTAAGCGTCAGCGTGCCGGCGCCGGTCTTGGCAAGGCTGCCAGCGCCAGAGATCGCACCGGACAAGGTCAGGTCGGCCACAGTGTCGAAGGTGCCGCCGGCCGACGAAAGCGTGACGTCGCGCGCCGAGCTGAACGCCGCTGTGTTGCGCAGCGTCCCGCCGGAGAGCGTCAGGCCGCCAGCGGCAACGCCGAGATTGTTGTCGGCTGAAACAGATAGCACGCCGCCCAGGACGGTGGTGCCGCCCGTGTAGGTGTTGGCGCCGGACAGCACCAGCGTGCCCGCATCGGTCTTGGTCAGGCTGCTGGTCCCGGTTAGCACGGAGGCGATGGTGGCGGTGTAACCTGCTCCGGCCACCGTGCCGTCGCCGACCCGAATGATGCTCTCGCCGCCAGCGCCATCAAGCGTGATGGCGTCGCCTTCGATGCGGTAGCCATCGGCGGCGAATTGCATGCCCGTAATCGCAAGCGCGCCGGCGCTGCCGTCGGCGATGACGGTGCCGCCGAGCGTCTGGAAGATGGCGAAGCCGGGCTGCGGCTTCATCGCGCCAGTTACCAGGCCGGTGCTCGTCGTCCAGTTCAGGCTTGTCGCCGTCCACGTGCCGTTGCCGCCGTCGACCAGATCATTGTTGGCATTGCCGGCCGCGTCACCATCCCAGAAGAGCAAGTCGGTGCCGACGCTGCTGACGAGATTGACCTGGTTGGCGACGGAGGTCTGCACCGTCAGGTCGGCGGCCGTGACACCGGCCGGCAGATTGCCGAGCTCGAGACCATTGTCGGTGAGTGCGCCGCCATAATTGATTAGCCGGTAGACGCCAGGCCCGAAGCCGCCGACATCGGTGATGTTGAGGCTGCCGTCCAGCGTCAGCGCGCCGGTCACCTCGATCAGGTCGTTGACACCGCCGCCGACAATGGCCGCCTGGCCGAGCTCGTAGTCGAGCATAGAACCGGAGCTCAGGCTGAGCGATCCGACCGTAAGCGTGCCAGGGCTGGACCCCGGCGCCAGCACACCGCCATCGGCGACGATCACCGCGCCGCCGATCGAGCCGGAGCCGCCCAGCGTGCCGCCGCTGTTGACCGTCGTTTCGGTGCTGCCGAGCGAGCCCTCGACGATAAGCTTGCCGCTGTCGACGGTGGTGCGGCCGGAATAGGTACTGTCGCCCTTGAGCACCAGGGTGCCGGCGCCCTCCTTGTAGACGCCGCCCACGCCGGTCAGCTCGCCATTCGCGGTCAGCGTCGTACCCGCCGCCGCGCGGAAGTAGCCATAGGCGGAAGTGAGCTTGACATCGCGGCTCATGGCGAAGCTTGCTGTCGTGCCGAGTTCGCCGCCGTCGAGTGTCAGCAGGCCCGTAGCGGCACCCAGATTCTGGTCCGACGCGACCGAGATGCTTTTGCCGGTCCCGACCTTGGTGCCGCCGCTGTGGGTGTTGGCACCGGTCAGCGTCAGCGTGCCGAAGCCTTCGATGTCGACGCTGCCCGAGCCGGAGATATTTCCGCCGAAGGTGTGGGGGCCGAGGTCGAGAAACGAGACAGCGCCGTTGTCCAGGATGTCGCCACGGATCGCCACGGTGTTGCCGGCAAGCGTTCCTGCATTGACGATGTTGCCACCCGTATAGCTGTTGGACAAATTGGTGACGTTGAGCGTGCCGGCGCCGCTCTTGACCAGTGTGCCGGTGCCGGTCACCTGGCCTGACACGTCCAACTGCGTGCCTGCCACCGTGTCGAACCCGCCGGTCGAATTGATCAGGACATTGCGATTGGTGGCGAAGCTGGTGGTCGTGCGCAACGTGCCGCCGTCGAAGGTCAAGCCGCCCGAGAGGGCGCCCAGATTGTTGTCACTCGAAATTTGCAGGGTCCCGCCGGACAAGGTCCAAGGCGTGACGGCAGTTGTCGTCCCCGTTAGGGTCCAGGTGCTGTTTCCGGTTTTCTCGTAGAACCCAAACCCGTCATATTTGGCGCCAGCGCCGATCTGCGACACACCGAAACTGGCGCTGATATCGCCACCCAGCTTGAATGTATCCGCGGCGCTGAAAGCGACCACATTGCCTGTGATGGTGGAGCCGGCCTGAATCTCCAGCGAATTGACGCCGCCGGTGAACTGGATGGCTTTGCCGGCTGCCGGCGTTCCGCCACCGGTGCCGACGGCACCGCCGCTGATCGTACCCGCATTGATGACCGCGATGTTGGCGCCCTTGATCCCTGCGGCGCCATCGCCGCCTGCCAAGGAGCCCTGACCGCCACTGCCGCCAACGATCGTCGCACCTAGCTTGTTGATGACGGTTCCACCTGAAAGCAGCAGAACAGCGGCGCCACCGTCCCCACCGCCGCCGAGAACTGTTCTTCCACCGGCACCCCCGAGCAGATTCCCGCTGTTCTGGATTGTCCCGCCGCCCATCAGGACGATGGCAGCTGCGCCGCCGCCACCACCTGCTTGGACCCCAATTGTGGAAAGACTCGTGCCGCCGGTAACGCTGCCGCCCGCCTCTACAAACACGTTTGCGGACGAGAATATGCCGACGCCGCCACCACCGCTGCCGCTGTTGCCATTGGTCCCACCTCGGCCGCCAGTGCCACCACTCACCGATCCTGTGCCAGTGACTGTAACGTCGGCCGTGGCACTGACGCCCACACCGCCACCGCCACCGCCGCCGCTCCTGACGACGCCATTCGTGCCAGGGGAGCCCAAAGCGCCGGCCCCGCCGCTGATGCTGGTTGCAATGGTCCCGTCTGTCGAGATGACCAGACCCGTAGCACCAGTGGCACCGGCAACGCCATTTGGGTTGTTGGCTGTCCCACTTACCGCTCCCGATCCTCCTGGCGCCCCGTCACCCGTCGTGAGGTCAATGCCGCCACCACCGCCACCAGCGGTCGCGCCATTGGCGGCATTCTGACCCGTGGCACTCGCGAGCGCGCCGTCAACGCCACCTTGTCCAGCGCCTGCGCTGCTACCATTGCCGCCATCTGCCCGAGCCGGCGCGGCGCTCAGCGCAAGGGCAACAGTTAGGATCGTCAAGGTGGAAGTGCTGGAGCGAAGCGACACGACTTGCGGCAAGCGCGCGAGATGCAAAACCCAAAACCCATCACGCGCAATCCGCTCCGCCATGCCTAAGCTCCCTGATTCCTGAGTGCGCGAAGGCAGCATGAAAGCTATTCGCCCGCAAGAAGTTTATAGTCATGAGAGCTACCAAGAAGCTAACGGTGATCAGTAAAATGAAGTCTGCGACTTTTGAGCGACAGAAAATAGTCAATATTAGATATAGCTTATTAAACAGAGACCTTACGGAATCGCGAGAACAATCTCGCTGCATCAATTTATGCGGAAACGTTCGGACCTCCTGGGCTCCAGCCGATCCCATCGGGCGGAGGTGAGTTTCGCCTCTACGGGGGCGATGAGGCGCTAGGCTGCCCCTTGAGCGACCCCTCACTATCCTGCAAGAAGTGATTCTGTAATCGACTCCCACTCTGCGTCTAGCTTGCCAGTTGCCACAGGCTGCCCGGCGCGGCGGTACCAGTAGGCTGCATTAGAAAGGTCGCCTTCTTTGCGGTGCAGATAGGCATGAACCCATACAGAGGCCGGATCAGATTCGTTGGCCTGCACACACTCATGCGCCCGCTCCCAATCGCCCTGTCTATCCCACCATAGAGCGTGGAGCGCCATCCCAAGATTCGCCGGGGGCTCTACTCCCTGAAGGGTCGCACGGAACTCGTCGATGTCCATAGTTACCTCGCCTCTGGCTACGCCGGTCCTGTCCCGTTCCGTGCAACGAAATGCGCCCTCTGCCGGTGATTTGCTCTGCCGACTTTAGCAATGGCTCTGGCGATCTTTAGCGGAAACGGGGTTTTCGCTCGGCAAAGGCCGCATCAAGGGCTTCCAATTGACGAATGCTCGTTGCAGGGCTGCTTCCTGCTTCTAAGCTTCTTGGACGACAGAAGCTGCCACGGAAACCGAAGGCGCTTCCAGGCTCCATGTTATGCCATGCGGACCGTGTTCGAGAATTCCCTGCCCACTAACCGCTGCGGGCGCGACCCGCTTCAGCACCACGGTTCCAAAGCCACCTTGTCCGACAGTCTGAACCTGCGGACCATCGCTTTCGACCCAGGTGAGGTGAAAGAGCCTCGAACCCCCGGAACCGGTGATGCCCCATGTGACCGAAATCCGGCCCTTGTCCCCTGAGAGCACGCCATATTTGGCCGAGTTGGTCGCCAGTTCGTGGAAGGCAATCCCGAGATACTGAACTGCGTTGGGACTGAGCACCAATGATGGGCCCGACATTTCGATCAAATCCCCCCGCGGGAAAGGCTCGACCTGGGCCGCCAAAAGGTCGCTGATCGTGGCACCCTTCCAATCCGCCGATACAAGCAGGTCGTGAGATCGTGACAACGCCATGATGCGCTCGCGCACCTGGGTTTCAAATTGTTTTGGCGTCTCCGATCGCTTGTTGGTCTCCCGGATCATTGACAGGATGACCGAATACTGGTTTTTCACCCGGTGGTTGACCTCGCGCATCAGCATGCGGATGCGATATTCATTCTCCTTCGTCGACGTGATGTCTCGCGCTATCTTCGATGCGCCGGTGATCTGCCCGGTTGCGTTACGCACGGGCGATATCGTCAGTGAAACCGGAACCAGGCTGCCATCCTTGCGCTGGCGGGTCGTTTCGAATGGTTCGACGCGCTCGCCGCGGCGAATGCGTTGGAGAATGCGGGGTTCCTCGTCCTGATGGTCTTCGGGGATCAGCATGGTCACCGACCGGCCAATCGCTTCGTCGGCGGTGTAGCCGAAAAGCCGTTCGGCGCCCTGGTTCCAGCTTTTTATGATGGTGTTGAGATCCTTGCTGACGATCGCGTCAAATGAGGATTCCACGATCGCTGAGAGGTGCTGCCTGGTTTCTTCGGCACGTTGGCGGTCCGTCAGGTCCAGCAGCATGTTGACGGCGCCGATCAGAGCGCCGTGCTCGTCCCGCAGCGGTGTCGGGTAGGGCAGGAACGGAAAAAACGATCCGTCGGGACGTTGCGCAACAGCTTGCTGATTGCGGACCGGCCTGTTCTCCTTGAGCGCGATGGCCATCGGGCATTCATCGTGCGGCAATTCCTTGCCGTCGGCAGTGAACAGCTTGAACGTCACGCACCATTTATCCTTGCCGATTTCAGGCTCCCTGCCTGCCAGATCGGCCGCGGCGCGGTTGTAGTAGGTGATCGTCCCATCCTGATCGGTCGTGTAGATGGCGACGGGTAGGCCGTCGAGTATCTGGTGATAGGTACTGTCATGCTGCCTGAGCTCCGAGCGGGTGTGCACCAAGTCGGTTACATCGACCGTGAAGCACCGGGTGTTGATCAGCTTGCCGTCCCGGAAATGTCCGCTTGAGGTGACTTCGACGTGTTTGATCGATCCATCGCTGGCCCTCAATCGCGCCGGATATCTTACGATCTTCTCGCCATTGGCAAGGCGACCCAAAATGTCCTCTATGACGTCCCGGTCGGGATAGAACTCGGCGATGTGGCAACCGAGGTAGTCCTCTGCGGGATAGCCGAGAAGGTCGAGCTCAGCCTGGTTGGCATGCACGATTACGCCGTCTGCGTTCACCAGATGGAGGGCAACGGCGCCGTTTTCGAAGAAATCCTTGTAATCGAAATCCAGACCGTCATTGCTGGACACCCCCGGGTTTTCGAAGGCGACAACATTCGCCTGTGTTGCTTCATGCATCCCAAACACCTTGTCCAGTCCAACCAAATATAATGCGGCTTGGATCAGTTGGTTCCCATTGCTCGCGGTCTCGACCCGCTGCGTACGGGAACCGGACCCTAAAAGGGTCGTAGCCTCGACTCGTCTTCCATCTACAAACGTGCGATCATCCGCGCATGGGCAAACCCTTGGTCCTTGTCGTTGACGACGAAGCCTTGATAGCACTGGATATGGAGTCCACTCTTTCGGAGGCGGGCTTTGCCGTGGCATTGGCGGCGACATGTTCCCAGGCGAAACGTTTTCTTGCGGACCATACCCCCGCCGCAGCGATCCTGGACGTCAGGCTGTCGGACGGCGAGGCTGTTGACGCGGCAAAAACCTTGGCAGGGCGGGCGGTTCCTTTCATCGTCTATTCCGGCCTGGGGCTCGAGGAAACCCCCGAAGCGTTCTCGTCTGGCGTAAGAGTGATGAAACCCGCCGGACCTGCAGAGGTGGTCCGGGCTCTCAAAGCGATGACCGCCGCGCAGCATAAGGCGACGGGATAGCCGTGCTCTGAGCACCTTTGGTCTAAATTAGCCAGGCGCTGCCGGAGCAGCTGCCGCGCCTCACGGAGCAGCGAATTGCGGCCGGTGCCGATCAGGCGAACAAGGTCGCGCCCGCGATCCTCGGTGATGCCGGTCTCCCTGGCAATTGACAGCACCAGTGCTTCTTCCCTTCCACTTTCTTAGGGTCGTGCCTTGCCCGTGCTGGCATGCCTTCTCCATCGGCTCAACGCCAAGATCTGCGAGAGACTCATTCCTCGACGCACGGTCAACCTCTTTGTGCCGCGTTTGAGCGGCGGAGATAGCGGCTCAATTTGCATTACCCGGATCCATCCTGGCACAGCCAAGAGGCCGGTCCGTTCGCACGATAATGCGCCCCGCGCAGGGACGGCGCCAGCATGGGCCAGATCGACCAGGCAGATTGAGCAGTCCTATGTCTCTCCGAACTCGGTTTCGTTTCTTGACGTCGGGTGCCGCTCATAGTCAACGGGCGGCGGCAGGAGCACGACTTCGGTCTCCTTGCGGCCGAACTCTCTGCCGATCTGGAACGCTGCATAGATCGCGCCAAGGCGGATAAGGAATCTAAGCATGGGGGGTCTCCTTCGATGTTAGGAACCGCAAGGCCGCGAGATTGTTCCATGGCTTGCGAGTGGGGGACGATCTTGCCGTCTCACCAGGCATTCCAGCGCCGGCGCGGCAATCTGAGACATGGCGGTGCGGCTAGGCTGTTGCGGCCGTTGCCTGGGCCGGGATCCGTTTTCGAGGGGCCGGACGGCGTCGATCGCGGCGTTTCGAAACGACTTTGAGGGGAACGGCCGGCGCTGGAGAAAGTGCGCCAAGCACAGCGTTGACCATGCCGTGCGCTACGAAATCGGCGCTGATGTCGGCGGCCAAAGCTTGCCTTTCTTGCCCGACATCGCCCTGCTCCGCGTCTGACCAGAACACAATCCCAATTCTCAAACCTGCCTTGGCGCGCTTCAGTCTCCGGACCAGAAAGCGGGCATGCTTGAGCGAATCCCGGTTCAGGAAACCGACCACGACGGTGTCGATCGCCTCTAGTTCGAGACGACGAATACCTGCCGGCTCCATATCGACAAAACTGGCCTTCGCCACCGTAGCACCTTGCACCTCCAGCACCTGAGCGAGCATGGCGGCAGCGGCATCGTCGAGTTCGCCGCGACCGCCGGCACAAAGCACCGACATGTCCTTGCCGTCGGGCAGCTCGATCTCTTCCTCTTCGACGCCATCTGTTTCCCTGATCGCGCTCCCTTCCGCGGTGGTTGCCGGCGCGTCTTCCTCGCTTGCCTCTTCCTGTGCATCGTCGGCAAGATTTGCCACAAGAATTTGGGCGCTCGCCGCCACCTGCCTTCGCTGTTGATCGCCCATCACGCCACGCATGCGGTCCTGCTCGCCCAACAGGAGAGCAGGAATGGCGACAGTGTCGTAGAAATCGATCAGGTACTTCTCCTCGAGGATCTCCTCGGCATGGTCAGTGGCCTCGTCGGGATCGCCGGCCAGGAGCCGTTGATAGAGCCGGGCGTGAGCTTCAAGGACGGGCTCGTTGCCAAACAGGACGTCGAGAAATTCGAACTGCGGAACATGTCGCCCGAGGACGACGAGGCAAACTGTCAGCGGCGTCGAAAGGACCAGGCCGAGCGGCCCCCACAACCATGTCCAGAAAATTGCCGCAACGATGATTGCCAAAGGAGAAAGTCCCGTGCGCGAGCCATAGAGCCACGGTTCGATGACGTTGCCGGTTACCAATTCCATGACGACAAACAGTGCGGCGGTCCACAGCACCAGCGACCAGCCGGGCGCAACCGCCAAGGCCAGAAACAAGGGCAGCAGCATGCCGATAACAGGGCCGATATAGGGAACGAAGCGCAGCGCCAGTGCCAGCAACCCCCACAGCAGCGCGTTGGGAATGCCGAGCACCCAAAGGCCAATTGCGATTGGTATCGCGTAGACGATGTTGACCACCAATTGCATGATCAGATAACGGCCAACCCGTTTGCCGGCATCCTGCAATGCCTGCGTTGTGCGATGGAGGTCGCCATAGCCGACGAGGCGGATAAACCGGTCGCGCAGATCCTCGCGCTCAAGCAACATGAAGATGACGACGATGATGATCAGGCCAGCTGATGCCAGCGGGCTGATCAACGGTCCGATGATGTTCTGCAATACCTCCAGAGGTCTCTCGCGGGCGACGATCTCGACGGGAACAGGCTCGCGCCGGGGCTTGTCGGCCGCAGGCGGCGCCACATCCTGCTTGTCGATCTCCTGACCGACACGCTCGATCACCCCGCTCAGCCTGGCAATTATGCCGCCACCAACGCCCGTCTCCTTGAGGGAACGCACCTTGGTCAGAATGTTTGTCTGGTAGACGGAAATGTTCTGAGCAAGCTCGCTTACCTGGGTCGCAACAATGAAGCTGAACAGGCCCAGGGCCGCGAATGCGCCAATCACGCTCAGAAGCACTGCGGGCAGCCGAGGCAAGCCGACACGCTTCAGTGCGGAGACCATCGGCACCAGAGCAAAGGTCAAAAGCAGCGCGATGGCAATGGGAAGGAACACCTCACGACCGAAATACAGCGCAGCTACTGTCGTGACGATGGTTGCCACGGTAGGCAGAGCTGTGCGCGGATGGGCATTGCCTGCCGCAAGAATCCGTCCTAGCCCCCGCTCGGACGATGAGATGTCGTTTCGACGATTGGCAGCCACGTGATTCCCCCCGTTTCCTAGCGATAGTTAGACCCATTCGCCTGCCGGGCAATGTTTAGCAGGGCCGAATACATACGTTTTGCGGTTTTGCGCCCTGGGCGCTGTGCTCTGACGGTTCAGTCGATATCGTCGGAGCCGCAAATCTGTGGTAAAGCCGCCGCCCAACCAACCAAAGGACGACATCTGTGAGCGAACCGACTGTGGCCGAAGCGACCGAAAGTATCTATGCCTCGCTGCGGGCGGACAATGCCGACATCGACGCCCATATCGCGACGCTCAAGGCTGCGCTGACACGAGAGGGCGCAAAACAGGCGGTGTTCGATCCGGCAAAATTGGCGCAGAACAACCGCTCGGGCCGTAAGTTGATGCAGGCTTATTTTCGCCAGCGCGGCGTGAGCGTGAGGTTTTCGGACCAGTAGCGCGCTGCAGCTTGGGGAACGGCGTCCCAACGGACGGTCCGTATCTCGCCCGCTCCGCCCTGCGGTGGACTTTCGTCAATCCTAGGCGAATGCCCGCATTGCCCTGCCCAGGTCGGTGTCGCCCCCTGCCCCTGCAGCTCTTGACGGAAACCGGTGCCTCCTGTTTGAGGTGGACCAGGACGTTTGCTGCATGGGGAGATGGGCAAGGGTGGGCAAACAGTGAAGCGCGTTCTTCAGATGCTTGCCGCGGCGATCATCGCGTCCGGGGCGACCGGCTGCACGAGCATTTCCTACTACGCGCAGTCGTTGCAGGGTCACGCGCAGATCATGGCCGCGCGCAGGAATGTCGGGAAACTCATCCTTGACCCTTCGACGCCCGAGGCATTGCGCGCGAAATTGACGTCGGCCAGCGCGATAAGACGGTTTGCGACGGATGAACTGGCATTGCCCGAGAACAGCAGCTACCGCAGCTATGTCGACATCCATCGCGACGCCGTGACCTGGGCCGTTTTTGCCGCGCCGCAATTCTCGCTCGCGCCACGAACATGGTGCTTTCCGGTTTTCGGCTGCGTTCCATACCGGGGTTATTTCTCCCGGAAATCCGCGGCTGAAAGCGCTGTCGAGCTCCAAAGACAGGGCCTCGACGTCTATGTCTCGGGCGTCACTGCCTATTCCACGCTTGGCTGGTCCAGTGACCCGCTGCTGAGCACGATGCTTCGTCAGGACGACACCTATCTCGCAAGCCTTGTTTTTCATGAACTGGCGCATCAGCGCTTCTATATCGATAACGATTCCGCATTCAACGAGGCGTTCGCCGTTGCCGTCGAAACCAGCGGCGTCAGGAAATGGCTCCGCGCCGCCGGCGACCGGGCCGGATTGCGCCGATACGAAGCCGACCGCAAGCGCGGCGCCGATTTTCTCGGACTGGTGTCGAAAACGCGCGACGAGTTAAGGCAGGTCTATGGTAGTCCCCGCACCCCGGAAAAGATGGCGGCCGCCAAGGCAGCAACCATCGACCGGTTGCGGATGCGCTATCGGCGGATGCGCGACAGGCACTGGGCGGGATACCGGGGATACGACGCCTGGTTCGCTGCCCCGATCAACAACGCCAAGCTCGCCGCAACTTCTGTCTACGGTGAACAGGTTCCGGCCTTTCTTCGCTTGTTCGACCTGTGTTCCGGCGACTATCCGAGGTTTTACGCTTCTGTCCGGCGGATCGCGGATTTGCCCAAATCGTCCCGCGCCGAAGCGCTCAAGGCTGCCGACACGTGCAATTGACTTGAACAAGCACAGGCAGGTCCTGACGATCACCCCAGCGACAGTTCCTTCGTCTGGTGTCTCAAAACGAGGCCGACCGCGCCCAGCAAGGCATCGTTCTCGGTGTGCCTGCCAACGATGATGCGCGTGCGCAGCGCGGGAGCGACATCCCGGGACTTGATCAGCGTGTGGCGTTCATAGGACGCGATCAGCGGCGTCAGCAGAATGTCGCCTGCCAACGCCATGTGGCCGCCGATGATGATAAGCGGCGGGTTGAGCACTGAGCCGATGAGGCCGAGACCCCGACCGGCGATCTCGGCGGTATCCTCGATCATCCGCAACGCCCTGACGTCGCCCTGCTCGGCCATGGCGATGACATCGTCCATGGTGACTTGCCGCCCAACGACACGCGAAATCTGTTCCAGCGGCCGGGTAAAACTCGCGTAGAGCTCCAGGCAGCCGCGATTGCCGCAGCGGCAAAGGTCGCCGCCGGGATCGATGCTGATGTGCCCGAATTCGCCGGCGCCGCCGGCGACGCCCGTCACCAGCCGGCCATGCTGGACAATGGCCCCGCCGACACCCAGATCGATCTTGAACAGCACGAAATCGTCCTGGCCGACGGCCGCACCCCACATCAGCTCGGCAATGGCCGCGCAGTTGCTCTCGTTGTCGGCGAAGATCGGCTGTTCCAGAACGGGGCCGAACACATCTCGTATGTTGACGCCGGCCCATGTTGGAACCATGCTGGCGCGCAGCACCACTCCATCGCGGCTGACAGGACCGGAGACGGAGACACCAACCCCCAGGAGCCCCGCCACCGGCAGACCGTTTTCCCTGTAAGATTGGGCAATTGCCGATTTGACCGCCTGGGCCGCCTGTTGCGGCTGGTAGTCCAGCGCCATTGGAATATTTTGTTCGGCAATGACGGAATGCGAGACATCGGCGACGATGAGCCGTATCTGCTGAAGAGCCAGGTGAATGCCGACGCAGGTGCCCGCTGTCGGATTGAGCGTCACCGCCGCGGCTGGCCTGCCGATGCCTCTGATGCCGTCGCGGCTGGTCGGGGCTTCGATCACCATTCCAGACTTTTTCAAGCCGTTAAGCGCGGTTGACACCGTCGAGCGCGCCAGACCGGTGGCGCGTGCGATCTGCAACGCGGAGAGTGCGCCGCGCTCGCTCAGGCAGCGCACGATCATGCTCTCCGGCGACGCGGAGGGTCTGTCGATCAGCCAGGTTCTAAGCGAAGGTTTTGTCATGGCTCAACATAAACATCGTTGACTGATAGCTCCAATATGTCATCTTGGAAAGAACTCGAGATTGACGCATCTCGCTGGCGGCGACTTCAAACCGCGGCCATAAGCGGTCGAGACGAACCGTGCAACACGATATGGGAGTGAAACGATGAAGTCCGTCATGACCGCGCTTGCGGCCGCTGCTGCGTGCACATTTTTCGCCGGGGCAGCCTTCGCCGAACCCAAGACGAACCTTTTGCACCAGTGGGCGACCGGATCGGACGCCCAGGCGATCGCCAAGCTCGGCGAGATGTTCACCGCCAAGGGCGGCAAATGGGAACAGACCTCGATCGCCGGCCACACCGCCAATACGCTGGCCAAGCTGCGCGCCGACGTGATCGCCGGCAATGCCCCGCCTGCCGTGCAGCTCAAGGGCCCGGAAATCGCCGAATGGAACGAGACCGGCATGACCGCCGATCTCGACGAGTTGGCGGCCTCGGAAGGGTGGGAGAAAGTGGTGGCGCCGGAATTGCTTCCGGTGATGAAGCCGACCGGCAAATGGGTCGCCGCGCCCATGAACATCCACCGCATCAACTGGCTCTGGGCCTCGCCCAAGGTCATGCAGGCGGCCGGCGTGGCGGAAATGCCGAAGACCTGGGCCGAGTTCAATGCGGCCTGCGACAAGATCGTCGCCACAGGCAAGATCTGCATCTCGCATTCGACCGCCGACTGGACGGATTCGACGGTGTTCGAGGTCGTGCTCTACGGCCAGGACATCGATCTCTACCGCAAGGCCTTCGTCGAAGGCGATGTCGAGTCCATGCGCAGCCCGGGGATGGTCAAGGCCTTCACGCAGATGCGCCTGATGACGAGCAAGTACATGGATCCGGGCATGGTCGGCCGCGACTGGGATTCGATGTCGGCGCTCGTCGGCAAGGGCGACGCGGCGTTCCACATCATGGGCGACTGGACGATCGGCCTTTTGACCGCCGCTGGCTTCAAGGAAGGCACCGACTATGTCTGCGCCCAGGCGCCGACCGATTGGGGCAAACCCGGCTTCATCCTCAACTCGGACTCGGTCGTGTTCTTCAAGCAGAAGGACCAGGATTACATCGACGGCCAGAAGCTGCTGGCCAGCCTGATCCTGTCGCCCGACTTCCAGACGGTCTTCAACCAGGCCAAGGGCTCGATCCCCGCACGCCTGGATATCGATCTGTCGAAGGGCTTCAATCCGTGCCAGCAGCTCTCGCAGAAGGATCTGCAGGCTTCGATCAAGGAGGGCACGCTGGTCCGCTCGATGGCGCACAACATGACCATCCCGCAGAAGATGCGCGGCGCGATCATGGACTCCATTACCGAGTTCGTGGCGACGCCGGACATGTCGCCCGAGGATGGCGCCAATGCGATGGCCGACGCGGCGGAAGCACAGAAATAGATGGCAACGGCCGGGCGCGATGCCTATCCGCCCGGCCGTCCTCCCTTCCAGTCCCGTGCTCTGCCAATTTCCGTGCCCTGAATGTCAAATCACGACCTGATCCTGTCGGTACCGGCACCCGCCCGCCCCTGGCGCGAGCGGCTGGGCTCCGCGATGCCCTTGCTGGTGCTCGGCCCCTCTCTCGTGGCGAGCTTCGTCTACGTCTTCGTGTTCACCGGCTGGACGCTCTACATCTCTGTCTCGAACTCCTCGCTGCTGCCGACCTACGGCTTCGTCGGCCTGGAGAACTACGCGTCGCTGTGGGCGAACCGGCGCTGGAACATCGCCTACAACAACCTGTTTTTCTTCAGTGCTTTCTACATCGTCGGCTCGATGGCGGTGGGACTGCTGCTGGCGATCCTGATCGACCAGCGCGTGCGCGGCGAAGCGGCCTGGCGCACGATCTTCCTCTATCCGCTGGCCGTCTCCTTCATCGTCACCGGCACGGTCTGGAGCTGGCTCTACAATCCGACCGACGGCATCCAGGCCATGGTGCGCGGTTTCGGCTGGGCGAGCTTCAGTTTCGCACTCGCCAGCGACCGGCACTATGCGATCTACGCGCTGATCATCACCGGTGTCTGGCAGGCCTCGGGCTTTGCCATGGCGCTGTTCCTGGCCGGCCTGCGCTCGGTGGATCAGGACCTCGTCAAGGCCGCGCAGATCGACGGCGCATCGACGTTCCGCATCTATCGCAAGGTGCTTCTGCCAACCATTGCGCCGATCTTCCTGGCGGTCGCCGTCATCCAGATCCAGTTCGCCATCAAGACCTTCGACCTCGTGGCGGCCCTGACCAAAGGCGGCCCGGGGATCTCGACCACCTTCCCCGCCATCTACGTCTATGACCTGATGTTCCAACGCGGCCAGATCGGCGAAGGTGCGGCCGCCGCCATCATGATGCTTGCCGCTGTTGCCGTGGTGCTGGTGCCCTATTCATTCTGGGTGGTCTGGCGCCGGCGCAAGGAAGCCGGCCATGGCTGACGTCTCCCTGGACCAGTCGCTCGACCGTCGCGCTGCCGCAGTCGCGTCGCGCCGGCATTTTCTCACCCGCTTCGCCATCTATGGGCTGCTGGTCGTCTTCGCGGCGATCTACCTGGTCCCGTTGCTGGTGGTGGTGCTGAATTCATTCCGCGACCAGCAGGAGATCGCGCGCAACGGGTTGATCTCGCTGCCGCGCAGCTTCCGCCTCGATGCCTGGGGCCAGGCCTGGAGCACCTATTGCATCGGCGGCACCTGCGAGGGCATGCAGCGCAACTTCTACAACTCCCTGAAGATGACGATCCCGGCCACGATCATCTCGACGGCGGTCGGCGCGATGAACGGTTACATCCTGTCGAAATGGCGCTTCAGAGGTTCGGAAGCTTTGTTCACCTGCATGCTGCTCGGCGTCTTCATTCCGGGCCAGATTTCGTTGATGCCGTGGGCGTTCATCCTCGGCAATCTCGGCCTCAGCAATTCGGTCTACGGGCTCGTCCTCATCCACGTTATCCAGGGCATTTCGTTCACCACTTTGTTTTGCCGCAACTACTACGTCAGCATCCCCGACGACCTGATCAAGGCGGCGCGCATCGACGGCGCCGGCTTCTGGCGCATCTTCCGCAAGATCATTCTGCCGCTCTCCTCGCCGATCCTGATCGTCACGGTGATCTGGCAGTTCACCGGCATCTGGAACGAATATCTGTTCGGCGTCGTCTTCACCTCCGGGCAGCAACAGCCGATCACGGCAGCGCTCGTCGCGCTGACGGCAAGCGGCACCAATGTGCGCGCCTACGATGTCATGAGCGCCGCCGTGCTGATCGGCGCGCTGCCGCCGCTGCTGATCTATCTCTTCGGCGGCAAGTATTTCGTTCGTGGCCTGACCCAAGGGGCGATCAAGTGAGGCGCCGTCAAGTGAGGCGCGATCCAGTGAGCGGAGCCTGTCTCCTGTCGCCGATCGTCCCGTCCGCCAAGAAGGGCATCGCATGTCGACATTGACCATCCGATCGCTGCGCAAGAACTTCGGCGCGGTCGAGGTGCTGAAGGGCATCGATCTCGAAGCGCGGAACGGCGAGTTCATCGCGCTGGTCGGACCGTCCGGCTGCGGCAAGTCCACTCTGCTGGCGATGATCGCCGGGCTCGAATCTGTTACCTCCGGCGAGATCCGCATCGACGGAAGGCTGGTCAATTCGGTGCCGCCGAAGGACCGCGACATCGCCATGGTGTTCCAGTCCTACGCGCTCTACCCGACGATGACGGTGCGCGAGAACATCACCTTCGGCATGGAAAGCCGCCGCGTCCCGAAGCCGCAGCAGGACGAGGCCGTCAAGCGGGTTGCCGCCTTCCTGCAGATCGAACCGCTGCTAGGGCGCAAGCCCGGACAGCTTTCGGGCGGCCAGCGCCAGCGCGTCGCCATGGGCCGGGCGCTGGTGCGCGATCCCAAACTGTTCCTGTTCGACGAGCCGCTCTCCAATCTCGATGCCAAGCTGCGCGTCGACATGCGCACCGAAATCAAGAAGCTGCATCACCGCGTCGGCAAGACCACCGTCTACGTCACCCACGACCAGGTCGAGGCGATGACGCTGGCGTCGCGCATCGCCGTGATGCATCAGGGCGAGGTCCAGCAATTCGACGATCCCGCCACGATCTACAACCGTCCGGCCAACATGTTCGTCGCCGGCTTCATGGGGTCGCCGGCGATGAATTTTTTGGCCGCCGAACTGAGCCAGGAAGGCGGTCGCCGCACTGTTGTCCTGCAGACCGCCGACGGCAAGACGGCCAGCCTGCCGATCGTCCAGGCGCTCCCATCCGACACGCCGCGACAGCTTGTGCTCGGCATCCGTCCCGAGCACATCTACCGCTTCGATCCCGATCTTGCGCGCCGCAAGCCGGGCATCGCGCAGATCGATGCCGTGGTCGAGTTGGTCGAGCCGACAGGCGCGGAGACCATGGCCGTCCTGCGCCTGGGCGGCAAGGAGATCACCGGTCGTTTCGACCCCGACGGCACGCCGCTTATGGGTGAGACGGTGACGCTCGGCATCGACATGGCGCGTGCGTGCCTGTTCGACCCGACGACCAAACGCTTGATCTGACCCGATCTGACCAAAGCTTGATTTGAAAAGAGTTCCGCCTTGTCCTTCGCCACCTATCCGAGCCTGTCCGAGCGCGTCGTGCTGATCACCGGCGGTGCGTCGGGCATCGGCGCCGACACGGTCCGCGCCTTCGCCGCCAATGGCGCACGAGTGGCGTTTCTTGATCTGCAGCAGGAGGCCGGCGAGGCGCTCGCGCGGGAACTCGCCGCCGCGGCAGCGCACGCGCCCCTGTTCCTGCGCTGCGATGTGACCGATATCCCCGCCCTCCAGGCCGCGATCGGCACGGTGCGCGACCGCCTAGGGCCTGTCGCGGTGCTGGTCAACAACGCCGCCGATGACAATCGCCAGCCGGTCGCCGACGTGACCCAGGCGACTTGGGACCATGCCCAGGATGTGAACCTCAGGCACCACTTCTTTGCCGCCCAGGGCGTGCATCCGCACATGAAGGAAGTGGGCTTTGGTTCGATCGTCAATTTTTCCTCGATCGCCTGGCGTTTCGGCGCGTCAGAGATGGCCCCCTATGCGGCGGCCAAGGCTGCGGTGGTCGGGCTGACCTTCGCGCTGGCGCGGGCGTTTGGCCCCGACAACATCCGCGTCAACGCCATCGAGCCGGGCGCCGTCATCACCGACCGGCAGCGGGAGCTTTGGTACAAGACCGAAGGTTCGGTCGACCAGGTCGTGCAGCGCCAGGTGATCCGCAAGATTCTGCTCGGCGAGGAGATCGCGCGCACGGTGCTGTTCCTCGCCGCCGACGACAGCCGCATGATCACCAAGCAGTCGATCACCGTGGATGCCGGCCTGCGATGACCACACCTGACTCAAAGGATCGCTTCATGCTCGAGGTCGGCCTGAACCCCTACGGCCTGACCTATCATCTCGGCCTCCAGGGCCGCGGCACGCCACGCGCCAATCCTAGACCTGCGGGGCTCGAAGGTTTCATCGCGCTCGCGACCGATCTCGGCGCGCGCGTGCTGGAGATCTGGGTGCCATGGCTGACCGAGCTTTCCGACGACGCGGTGATCGCGCTGCGCGAACGGCTCGCCGGCCTTCGCATCGCGCCGGTCGTCAGCGGCGGCCTGCTGGTGGGCGAACCGCTCGACGATGCCTTTCGGGCCGCGCGCCTGCTCAAGGCCAAAATCATCCGCACGGCGCTGACGCCCATTCTCTGCGGCGACCGCAACGCCGCCGGCGAAAAATGGAGCGAGTACGCCGGCATCATTCGGGGGCGATTGGTGGAGTGGGGTCCCCGCGCGAATGCCGAAGGGTATGTCCTTGCGATCGAAAACCACCAGGACTTTACCAGCCGGGAACTCGTCGATTTCTGCGCCCTCGGTGGTGACAGTGTGGGCGTCACCTTCGACACCGGCAACACGTTCCCGGTCGGCGAAGCGCCGCTCGATTTCACGCGCGCGATCGCCCCCCATGTCCGCCATGTCCACCTCAAGGATTACCGCGTGCAGTTCACGACCGAAGGTTACCGGCTGATCCGCTGCGCCATCGGTGACGGTGCTGTGCCGTTCGCCGAGCTGTTTGCAATTCTTGCCCAGCACCATGATCGCCTGACCGCCGTCCTCGAACCGGGCGCATTGGAGGCGCGGCATGTCCGCTATCTCAGCGACGACTGGTGGCGCGGCTATCCCCCGAAGACGGCACGCGAATTTGCCGCCTGCCTGGCGGCCGCGCAGCGCAACCGGCTGCCCGACGATGCCGACTACCGCACCCCCTGGGAGCGCGAAGACGACGGCTCCCTGGTTTCCTATGAGCTCGACATGATCCGGCGCAGCGCCGCCAACATGCGCAAGCTGGTTCGATGAAAATGGAGAAGATCTGATGACGGCACGTGAACTCGATGGATTGACCGCCTTCGTCACCGGCTCCGGCCGTGGCCTCGGCCGCGTGATGGCCGAGCGCCTGGCCGAACTCGGCGCCAATGTCGCAATCCACGACATGAACGAGGAAGCGCCGGCCAAATATGGCGAGTTCGCCAATCTCGGCGAAGTGGTCGAGCGCCTGAAGCGGCATGGGACGAAGGTCACGTCGGTGACCGGCAACATTGGCGACCAGAAGGCGGTGGCCGAGATGAAGCGCAGGATCGAGGCCGATCTCGGTGACGTGCATGTGCTGGTCAATTGTGCCGGCGGCGACATCGGCGCCAAGGGCGGCAAGCCAAACCCGAACAACGCCCTGGACATCGAACTGGACGACATCCGCGTGCTCACCGAGAACAATCTGATCGGCACGATGCTGGTCTGCCAGGCCTTCGTGCCGCCGATGAAGCAGCGCGGCGGCGGCTCCGTCATCAACATCGCGTCGGCGGCGGCACATCTCGGCTGCTCGCCCGAGGTCGTCTACTCCACCTTGAAGGCCGCGGTCGTGCATTACACGCGCTGTCTCGCCAAGGAACTGATCGACGACGGCGTGCGCATCAACGCGGTCAGCCCAGGCGCCACCAAGACGGCACGCTTCCAGGCGACCCGCGTGGTCGATCCGGAGCGCATGGATTCCAGCCGCAAATCGCTGAACCGCTATGCGGAACCGGAAGAGATCGCGGAGGCGGTGGCGTTTCTGGCTGGCCCGCGGGCGCGGTTTATCAACGGGCAGGTGCTGCGGGTGGATGGCGGGTTTACGATCTTTCCGGGGTGATGGGGGAGGCCTCGAATTTCAATTTCAGGGCCGAAAGCGGAAGGTCCGTTTTCGGGATTCCTGGGTTAAATTGCCCCCTCACGCCTCGAGCTTTTCGCAGCGTCAAAACGGCTGTGGAGGGATTGGCAGGCTATACCGCTGACGAAGCGCACATGTGACGCACCGAGGATAAGTAACCCCGCTTGGTCACGAGGGCGCTGCCGACCGGTTGGTCGAAACTGGCGCTGGCACTCGCTATTCACGAAATTGCCGATCACCCTGACGAGGCCCACTAAGCAATGGTGAACGTCATTTCTGAAGTCGCAAGCAACTCGGCCGCCCTACTCCATTGAGGTCAGCCATGCCTTCGCGGAGCCGACGCAATCTCTGCTGGAGCCTGCATGCTTCTTCAGGCGCGAGCGCTGTGTCTCAGTGCGGCATGAATCCTTTTCTCAGCCAAGCCAATATCTTGCTCCCATTGAGGACCCTGCGGACACGCCCGGCGGCCCAGCCAGCCTGCATGGTGGCGCCGGTGTGGCAACTGCAGACGATCTCATGCAACTGCCAATCGGAGAGTTCGAAGAAGCGTCTGGCTTCCCCGTAGGTATCCGATTGCATGCCCGATGCACGCAGCAGTGGATCGTCAAAGGCGACACTGATCGCCGATCCGACCGCGCGCGCTTCTCCGCGGACAGAGGGATGCAGATGCTCAGTCCCGGTGAGAGCCACAAGGGAGCGCGTCGGATTTCGATAGAGCAGTTCCGCCCACCGCTCTATCCGTTGCGTCCTTGTAGCCAGCAGAGCCGGCGATAGTGGACTGATGTCCGCGACTGACTGGAGTTGATCGAGTGTCTGGTGCTTCATGACTGCCTCCTGTTGGTCGTTCCAATCCCAAGGCCTTTGCTGCAGGATTGGCTCACACGCTAAGCCGCCTCGTAAAGGAGCGGCGGCCGATCAGGTGTTGCCACCAATCGCCCACAGGCACCACGCGGCGGCATCTGCAGCGACCCCAACTGCATTCCTTCGCCAATGTTCCAGCGGGATGAAAAAAACTGTGCGGCCGGCCGACCCGACGGACCCGGCTGGCGCACGCAGGATCCTGAACTGCTGGACGATGATGACGCAGGCCTGGAAAGGCGGCTAGGTTGGACCTTGCTTTTCAGGCTTGACCATGATGTTTCACTACCCGCTCGGTCATCGCGGGAAGGCCAGGAGCAGAGCCGCTGGCAACGGTGAGTTGCGGACGAGGGCGGGCGGTGGAGGACGACGCCCTTGGGCCGCCAGGTCACTGAAGGACCAACCGAAGCGGCGCTTCGGGCGTAAAAGCGATGTCCTTGTAGGTCTGCAATGTCTGCTTATGGAGTAACGGCGGCAAGGCCTCTTTGACCGGCATGGGGCGCATTGCTGACCGGCAGATTTTCGGCCGACAGCAGACCCTCTGCTGCTTGGGTACCCAGCACGCAAGCTGACATGTGAGACCTCGGTGCGAAGGCCGGGACCAGGCCCACTGCGAACGTACGTGTTGGTTCGCATGTTGGCGCTGAAGCGCCTTATCGTTCAGCCTCGCGGCACATAGATCATATGAACCGTATCGTCCTCGATCAATGTGCTCGACACCAGTTGCAGCGGAGGCCTTGCCTCGTGGAAGAAAGGCTTGCCCTTGCCGAGCACGAACGGCCTCACGTGCAGGTGATATTCCTCGATCAGGCCCAGCCCGGTCATAAGACCGGCCAGTTCCGGACCGGAAACGCTCAGGATACCCTCCGTGCGGGCCGCGATCTCGCGAATCTGCGTTTCAATATCGCCGGAGATGAGGGTGGCGTTGGGGCCGACCCGTGAAAGTGTGCGCGAAACGACCCATTTGGGCAGCTTGCGCCAGAGTGTCGCGAACTGGCGAAGCGAAGCATCCCATTCCGCGCGATCATCGTCCCAATAGCGCATGACCTCGTACATCCGGCGGCCATACACAGCGCCGGCATGGTTGCGAATCGTCTCGATCCAGTACTCGAAGTGCTTCTGGCTTGGTGCGCCCATGACCAGATTTCCGGCAAGGTCATCGACATAGCCATCGATGGAAACGTTCATTCCCAAGATAAGTTTGGCCATAAGCAGCGCCTTCACATAGTCGGTTCACGGATTAACCGCTTGTAATTTGCAAGCAGTGAGACGCTATAGCAACTGATTGCAAATCGCAAGCAGCATGGAAAGAAGCGTTCGTGCCGCAAACGCGCCCTGCCTTGTCCCATCAACCCTGGACTTGAACAGCTGGGTGATCCGTCCGGCTACCGCCATCTACGCCTGCCTTCCCGAATCAAGCTGCACCCCAAGTCGCTCGTTCCGTCTCCACCGCACCACGGCGCGATAGCTGGTATGATCGACTGGCACGTGAAGCACGAAACGGTCGGGGATTGCGATATCGGCCTTGACCCGTAGCTCCGCGCCGTGGGCGTGCTGGTTGCAAACCAGACAATTGATACTGGCGTCGCCAACGCGGATTGTCGCTTCCTTCAGAACAAGATCACGGATATGCGACCGTCGCTCTATCGGTGGGTCAGCCGGCATTGCCTTATCCCTCTGATTTGACGACCTGAAACTCTTCTGAACCCGGGATGGAAAGCGCACTACCGGCCCAGCGGTTGCCTCGAAAGACTGACGAGCTCGGCTTCGTCGACCACGCCGGCCATATAGTTCGCGATAATCCGGGATGCGATGGCGTCGCGTGCTTCGGGCGACTGACCGTCGCGCTTAAGCTGCTCGAATACACGGCCCAACAGCTCGAGTTCGGATGGCTGCAAAACGCCGGCCTCGGTGGCTTTGCGTCGAATAGGCATTTGTGATCCTCCACTACGGTCAACAACATACGACCGCGGCAGGGAAACTCAACTCACCTGTCGAGGGCGCCGCGCGGGCGGCGCCGACCACAAATCCCGTTTACCCGAGCGGGGAGTTTTTCACTCAAAGCCACAGTGATCTGGCGTCCATACAAAGCCCGCCAGCAAAGCCGGCGGGCGCAATATTCATAAGATACGCCGCTAGAACCAGCTTCGGTCGCGTTCCTGGCTTTGCCCGAGCAGCATGCCGATCAACAACCCGGCAATGCCGCCAAGCACGAAAGCGCTGCTGATGGTGCCGGGATTTTGCTGGACGGCTTCGGACACCGTCTGCGCCTGCGATCTCAGCTGCTGCGTTGCCCGTGCCGCGCGCTCGGTCGCGCTGCCATACCAGCCGCCGGCTTCGCCGACGGCATCTTCTGCACGGTCGGCAAGCGTCCGGTTGATCTTGCTGATCTCGCGCTTCAGCGATGCAACCTGCTTCTCCAGGGCCTCCTGGGCCTCTCGGGCGGACATCTTCGGGGTGTCCTTCGGGGTGTCCTTCGGGGTGTCCTTCGGGGTTTCCTTCGCGGTATCCTTCGGGGTGTCGTTGTCGGCCATGGCTGTTCCTCTCGTTGAGGCAGGGGGAACGGCCAACGGACAAGGATGGTTCCGCCGCCTGCGCTCACAGTCATTCACCCGGCCGGCCGCCAACTTTGGGAACACTCTCCCGATCCAACGGTTGTGGCTGATGGAGGGCACGCATTTGTCGAATCGATCGAGCCATGCTGAAACGCTGCGGACGGTCTCCGACCTGCTCCACCGCGCCCGCCGTGTCATCCGCGACGGCGGCCATGCGGCGGCGATGTTCGAAATAGATACGCTGCTGCAGGTCGCCCAGACAGAGGTTGCGCGCCGCCTCGAACGAAACGATCGCTGAACCTCGATAGGCCACCGCGGGCGCTATTCATTGCGGGCGGCGAAGGCCTCGTTTCCCTTTGCGATGGACTTGCAAGGCGCCCATCGAGCAGGTCGCCGTCCGCGCCACGCGTCGACATCGCAAAGGCGCAAAATCCGAGGATGAGGGACCATCATCGCGGCATCGACCCTCCCTGTTATAACGCTTGGGCGGCGGAACAAAGCTTGGCCGCACTGGTTAGGCTCACAGCACGATGTGTGCCCCAACGAGGATCTCTGTCCATGAAAACACGTGTTCTTCTAGCTTCGCTGGCCACCGCCACAGCCATGGTCTTCGCCCTGCCCGCCTTCGCCGCCGACAGTGCTCAGGACTTTGTCGACAAGGCCGCCATCGGCGGCATGTTCGAGGTGGATTCGAGCAAGGTCGCCGAGGGCAAGGCGCAGGATCAAGGCGTCAAGGATTTCGCCAAGAAGATGATCGACGATCACGGCGCCGCCAACGCCAAGCTTGCGACCATCGCCGGCGAACAGAAGCTGAAAGTGCCAACGGAGCTGGACGCCAAGCACAAGGCCGATCTGGAGGCTCTGCAGAATGCCAACGATGCCGTCGACAAGCCCTATGTCCAGATGCAGCGCGATGCGCATTCGGAGGCAGTCACGCTGTTCGAGAGCTATGCCAAGGGCGGCGACAACGCGCAGCTGAAGACCTTCGCCTCCGAGACCTTGCCGACGCTCAAAATGCATCAGGAAATGGTCGAGAAGATCGCTTCCGCCGACAATGCATCGTCGACCACCAGCTCCACCACCCCGGCCGTGAGCACGACCGACACCACCAATCCGGCCGCCCCGGTCCCGGGTGCCAACAGCTTCACCGAGGATCAGGCCAAGAGCCGCATTCAGGATGCCGGCTTCTCCGGCGTGTCCAAGCTGACCAAAGACGACCAGGGCATCTGGCGCGGTCAGGCCACCAAGGATGGCAAGACCACGACCGTGGCGCTCGATTATCAGGGCAACGTCGTTGCCGGCGCGAACTGAACCCTCTGAACCAGAACGAGGAGATCAAGACCATGAAAACCGTAACCGGACTTTTCGACAACTACGATGATGCCTCCGATGCCGTCGGCGAACTGGAGGCAATCGGCGTGCCGCAGGCCGACATCAGCATCGTCGCCAACAATTCGGATGACTGGTACGACGACGGCGACACTTCAAACGCCGCCGAGGATGCAGCCGGCGGCGCCGGTCTCGGAGCCGTCATTGGCGGCGCCGGCGGGCTTCTGACAGGGCTCGGCATCATGGCCATTCCGGGCGTCGGTCCTGTCGTGGCCGCAGGATGGCTGGCCGCCACCGCGGTTGGCGCCGTTGGCGGCGCGGTCGTCGGTGGCGCTGCCGGCGGCATCGTCGGGGCGCTGACCGAGTCAGGCGTCCCCGAAAGGGATGCGCATGTCTATGCGGAGGGCGTTCGCCGCGGTGGCACGATGGTGACCGCCAGGGTCAGCGACGAACTCGCCGATGAGGCCGAGCGTATTCTTGGCGAGTCCAACTCGGTCGATCTGCAAGACCGCCGACGCGCCTACGAAGCCGGTGGCTGGACCGGCTTCGATGCCAATGCCGACCCCTACACCGACATCGAGGCCGAGCGCGACAGAACGCGCAACGCCAGCCCACTTTGATCATCGAGCCCCNGCCGCCATACGGCGGCGGGGCCAAGGGTGCTTTCGGCGCGCTGCGAGCGACATTCAATTTCGGCCATAAGGGGCGGGTCTATTCGGACCTGCCCGTTTTCGCTGTTGCCTTGGCTTGACCGGCTCTTGCCGTGTTAGCATCGAACCAACGGAACCAGCCCCAGGAAAGCATGAGCCCGTCCCCGCAACTGATTGCCGAATGGCCGTTGTCGCCGTCAGCGACACTCGGGTCCGCCGTGCGCTCCAAGGGGATCGAACGTGAAGTCAGAGCCCGCCTGCCATGGGCAGTCAGGAAGCATGTCAAGGCCGAGACGGGCCGCATCGCATTGCGAATGTCGAAATCCGAAGCGGAAGCGTTCAAGGCCGCCTCTGCCAGCATCTCCAAAACACTGGAGGGAGTGGAGGCGCTGCCTGTGCTTCCGCGCGAGGTCGAGGATATCCTCACGATCTCTTCGCGCGAGCGCCACAAATGGCTCAAGGACGGTCGGCTGCAAAGCACCGGCACACGTACCGTCAAGATGCGTGGGCGATCAAAGTCTGTCACCTTCCACGTTTTCGACCCGCGCCACATCGAAGACGTCCTGGACCGCGATCTGGCAACCGTGTGGAGAGAGCAGGATGTCCAGGAAGTCGCCGAGAACAGGCGGTGCGGCGCGGGCAAGGCCGCGCTGACGCGCGCGGGAAAGGGCACCGGCCAGGCTCGCACTGCGAGGAACACCCGGAACACGGACGGCCCGGCGCCCGGATTGAAGGGCTGGGATGCGTTCGAGGACGAAGGCCTGCTGCGATAATGATGCTGGCGCTTGCCCTTGTATTTTGGGCGTGTGCGGGGCGAGCCTCAGCCTCGGCGCATCAATCCCGCTGCCCGCAGCGCGTCCTCGATGACCTTGGTGATCCCGGCCGCCGGACCGCCGCCTGGCGGATTGACACGCTCCGGGGTCGGATCGACACGGACGGCTCGCGGTTTTTCCTTCGGCGAGAAAGGCTGCAATGCAGTGCCTGAAGCGGCCTTGGCTTTCGCCGCGCGTCGTACCTCTGGCTTCGTCAGCCCCCAGAAACGGGCGATGTGGCGCGTCGAGGAAATCCCGGCATCCAGCATGAACGGCCCTGCTTTGCCGAGAGCATTGTCGCCGCTCGCCTGCAATGGCGTGCCATGGCCCATGCCGGCAATGCTGTATGCCTCGACCACGTCGCGGCCTTTGCCATCGGACCAGACTTTTCGGCTCTGACCGTCGACCTTTTCCGTGCGTGTCGGCGCTTGAGCGAGGCCGTGCACGCCCTGCCATTGCGCCAGCACCGCGTCGGCATTGGAAGGCACCACTGTCGTATCGGCCGAGCCCTGCCAGACCGAAATCCTCGGCCACGGCCCCTTGTGCAGCGAAGCAGCCCGCAAAAGACGCTGCAGGTCGCTTCTGGACGGGCCGCCATGGCCACGCATGCGGTCGAAGGCTTCGGGGATGGTCGAGGCGCTGCCATAGGCAAGCCCGGCAATGATCGCGCCACCGGCAAACACGTCCGGGTAGGTCGCCAACATCACCGCCGCCATGGCGCCGCCAGCGGAAAGGCCGGTGACGAATATCCGCTTGCGGTCGAGACCGTGAGTGACCACCGCCGCCTCGATCATCTGGCGGATGGACAGCGCCTCGCCGCTGTCGCGGCTTATATCGCCTGGCACGAACCAGTTGAAGCAAAGATTGGCGTTGTTGGCGCGCTGCTGCTCGGGGAAAAGCACGGCAAAACCCTGATCGGCAGCAAGTTCGGTCCAGCCGGAACCATGGTCGTAGCCGGCGGCAGTCTGGGTACAGCCATGCAGCACCACGACCAGCGCCGCCTGCTTCGGCAGGTTTTCAGGAAGATAAAGCCGCGCACGCAAGGCGCCCGGATTGGACCCGAACCCTGTCATCTCGGACAGGTGATCTTCCTTGCTCTGTCCTGCATCGGCTGGCCGGCGGCGCATCGCGCTCAGCCGGGCGATCGTATCGGATATGTCTCGCAAATTGGTATCCTTGCGCGCCGGAATGGGCAGACTCGTGCACACAACGCACACGCAGCAATATCGTTGCTGCACTGCACAATAACAAGCGGCACGGCCGATTAAATGACCGGTGGATCACAGGATCCGCTGCACAGCTTGTAACGACGAGCGCAATTTGCCCCGGCTGACCTCTGGTCAGTCAGCCGGTCGAGGGCGGCAGGCGCTGGCTCACCAGCGCTGATGCACGTAGGGCTTGATGTTCTCATCGTAGACCGCCTTCACCTTGGCCATCAACTCGGAGGATAACGGCGCAAGCTCAGCCGCTTCCGCATTGGAAACCGCCTGCGCCGGATTGCGGGCGCCGGGGATGACAACCGTCACCGCGTCGAACATCAGGATCCAGCGCAGCGCGAATTTCGCCATGGTGGTGTCGCCTGACACCAGCGGCCGCACCTTCTCGACCGCCGCCAGCCCGACCTCATAGGGCACGCCCGAAAACGTCTCGCCGACATCGAAGGCTTCGCCATTCCTGTTGAACAGGCGATGGTCGGTGGTCTCGAACTTGGTGTCCGTCCTGAACTTGCCGGACAGCAGGCCGCTGGCCAGCGGCACGCGGGCGATGACGGCGACATCGTTCTTTTTCGCCTCAGCGAAGAACAGCTCGGCCGGGCGCTGGCGAAAGGCGTTGAAGATGATCTGCACGCTGACGACGCCGGGATATTGCATCGCCTTCAGCGCCTCTTCGACACGCTCGACGCTGACGCCGTAATTGCGGATCTTGCCCTGCTCGGTGAGCTTGTCGAGACGCTCGAACACCTCCGGATGATAGTAGAGATCGGTCGGCGGGCAATGCAGCTGCACCAGGTCGAGCGTGTCGGTCTCGAGGTATTTCAGGCTGCGGTCGATCCAGCCGGTGAGGTTCTCGACGCTGTAGCCCTCGACCGTCTGCTTCGGCAGCCGCCGTCCGGCCTTGGTGGCGATGAACGGGCGCGCGCCACCGCGTTCCTTCATCACCCGTGCGATCAGCTTTTCCGAACGGCCGTCGCCATAGACGTCGGCGGTGTCGAGGAAGCTGACGCCGGCATCGAGCGCGGCATGCAGGGCTGCGACCGCATCGTCATCATTGACCTCGCCCCAGGCGGCGCCGATCGCCCACGCGCCGAAGCCGATCTCGCTGACTGATCTGCCGGTACGGCCAAATTTCCGTGAATGCATCTCGCTGTTCCTGACTTGCGGCTTCGCCGGCAATGCCGGCTCCATGATTGCGATTTTTCCGGGAGCCTCATACCGCATGGCAACGCGATTGACATCCCTCTTCCCTGGATTTACCAGATTACAGGGTTGTATGACAACGGGGTAAGACTGCAACAGTGGGAGCCGGGAGGAACATTTCGCTGATGCACGAACTCTATCTCGGCGGGGTCGCCGGATGAGCAGTCCGTCAACCGTGGTTGGCCCCCTAATCGTGAACAGCCTTGTTGCGCAGATCCTCGAAGCGGGCATAGCTTTTGGTCAGATGGCTGCGCATGGCGCGCCGCGCGGCATTGACGTCCCTGGCTTCGATTGCCCCGAGAATGGCGCGATGCTCGCGCTGCATGCGGTCGAGATATTTTTCCCGCTCAGCCTCCGTCATCCGGTCGAGCCGCGTCCAATGGCGCGGGACCATGGCGCTGCCGAACGTGTCGAACAACCGGGTGAAATTCGGGTTCTGCGTCGCAGCGAGAATGGCGCGGTGGAAGCCGAAATCCTCTTCCGAGCCGGAGCCGCCGGCACGCACCGCCGCTTCCAGCGCATCGAGCCGCGCGCTCATCTGCTGGAGCGCCGCGTCGCTGCGCCGCTCGGCGGCAAGGCCGGTCGCTTCGACCTCGATGCCCATGCGCAGTTCGAGCACGCGCAGCACCTCGTCGATCGATTCGAGATCGTCGGGCAGCACGGAAAACGTCTTCGGCGGCGGATCCTTGGCGACGAAGGCGCCGAGCCCCTGGCGCGTGGTAATCAGCCCGCGCGCACGCAGCGCCGCCAGCGCCTCGCGCACCACGGTGCGGCTGACGCCTGTGGCAGCAACAATCTCCTGCTCGGTCGGCAGCCGCTGCCCCGGCGCAAGGTCGCCGGATTCGATCTGCGCGATCAGCGTGTTGACCAGACCCGTCCGCAGGTTGGGCGCCTGCGGTATGGCGTCGAAAGTCATGGGCTCCGCCATCAGCGCGACTCCGGTTCGATTCTTGTTCAAAGAATTGCATCGACGGGTGCCCGCCGCAAGGTGACGAAAGTTCGGCCCGCTGGCACGAGCCATGGGAGGATTGCATGAAAGAACGCATCGGCTTCATCGGCCTGGGCAGCATGGGCGCCGGCATGGCCGACAATCTGCTGCGCAAAGGCTGGCCGCTGACGGTGCATGTCCACCGCAGCCGCACCGCAGCCGACCGGCTGATTGCGGCCGGTGCCACTGAAGCGGCCAGCCCGCGCGACCTCGCCGCTGCCTGCGACATCGTCATCCTGTGCGTCACCGGCTCGCGCGAGGTCGAAGCGCTGGTCAAAGGCCAGGATGGCCTTGCTGCGGCAGCTAAACCGTTGCTGATCATCGACTGCTCGACCTCCAACCCGTCATCGACGACAGCGCTTGCCGCCGACCTCGCGGAGCAGGGGATGACGCTGATCGACGCGCCGCTGGCGCGCACGCCCAAGGAAGCCACCGAGGGCAAGCTCGACGTCATGGTCGGCGGCGCGGCCGAGATCGTCGCCCGCGCCCGGCCGGTGCTGGAGGCGTTTGCCGCCCGCATCGTCCACACCGGCCCGACCGGCAGCGGCCACACCATGAAGCTGCTCAACAATTTCGTCTCGATGGGTTATTCCGCGATCTATTCCGAAGCGCTGAGCCTGGGCGCCAAGGCCGGGCTGACGCCGCAGGTCTTCAACAGCGTCATCTCCGGCAGCCGCATGGATTGCGGCTTCTACCAGGCCTTCTTCGATTTCGTCCTCAACCGCAACGAAAACGCCCAACGCTTCGCCATCGCCAATGCGCTCAAGGACATGACCTATCTCGCCTCCTTCGCCCACGCCGCCGGCATCGCCAACCCGATCGGCGCCGCGGTGCGGAATGGGTTCGCCACGGCCGTCACCACCGGCCATGGCGAGAAGTTCGTGCCGGCGCTGTCGGATATCGTGGCGGGGCTGAATGGGGTTTCACTGGTGGAGGCGTGAACATCGCATAGGGTGCTCCCCCACTCCGTCTCGGCTTCGCCGAGCCACCTCTCCCCCACAAAGTAGGGGAGAGGAAACCCAAGCTTTGAGGGCTGCGACCCCGAAGATTGCCATTTCCTCTCCCATTAAATGGGGGTAGAGGTGGCTCGGGGAAGCCGAGACGGAGTGGGGCCGGCACTGCCAGTCGAGGATTAGGCTGCGTAGAGCCGCCTACGAATAAGCCGATCAGTCGCGCCTCCAACCGGCAACTAGCGAGCACTCGTCCATCCTATCAAACCGCAAGATCGGTCGAGCGCGACATGTCCGGAACCGCCTATCTGGTGTCGCCACGCAGGACGAGACGTTTGATGACGCCACTTGAAAGCTACCAAGCCCGGATGCAGCGGGTGCTGGACCACATAGACCAGCATCTGGACGGAGATCTGGGCCTGGAAGCGTTGAGCGGCGTCGCGGCGTTCTCGAAATACCATTTCCACCGGCAGTTCACGTCAACCTTCGGCTTGTCCGTGCATCGCTATGTCCAGCTCGCCCGCCTGAAGCGCGCTTCGTACCGGCTTGCCGAGAGCGACGCCCAAAGCGTCACCGACATAGCGATGGATGCCGGTTACGACGCACCGGATGCCTTCGCCCGCGCCTTTCGGCAACGGTTCGGACAATCGCCTTCGTCGTTCCGGAAGTCTCCCGACTGGGGGGCGTGGCTCATGGCCTTCGGGCCGCTCGACAAAGCAAGGACCACGCTCATGCAGATAATCTTCGAACCCGCCGACGTGATGATCCGCGATGTGCCGCCGACGCCGGTGGCGATCATGGAGCATCGCGGCGACCGGGCGACGCTTCCTGACACCATCCAGCGCTTCATCGCCTGGCGCAAGGCGGCCGGCCTCTCGCCCGAGACAAGCCCGACCTTCAACATCTTCCGTTCCGAAAGGGAGCCCGCGAACCCGGCCGATTACAGCATGGACATCTGTGCCGGAACCGACCTGCCGGTAGAGGGCGGGCCGATCGAGGACGTGCAGATGAAGGCCGGCGTGATCCCCGGCGGACGCTGCGCGGTGCTGCGCTACCCCGGCAACACCAACAATCTCGAGCCGGCAGCGCTCTACCTGTACCGCGAATGGCTTCAGGCCAGCGGCGAGGAGGCGCGCGACTTTCCGATCTATTGCCAACGGCACTTTTCGTCGAACGGACCGGTGCGCGAGGTGGTGCTTGAGCTGTTTCTGCCGCTGAAATAGCGCGGTGGGGTGGCGGCCTGTCTCCGGCCCTGAGCTGGTTGAGCCGACGACCGAGTGAAATCTGATATGGCGCTCCCCCACTCCGTCTCGGCTTCGCCGAGCCACCTCTACCCCCACATTCGTGGGGGAGAGGAAACCCAAGCTTTTGAAGGGCTGCGATCTCGGAGATTGGCATTTCCTCATCCCCCATGAAATGGGGAGAGGTGGCTCGGCGAAGCCGAGACGGAGTGGGGGTCAGCGCTGCCATAGGCGATTGGCCCAGCGCGCGGATAAGGCAAGGCTATCCCTAAGCCTGCCCGCGCACAGCCTTCCGCAACCGCGAATGCCGTACCGGAGACGCTGCCTCGGGCCCCGGCGCTATCTCCGCAGCTTCCCCCTCATGCAACCCCACCCGCAGCGCCGCGCCCGCCAGATGGTCGCGCATCGCGGCTTGCGCCCCTTCGGCGTCGCCGGCACGGATCGCTCTCAGGATGCGCTCATGTTCGCCGAGCGTGATGCGGGCCATGTCGTCCGACTTTTGCTGGTTGCCGGCAGCGAGAATGCTTTCGCGCACCCGCTCGGACACGAAGACCAGGAATTGGCCCATGTAGGAATTGCGCGTCGCCTCGGCGACGGTGCGGTGGAATTCGAGGTCGCTGCGCAGCCAGGCGACGCTGCCATAGGGGGCGGCGCGCATGCCGGACAGCGCATCGCCCATGGCTTTGAGATCGGCGTCGCTGCGCCGTTTTGCGGCAAGGGCCGCCGCCTGCACTTCGAGGATGCCACGCAGTTCGAACAGATTGCGAAACGAGTCGGCGCGCTGCAGCGTCTCATGGTCGATGGTCAGCACCGTCGGGTTGTTGCTCTCGACCACGAAGGCGCCGCGCCCCTGCTGCGACCAGATTCGGCCTTCCGAGCGCAGCCGCGCGATCGCCTCGCGCACCACGTTGCGGCTGACCCCGAAAGTGGTTGCCAGCGCCGCCTCGGTCGGCAGCTGGTCACCCGGCTTCAGTCGGCCTTGCGCGATCTCGCGCGAGATGGAACTGGCCACCAGAGTGGAGAGGTGTGGGCCGCGATTGACCTTGTCGAGTTTCAGCGTCATCGCTCACCTATAGTCGACGGCGGGTGCGGACGCCAGAATGCGGCCGTTGCTGAGAATGTGGCGCGGGTCGAATGCGTCCTTGATGCCGGCGGCGAGGTCGAGCGTCACCGGATCGATGCGTTCGAGGAACGCCTTCTGCTTGACCCGGCCGATGCCGTGCTCGGCGCTGATAGAGCCGCCATAGCGATCGACGACGGTGAAGATCTCGGCTTCCGCCTGCTCGAACAGATGTTCCATCGCCTCGGTGCCCATGCCTTCCGGCGGCACGACGTTGAGGTGGATGTTGCCGTCGCCGACATGGCCGTAGGTGACGGCCAGCGCGTCGGGCCGGGCTTTCTCCAAGGCGGCCAGCGCATCGGTGACGAAATCGGCAAGCCTGGAGATCGGCACCGACACATCGGTGCGCAGGTAGCGCCCGCCCCTGCCCTGCCGCTCGACCATGATCTCGCGGTAGAGCCACAACCGCTCACCTTGAGCCCTGGTCGAAGCGATGACGCCGTCCTCGACGATGTCCTCGACGCTGCCGAGAAACCCCAGCAGCATATTGGAGAGGTCGATCAGCCCGCCCGACGACACCTCGATCAGCACATAGACGGGATAGGGCTGGCTGAGCGGATCGGGAAAATCCTGGCCTTCGCGCATGGTGATCTCGATGCCGCCGCGCAGGATCAGTTCGAAGGCGGTGAGCAAATCGCTGCAATCGCGCCGCGCCCTTGCATAGAGTGCCATCGCGTCCTCGACGGAGCGCAGGCCAACCAGCGCGGTTTCGATCTGCGTCGGCTTGGGGAATAGTTTCAGCGCCGCCGCGGTGACGATGCCTAGCGTGCCCTCCGAGCCGATGAAGATCTGCTTCAGATCATAGCCGCGGTTGTCCTTGCGCAGCACTTTCAGCCCGTTCCAGATGCGGCCGTCGGCCAGCACCACTTCGAGGCCAAGCACCAGGTCGCGCGTCATGCCGTAGCGCAGCACGTTGAAGCCGCCGGCATTGGTGGCGACATTGCCGCCGATGCGGCAGCTGCCCTGCGCGCCGAAAGTGATCGGCAGCAGGCAGTCGCTCGCTTCGGCGGCGCGCTTGGCGTCCTCGAGAATGCAGCCGGCCTCGACCACCATGGCGAAGTCGATCGGGCTGATCGAGCGAATCTTGTTCATGCGCTCCAGCGAGATGACGATCTCGCCGCCATCCGCCGCCACTGCGGCGCCGACGAGCCCGGTCAGGCCGCCTTGCGGCACCACCGGAATGCGCTCGGCATGGCAGAACCGCATCAGCGCCGACATCTCCTCCACCGAAGAGGGCCGCGCCACGGCCAGCGGCCGGCCGAAATGATCGCCCGACCAATCGCGGCTGAAGCGCGCCAGATCCGCTTCATCGGTCAGCAGCCCACCGTTCGGCAGCAGGCCGGCGAGGGCTGCGATCTGCGATGCGGAGGGCGCGGCATTCATGGATTGGCTCTGGGCCCCTTGGCAAAACGACTGGACAAATACCTGCGTTGTCGTGTTATCATACAACCCTGATTTAGAACATCAAGCGAGGCCATTTGCCGTCAAGCGTTCGATGTGGATGATCAGACCCGCAAATCACAGAATTCGGAGGACTCCCCCAATGAGCGACGCCCCGGGCTTTCGCTATATGCACACCATGATCAGGGTGCTCGACCTCGACAAGTCGATCGCCTTCTACACCGAGGTGCTTGGCATGACCCTGCTGCGCCGCGACGACTACCCCGGCGGCAAGTTCACCAACGCCTTTGTCGGCTACGGCCCCGAGGAAAAGGAAGCCGTCGTCGAGCTGACGCTGAACTGGGGCCGCGAGGAGCCCTACGAGATCGGCACCGGCTTCGGCCATCTGGCGCTCGGCGTCAACGACATCTACGCCGTCTGCGCCGAACTGGAAAAGCGCGGCGCCAAGATCCAGCGCAAGCCCGGCCCGATGCAGCACGGCACCACCCACATCGCTTTCGTCGAAGACCCCGACGGCTACAAGATCGAGCTGATCGGCCTCGACACGATGTGATCCGATCGGGCCGGACCGCATCGGCCTCGCGCCGATGCGGTCCCGTCCTGTCCGCGCTTGCCTGGGAGGCGGGATCACTTGATGACCGCGATCTTGCTGCGGTCGATGGTGATGGCGACGGCGGCAATGAGCACGGCGCCGAACACCATGTTTTCCAGGAAAATGTTGACGCCGACAAAGGTCATGCCGATGCGAACGATCGAGATGATCAGCGCGCCGACCGCCGTGCGGGCAACGCCGCCGAGCCCGCCGGTGATCGCCGTGCCGCCGACGATGACGGCGGCGATGGCCGGCAGCAGCAGCTGGTTGGCCAGCACCGGCGAACCGCTCGACAGCCTGGCTGCCAGCACGATGCCGGCGATGGCCGCGAGCATACCCGACGCGGCAAAGGCGATGATCTTGGTGCGGTCGACATTGATGCCCGCGGCCCACGCCGCCGGCTCGCCGGCGCCGACCGCGATCGCCTGGCGGCCGAAGCGCGTGTAGCGCAGCGCCAGAAAGGCGGCGATGCCGATCACCGCCGAAATCAGCACCACCACGGGAATGCCAGCGACAGTGGCGTTGATCCAGGCGGTGTTTTCGCGACCATCCTCCTCGATCGTGATGGCGCGGCCATTGGAGACCCAGAGCGCCAAGCCGGTGACGACGCCGCCGGTGGCGAGCGTCGCGACGAAGGACGGCACGCGTAGCTTGACGTGAACGACGCCGCTCAACACGCCGAAGGCGAGCCCCGACAGGATCGCCACCGGAAAGGCGGCAAGGCCGAGCGAAGGCAGCAATTGCGCCAGGATGACGCTGGCCAGCGATGCCACCGCCTGGATCGACAAATCGATGCCGCCAAGCAGGATGGCGAAGGTGACGCCGGTCGCCAGGATGAACAGTACGGCGGTGTTGGCAAACAAAAGCGCCACGGTCTCGCCGGTCAGGAAGCCGGGCGCGGCGATCTCGATGATCAAAAGCAGGCCGACAAGCAGCACCAGCGGAATGGCGCCTTGCGTCCACTTGCCTTCGAAAACCCGCCTGATGGAGAACGCTTCATTCATCGGCTCACACCATTGCCCTGAGAAGATCGACCTGGTTCGGCTTGTTGCCCGGACTGGCATCGAAGCGCGCGGTGATTGCGCCGTCGCGCATCACCAGCACCTGGTGCGACAGGCCGATCGTTTCCTCCAGCGTGTCGGAAATCAAAAGGATCGCCACGCCTTGCGCGGAGAGGTCGCGCACCAATTCGTAGACCTCTTCCTTGGCGCCGACATCGAGCCCGCGTGTGGGATGGTCGAGCACCAGGATGCGCGAGCCCGCCGTCATCCAGCGCGCCAGCACCACCTTCTGCTGGTTGCCGCCGCTGAGCTTGCGGCAGGCGGCATCGGGGCCGGGCGCCTTGATGCGCAGCCGCTTGATCCAGTCGGCGGCAAGCCGGCGCTCCTTGCCATAATCGATGGCGCCATGGCGCATGACGCTGGAGAGATCCGCCAGCGAAATGTTCTCCGCGATCGACAGGAACATCACCAGCCCTTCGAGCCGGCGCTCGCGCGGGACATAGCCGATGCCCTTGCGCACCGCCGGTTCCGGCGAGGAGAAGCGCACGACATCGCCGGCGATTTTCATCTCGCCCGCATCATGCTGGACGAAGCCGCCAACGGTGCGCGTCACCTCCTCCCGGCCGGAGCCGACGACGCCGGCAATGCCGACGATCTCGCCCGCTCTGATCGAGAGATCGACGCCGTGATAGAAACCGTTGGCGCCAAGCCCCTTGGCCTCGACCATCACGGTATCGCGCGGCGCCAGCTGGCGGGCCTCACGGTAATATTCGGCCTGCAGGCCGCGCCCGACCATGATCTCGTGCAGCTCCGGCGCGGTGACTTCAGCTGCGCGGTGCTCGGCGACGACCGCGCCGTCCTTCATCGTGTAGACACGGTCGGAGATGTTGAGCACCTCGTCGAGGCGGTGCGAGACGAACACAAAACTGGCGCGGGATTTAAGCGAGCGCACCCGCGCGAACAGCACCTCGATATCAGCGGCGTTGAGCACCGAGGTCGGCTCGTCGAGCAGGATGAGCAACTGCCGCTCGACCACTTCCTCCAAGGTCAGCGCCTTGGCGAGCTCGACCATCTGGCGTGCGGCGAAGGTGAGTTCGGAGGTGCGCGCGGTGACGTCGATGTCGATGCCGATCTTGGCCAGTTGCCGCCGCGCCGCCGCGTTCATGGCGCGCCAATTGACGAGGCCGAAGCGGGTGAAGCGGTCCTCTTCGCCGAGATAGATGTTTTCGGCAACCGTCAGGTTCAGCACCAGCGACTGCTCCTGGAACACCATGCCGATGCCATGCCTGGCCGCATCACGGGCGTTGCGCATGCGCAGCTGTTCGCCATCCAGCGTGAGCGAGCCGCCATCCGGCCGGTAGCCGCCGGCCAGCACCCGCATCAGCGTCGACTTGCCGGCGCCGTTCTCGCCGATCAGCCCGACCACCTCGTTGGGCCGCACTTCGATAGAGACGTCGCGTAGCGCCTGGACGCCGGGGAAATTCTTGATGATGTTGGACGCCTGCAGCATGGCGTTCACTTGACGATTTTCAGGCGGACACGGTCGAGCGACAGCGCCACCGCGGCGATGATCATCAGACCCTGCACCGTCTGCTGGATGTAGGGCGAGATGCCGAGCAGGATCATGCCATTGGCAAGCACGGTGACGATCAGCACACCGATCAGCGTGTTGACCACACCGCCCTCGCCGCCGGTCAAAGCGGTGCCGCCGACGACCACTGCCGTGACCGCTGCAAACAGCCTGCCGTCGCCGATGACGGCATGCGACTGGCCGAGCTGTGCGGCGGCAAGCACACCGGCAATGCCAAAGAAGAACCCTGCCAGCGCAAAAGCGGTGATGCGCACGCGCACGACATTGACGCCGGAGAGCTTGGCGACATCCTCATCACCGCCGATCGCCAATATGTGGCGGCCGAGCTTGGTGTGATACTGGATGACAGTGGCGAGCAGGAAGGCGCCGAACGCAACCCAGACCGCCACCGGCAGGCCGAGGAAACGGTGCAAGGCCAGGTCGCGGATCGAGGCGTCGTTCAGCTTGATCGCCGTGCCGCCCAGCATATAGACCGACAGGCCGAGGCCGATGAACCACATGCCGAGCGTGCCCATGAAGGACGGGATGCGCAGCATGGCCTGGACGAGACCGCTGACGAAGCCCATGGCGGTGCCGGCGGCGATGGCAGCGAGCACCGCCCACCAGCCATAGTCGTTGCCGTTGCCGTCATTGGCGGCGAGCAGCACAAGCACCATCGCCGCCACCGAAAGCGTGCCTTCGACTGCGAGGTCGATGCTGCCCATCAGGATGATGAAGGTCAGCCCCATGGCCAGCGTCAGCGGCACGGCGGCGGAATTCGCAAGCCGCACCAGATTGCGCAGCTCGATGAAATTGGGATTGGCAATGGCGATGAGTACGCAGAGTACAATCAGCACCGCCATCGGCGCCAGGCTGCGCCAGCGCCTGCCGCCCAGGAATGTCGCGATGCGGCCGGGGAACGGTGTCATGGGCGTCGTCCGCTCGATGTCCGAAACGGACTTCAGGGGTTCTGTATGGATTGTCAAGAAACCGCTTCCCGTCTGCTGGTGACAGCCGTCGCGACAAGGGGATCGCGACGGCTGCGGGAGGAAGCGGGCCGCCAGGGAGGTGCAGCCCACTCCGATGGATCAGGTACGGATTGCTCCGGTGACCCGGCCCCACAGATCGTTCCAGTCGATCTCGGGCTTCGCATCGACATTGGTCTTGTAATATTCCTCGACATTGTCGTGCGAGATCAGCACCGCCTTGCCGTAGAACTCGCGGTGCTCCGGGGGCTCCTTGGTCGGGTCGAACTTGCCGATCTTGGCGTTGTAGCCGATGGCGAGACCCATGCCGCCCTGCCAGAACGGATCCGAAGTGACCGTGCAGGCGAATTCGCCGGTGCGCACCGCATCGACCGCCGTCTTGATGCCGTCGACGCCGACGATCGGCACCTTGCCGGCGAGGTTTTCGGCGCGCAGCGCTTCCAGAGCGCCCGAGCCCATATCGTCATTGGCCGCCCAGATGCCCTTGATGTCGTCGCCGAAGCGGGTGAGCAGATTGCCCATCAGGTCGAAGGCTTCGGTCGACTTCCAGTTGGCGACCTGGAAGTCGAGCAGCTTGATGTCCGGGTTGGCGGCAAGCGCTGCGTCGAGGCCCTTCTTGCGTTCGATCGCCGCCGTGGTCGAGATCAGGCCGCCGAGCGCTACGATGCCGCCCTTGCCGCCAATGGTCTTGAACAGGATCTCGGCGATGGTCTTGCCGCTGTCGATGCCGTCGAACTCGATATGCGAGACATAGTTCGGGTTGAAATCCTTCGGGTGCAGATCCCCAGGCTTGTTCCACTGGGTCACCACATAGGCGCCGGCCTTGGCGCAGGCCTCGACGATCGGGCGCGCATCGGGCGTGTCGTTGGGATCGGAATTCAGCACCATATTGCCGCCGGTCTTGGCCAGCATCGCCTTGATGTCGGCAATGCCCTTCTCGCTGTTGCCTTCCGAAACCAGCGTGACGTGCTCCAGCCCGGCCCATTTGGCATACGCTTCGGCGCCGGTCTTCCACACCGCGTGATAGGGGTTGGACAGCGAGCGGATCGATGTCACCAGCGTCGGCTTGTCCTGCGCGCGCAGCACGCTCGGCATGGCGAGTGCCGCCACGCCGGCGGTGGCGCCCATCATCAGCGTGCGCCGGTTGACTGCAAAATTCTTCGTGTCGTTCATACCTCGAAACCTCCCGATTGAATTCTGTTCCGCCCGGCATCTTGCGCAGGGAGCGCGGCCGGGACCTCCTGGTGAGGATCGTCAAGCTCCTCCACTTGTACGACAACCCTTCAACACGATAACCATACCCTTTCTCTTGACGTGGCACAAGCGACTTGAGATCGTCGCGCGCAAGAGGAAGGGGCGGTGATTTTCATCGCCCGCCGGAGCATGATCCCTAGAAGTGGGAACCGGTTTTCTCGGACAAATCGAGAAACCGTTTTGTCCGGAGATCATGCTCCAACAAAGAGAACCCGGGAGTGGAAATGACGGATTACATCATTGTCGGCGGCGGTTCGGCTGGCTGCATTCTGGCCGCCCGGCTGAGCGAGGACCCGGACGTGTCCGTCATGCTGCTCGAGGCCGGTCCGCCCGACACCGATCGCTACATCCATCTGCCGGTCGGCTTCTTCAAGATGACGTCGGGGCCGCTGATCTGGGGCTATGACACCGCGCCCGGCAAGGAAATCGACGGCCGCACCATGGTCTATCCGCAGGCCCGCGTGCTGGGCGGGGGCTCCTCGATCAACGCCCAGGTGTTCACCCGCGGTTGCCCGCAGGATTATGACGGCTGGGCGGCTGACGCCGGCTGTGCCGGCTGGAGCTATGCCGACGTGCTGCCCTACTTCGTCCGCTCCGAGGGCAACGACACTTTTGCCGATGCGCAGCATGGCATTGACGGCCCGCTCGGCGTCTCCAGCGGCGCGCCGCATCCGCTGACCCGCATCTTCGTCAAGGCGGCGCAGCAGGCGGGCCTTCCTTTCCGCGCCGACTTCAACGCCGGTGAGCAGGCGGGCGCCGGCTTCTACCAGACGACGACGCGTCGGGGGAAACGCTCGAGCACGGCGGTCGCCTATCTGAAGCCGGCGCTCGGCCGCAAGAATCTGACGCTACGCACCGACGCCTCCGTCAGCCGCATCGTGGTCGAGAACGGCCGCGCCATCGGTGTCGAGATCATCGTCAATGGCCGCACCGAACTGCTCCGCGCCGAGCGCGAAGTCATCGTCGCCGCCGGCGCCATCGGCTCGCCGAAATTGCTGATGCTGTCCGGCATCGGCCCGGCCGTGCATCTCGGCCATCACGGCATCAAGGTGGTCCACGATTCCAAAAACGTCGGCCAGAATCTGCACGATCACATGGACGTCGATGTCGTCGCCGAGCTCAACGGACCGCACGGCATCGACCGTTACAAGAAGAAGCGCTGGCAAGCGGTCGCCGGTCTTGAATATGCGCTGTTCGGCAAGGGGCCGGTGGCCTCCAACATCGTCGAGGCCGGCGGCTTCTGGTGGGGCGACCGCGCGGAGAAGACGCCGGACATCCAGTTCCATTTCCTGCCCGGCGCCGGCGTTGAGGAAGGCATCGGCTCGGTTCCCGGCGGCAATGGCTGCACGCTGAACTCCTACCATGTGCGCCCGCGTTCGCGCGGCAGCGTCACGCTCAAGTCCGCGGACCTGCGCGATGCGCCCATCATCGACCCCAACCCGTTCGCCGAGCGCTATGATCTCGAACGCGCCATCGACGGCATCGAGATCAGCCGCGAAATCCTGTCGCAGCCAGCCTTCGCCAGATACATCAGCCGCGAGCATCTGCCCGGCAAGGCGATGCAGGGGCGCTCAGCACTCGAAGCCTTCGCCCGAGAACATGGCCGCAGCGCCTATCACCCAGTCGGCACCTGCCGGATGGGCGGCGATGCCGACAGCGTCGTCGACCCCGAGCTTCGCGTGCGCGGGCTGCAAGGCCTGCGCGTCTGCGACAGCTCGGTCATGCCGAGCATCGTGTCGTCGAACACCAACGCCGCCGTGGTCATGATTGCGGAGAAGGCGGCGGATCTGATTGCGGGGCGGATGCTGCCGGTGGCGTAAGCAGGACAATGGCATGTGGTGGCGCCATGCGATTGCCTTGCCTTGAGCACCTGTCGCTGAGCGCATAGCACTCGAACCCCACTAAAAACGACAGCCTCCCGCAGCGCCTTCAACCGGCGCTTGCGCAACCCACCAACCGACCGGAAACCCCCGGTTGCGGGCCCGTTGCCGACGCCTGCGCGGGGATGTGAAAGCGCTTTGGCGCCAGTTCCGCGATCACACCATATGAACCGATCCAACCTCTGCTAGCTTGTGGACGTGGGACTTGTCCCGCTTTGGCCGGTGCTTCAGGCAACCCCATCCCAACCCCCCGCCCCCTGTGGCGCCGGCCATCCCCCTCCCTTCTACCAGGCTTCCCGACCTGCCATCCTCAGCCGTCCTTGCCAACTTCGAGGTCGACGACGAGGCCTGATGCGTTGCATGCAAATCCAAACCATCGGGCAGCGTATCGAGGAATTTCACATCGGCTGTCTGGACGACCTCCTGAAAGGCGACCAGATCCGGGTCGAGCCGCCCCAGCTCCCGGTTGATGGCCGCCAGGCGCTCCGGTTCGCCTTCCGTGTTGCAGACATTGAGAGTAACGAGACGTAAGCGCATAGGACTTTTCCTCAATGTTGAACGACCCTCGACGCACGCGACGTGGATAGGTGCCACGGTAGGTTTCCGTGTCTGGTGACGTTCAGCGAACCACCGCCTCGATGCGTTCCAAGCGGTGCGCGAAACGGCTTGGCCATCGGCGCGGTTCGGCTTGCCAAATGCCGCCATGCCGCCCATACACGGCTTGAACAACCGCCCCGAGGGTCCGCGCCCATTTTGCCAAAGGATACTCTCCGATGTCTGTGACGCCGTCGCCGTGGTCAAAACCGTGACGGCTTCCCTCGCAAGCCTGGGCTGGACGGATTTCTTCGGCGACCAGCTTGAAGCCGATGAGGCAGACCTGGTGCCGACGCGCATCGCTTCGGTGCACCGCGACCGTCTGGCCGGTCTGTCTCTGTCAGGGCCAGTGGATCTGACGCTGCCGGCCAATGCCAACACCGGCGACTATGCCGTCGGCGACTGGGTGCTGGTCGAGCCTCACACGCATCTGCTGCGCCGCCGCCTGACCCGCAAGACGGTGCTGGAGCGCCGCACACAGGGCGGCAGGGTGCCGCAGCTGGCCGCGGCCAATGTCGACACGCTGTTCATCGTGACGTCCTGCAATGCCGATTTCAACATCGCCCGGCTCGAGCGCTATCTCGCGCTGGCCAACGAGGCCGGAACGACGCCGGTGATCCTGCTGACCAAGGCCGACACCGCTGACGATGCCGAGGCTTACCAAGGCCAGGCCGCCGCCCTGCAGCGTGGGCTGGCCGTGGTGGTGCTGAACCCGCGCGTCGCCGATGCCGCAGCGGCGCTTGCTCCCTGGTGTGGCGCAGGGCAGACGGTGGCGCTGGTCGGCTCCTCCGGCGTCGGCAAATCGACGCTGGTCAACACGCTGGCCGGATCGGCGCAGCAATCGCCGCAACAGACCGCGGGCATCCGGGAACACGATGCCAAGGGTCGCCACACCACCACGGCGCGGTCGCTGCACCCCATTGCCGGTGGCGGCTGGGTGATCGACACGCCGGGCATGCGCACGCTGCATGTCAGCGACGTCGCATCCGGCATCGACACGCTGTTTGCCGAAATCACCGAGCTCGCACCGCTGTGCAAATTCCGCGACTGCACCCATGTCCACGAACCGGGCTGCGCGGTGCAGGCTGCGTTGAAGGCGGGTACGCTCGACCCTGAGCGCCTTGCCCGCTGGCGCAAGCTGTCGGAGGAAAACCAGGGCAACACGCCGGTTCAGAGCGGCCCGCGCGGCAACAAATCGCCTGCCGGGCGCCCGAAGCGGCGTTGAGCGGATAGGAATTGCGGAACGAGACGTCGGAGGCCCGGCATGTGCCGGGCCTCCCTTTTTTCACTCTCCGCGCATCGTTGCCTGGAAGGTCGGCAGGTGCTTCTTCTGCGCATCCAGCATGCGCTCGCGGTAGACGCCGTAGATGACGTCGGTGTCGTGCAGCGTCACGCCGGCAATGGTCGGCGAGGCGAAGACCGGCAGTTCGATGCCGCGCTTGGCGAGCTGCTCGGCGGTGCGCGCGATCAGCTCATGCGCCAGGATCATGGCAAGCACCGTCGATGAGCCCGACACCGGCCGGCTCCAGCCCTCGACCGGCACGATGGCGTCCTCGATCGGCGAACAGGTGTCGATGACGAGGTCGGCGGCATCCGCCAGCCGCTTGCCGGAGGAGTGCGTCGCCGGCTTGTCCAGATTGTTCTTGCTGGTGACCGCGACGACGAAGATGCCGCGCTTCCTGGCGTATAGCGCGGTGTCGATGCCCGACGAGTTGCGGCCGCTATGGCCGAAGATGATGATCGAATCGCCCTGGTTGAGCGGCTGGTGGTCGAGGAATTTTTCGGCGTATTTTTCCGTACGCTCCAGCCACAAAAGCTCGCGCACGCCGCCGGCGCCGAGCACATTGTGCCACATCACGCGCGGGTCGGTCAGGGGGTTGAAGCCGACATAGCTGCCATAGCGCGGAAACACTTCCTGCACCGGCAGCACCGAATGGCCGGAGCCATAGAGATGCACCAGCCCGCCGCCCTCGAGCGAGTCGGCAAAGTGGCTGGCGGCCTGGCCAAAGGCCTCTTCATTGGCTTTCGCAGCCTGATCGATGAGGGCGGCGAGACGGTGGATGTAGAGATCGGACACGTGGGTACTCCTGTTTGCTGTGTCGGTCTGGAATGGATCAGCTTCTCGGGTTCAGCGGCACGCGTCCGGCGCGCAGCGTCGAGCGGATTTCGTAGCGGTCGCCGCGCATGATCGAGACGGTGAATTCGAACGGGCCGCGCTCGTCGGTGGTGATGCGTTCGACGACGAAGGCCGGGCTGCCGACAGCGAGGTCGAGCAGTTCGGCGTCCGCCGCGCCGACCGCGCCGACCCGGTAGTTCTCCCGCGCGGCCACCGGCACGATGCCGTAATGGCGCTCCAGCGCCTCGTAGAGCGAGCCCTGCAGCAGGCCGGCATCGAGGAAGCCCGGCACGCGCACCGCCGACAGCTGCGCCGTCTGGATGCCGATCGGCTCGTTGTTGCCGAGCCGCAGCCTGCGAATGCGCACCACCGGATCGCCCTCCTCGATCTCCAGCGCGCCGGCAGCCGCCGCATTGGCGGTGGTCAGGCTGCAGTCGAGCAGGCGCGAGCCCGCGACCACGCCCATATTGCCCATCTCCTGGGTAAAGCTGGTCAGCTCGCGCGTGCCGGCGACCAGCGTGGTCGAGCGCACGAACGTGCCGCGGCCATGTTCGCGCCTGAGCAGTCCTGCCTCCTCGAGATTGCGCAAGGCGTGGCGCAGCGTGATGCGGCTGACGCCGAACAGGGCGCACAGCCTGTCCTCCGCCGGGATCTGGTCGCCCGTTGCCCATTCGCCGCTCTTGACGATGGCTCGGATCGCCTCTTCGACCTGGTACCAGAGCGGCTCCGGCCGTCTGCGGTCCGGTTGCTGAAAGCTTGCTTCGCTCATCGCACCTGCCTCCACCCTTGCCCAACGGCGCCGGCCAGCGCCGCGCCGACCAGACCGGCGCGGGGACCGAACTTTCCAGCCTTGACGTCGATGCCGCGCAGATGTGGCGGCAGTTGACGTCGCAGCGCCGCAAGCAGCGGCGGCCGGATCACATCCAGCGCCTCCGCCAAACCACCCGAAATCAGCACCGCTTGCGGATCGAGCAGCGCGACAGCGCCTGCCAGCGCGGTGCCGAGCTGTCGCGCCGGCAGTTCAAGCAAGGTGAGTGCAGCCAGCTCGCCGGCCTGGGCAGCGGCGATCAGTTGGCGGCCGTCGGCAAGGCCGATCTGGCCGGCAAGGGCATCGAGCGCCCGGCCCGACGCAACGCGCTCCAGCCAGCCGCTGCGCTCTTCACCATGATCCCTCACGTCGGCGCAGGCCCAGCCGAACGAGCAGGCGCCGCCATGCGCGCCGGCAACGATGCGGCCATTGGCCAGCACCGCCGAACCGATACCGGTGCCGATGGCGAGCAGGATCGCATCCGGCATGTTTTTCGCACTGCCTTCGACAGCCTCTCCCAGCAGCGCGATCTGTGCGTCATTGCCGAGCGCTACGCGCACTTTGGGAAACAGCGGCTGGATATCGACGCCGTCGAGGAACGGCAAGTTGGGGATCCAGCGGCAGATTGAGCCCTCGACCAGACCCGGCACCGCGATGCCAAGCGCTGAGACCGACCCGGCCTCAGTGCACAGCGCGTCGATGCGCGCAATGAAGGCATCAAGGGTTGCCGGCGCCGGCTCGCTGCCCAGCGCCTCCAACGCACCGACATCGCCCGTAGATACGGCAGCGCGCAGATTGGTGGCGCCGAGATCGATGGCGAGTACCCGCGTCATCGACCCGACCCTTTGCCGAAGGGGAGCGAGAACAGGCCGCTGCCGGCATTCCACGAATGCGACGCCGCCGCGAAGGCCTGCGCATGGCGCGTGCCGCGCAGGCAGCCGCGCAGCCGGTAGAGCGAACTGTAATAGTCGACATAGGGGAAGCTGCTCAGGCCGCGCGCCAGCTCATACTCCATGACCGCGTCGCGCCAGGCCTCGAACCCGTCGCTGACATCGACGAGATGCTCGGGCCGGAAGCCGTCATCGTCCTCCCAGTTCTCGCCGAACAGCAGCAGTTGCGGCGTGTGCGCCGGATGGTCGCTGGCAACGGTCGGCAGTCCGGCGAAGAAGATACCGGTCTTCGTCAAATGCGCGGCGGCGCGATGGTCCTTGTGCCAACTGCCATGCCAATGGGTGATGACGATCTCGGGTTTCAGCTCGCGAATGATGTCGCCCACTTCGAGCGCCGTCTGATCGTCTGTGGGCAGGAAGCCGTCGCGCAGGCCAAAGCCACGCATGGTGACGCCGAGCCGCTCCGCCGCGCTGCCCGCTTCCTCTTCCTTCTGCACGCAATAATGCGCGGGAACCAGGTACGGATGGCCCTGCTCACCCATGGTCAGATGCAGGAAGGTCACCGTGGCGCCGCGCTTGACGGCAGCGGCCGCCAGCGGCCCGGCCATCACCTCGGCATCGAAGGCGTGCGCGCCGACCACCAGGATCGATTTCGCCGCATAAATCCTGTCTTCGATCATTTCATGCCCCCTCCGGTACCGACGCCTTCGCGAATCTGGCGCGCCAGCAGACAATACATGATCAGGATGGGCGCCATGGATATCGCCAGCGAGGCGAACACCAGACCCCAGTCGGTGCGGAACTGGCCGACGAAGACGCTGATCGCCAGCGGCACCGTCTTGTAGCGGTCGTCGAAGATGAAGATCAGCGGGAAGAAGAAATCGTTCCACACCGCGATCGCGGTGAAGATTGCCACGATCGACACCGCCGGCTTGACCATCGGCAGGATGATCTGGAACAGGATGCGGACCTCGCCGGCGCCGTCCATGCGCGCCGCCTCGTCCAACTCGGAGGGCAAGACGCGCATGAAATTGGCGAAGATGAAGACGGCGAAGGGAATGCGGATCGCCGAATAGACCAGGATCAGCCCGGTCAGCGAATCCAGCAGGCCGAGATTGCGCATCAGCGTGAACAGTTCGACCGAGGCCAACCGGATGGGCAGCATGATGCCGGACAGGAACAGGCCGAGCATGATGGCATTCCAGCCAAGCTTGTAGCGGCTGAGCGGATAGGCGGCCATCGCCGAGACGACGATGGTGAGGATGACGGCGCCGCCCGTGACGATCAGGCTGTTGATGAAATTCTGGCCGAGATCGGCGCGCGTCCAGGCGTTGATGAAATTGTCGAGGGCAAAGCTTTGCGGCAGGCCGAGCCTGTTGTCGTAGATCTCGGCCGTGGTCTTGAAACAGGAGACGATGAGGATGTAGAGCGGCAACAGCACGGCCGCCGTCCAAACGACCAGCACCGTCCAGCCGGGCAGCCGCGCCAGCTGCCGAGAGATGGCCGGTCTTTGCGAAATCGCCAGCGCGCTCATAGCTGCACCGTGCGGCGGTCGAAGAAGCGCAGCATCATGAGCGTGCCGATGCTGAGGATCAAAAACAGCACGGTGCCGAGCGCCAAAGCCAGACCGATATCGGTGATGCCGACAGCACCTTCCGCGCCGAAGGCCAGCCGGTAGAAGTACGTCACCAGCGTGTCGGTCGAATAGCTCGGATTGCCCTGCACGCCCTGCATGACATAGACGATGTCGAACTGGTTGAAGGTGTTGATGAACGACAGCGTCGTCAGCGTGCCCAGCGCCGGCATCAGCAGCGGCAGCGCGATCGAGAACAGCATGCGCGCATTGCCGGCGCCGTCAAGTTTTGCCGCCTCGAAAATCTGGCCGGAAATCTGCCGCAGACCTGCCGTGTAGATCAGCACCGGCAGGCCCATCCAGTTCCAGGCATCGACGGCGATCAGCATGGCGAGCGCGGTGTGGCTGTTGCCGAGCACAGTCAGGCTGCCCTGGTGCAGGCCGAGCCCGTTCAGCGCCCATTCGACGACGCCGCCCGGTGCCAAAAGCAACCGCCACAGCGCGCCGACGATGACCGGGCTCAGCACCGCCGGAAAGAAGAACACCGACTGGAAGAACGCAGCACCCCTGTCGCGCAGGAACAGCAGCCAGGCGAACAAAAGCCCGATTCCGTTCTGGAACAGCATGATGCCGAAGAACCAGGCGGTGTTGTGCCACAGCGCGCCGTAGAGCCGCGCGCCGCTGGGGAAAACGAACAGCCTTGAGAAATTCGACAGGCCGGCGAACTCGACCATGCGCAGCCCCTTCCAGACGAAGAAGCTGCCCCAGAGCGACATCCCCAGGGGATAGAGGACGAACAGCGCATAGACCGCCAGCGCCGGCAGGGTGAACAGCACGGCCATGCGCTGCTGCGTGCGGCGAAGGCTGCTGGTGCGGCGAAGGGTGCTCATGCGCTTTTCTGGTCCGTGAGAGGCCGGCCGCTTTGCGACCGGCCGCGCCTACTGCTTCGGCTTGAACCAGGTGGCGACTGCGGCCTGCATGTCGGCCGCCAGCTTCTCCGGCGCGATGTTGCCTTCGACCATGTCGATGATCTCCGACTGCAGCACCGAAGACGCCGTCGGCGACTGCCAGCGGAAGCCGACCAGCGTCAGATAGGGCGTCGAATTCTTCGCCATCTCCATCATCGAGGCCAGCACTGGATCCTTCACCGTCACATCCGTGCGGGCCGGCGGCCAGCCGAGCTCGTCGGCGAACATCTGCGCGAACTCTGCCGAAGCGATGAAGCCCAGCACCTTGGTCGCGGCCTCCTTGTTTTGGCTCTCGGAGACCAGGCCATAGGAGCCGTCGGAGAAGGCCGAGGTGTAGAGTTTTGCCCCGGCATCGTCGGCGGGGAACGGGAAGATCGAGAATTTCAGCTTCGGGTTCTGCGCCTTGAAGCTGCCGTTCTCGAACGAACCGCCGAGGAACATCGCCGCCTTGCCGCCGATGAACTGCTGCGTGGCGGTGGTGTAGTCGATGCCGGCGAAGCCGTCGGGGAAATACGGCTTCAGCTCGGCGAAGCGCTTCAGCGCCGCGACATAGCGCGGATCCTCGAAGGTCGCCTTGCCGCTCATCATCTCGTCGTAGAATTCAGGACCATAGACGGTCGGGCCGACGACGCCGACGGCGATCTCCAGTTCCCAGGCCGAGCCGTTGGCGCCGCCGGTGGCGATCGGCGTGATGCCGGCCGCCTTCAGCTTCTCGCAGACAGCGGTGAAATCCTTGTAGGTCTTCGGTATCTCGATGCCCTGGGCGGCGAAGATATCCTGGTTGTAGAAGACGCCCATCATCGGCACCGAATAGGGCACGCCATAGAGCTTGCCGTCGCTGCGGCCGCGCGCGCCGCCAAGCGCCGCGTCCTCCATGTTCTTCAGCTCCGGCACGCTGTCGTCCAGCGCGTCGAGATAGCCGGCCTCGACGAAGGGCTGCAATTCGCCATAGGCCTTGAGCTGGGCGATGTCGGGCCCGCGCCCGCCGCGCAGCGCCGTGCTCAGCCGGTTCTGGTAGTCGGCATCGGGCGTGAACTGGATGGCGACCTTGATGCCGGGGTTCTTCGCCTCGAAGGCATCGAAGATGCGGCGCATCGCTGCCTCGTCCTCGGTGCGCCAGCTCCACAGCGTCACCGTGCTGTCGGCGGCTCGCGCCGGCAATGAGGCGAAGACGCCGGCGCAGGCGGCGGCAAGGCCGCCGATCAGGCCAAGTGCTGCGCGCCGGTCAAGTGAAAGCATGCTCATTGCCAGTCTCCCATTGTTCTCTGTCCTTGGCGTCCCGCGGCATTTCCTGCCGTGAGAGAGCCATTGGCTCGGGAAAAGTCATTATAATGACATAGCGGCATTCGCAAGAGGTCTGCTGCGCCTCAGGAATGGCGGCGTTGGCCCCCTCACGACATTGCAGTACCCGCATCCGTTTGTTACCTAACGATAAATATCCACATTCCAGCGCTGCAAAGAAATCTGTGACCGTACCATGTGAGACTTTTTCGCCAGCAAGCCCTTGCGTCGCCGCGCTAACTTGTCATAACGTCATTGTGAACCGATAGGAGGATGAGGAATGTCGTTTGCCTGGACGTCGAAACTGGCACTGGCCGCAGGCCTCGCCATCCTGCCCACCACCGGCTGGGCGCAATCGGTCAACATCTCCTATCTCACCCACTGGTCGCCGGAGACGGTCGCGTTGCTGGAAGCGGCGGCCAAGGATTATGCCAAGACCAATCCGGATGTCAGCGTCACCGTGCGCGCCGTCCCCTTCGGCGACCTCCTGACCACGCTGCGCTCGCAAGGCGGCGGCGCGGACGGCCCGACGATCGGCGGCATCTACGATCTCTGGTTGCCGGAACTGGCGCGCGACAAGCTGGTCGCGCCCGCTCCCGATGCGGTGGCCAGCGAGGTCAAGGCCGCCTGGCCGGCGGGCATCACGAGCGCCGCCTCGGTCGGCGGCACGCTCTATGGTATCCCCAACGAGATCGACGTCTATGCGCTGAACTACAACAAGGCGCTGTTCAAGCAGGCCGGCATCGCGGCGCCACCCAAGACCTGGGACGAATTCAAGGATGCGGCCAAGAAGCTGACCAACAAGGATGCGGGACAGCAAGGCTTCGGCATGATCAATTCATGGGCCGCCGGTGTCGTTCATCCCTTCGCCTCGCTACTGGTCTCCAATGGCGGCGACCTGGTCAAGGACGGCAAGCCGGTGCTAGACAGCCCGCAGGCGACCGAGACCTTCCAGCTCTATGAGGACCTGATCAAGTCGGGCGCCAGCGTGCCGGCGATGGCGACCGCAGACGCCAACACCACCGGCCCCTTCCTCGACAATTTCGTCTCCGGCAAGACCGGCATGATCATCATGGCCAATTGGTGGGAGAGCGCACTGAAGGCCGGCATGGGCGACAAGTTCGCCGACATTGCAACGGCGCCGCTTCCCGTCGGCCCGAGCGGCGACAAGCCGCATTCGATCTCCTACTCCTGGATGACCGTGGTCAACGCCAATGCAGGTGCGGCCGAGCAGAAGGCGGCATGGGACTTCCTCGCCTGGCTGAACAATCCAAAGTCCGGAAAGAACGGCGCTTCCGCGATGTCGGATATCCTCATGTCGATGGGCATCCTGCCCTCACGCCTCTCCGACATCGAGGCGCACAAGGACAAGCTCGGCTCGGAATTCCTCTCCGGCTATGTCAGCGTGCTCACCGACGCCAAGCCGTTCCCGGTGGTGCCGGGCGGCCAGGAATTCTCGGAATCGCTGCAGCAGACGCTCGAGGCGTTGCAGTATGGCCAGGTCTCGGCCAAGGATGCGCAGGCGACGGCGCAGGCCGACGCCATTTCGATCCTGGAGCGCGCCGCCAAATAATGATTCAGAGGTACCGTGCCTCGGCGGGCATCATGCTGGCGCCCGCCGTGACGCTGATCGGCATCTTCGTCCTGTTGCCGATGCTGCTCACCGTCTGGCTGTCGTTCCAGGACTGGTCGACGCAGACGCCGTTTTCCAGCGCCAGCTTCATCGGCCTCGACAATTTCCACGAGATTTTCGGGGCCACCTCGATCGGCCGCGACTTCAAGGCCGCGCTCACGAACACAGCCGTCTACACCGCGCTCTCCGTCGTCCTCATCCTGCCTCTGTCGGTGGCCTTCGGCCTGATGGTCTACCAGCGCGATGTCGCCGGCGGCACGGCGCTGCGCACGGTGCTGTTTGCCACCTACATGGTGCCGATGATCGCGGTGGCGCTGGTCTGGTCGAAGCTTTATTCGCCGAGCGAAGGGCCGCTCAACCAGATGCTCGGCCTGATCGGCATGGGACCACAGCCCTTCCTGTCGTCGCCGCGCTCGGCGCTGATCTCGATCATCTTCCTCAATGTCTGGCAACAGGTCGGTTACTTCACCGTTTTGGCGATCGCCGGGCTGACGCAGATCCAAGGCAGCCTCTACGAGGCGGCGAAGCTCGATGGCGCCAGCCGCTTCGAGCAGTTCCGCTTCATCACGCTGCCGCTGATGCGGCGCACGCTGTTGTTCAGCGCCGTCATCGCCATCATTAACGCCGTGCAGGTGTTCGAGCCGGTTGCCCTGATCACGCAGGGCGGGCCGGTCGGCTCGACCAATGTGCTGACCTACCACATCCGCCGCGTCGGCATCGAGCGTGCGCAGGGTGGACTGGGTTCGGCCATGGCGGTGATGCTGATGCTTTCGCTGATCGTCGTCGTCTGCGCGCTGTTTGCCTTCGCCAACCGGAAGAACGACGAATGAGTGCGGAATCGTCGAGCCGGCTGTCGCGCAGACGCCTGTCCGGCCGCAAGGCGCTGCTGGCGACGCTGATGCTGCTGGTCGCCGTCGCCTCGGCCTTCCCGCTGGTATGGATGGTGCTGTCGAGCCTCAAGACGCCGGCCGAGAGCATGCAGGTGCCGCCGGTGTGGATCCCCCTTACGCCGAGCTTTGACGCCTATGAGAAGGTGTCGGGCGTGGTCAATGTCGGCCGCTCGATGTGGAATTCTCTGGTCATCGCCTCGATCACCACCGCCGGCATTCTGCTGACCAGCATGATGGCCGGCTACGCCTTCGCCAAATACCACTTCCCCGCCAAGTCGCTGCTGTTTTCTGTGCTGATCGCCACCATGTTCCTGCCGCCGATCGTGACGCTGATCCCGCTCTATCGCCTGGTCGGCTCGATCGGCCTCAACGCCAGCCTCGCCGGCATCATCGTGCCCAATCTCGCCAATGCTTTCGGCATCTTCCTGATGCGCCAGTTCATCTCCGGCGTGCCCGACGAGCTCATCGACGCCGCGCGCATGGACGGCGCCTCGGAGTTCTTGATCCTCTACAAGATCGTCGCGCCGAGCGTCGCCCCCGCAATCGCGGCTCTGGCCCTCTTCGCCTTCGTCTATCACTGGAACAGCTATCTGTGGCCGCTGACCGTGCTGCAGGGCAATGCCGACGCCTATCCGATCGTCATCAGCCTGAGCCGGTTGCTGAGCTACAACAGGGGCGCGGTCAACACCGGCCTGGTGATGGCCGGCGCGACGCTGGCCGTGCTGCCGCCGCTCATCCTGTTCGCCGTCCTGCAGCGCTTCTTCGTCGATTCCATCGTCGGCTCGGCGATCAAGGGATAGCTGCACCAAGCCTTCAAGCGCTCGGCCTGGTTCCGCCACAGATCAGATAGTAGCACTCGTCATAGCGCATGTAGTCAGCCGCGCCCTTGTCCGGCCATTCGCCCGTGTCGAAACGGATTTTGAGTAGGCTTCTGCACTGCGCCACCTTCGCTGCATTGCTGTCCGGGAACAGGGTGACGAGCAGGCCTTGCGGAGCGCCGAAGGAAACCGCCGAGAGAACGAGGCAGCCGAGGCTGGCAGCAAGGAAGAGAGACAAGTTGCGCATTGTTACCGAATACGGCTGGGCCGATGCTCTGACAATGAACAACCCATATCATGATTAACACATGCATAGCAGCGTTTTGCCCAGTAAAGCGACCGAAGAGTACTTGGCGCCCCGCCGCTGCCAGGTCTGCTGCGGCGGCGGTAGCGCCTTCGGCAGGTCAATCCCTTAGGGCAGCGTCAGTCCCCCACTCCGTCTCGGCTTCGCCGAGCCACCTCTACCCCCATGTTCATGGGGGAGAGGAAACGCCAACCGCCGGAGTCACTGCATCGAAAGACTTGGGTTTCATTTCCCATCAAAAAGCTTGGGATTTCCTCTCCCCCACGAATGTGGGGGAGAGGTGGATCGGCGAAGCCGAGACGGAGTGGGGGACCGCCCTAGGCGGCTGGCCTCTACATCCGCATCAGCCCCTCACCCAAACCGCGCCGAAGTCCATGTCCCACCCGCCGCATTCGACTCCACCGCCGCAGCAACAAACTTCACCCCGCGCGCGCCATCCACAACGTCGGGCACCTGCGCCGCACGCGCCGGATCGACCACCCCACCAGAGCGATGGGCGCGAATGATATCGGCGGCGTCGCGGTAGAAATTGGCGAAGGCCTCGATATATCCCTCCGGATGCGCCGCCGGCATGCGCGACACGCGCTGGCTCTCAGTGGTCGAGCCATGGCCGCCGCGCACCAGCGTGCGGGTCTCCTCGCCGTAGATGGAGAAGCGCAGTTCTTCCGGCCGGCCGCCCGACCATTCGAGCCCGGCTTTGTCGCCATAGATGCGCACCGAGAGATCATTGTAGTGGCCGGGCGAGGTCTGGCTGGCCAGGATCGTGCCGCGCGCGCCGCCGGTCCAGCGCAGCAGCACATGTGCATTGTCGTCGAGCCGACGTCCCGGCACGGCGGTGAACAGATCCGCCGACACCGCCTCGGCCTCGCAGCCGGAGATATAGCTCGCCAGGTTGAAGGCGTGCACGCCGATATCGGCCAGCACCGCCGACTGCCCGGCGCGCGCCGGATCGGTGCGCCACTCCGCCTGCTTCTGGCCCTCGGCGTCGATCGGCTTGGTCAGCCAGTCCTGGATGTAGGCGCCATGCACGGACACGATGCGGCCAAGCGCGCCCGCCGCCACCATCTCGCGCGCCTGGCGGACCATGGCGTAGCCGGTGTTGTTGAGCGTGACGACGAAGCGACGCTTTTTCTCCCGCGCCAGCGCCACCAGCGCCTCGGCCTCATCCAGCGTCGTCGACAGCGGCTTGTCGCAGATGACGTTGATGCCGGCCTCCAGAAAGGCCGTGGCGATCGGCGCGTGCAGATGGTTGGGCGTGACGATGACCACCGCCTCGATGCCGTCCGGCCGAGCAGCTTCCGCCTTTGCCATGACATGGTAATCGGCATAGCTGCGCTCCGGCGCGATGCCGATCTCGGCGGCCGACGCGGCGGCGTTTTCCGGGTCCGACGACAGCGCGCCGGCGACCAGCACGATCTGGTCGTCGAGGCGCATGGCCAGCCGATGCACGGCGCCGATAAAGGCATTGCGGCCGCCGCCGACCATGCCGACCCGCAGCCGCTTGCCGGCTGATCCGTCCGATGTTGCGTAGACCATTTTCAAGCTCCTCCCGGCACACCGCTTTCGAATACGATTTCCAATTTTCATATTGTAAAACGATCGTATCGCGCTAGCCTGAAATCATGAGTGGGGCAAGCAAGGCATCCGGACGGTCCAGCACCGACGAGGCGGCGACGCGCAAGCGCGGACGCTCGCTGGCCGCGCTTGGCTACATCCAGCCGCAGACCTATGAGGAGCTACGCGCGGTGCTGTCGTCGGGCACGGTGCATTTCCCCAAGCGGCTGCGCCAGGTGGCAATCTTCCTGTGGCAGCATCCGAGCGACGTCGCGCTCGGCACCATCGCGCAGGTTGCGGCACAGGCCGGCGTGCAGCCCTCGACGCTGGTGCGCTTTGCCCAGATCTTCGGCTATTCCGGCTTTTCCGATTTCCAGGGCCTGTTCAAGGAGCACATCAAGGGCTCATGGCCGGAAGGGCGCGGCGAACCGCGCACCGAGACCGAGCCGAATCTGCATTTCCTGCACGGCATGGTCGGCGCATCGCAGGCCTCGCTGGGCCGCATCGAGACCGGCTTCGACGTCGAGAGTTTCGACAAGATGGTGGCGCTGCTGGCGGCCGCCGAGCTGATCTATGTCATCGGCTCCAAGCGCGCCTTTCCCGTCACCGCCTATCTCTCCCTGACACTGTCGCAGCAGGGCGTGCGCAATGTGCTGGTCGACAATGTCGGCTCCTCCGCACTCGACCAGATCGGCTGCATCAGCGGCCGGGATGCCGTGCTCGCTGTCTCGTTTAGCCCCTACAATTCGATCACGCCCGATCTCGTCGCGGTGGCGCATGAGCGCAAGGCGCGTATCGTCACCGTCACCGACAGCACCTTCAGCCCGCTGATCCCGCTCTCGGACAGCTGGCTGGAAGTGGTGGAATCTGACTTTGCCGGCTTCCGCTCACTGGCGGCCTCGCTCGCCGTTGGGATGGCGCTGGTCCATGGCGTGGCGGCGCGGCGCGACGAATGAGGCGTCACTGGTCCAATTGACAATCGGGAATTGCCGTTCCATATTTCTCAAAATAGAAACTTTATTCCCGGGAGGAGGAATGGAGATCCGGCTTGGCGGCAAGGTGGCTCTGGTCACCGGGTCGACGCAAGGCATTGGCCGCGCCATTGCCGAGACGCTGGCGCGTTCCGGTGCCGCCGGGCTGTTGGTCACCGGGCGCGAGAGGGCGCGTGGCGAGGCCGTGGCGGCCGAGCTTTCGCAATTGGGCACGCCGACCATCTTCGTCGCCGCCGACCTTGCCGATCCTGACGCCCCCACCCTTCTGGCGCAGGCCTGCATCGAGCGCTTCGGCCGCATCGATGCGCTGGTCAACGCCGCCGGCCTGACCGATCGCGCCTCTTTCCTCGACGCCAGCCTCGACGACTGGGCGTCACTGTTTGCCGTCAATGCGCGCGCGCCGTTCTTCCTGATGCAGGCGGCGATTGCCGACATGAAGCAGCGCGGCCAAGGTGGCGCCATTCTCAACATTCTGTCGATCAACGCCCATTGCGGCTCGCCGGAGCTTGCCGTCTATTCCGCCACCAAGGGCGCGCTGGCGACGCTGACCAAGAACGCCGCCAACGCCCACCGTTTCGACCGCATCCGCGTCAACGGCATCAATGTCGGTTGGACGGACACGCCGGCCGAACGCATCATGCAGGCGGAGACTTTGGGCAACGGCCCTGGCTGGCTCGAGAAGGCCAACGCCGCGCAGCCTTTCGGCCGGTTGCTGACGCCGGACGACATCGCCAGCCTCGCCGTCTTCCTGCTGTCCGACGCCGCCGGCCCGATGACCGGCGCGGTTGTCGACCAGGAGCAGGCGGTGATCGGAGCGAACCGGTGAGCGCTTCCATCGAAACGCTTGGGCCGGCGCTGCTCGATCGCTTGCCGGCATCGGTGCAGACACCGTCCTATGACCGTACGCTCCTGGCGCCCGGCATGGCGCATCTCGGCGTCGGCGCCTTCCACCGCTGCCACCAGGCCGAATACACCGACGATCTCATCTCGCTGCGCTTCGACCGCTGGGGCATCGTCGGCATCAACATCCGTCCGCCCAGCCTTGCCGACACGCTGGGACGGCAGGGCGGGCTGTACACAAGGCTGATCCGCGAGAACAGCCACATCGAGGCGCGCGTCATCGGCAGCATCGTCCGGGTGGTCGACAGTCAGGACAGTGCGGCACCGGCGCTCGGCGTGCTGATCTCACCCGATATCGAGCTGGTGACGATGACGGTGACCGAAAAAGGCTATTGCCACATCCCGTCCAGCGGCGAACTCGACCTTGGCCACCCTGATATCGTCCACGACCTCGCCAACCCCGAGACGCCACGCAGCGTGCCCGGCCTGCTGGTGCGGGCGCTGGAGCAGCGCCGGGCCACGCATGAGCGACCCATAACGTTTCTCTCCTGTGACAACATCCCGACCAACGGTACTATCCTGAACAATGTCGTGCGGACGTTTGCCGAACGGCGGAGCAAAGGGCTGGCCCGCTGGATAGAGGCCAATGTCGCCTTCCCCGCGGCCATGGTCGACCGCATCGCGCCGGCGGTGACGCAGGATGACCTCGATAGTGTCGAGCAATGGTTCGGCTACCACGATGCCGCCGTCGCTGTCGGTGAGCCGTTCCGGCAATGGGTGATCGAGGAAAAATTCGCCGGCCGCATGCCGCGCTGGGATCTGGTCGGCGCCACCTTCGTCGACGATGTCACGCCGTTCGAGCATCTCAAGATGCGGGTGCTGAACGGCGCCCAGACGACGCTCGCCACGCTCGGCGTGCTGGCCGGGCTCGAGCACACATCGGATGCCATGGCCGACCCGCTGCTGTCGGACTTCATCCGGCGCATGCTGGTCGAAGAGACTGTGCCGACGCTGATGCCGGTGCCGGGCATCCTGCCGCTCGCCTATGTCGAGCAGAGCCTTGCCCGGCTGAAGAACACCGCGATCCGCCACCGCAACCACCAGGTCGCAACCGACGGTTCGCAGAAGATCGTCCAGCGCCTGCTCAACCCGATCCGCGACCGGCTTGCGATGGGCCAGAGCATCGGCCTGCTGTCGGTGCCGGTCGCCGGCTGGATGGCCTATCTGATCCAGGCCTCGGAACGTTTCGGCAGACGCTGGCCGGTGTCGGATCCCTATGCCGGCAAGGTCGCCGCAATCGCCGACGCGACGGGTCCCGATGCCAGCGCGCTGGTGTCCGCCATCCTTGCCATCGACGGGATATTCGACCCCGGCCTTGCCGCTGACGGGACGTTCCGCGCGGCCGTCACATCGGCGCTGGGCGACCTGCTGTCGGACGATCCGATGGCGGCTGTCCGGCACAGTCTCGAACAAGATGAGGTCGCGAGGTTGAAGCGATCCAAACAATCGGCATTATAGTCGTCGGGTCTAGGGAGGCAGAATGAAACTAGGAGTGCTTACAGCACCGTTTGCGGAGACGCCGCTTGGCGAGGTCGCCGGCTGGGCGCACTCGGCCGGCTTCGAGGCGCTGGAAATCGCCTGCTGGCCGAAGACCTCCGGCGCTACGCGGCGCTATGCCGGCACCAGCCATATCGACGCCGCCTCCACCTCGCCCGCGCAGGCCAAGGACATCGTCGCCTCGCTGACGGAAAAGAAGCTGACGGTCTCCGGCCTCGGCTACTACCCCAACCCACTGCATCCGGACCCTGCCCATCGCGAGGCCGTCATCGGCCATCTGAAGAAGGTCATCGTGCTGGCCGCCAACATGGGCGTGCCGGTGGTCAACACCTTCTGCGGCGGCGATGCCTCGAAGACCGTGGACGTCAACTGGCAGGACGCGCTGAAAGTCTGGCCCGAGACCGTCGCCTATGCGCGCGATCACGGGGTAAAACTCGCCTTCGAGAACTGCCCGATGATCTTCAGCTATGACGAATGGCCGGGTGGGCACAACATCGCCTATTCGCCGCTGGTCTGGCGGCGCATCCTCGAAACCTGGGGCGGCGAGGTCGGCATGAATTTCGACCCCTCGCACCTGGTCTGGCAAATGATCGACCAGGGCCGCTTCATCAAGGAGTTCGGCCCCTACATGCTGCATGTCCACGCCAAGGATTTGATGATCGATCATGATGGTTTGTATGAGCGCGGGATTCTTTCCGCCGGGATAGGCTGGCAGGTGCCGCGCATGCCGGGATTGGGCGATGTCGACTGGAGCGGCTTCTTCTCCGGCCTCTACCGCGCCGGCTATGACGGCTCGGTCATCATCGAACATGAGGACAGGCGGTTTGAAGGCAACGACGATGCGGTGAAGCGGGGCTTCCTGCTCGCCCGCGACGTGCTGCGCCCCTTCGTCAAATGACGAGGTGAATGACTTGGTCCGATCCTGCCGAAGGGTCTGGCCCTGAGACGAAAAACAACAATGTGGAGGAGTACTGACATGAAGAAAATACTGACCATGGTCCCGTTGCTTGCGGGCGCTGCCTTGCTGGCATCGATGGGCGTGTCGTCGGCCGAAGCCAAATATACGATCGGCATTTCCAACACCGTGCAGGGCAATGGCTGGCGCGAGGAAATGGTCTGCGCCATGAAGGCGCAGGCGCTGGCTTCGGGCGAAGTGACGAAGCTCAACATCGCCCACCGCAACACCGATGCCGCCGGCCAGCTCGAAGACATCCGCAATCTGATCAGCGCCAAGGTCGACGCCATCGTCGTCAACCCCGCTGATCCCGCCGGCATCAAGGCGGGCCTGGAAGAAGCCACCAAGGCCGGCATCGTCGTCGTTGCCGTCGACCAGGCGGTGACCGAACCGTCGGCCTACATCATCTCCAACAACCAGGAACAGTATGCCTATCTCGGCGCCAAATGGCTGTTCCAGCAGATGGGCGGCAAGGGCGAAGTGTTCTACATGCGCGGCGCCGCCGGCGCCTCGGCCGATAGCGATCGCGACAAAGGCTTCAAGAAGGCGCTGGCCGAAAACCCCGGCGTGAAGGTGGCGCAGGAAGTCTTCACCGGCTGGCAGCAGGATCAGGCCAAGCAGCAGATGCTGTCGTTCCTGGCCACCGGCACGCCGTTCAACGGCGTGTGGACGTCGGGCATCGACAACGTCATCGTCGACGCGCTGGTCGAATCGCAGGCGCCGCTGGTGCCGGTGGTCGGCGCCGACAATGCCGGCTTCGTCGGCCAGCTGAGCTCGGTGAAAGGTCTCGTCGGTGCAGCCGTCACCAACCCCGGCTCGATCGGCGGCGCGGGCGTGACGCTGGCGCTGCAGATCCTCGATGGCAAGAAGCCGGCGCAGCAGACAGTGCTGGTCGACCCGCAGCTGTGGGACAACGCCACCGACGAAGGCAAGGCCAAGCTGAAGGCAGCCGCCGACCCGTCGCTGAGCCCGGAATGGCCGGTCTCGATCTCGATCCCGGAGTGGACGACCTACACGAAGGACCAGATCGTGGCCTGCAAGGGGCCGGGGGAGTAAGCCTGGTTTGAATGAACTGGCGAGGACGGCGAACGGCCGTCCTCGTCACACAGACTAGCGCTCTACGGCGCCCCCTCTGTCCTGCCGGACATCTCCCCCACAGGTGGGGAGATTGGCTGTCATCTCGGCTTTCGCTAATTTTCTACGTCGCAAGACGAGGGGCGGCGCCGGAACTGCCAATCTCCCCCCAAGTGGGGGAGATGTCCGGCAGGACAGAGGGGGACGCCGTAGAGCGCCGACATTAGTTTCTGGAACCGTCAATTTTGACAACAAACCATTTGACCACCAGCCCCCTCCTCGACGCCACCGGCGTCGCCAAGAACTACGGCGCGGTTGCAGCGCTTCGCAACGCGTCGCTCTCCGTGCTGCCGGGCGAGGTCCACGCGCTGATGGGCGCCAACGGCGCCGGCAAGTCGACGCTGGTGAAGATCCTGACAGGCGCCATTCCGGCGAACGCCGGCCGCATCCTGATCCGCGGCGAGGCGCGCGACATTCGCTCGCCCGCCGCCGCGCGCCGCGCCGGGCTGCTGCCGGTCTACCAGGAGCCGTCGCTGATCCCCGATCTCGACGTTCTGTCCAATCTCAGGCTCACCGGCACGCCGGTGGAGCCGTTCCGCGCCTGGGTGCGCGAGCTCGGCATCACCGACCTCGATCTGCGCGACACCGCGCGCGACATCCCGCTGGCCGTGCTGCGCGTGCTCGACCTGGCGCGGGCGCTCGCCGTCGAGCCCGACGTGCTGCTGCTTGACGAGATGACGGCGGCACTGCCCGCCAACCTTGCCGAAAAGGTGCTGGAAGTGGTGCGCCGCCAGGGCGATGCCGGCCGCGCCGTGATCTTCATCTCGCACCGCTTCGTCGAAATCTCGGCGCTGTGCGACCGCGCCACCGTGCTGCGGGACGGCGAGACCGTCGGCGTCGTCGACATCGTGCCGGGCGTGGAAGAAAAGATCGTCGAGCTGATGCTCGGCACCCGCGTCGTGAAAACCCATGTCGCTGCCCGCAGTGCCGCCGAGAAGGCCGCGCCCGCAGCTGCCCGGCCGCGCATCTCCGTGCGCAATCTCCGCGTCGGTGCCAAGCTCAGTGACGTCTCCTTCGATCTTGCCGACGGCGAAGTCGCCGGCGTCGTCGCGCTCGAAGGCCAGGGCCAGGACGAGTTGTTCGCCGCCCTTGCCGGCTCGATCCGGCCTTCCGGCGGCACGATCGAAGTCGATGGCCAGCCGGTGAAATTCGCCCACCCGATCGACGCCATCCGCGCCGGCCTAGCCTATGTGCCGGGCGACCGCTCCGAGGCGCTCGCCATGCAGCGCTCGGTGCGTGAAAACATCGCCCTGCCCTTCAGTGCCGCGCTGCGCAACTGGGGGCCGATCAACATGCGCCGCGAGCGCGCGACCGTGCTCAGCGCCATCGAGCGGCTGCAGATCGACACCCGTGCACAAGGCGAAGTGCAGCGCCTGTCCGGCGGCAACCAGCAGAAGGTGACCATCGCCCGCTGGATCGCGGCGGATGCCCGCACCATCCTGTGCTTCGACCCGACGCGCGGCATCGATGTCGGCACCAAGCAGGAGATCTACAAGCTGCTGCGCGAACTCGCCGGCAACGGTAAGTCGGTGCTGTTCTACACCTCGGAACTCGAAGAGGTGCAGCGCGTCTGCGACCGCGTCATCGTCATCTTCGGCGGCCGCCTCGTCGACATTTTTCCGGTCGAGGAGGCCGACGAGCCGGCGCTGATGCGCGCCGCCTACGGCCTGCCGCGCGGCGCCAAGGCCGATATCGGCATATTGGCTGATCCGACCGCGAACACTTCGGCTTCGCCGGAGGCCGCGCCATGAGCCATTTCCTGCGCCGCCAAGGCTGGGTCGTCGGCCTGTTCGCCCTGCTCATCGTCCTGTTCATCGCCACCAGGATCATCCAGCCGGCCTATGGCAGCAATGATTTCGGCTCGCTCGCCCGAGCCGTTCTGCCCTATGCCTTCGCAGTCGCCGCGCAGACGGTGGTCGTCATCGCCGGCGGCATCGATCTGTCGGTCGCCGCCATGATGGCGCTGACCAGCGTCACCGCGGCGTCGATGATGAATGGCGCGAGCGAGGAATACGCGCTATTCGTGGTGCCCTTCGTGCTCGCCATGGGTTTCGTGCTCGGCGCGCTCAACGGCCTGCTCATCGTCGTCACCCGCGTGCCCGACATTGTCGTCACCCTCGCCATGCTGTTCGTGCTGCAGGGCGCCGCCCTGCTGGTGCTCGACGCGCCGGGTGGCGGCATCGCCGAATGGCTGAAGGCGCTGATCTCCGGCACGGTACCGATCCCCGGCCTGCCCGACGCCGTCGATGCCTGGGTCCCGAAGGCGCTGCTGGTGCTGATCGTGTGCCTCTGCGTCATCTGGATACCGCTGAGGCGCTCGCGCCTCGGCCTCTCCATCTACGCCATCGGCTCCAGCGAACTGGCGGCGTTCCGCTCCGGCGTGCCGGTCAAGCGCACTCGCATCATCGCCTATGCGCTGTCCGGCCTGTTCGCCGCCTTTGGCGGCCTGGCGCTGACCATGAGCACCGGCATCGGCGCCCCCATCCCCGGCCCCTATCTGCTCGCCAGCGTCGCCGCCGTGGTGCTTGGCGGCGTCGCGCTCGGCGGCGGCAAGGGCGGCCTGCTCGGCCCGATCGTCGCCGTCTTCGTGTTGCGCCTGGTGCGCACGGATTTGACGCTGCTTGCCATCGACCCGAATGTCACCGCCATCATCGAGGGGCTGATCATGGTGGCGGTGGTGATGTTCGGCGCGTTTATCACGATGCGGGGGCGNCCGCCATCATCGAGGGGCTGATCATGGTGGCGGTGGTGATGTTCGGCGCGTTTATCACGATGCGGGGGCGGCAATGATGGGAGGGCTGTCGCAGAGAGACGTCGGCGTTCCTTCGCGCCCCCCTCTGTCCTGCCGGACATCTCCCCCACGAGGGGGGAGATCAGGTGTCATCGCCGCTTTCGCCAGCCTTCAACGGTGCAAAAAGGAGCGAGGCGCTGAAGCTGCCAATCTCCCCACAAGTGGGGGAGATGTCCGGCAGGACAGAGGGGGGCGCCGTAGAGCGCTAGCCTCGCAAAACGCCACCCCAAGAGCCGCCCCATGAGCACCACCGCCATCACCCCGGTCCCCTTCGGCCGCCGCATAAAGCGCTTCATGGCCGATCGCCCGCTCATCCCGCTGATCGTCCTGCTCGCCATCCTGGTTATAATCCTGCAGATCCTGCGCCCCGGCATCGTCAACGAGCGCTGGATCGCCAACACTATTAAATTCGCCATACCGCTGGCGATCCTGGCGGGATGCCAGACCATGACCATGCTGACCGGCGGCATCGACCTGTCGGTCGGCACGGTGGCAACGATGAGCGCCTTCATCATGGCGACGCAAGTGGTCAACCAGGACCCGGCGGTGGCGTTCCTTTTGGCGATGATGCCGGCGGTGCTGATCGGCCTCGTTAACGGCATCGGCGTCGGCGTCTTCCGCGTCCACCCGCTGATCATGACGCTGGGCACCAGCCTGATCGGCACCGGCTGCCTGCAGGTCTACCAGCGCACGGTGATCGCGTCGGGCGCAAAAATCCCCGACTTCCTGGCTTGGCTCGGCACCGGCGTGACATGGGGCTTCCCCAACGCGCTGCTTTTGTTCGTGCCGCTCGCCGCCCTCATCGTCTTCACGCTCGCCCGCACCGGCTTCGGCCGCCTGCTCTACGCCGTCGGCGACAATGAGCGCGCGACCCGCCTGTCGGGCGTGCAATACTGGCAGGTCATCACCGCGCTCTACGTCACCTCCAGCGTGCTCGCCGGCATCACCGGCCTGCTCTATGTCGGCCTGATCAAGGCGCCGTCGCTGTCGCTCGCCGAACCGCTGGTGCTGCCCTCGGTCGCCGCCGCCGTCATCGGCGGCACCTCCATCTTCGGCGGCCGCGGCGGCTACACCGGCACCATCATCGGCGCCCTGATCCTGACCGTGCTGACAACACTGCTGACCATCCTGCAGATGCCGGAGGGGGCACGGCGGATCTTGTTCGGGCTGATCGTGCTGTTCGTGACGGCGGCGTATTTGCGGATTGTGGAGGAGCGGTAGGGGCTGGCGCCCGACGCTGCATTGGGCGAAGCTTCCCCATCCAAGGTTCAGGCCAAGCGCACGGGAGCAAGTTCCCCCTCACCCGGATTGCCAACCGAATTGCGAAGGGCAATTCGGGGCAATCCGACCTCTCCCCGAGGGGAGAGGAGGGCGCCAGCGTCAACGCCAGCCTCTTCTCCCCAGCGGGGAGAAGGTGGCCGCGAAGCGGCCGGATGAGGGGGCTGGCGCAGCCATAGGCGATTATCATCGCCCCAGACGAGCTTACCCCACCGAGAACGCGAGGGAGCGCCCCCTACTTCAACGAAATCGCCATCCCGCTCAGATCCGCATTCACCTGCAACCCCACCTGCCGGCCCGTAAGCTCGAGCTGGGCGCCCTTGTCGTTGGTCATGACGATCACCTGCGCCCCCTTGCCGAGCGCGCCGCCACCGCCGGCCGCGCCATAAACGCCGGTCGCATCCCGCACCCTGCGGATATGGCGCACGGTGCCCCGGAAATAGGTCTTGGAAACCCCGAACGCGAAGCCGCCCGAAACGCCGCCGATCGTGATGGGATAGGAGCGGCCATGGAAGGTCAGCGTGCCCTCGCCGCCCGAGCCGCCGACGAAGAAGGCCGCCTTGTAGACGGCAAAGCGGATCGTGCCGCTATCGGCATGCGCGGCGCTGGCAGCGCTGACGGACACAGTTGTGATGGCCGCAACCGCGAGCGAACGAAAGCTGGACGAGATGGTCATGGTGGGAGCTCCTCAAGTGCGCCGCTCACCCAACCGGCAGGGCTCGTCGGCGTGGTAACCAACTTGAACAGTTTAGGCTTGGATTTGGTTCCAGGGAGAGCCCTCGGTGGGTCAAGGCGCAAAGCTGGTGGGGAGAGCGGAGGAGCGCTTCATACAGAGCTGGCAATGCCAATGCCTCGGGGCAAGGGCTATCGCATATGAGCTTGTACGAAGAGGACCACCACTCTAACTTGCCGGGGCGAGCCAGGGTTTCGCCCGTCCTTCGGACCCTCACAAGGCGGAGGGAACGCTGCCGCACGCCCAGCCCTTTTTAAGTCGACTTAGACGGTTTTGCGGAAATCAGCGCCAACCTAGTCTCCCTCCCCCTTGTTGGGAGGGATTGAGGGTGGGGGTATTCGTAGGGCGCAAGCCTCCGCTATTGTCCCTGTGCAAACCAATCCCAGCCCTACGGATATTTCCCCGGCTTTGGTGCGTAGATTTGCGGATCGAAGTCCAAATCCTTCGGCAGCGGCAGGCTCGAGCACTGCAGATGCATCTGGCGCGCCAACAGCCTTCGCTGCTTCTGCTCGTTCTCCTTGATGGCCGCCACGAGGCCCATGCTGTAGGGCCCCAGCACGACGCCGGCGGCCCATCCCGGATGCTCCCTCTCGCGCGCGTCGTAATTCATGGCATCGGTGCGGGCCTGCTGGCATTCCGGCGTCGCCCATTTCGGGTCTTGGGTCGAGAGCGAGGCTCCATACTGGACCGGAGACGATACGCACCCTGCCACTGTCGCAGTCAACGCGACAACCATTGCAATTCTCATCCGCAAGCCCCTCCTAATGTAGGACGCGACTACAAGACGATTCCAGCGGGAAAAAGGCAGCTTCAGGATGCGGATTTTGCAGGGGCCGCTCACCCCAGCAGGTTGCGCGCCGTGCGCATGAAGATCTTCGAACCGATCGGGATCAGATCGTCGGGAAAATCATAATCGGGGTTGTGCAGCGAAGGATGGCGCTCGCCGGCGCCGAGAAAGAACATGGCTGAGCTCGCCTTGTGGCCGAAGATGCCAAAATCTTCCGAAGCGCGCATCGGCAAGGCTTCCTCGCTGCGCGCGACGCCCTCTTCGTCCAGCGCGCGGTTGAGATGTTCCACCGCGTCTGGAGCGTTGACGCTGGCGACGAAGATCTCGTGATAGTCGCAGCGCACGGAAAGGTGGTGCTCGGCCGCGATCCTGGTGGCCAACGCTTCCGCCGCCGCGACCAGTTCCGCCATGCGCTCGTCGCGCCTTGTACGCAGCGTCGCCCACACCTCGGCGTGAGCAGGCGCGATGCCGAACACGGCCTCGCCCATCGTCGCATGGGTGACGGTGACCATGCTGAAATCATCGTCGGCAAAGGTGCCGCGGCCGAGCGCCGGCAGCAGCGGCATGAGCTTGCTCACCGCCAGCATCGGCGACACGCCGGTTTCGGGCATGGACGAATGCGCGGTTTTGCCGTCCAGCACGATGCGTATGCCGCGCGAGGCGCAGTTGACCACGCCGGGCTTGAGGCGAACCTCGCCGAACGGCACGCCCGGCAGATTGTGCAGGGAGAAAGCAAAATCCGGCGCGATCTCGTCAAAGCGCGCATCGGCGACGACGCCGGCCGCGCCATTGCCGGTCTCTTCCGCCGGCTGGAACATCAAGACGACGCGGCCGCGCGCCGGCCGTTCTCGTCCGAGCTGGCGGCCGAGTGCGGCCAGGATCGCGGTGTGGCCGTCATGGCCGCACATATGCGATTTTCCCGGCACCTGCGAGGCATGCTCGACGCCCGAAAGCTCCTCGATCGGCAGCGCATCGATCTCCGAGCGGAACAGCACCGTCGGCCCGGCCTGGCCGCTGTCATAGACCGCCGCCACGCCATGACCGCCGAGGCCGGTCAGCACCTTGTCCGGCCCTGTATCGGCGAGGAAGCTGACGACTTCCTTGGCGGTCTGTTCTTCCTCGTTGGAGATTTCAGGCCGCTGGTGCAGCTTGCGGCGCCATGCCGTCAGCTCGATGATATCGCGATTGGTCAGGGTCATGGCTTGGGCTCCGCTTTGGTGCTGCAGGTTACACAAACACGATAGGGTTTTTCTCACGCCGTGCCATACTGATCAATTCCACTAGTCCATCGGCAAATTCCCGAACCCATGGGTCGGTGCTGGATTCGATCAGTCGCAATTCGCGCTCAAGCTCGCCGAAGCTCGGCTCCTCGATGACGTCTCCAACACCGCTGGCTGAAAGGAGGACCATCCGTTCCAGCGCTGACCCTTCGCCGAGAAGACCGGCAATCAGCTCCCCGAGCGCCGCAATGTGGGCTATGTTTCCGACACGCCAGTCACGCGTTGTGACATCGTCCCAGGTGAGAGTCACGTCTTCGGGATGGATCACCTCGCATTCGCCGTTTTCCGGATCCCGCTGAAAGCGATAGCCGGGGAATTCCCGCTCCATGGTCGAAACGCTTTTAAAAACCGCCAAGTCGAGACCCATGCTCCCTCCCGCCTAACCGAAGATCATCCTTACATTCGGCTCCAACAATCGGTCAAAGCTCTTTTGGACCTATTCTCGAAACATTGGAGAAGAGATGGCCGACCGGTTGCACACTAAGGTCGTCAATCTCATCTCCGACATCTGGCGGCCAATCCTGAGGGGCATGGTGCTCGAGTCCGTGCCAATCTTCAGCAACTAGGCTCCATCCACCCGAAGGAAAGGTTTCGGAGCAACAATGGCCAGGCGGTTTGCGTTTCTCTTGGTTCGCGACTTCACGCTGTCGCCGCTGTCGCTGTTCATCGACACGCTGCGGCTGGCCGGCGATGAAGGCGACCGCAGCCGCCGGATCGAGTTCGACTGGGAGATCGTCGGCGAGCGTGGCCTGCCGATCCGGGCGAGTTGCGGTGTCGAGTTGCTGCCGACCAAGGCGATCGGCAATCCGCAGGAGTTCGACAATGTCGTCGTGGTCGGTGGCCTGCTCGACACCAACCGCAGCCTCAGCTCCGAAAAGGAGGCCTTCCTGTTGCGGGCGGCCGAAAAGGGCGTGCCGCTGACGGCACTCTGCACCGGCAGCTTCGTGCTCGCGCGCTACGGTCTGCTCGATGGCTACAGTGCTGCCGTCAGCTGGTTTCACATCAAGGATTTCCGCAGCCAATTCCCTGATGTGAACGCCCATGCCGACAGCCTGTTTTCCGTCGATAGGGGCCGCTCGACCTGCGCCGGAGGCACGGGTGCGGCCGACCTTGCCGGCCATTTCGTGTCGCAGTTCATCGGCCGCAAGGCTGCGGAAAAAGCCGCCAAGATCCTCGTGCTCGACCGCATCCGCTCGAGCCTGGATGTGCAGCCCGTCGGCGATCTCTTTCCGGCCGCGTCGAGCCGAGCGGTGAAACGGGCGCTGCTTCTGATGGAAAGCAATCTCCAGGAGACGCTGTCGGTCGCCGAGATCGCAGGCCGGTTGAATTTATCCCGGCGCCAGCTTGAGCGGCTGTTCGGCGCCGAGCTCGGCATCGGCCCGATGGCCGCCTATCTTGCGCTGCGCGTACATCAGGCCAAGTCGCTGCTGGAGGGGAGCGACTTGGCAATCGGCGACATCGCCTACCGCTGCGGTTTTCCCAATGCCGGCCATTTCAGCCGTGTCTTCCGCCATCAGACCGGTATCAAGCCGACCCATCTCAGGCATCCGAACCGAATGTCCGGTGTCTTTGCCGACGGCAAGGGGAGCGGTCCCTAAGCCTATATTGGGGCGTGCGATCTCGCCGTTGGTATGATAATATCATACCAACCTGATAGGAGGGATCCATGTCCGCCACCGAAAAACGCACCTTCAGCCTGCCGGCCGAGCAGGCTGCTTTCATCGACCAGCTCGTTCGGTCCGGCACATACGCGACCAGCAGTGAAGTGATCCGCGCCGGTCTTCGCGCATTGCAGGAACGCGACGCCGCCGTGGAGCGCTGGCTGCGTGAGGAGGTCGCGCCGACCTATGATAGGTGGAAGGCAGACCCCTCCCAGGCCATCCCGGCCGACAAGTCTTTTGACAGCATCCGCGCACATCACGCAGCTCGCCTCAAGGGGAACGTGTGAAGCGCCGGCATGTTGTCCTTTTGCCGGAAAGCCCAGACGGACCTGTTATGGATATACGATACGGTCGCTCACGCATCCGGCAACCTCACCGCCCTTCGCTACATCGAGCGGATCGAGCGATTTTGCCTGGGTCTCGACTATGCCTCGGAACGCGGAACCGTAAGGGATGATGTGCGGCCGGGGCTTCGCATCGTTGGCTTCGAGCGCCGCCTGACTGTGGCCTTCACCGTAGAAGGCGACCAGGTGGTGATTCTCAGGGTGTTCTACGGCGGCGTCAACTGGGAGGACGAGTTGGCGCCTATCGCTCCGTGAACGCCCGCGCGAACGAGTCCAGCATCGGCCGCGCCAGATATTCGAGGAAGGTTCGGTCGCCGGTACTGATAAACGCCTCGACCGGCGTTCCCGGGTAAAGCTGCTCGGCTTTCACGCCCTGCGGCAGCGTGTCGGTGATCTTCAGCCTGGCGCGGAAATACGCCTCATGCGTGGTTTCATCGATCAGCCGGTCGGCGGAAATTTGCGTCACCGTAGCCGGGACCTCAGGGGTGAGGCGCGCGTTCAGGGCGGACAGCCTGAGCTTCGCCGGCTGGCCGACGCGAACCAGATCCACGTCCTTCGGCCGCAGCTTCGCGTCGACGATGAGGCCCGACGCGGTCGGCAGGATCTCCATGATCTTCTGCCCCGGCGCAATCACGCTGCCTTTGGAGTTGTAGGTCGACGATACCACGATGCCGGCTGCCGGCGCCTTGATCGTCGTGCGCCCCAGCACCGCCTCGGCTGCGGTGATCTGTTCGCCGATGTCGGCCAGGCTGGTGCGGACCTCGTCGAGCTTGGTCAGCGCGTCCTCTACGCGTTGCGTCGTCGCCCGCTCGATCTGCGCCTGGGCTTCGACGATCTGCGTCTTGGTCGCTGCGATATCCGCCTCCAGCGCGCCGGCCTGGCCGACCAGATCGGCCTCGCTGCGCAGAAGCTGCGAATATTCGCTGCGGTTGGTGAGACCCTTGTCGAGCAGGCCGGTCTTGATGCCGAGTTCCTTCTTCACGATCTCGGCCTGTTGCTGGATGGCCAGTTTCTGCGCGTCCAGTCCCAGCGCCGACTCACGATGCATGGCGACGCGCTGCGCCAGGATCGACTGCTCGGAGCGGAACCGGGCGAGCCTGGCCTCGAACTCCTTCTGCTGTTCGTGCACCAGATTGTCGAAATCCCTCTGGAACGGCGCGGGTGCTGCTTCGGCGATCGGCGCCAGCCTGTCCGATCCGTCGCGCTCGGCCTCCAGCCGCGCGGCACTTGCCCTGAGCGCGATCGACTGTCTGGTCAGCCGGTTGAGGTCGGCCTCGGCCGCCGTGCGGTCGAGGAGGACCAGCGGTTCGCCTTGTTGCACGCGGTCGCCTTCATGCACCAGCAACTGCTCGATGATGCCGCCCTCGGGGTGCTGGATGAGGATGTTGCCGCCCGTTGCCGAGATCGTGCCGGAGGTGATCACCGCGCCGGAGAGCGGCGCGTTCGCCGCCCAATAGCCGAAGCAGCCGACGAAGAGCGCTATGGCCACGTAGCCGACGACGGCCATGCGGCGGAAGTCGGTGCGCGGTCGACCTTCGAAGGCGAGGCTCTGCTGCATCATCGTCTATGACCCGAAGCGGACGCTGTGCGGGCGCACGGTCGGCACGAACGAGCCTGTCACCACCGCGCTCCCGGCCTTGCCGGCCGCCGGTTGCCTCAGCACCTCGCTCGCAGGGCCGAAAGCTTCGACCATGCCGTTGCGCAGGACCATGACGCGGTCGCAGGCCGCGGCGATCGAAGGGCGATGCGTGATGACGACTGTCGTGACGCTTACACTTCGCGCGGCCGAAAGCATCCCTTCGAGCGCCGCCTCCCCACTGCCGTCGAGATGGGCGTTGGGCTCGTCCAGCACCAGCATGCGTGGCTTGCCGTAGAAGGCGCGCGCCAGCCCTATCCGCTGGCGCTCGCCGCCCGACAGCACGGTATGCGACGGGCCTATCATGGTCTGATAGCCGTCGCGCAGCGTGAGAATCAGCTCATGCGCCTCGGCGCGCCTGGCCGCTTCGACGATCGCGGCGTCATCGGCGTCGGGTTCGAAGCGGGCGACATTTTGCGCGATCGATCCCGGGAAAAGCTCCACCTCCTGCGCGAGATAGCCGATATGCCTGCCAAGCTGGGTTTCGCCCCAGCTCCTCAGGTCGGCGCCGTCGACCCTGACCGCGCCGCCGGTCGGCTGCAGCGCGCCCACAAGCAATTTCGCCAGCGTCGATTTGCCGGCCCCGCTCGGGCCGACGATCGCCACCGCTTCGCCGGCGCCGATGGCAAAATTCAACCGCTTGAGGATGGGCTCCGTGCCGAAAGCCGCAGTCGGCGCGATGAAGAACAGATCCTGCACCGAAATCGCGCCCAATGGATCGGGCAGTGCGAGCTTGCGCCCCTGCGCTGGTTGCGCCGCAAGGGCGGTGTCCAGCCGCTTCCAGCATCGCTTGGCGTCGACGATCTGCCGCCAGGATCCGATCAGCTGGTCGAGCGGCTGCAGCGCGCGCGACGACACCAGCGACGAAGCGAAGATCATGCCGGCGGTCATCTGCCCTTGTAGCACCAGCCACGCGCCGGCGCCGAGGATCGCCAGTTGCAGCATCATGCGCAGCGCCCGCGACGTCGCGCTGAAGATCGCATTGGCGCTTCCGGAACGGTCATGCAGGGTCAGCGCCTCAGCAACGTGCCGTCCCCAGACCGCGGCGGCATTTTGCACCATGCCCATGGCGCGCAGCGTGTCGGTGTTGCGGGCGAAGGCCTGCTCCGCCTGGCTGGCCACCGCCGAGCGTTCCGCCGACATGGCATCGTTCCTGCCGATGGCAAGCTGGTTGGCCACGACCAAGAGAAACAGCAGCACGGCGCCGGCGAGCGTCAGCCAGAACAGGACGGGATGGATGAAATAGAGCAAGGCCAGGAAGACGGGCGCAAACGGCAGGTCGAACAACACCGCCACGCCGCGCGACCTGATGAAGGCGCAAGTCGTGGCAAGGTCGTTCAGCGGCGACAGCCCGCTGCCGGCATGTCTGGCGCCAAGCGAGGCGGCGAATGTCCGCGCGCCCAGTTTCTGGTCGACGGTGGCCGCAACACGTTGCGCGTAGACGGCGCGGACCGCGTCCAGCAGGCCGAGGAAGGCGAGCGCGAGGACCGCCATGGCCGAGAGATAAAGCAGCGTCTCGACGCTGGAGGACGGCAACACCCGGTCATAGACCTGCAGCAGATAGAGCGGGATCACCAGGAGCAGGATGTTGATCAGCAACGAAAAGATGCCGATATCGGCGATGCCGCGCAGGAAAACCGGGCGCAGGCCGATGGCCGCATCGCTGAGTGGCGCGCGGTCCCGTGACATCTAGACGGCGTGCTCGGCTGTCGTGCTCAGATGGCTCTGCTGCAAATCGTTCAGCGTATAGGCGTGGATATAGTCGATCTTCATTTGCGCGGGCGTCGCCAGATGGTCGGGCGGCGCGCCGGCTTGACCGCCGACCGCAAGGTCGACCAGCATATACATGGGCTTGTTCATATCGGACGGCGTCGCCGCTTCCGCGACCTGGACGCCATCATAGGTCCAGACCAGCTTGTCCGGCGTCCACAACAGGCCATAGGTGTGATAGCCGTCGGTGTTGGAGACATTCACCGTCGACCCGACCGTGGTGTGGGTTCCCGTCTCATTTGTGTGCGCGGTCATGAGAAGCGCATTCGGGTTCTGCCCATACATTTCGATCACGTCGAGTTCCGGGGGCCATGAACCGTCTTCGGGCAGAAGCCAGAAGGCCGGCCACGCGCCGGCATTTTCCGGGAGATCGGCCCGCATTTCGAAATAGCCATAGGTCTGCGAGAAGGTGTCGTGCGTCGTCAGTATGCCGGAAGTGTATTCGTAATTGTTGATCAGCGGCTTGATGTCGTCGGGCGCATGCGCCGCGGTTATGGTGAGCACGCCGCTTGCGACGCTGAACGGATGGACCGAGCTGGTCGGCGCATAATTGGCGTCGATATACCATTGCAGCTCGCCGTTCTGGGGCTGCGAGCTGCCGTTCTGCGCCCCCCACCAGAAATTGGAATCCCAGATGCCGCTCTGGCCGTTCCACAGGCTCAGCGTGTTGAAATCGTCGTTGAAGGACAGCGTCATGCCGGTCTTGTCGATCGGCAGCTCGAACTGGCCGGGCTGAAACTTGTCGATCGTGGTGTTGTGGAACACCAGCACCTCGCTCGAGCCGAGGTTCAGCTGCACGTTCGATCCCACCTGGACCATATTGGCGTGGACGGCCTCGAACGAGGTGAAGGCATAGCCGTTGAGGCGCACCGTGTCGGTCGCGCCGAAATCGGAGATAAGGTCGCTGCCATTGCCCTTGGTGATGATGAAGGTGTCGGCGCCGGCGCCGCCGATCAGCACGTCATTGCCCTTGCCGCCGTCCAGCGTCTGGCTGCCAGCGCCGCCCGTTATGATGTTGTCCTGAGCATTGCCGAAGGCATAGTGGCCGTCGCCGGTGACGACGAGGTTCTCGAAATTGGCGGGCAGCTTGTAGCTCATCCAGGTATCGATCGTGTCGACGCCCGCGCCGTAGTTCTCGACCGCTTTGTTGATCGTCGAATAGAGATGGTAATAGTCGTCGCCCGCGCCGCCATACATGGTGACCTTGACGTTGGTGTCGCCCCAGAAGGAATCGTTGCCCGAGGTGCCGTAGCGGTAAGGCGCGCCTCCAGTCGCCGAGAACCAATGGGTGGAAGCGCCGGTATAGGGAAGTGGAATGCCTTTGGCGTTGAGGACTGTGGTCATTCCGACACTCCTTGCGCGTGCTGCCTTGGTCGTTCGACAACCTTCGAGCGACCATTTCGGATCAACTCTTAAATTGATCCGTCGTTCCAGGGAATCATTCTATAGTACACCAAGGAGATCGTCGCCCATCATTTAATAGATAATGCCGAAGGCGTTAAGCTGATCCTAATACAACTTTATAGGAGAGACTTACAATTTTAATAAATTGTGAGATCCGCGCCGAAAGGTTAGGCAACCTGTCAATGATTCATGCAATTTGACGCGACACGACCGCCTGCCTGAGGCGGCGACTCGAAGTCGCGGGCGGATGGCTGCCGGCAACGGGCTCAAGAAAATTTGACAGGCTATGTCGGACCGGGTGAGGTTCACCCGTCCTTGGGGCATCGAACAACGAAACCACAAAGGATACCGAAGAGATGCCAAGCACCGTACGTTTGCACCGCGTTCTGACGACCAGCCCGGAGAAGGTCTACCGCGCATTCACAGAAGCCGACGCGCTGGCGAAATGGCTTCCGCCGAACGGCTTCACTTGCACCGTGCACAGCTTCGACGCGAAAGTCGGTGGCGCCTTCAAGATGTCGTTCCGAAACTTCACGACGGGCGGCAGCCATTCCTTCGGCGGCGAATATCTCGAACTCGTTCCCGGCGAGCGCCTGCGCTACACCGACAGGTTCGACGACCCCAATTTGCCCGGCCAGATCGAAGTGACCGTGCTGCTGAAGAAAGTGTCGGTCGGCACGGAACTCGACATCACGCAGGCCGGCATTCCGGACGTTATTCCGGCCGAAGCCTGCTATCTCGGCTGGCAGGAGTCGCTGCGCAATCTGGCAAAGCTCGTCGAACCCGAGATCAATCAGTAGAGCCCATCGGATCGGCGGCGCCGCCCAGCCAGTCCGCGCCGCCGACAATGCCGAGCCGAGGACTCATCCCTCACGGCCCGGTGCAGATCGGCAACGGTTGTGGCGGCGGTGGCGGGTTGTCCTTGGCGTATTGCGCGATGATCGGCTCAAGGCTCTTTCGCGGCCAGAATTTCGGCTTGCCGATCTCCTTCAGGCAGGACGCATTCCAATAGGCGCCCGATTTACCAACGGCGGTGATGTCGCGCGATTCCGGGTAGATATAGAGCGTCGTCGGATTGCCCTTCACCATCGAAATGATCTGGTCGGCGTCGGACGGCGACCAGCTGGTGCAGCCATTGCTGCGGCCGCCGGCATAATCCACCAGCTTGCCGTATGGCACGAAGCCGTCATGGTCGGCATAGGAGCTGTTCGGGTTCTTGCGCAGGCACATGCCGCGCAACAGCCGCGCCGCGTGGCCACCGATCACCCGCTGCCTGGCATTCGCCGTCTCCCCCTCACCGTCGAACTGGATGAAGGTGCGCAGCAGCGCCTGGTCCTTTTTTGCGCCGATGCGGTAAAAACCCTTGAATGAGGTCTTTGCCTCGCCGGTCATATAGGCGCCACCGGTCGTCAAGGACGAGTCCAGGGCATTGCCGAAGTTTTTCGCGCAGCGTTTGCCGTTGGAGAAATCGACCACGCCTTTCAAATTGCGGCCGCCGCCATGGCCCGACGAGATCGCCCTGAACGACTGCTTGGCCTCGCAAATGACGTAGTAGCGCCGCCCTAGCACGCCATTGCCGAGATCGCCGGGGCGCGTCGCATCCATGGCGAAATAGCAGCCATTGTGGACCGCGCCTTGCGCGACCTTCTTCAGGTAAAGCGCGCGCGCCCGCTCCAGCACCACTTGCGAAATCTCGCCGTCGTCATTGCCGACATGGGCCTGCAGCCAGGCCGGTATATCGGAGGACGCGGCAAAAGACCGGGCAGACATCGTCAAGGCGATGCCGGCGACGGCGAGGAGGCCAAAGACAAAGACAGCCAGAGATTTCAACCGCACCGGACAACCCTCCCGCCCGAACCGTTCTGCGATTCTCGGAAACCCATCATAAATCGTCGCGCGCCGATCGGCGAAACACATCTTGTTCAGAACCGCGCAAGCAAGTCAGGTAGCTGCCTGTTCGCCTTTCACAGCGCCAGGCTGCCCTGTTCCGCCTCCGCGGCATTGGGGTCGCCCGGCGCCGTCGCCCAGGCGAGCTCGACCAGCGTCACCGTGCGGCGGCCGGTGCCGTCGAGCTGGCAGACGATGAGGCCCTGCTCCTCGATATAGCTGAGCAGCCGCCGGGCGCGGCGCAGCGAATGCGAGCCGTAGGCGCGCGCGATCGCCGCGTCGCTCGGGCACGGCCAGCCCTCCTTGGCGGCGCGGGCGATCATCATGAACACGCCCTGCATGTCCTCGGGCAGCAGCGAGGCGCGCACGGAAACGTCCTGCCAGGCGTCATCGCCTGCCATGTCGGCGCCGAGCCCGGCGCGGGCACGCGTCAGCATGCGGCGGAATTCTGAGAGGTCCGGCACCACCGAAGCGAGGCCTTCGATGCGGCAGCGGACGACGAACTCCTGATAAAGCACGCCGATGACGCGGAAACCCGCATCGGGCTGCGCCAGGATGGCGCGCAGGACACGGTCCACCCGCTCTCGCCGGTCGGCGATATCCTCGGCGCTTACCGCCGGTTCCGCAGGTTCCGGGCGGATCTCCATCGCCGCCGATTTGGCCGCCATCAGCTGGTCGAGCAGCTCCGGCGACGCCATCCGGCGCGGCGCGCGCATAGTCTCGGGCGGCGGCGCCGCCAGGATGATGGCGCGCGCGTCTTCAAGCGCTGTTTCCGGCATTGCCATCAGCCGCGGCGTACCGTTGCGCGGGCTGGTCTCGGTCTGGCCGATGCGCACGCCCAGCGGACGGCGCGACAGCGCTGGGCCCAACGCCATGAAGTGCCCGCGCTCCAGGTCTCGAAACGCCTCGGCCTGACGCCGTTCCATGCCCAGAAGGTCGGCGGCGCGCGCCATGTCGATATCGAGGAAGGTACGGCCCATGAGGAAATTGGACGCCTCCGCCGCGACATTCTTGGCGAGCTTTGCCAGCCGCTGCGTGGCGATGATGCCGGCAAGGCCGCGCTTGCGGCCGCGGCACATCAAATTGGTCATGGCGCCGAGCGAGAGCTTTCGCGCCTCGTCGGACACTTCGCCGGCCACGGCGGGCGCGAACAGCTGCGCTTCGTCGACCACCACCAGCATCGGATACCAATGCTCGCGGGCAACCTCGAACAACCCGCCGAGAAAGGAAGCGGCGCGCCGCATCTGGTTCTCGGCATCGAGCCCTTCGAGGTTGAGCACCGTGGAGACGCGGTGGATGCGCGCCCGCTCGCCGGCTGCTTGCAGGCCACGCTCCGTATGCTCCTCGGCATCGATGACCAGATGGCCGTAATGGTCGCCCAGCGAGACGAAATCGCCTTCCGGGTCGATGATGGTCTGCTGCACCCAGGGCGCGCTCTGCTCCAGGAGCCGGCGCAAAAGGTGCGATTTGCCGGAGCCGGAATTGCCTTGCACCAGAAGCCGGGTCGCCAGCAGCTCCTCAAGGTCGAGCGCCGCCGGCGCACCCGCCGTCGTCTGTCCCATCTCGATGGCTACGGTCATGTCACGACTCTCCTTGCGGACAGGGCTTATCAACCCGGCCGCGAGCCGTCGAGCGCGCCATGGCAACTCGCCCGCTGTTCCACACCTATGCTGCCAAAGCGCCACACATCAGCCCATCTGCCCAAAGGGAAGCACATCAAGCGGAGTTGACCGGCGGCAGAAGCGGCGCGTCCAGCCCGTCGAAGGGATCGCGCCAGGCATCGATGGCTTCGAGCCGGCGATACCAACCCAGAACAGAGGGATAGTCCGCCAGCGGCAGGCCGGCTGCATCGTTGAACGGCAAAAACGTCGCCATACGGAAATCGGCATAGGAGAGCGACTTGCCCACAAGCCATGGCCGCTTGGCGAGCTCCGCCTCGAGAATCGCTGCCGCGATGCGGAACTCCGCCAGCCCCTCCTCGACCTTGCCCTGGTCGACGGGCCCAATCCCGTAGCGCTGCTTGGTTCCGCGCTCGAAATGCACGATGTCGCAGGCCCGGACGAAATTCTCCTTGCCCCAGCTCAGCCAGCGGATCATGTCGGGTTGGTCATCGCCGCCGCGCCAGAAATCCGAACCCGCTTCGCGCGACAGAAGGCAGGCTATGGCGTCTGCTTTCCCACAGGCTGCCGCCCGGCCATGCCAATATCGGCAGGGTAAGATTGGGATTGAGCTGACGAAACCGCTCAGCCTGCCCGGGCGCCATGGGTGCCGCAAACTCACACTCGACCTTGGCCTGCAGATGACGTGCAGTTGCAACCGCGAGGCGCGGATTGGGATTGCGGCTGAAGTACAGTTTCATGTCCCGTCCTGGATGCTGTGGGCTCGATCCTATCAAACTCGCAAACGTGCCCTCCCGGCAATCTGGTCGGACCACGATTCCGCTGGCACACGCCGTCGTTCGGCGTATTATTTCCTTCGGGAGAGGGTTCTTGGCAGGAGGAAGCCATGAACGTAGTGCAGAGCGTACCTGTCATCGACGTGACAACCCAGAACCTTGTTTCCTCTGCGCTTTCCAGATTCCGCGCCGGCGATACCGTCTCGACCAGGGCGGCGCTCGACGCTATCCGCCGCATGGATCCAACCTGTGTCGACAGCGACGACGATCTCGTCGAACTCGTCGTCATGGCGGCAATTGGTAAGACCATGGCGGTCGTGTTCGACCACCGCTCCCGCTAGCCCTGTGGGACGAACCTGTGCCGTTCAACTCGCTTGAGCTCGAGTGGATTCGGTTGGCGAGCTTTTACAACTGCAGCCCGGGAGGCGCACGTCTTCGTGCGCGAAGGCCGGCAATAGCATAAGCGGGCAAGACTCAGATCCCCAAGGGATGCGGCATGTAGCCGACGAAGCCGCCGATCTTCCAGTGGCCCGCCACCTTCCTGCAAAAATACAGCGTCTGCCATTTCAGCTTGTCGACGCTGCCATCGGCCTTGGCCACCGAGCCGTTGAACTTCTTGTGCAGCACGGCGCGGTCGCCATCGACATCGATGTCGCGCATGTTGGTGACGCGAAACAGCGCCTCGCGCAGCGGCTCGGCGAATCTGGCCGCCGCCGTCTCCTTGGCCTGGCGCAGCCATTCGTCGCGATAGACGGCAAGGCTCGGGAATTGCAGACGCCAGGCGTCGGCATCGCTGAGGAAATGCGCATGCATGCCGAAGAAGCTGTCGGCGAGGAAATCATCCTCGACCATCGACCAGTCCTGACGGATAAAGGCGTCGATGTCGCGCCGCACCAACATTTCCCAGAGCGCGTGGCGATCGGCATCGCCCTCTGGAAACGGGTTCTTGTCGAAGGTCATTGAAATCTCCTGTCGGGAAAATGCGACGCGCAAGATGCTGGCGAGCCTGCGATAAAGCAACACGCGTTTGGAAAAATGCTGCTTTCCAAAAAGCCCCCTATGAGGATCACCGGGACAGGCGTAGAGCGGTCGTCGAAAACGGGGCGCGGCCCGCCATTCTGAACAGGAGTTTCCTTTGCCTAAAGAGTGTTTTGGAACATCCCACGTGCCGCTGTCGCCGGCCGTGCGCGCCGGGGATTTCGTCTACATCTCAGGTCAGGTGCCGGTCGACAGCGACCGCATCGTGGTCAAGGGCGGCATCACCGAGCAGACCGAGCAGGTGCTGCAGAATGTGAAGGCGGCACTCGCGCTGGCCGGTTGCACCATGGACGATGTCGTCAAGACCACGGTCTGGCTCGAGGACGCGCGCGACTTCGGCGCCTTCAATGCCGTCTACGCCAAGCACTTCCCGAAAAATCCGCCGGCCCGCACCACGGTCGAATCGCGGCTGATGATCGACATCAAGATCGAGGTCGAAGCCGTCGCCTACCGGCCGGTTTGACCAGTCGGGGCATGATCCCGAAAGTGGAAACCGGTTTTCTCGGACAAACGGAAACCGTTTTGTCCAGAGATCATGCCCCAAAACGAAGAGAGGCAGGCGCCGATGCAGTTCGATCTCCTGATCAAGGGCGGCCGCCTGATCGATCCGGCCTCGGGCCTGGACGCGCCGCGCGATGTCGCCGTTGCGGGCGGTCGCGTCGCGGCCATCGAGACTGCCATCGACGCCGAGCATGCTACGCAGGTCGTGGATGCCAGGGATTGCATCGTCACGCCCGGCCTCATCGACCTGCACAGCCATGTCTATTGGGGCGGCACCTCGCTGGGCGTCGACGCCGACCGGCTGGCGGCCAAGAGCGGAACCACCACCTTCATCGATGCCGGCAGCGCCGGCGCCGGCAATTTTCTGGGCTTTCGCCGCCATGTCATCGAGCGCTCGAAGGTGCGTATTCTCGCCTACGTCAACATCTCCTTTGCCGGCATATTCGGCTTCTCGCAAAGCGTCTCGGTCGGCGAATGCAGCGATCTCAGGCTCTGCGAGCCACGCGAGACGGTGGCCGCGGTGCGCGAGCACGCCGATGTCGTCGTTGGGGTAAAAGTGCGCTCCGGCAAGCATGCCGGCGGCGCCAGCGGCATCGCCCCGGTCGATCTTGCGCTGGAAGCCGCCGACCAGGTCGGTCTGCCGCTGATGGCGCATATAGACGAGCCGCCGCCCGGCCGTTCCGAGGTGCTGCCACGGCTGCGCCGCGGCGACATCCTCACCCATTGTTTTCGGCCATTCCCCAACGCGCCGGTGTTCGCTTCCGGCGCGGTGCGGCCGGACATGCGGCTGGCCCGCGAACGCGGTGTCATCTTCGACATCGGCCACGGCATGGGATCGTTCGACTTCGCCGTGGCGAAAGCGATGCTGGCCGAGGGCCTCGCGCCCGACGTCATCTCCAGCGACGTGCATCTCTACTGCGTCGACGGTCCGGCCTTCGACATACTGGTCTGCATGTCGAAGCTGATGGCGCTGGGCATGCCGCTGGTCGAGGTGCTGCGCGCCGCCACGCAAAGGCCAGCCGAGGCGATCGCCAGGCCGGAGCTTGGGACGCTGAAAGTTGGCGGTGTCGGCGATGTCGCGGTGCTGAGACTGCGCCCCGGGCGCTTTACCTTCGTCGATGCGGTCGGTGCGGCGCTGATCGCGGATCAGCGGCTGGTCTCAGAAGGCATTGTTATCGGCGGTGTCTGGTGGCCGAACGAGGCGCCCGACCACAACGAGACCGAGCGCTTCGAGCCGCATGCGGCACATACGCATGTCGAGGTCGCGGCACGGCATTTCGGGCGTGGATAATCTCCCTCCTTGAGGGGGAGATGGCCGGCAGGCCAGAGGGGGTCGGTTCGACCGGACGCAAGCTCCTCGCGGCAGCTGGAGGTCAGCGCTCCACGCGCGGCGACCCCCTCTGTCGCCTTCGGCGACATCTCCCCCTCGAGGGGGGAGGAGATCGCTAGCGCCCTGCGTTACTCACCGCCCCAAACACCGGCGTCGCAATCCCTTCCATCCGCGCCTTGATCTGCAGCGCCACATATTTCGAGTAAAACCGCGACAGCGCCAGATTGCCGCCGTGGAACCACAGCGCGTCCTGCGCCGTCGGCTTCCACATGTTGCGCAGCTCGCCTTGCCAAGGACCGGGATCGCCCTTGACGCCGGAGCCGAGGCCCCAGCATGGCCCGACCTTGTCGGCGACCTCGCGCGAGACGATGGCCGCCACGGTCTCGTTCATCGACTGGTAGCCGGTACAGGCGACGATCGCATCGACGGCCAGCTCGCTGCGGTCGTCGAACAGGATGCCGGTCGGCGTCAATGAACTGATGCCGACGCCGCTCTTCACTTTGATCTCGCCATTGATGATCAGTTCGCAGGCGCCGACATCGATGTAGTAGCCGGAGCCGGTGCGGTAGGCCTTCATCAACAGCCCGGTCTCGTCCTCCCCGAAATCGATGGCGAAGCCGGCGGCGCGTAGCTGGTCGTAGAAGTCTGCGTCGCGTGCCTTGATCACCTCGTAAAGATCCCGCTGGCCCTTGGGTACAAGCGCGAACGGCGTGGACGCGACGATCAGGTCGGCCTTGTCGGTGCTGATGCCGCGCGCCAAAGCCTTTTCCGAGAAGATCTCGAAGCCGACTTCCATCAGAGTGTCGGATTTCACCACTGTCGTCGGCGACCGCTGGATCATGGTGACGTCTGCGCCGCTCTCCCAGAGGTCGACGCTGACATCGTGCCCCGAGCTTGCCGCGCCGATGACAGCGACACGTCTGCCGCGGAATTTCTCGCCGCTTGCATACTGGCTGGAATGCAGGAGTTCGCCCTTGAAGGTCTCGGCGCCGGGCAGCGCGATCTGGCGTGGCGGGCCATAGGCGCCGGTGGCAAAGACAATGTGCTTCGGCTTCAGCGTGATCTGCCGGCCGACGCGGTCGACCACCACAGTCCACACCTTCTCGGCCTCGTCATAGCTGGCGCTGAGGCATTTGGTGGCGACCCAGTAGTTGAGCTCCATCACCCTGGTGTACATCTCCAGCCAGTCGCCCATCTTGTCCTTGGGCGTGAACACCGGCCAGTTCTCCGGGAACGGAATGTAGGGCAGATGGTCGTACCAGACCGGATCGTGGAGCACGAGCGAGCGATAACGGTTGCGCCAGGAATCGCCGGGGCGCGCATTTTTCTCGATGATGATGGTGGGCACACCGAGCTGCCTCAGCCGCGCGCCGAGCATGATGCCGCCCTGCCCGCCGCCGATCACCAGGCAATAGGGCTGCTCGGTGGCGCCGAGGTCGCGCGTCTCGCGCGCCCGCGCCTCCGCCCAGGTTTCGCGCTTCGGATCGGCCTTGTGACGGATACCAAGCGGCCGCGCCGGTCCCTTTTGTTCCTCGAACCCCTTGAGCTCACGCACCGCCGTGAACAAGGTCCGGCAGCGGCCGTCCGTAAGGCGCACAATCCCTTCGCCCCGCGCGACCGCCGTTTCGAACGTGAACCAGGCCTCGACGGTGCCCTCATCCGAGGTCGCCTCGCCGGACAGCGTCCAGTGTGAGGGCTTCGTTTCCGCCAGCGTCGCTTGCAGCATGTCGCGGATCTCATCGCGGCCTTCCATCGTGGTGATGTTCCAGGTGAAAGCCAGCAGATCGCGCCAGTAGCAATCCTCGACGAACAGGTTGGCGGCCGCCTCGGCGTCATCAGCTTCCAGCGCCCGTGCAAGCGCGCAAAGCCATGTCGCCGCCTGTTTCGATGGTGCCATGTCGAGCATCTGTTTTTCCCTCGTTTTGCGTTCCCATTGTTTCGAAAGACGGAGCCGCCGCAAGAGGGGTCGCGATATCATGGCGTCGGTTTCTAGCGGCCCGGAACGGAGCCATCTCCCGGAAATCTTTATAGGAATTTTATATCTTTCCTCCCGGCCCCGTCTCGAACCTTTATGGCGATCGGGTCCATATTCCATCTCGAGCAAAACGCTGCGGACGCCGTGACCCCAGAGTTACGGCGGGCCGTTCTCATGGAATTTCTGGCTCGCCAGTCGCTGGCGCCAAATACAAGCAGAAGCAAGGACCAACACAAATGGACATCGTCGTCATCGGGATCGAGGTTTTGTTCTTCGGTCTTTCCCTCGCCTACATCAAAGCTTGCGACGCTCTTTAAGCGGAAGGATCGCACCATGCTTGTCGATTACATCCTCGGTGGCGGCGTGACCTTGTTCCTGCTCGTCTACCTGACATACGCCCTCGTTCGCCCAGAACGCTTCTGAAGCAAGGCACGGAAACCCATGACACTCAACGGATGGATACAGATCCTGGTTTATTGCGGGATCGTCGTTTTGCTGGTGAAGCCGCTCGGCGGCTACATGTACCGCGTCTTCAATGGCGATCGCACCTTTCTCTCGCCCATACTCGGGCCCGTTGAGCGCGGCCTCTACCGCATTTCGGGAACCAGCGAGCGCGAGGAGCAGCACTGGACGACCTACGCGGCAGGAATCATCTTCTTCAGCCTTGCCAGCTTCCTGGTGCTGTACTTTCTGCAACGCCTGCAGGGCGTCCTGCCTTACAATCCGGCCGGGATGGCATCGGTCGAACCCAATCTCGCCTTCAACACTGCCGTCAGCTTCGTCACCAACACCAACTGGCAGAATTACGGCGGCGAAAGCACGTTGTCCTACCTCGTGCAGATGGCCGGCCTGACTGTTCAGAACTTCATGTCCGCCGCCGTCGGCATTGCCATTGCGGTGGCGCTGATCCGCGGCTTCGCCCGCGCCTCGGCCAAATCGATCGGCAATTTCTGGGTCGATATGACCCGCTGCACGCTCTACATCCTGCTGCCGCTCAGCATCGTGCTCACCCTTGTCTATGTCTGGCTCGGCATGCCGCAGACGCTCGGGCCTTATGTCGACGCCACCACGCTGGAGGGCGCCAAGCAGACGCTCGCCCTTGGGCCGGTCGCCTCGCAGGTCGCCATCAAGATGCTCGGCACCAATGGCGGCGGCTTCTTCAACGCCAATGCCGCGCATCCTTTCGAAAACCCCGACGCCATCTCCAACATGATCCAGATGGTGACGATCTTCGCGCTGGGTGCTGCACTCACCAACGTCTTCGGCCGCATGGTCGGCAACCAGCGCCAGGGCTGGGCGATCCTGGCCACGATGGGTGTGCTGTTCATCGCTGGCGTCGTTATCTGCTACTGGGCGGAAGCCGCGGGCAATCCGCAGATCGGAAGAGCACACGTCTGANAAGGAGAGCCGCTTCGGCATTGCCGCTTCGGCACTATTCGCCGTCATCACCACGGCTGCGAGCTGCGGTGCGGTGAACGCCATGCATGACTCGTTCACAGCACTTGGCGGCCTGGTCCCGATGCTCAACATGCAGCTCGGCGAAGTCATCGTCGGCGGCGTCGGCGCCGGCTTCTACGGCATCGTCATGTTCATCGTCATCACCGTGTTCGTCGCCGGCCTGATGGTTGGCCGCACGCCCGAATATCTCGGCAAGAAGATCGAGGCCAAGGAGGTCAAGATGGCAATGCTCGCCATCCTCGCTCTGCCGTTGGTCATGCTGGTCTTCACGGCAATAGCGGTCGTGCTGCCAAGCGCCGTCGCCTCGATGGCCAATGGCGGTCCGCATGGCTTCTCCGAGGTTCTTTATGCCTACACTTCGGCGGCGGCCAACAACGGCTCGGCCTTTGGCGGCCTTTCCGGCAACACGCCCTGGTACAACATCACGCTCGGCATCTCCATGTGGGTGGGTCGCTTCTTCGTCATCATTCCAGCGCTTGCCATTGCCGGCTCGCTAGCGACGAAGAAGACGGTTCCGGCTTCCGCCGGCACCTTCCCGACCGACGGCCCGCTGTTCGTCGGCCTGCTCGTCGGCGTCATCCTGATCGTCGTCGGCCTGACCTTCTTCCCGGCACTGGCGATCGGACCGATCGTCGAGCACCTGGCTGCCATCAACGGCCAGACATTCTGAGGCTTGTCATGTCCTGGTTCTACCCAAAACGCATGAAGGCCCGGCCGCGAGCCGGCCCACGAGCCGGCAATGAGGGGGAGGAAACGCCCCCTCCCTTCCCCAGCGTATCTACCTTCCTCGGCCTCGCGGCAGTCATGATCGTGATCTGGCTGCTGGCCTATGGTCCGCCGCCCCTCTTTTCGGCATCCGATCGGTCGGTGCCGGCCAACAGTTCAGATACTGGAGCCACCAAATGAGCCAGTCCAAATCCGCGAGCATCATGGATGCCCGCATCCTGTGGCCGGCCATCGGCGGCGCCTTCAGGAAACTCGACCCCCGCACGCTGGTCAGGAACCCGGTGATGTTCGTCGTCGCCATCGTCTCGCTTCTTACCACGGTCCTGTTCGTCAAGGATCTCGCCACCGGCGGCGGCGATTTCGGCTTTACGCTGCAGATCATCATCTGGCTGTGGTTCACCGTGCTGTTCGCCAACTTCGCCGAGGCCGTCGCCGAAGGCCGCGGCAAGGCGCAGGCCGATTCGCTGCGCAAGGCGCGCACCGAAACCCAGGCCAAGCTGCTTGCCGGCGAAGACCGCTCCAGGTTCAAGCTGGTGCCCGGCACCAGCCTGAAGGTTGGCGACATCGTGCTGGTCGAAGCCGGCGACATCATCCCGTCCGACGGTGAAGTGATCGAAGGCGTGGCCTCGGTCAACGAGGCGGCAATCACCGGCGAGTCCGCACCCGTCATTCGCGAATCCGGCGGCGACCGTTCGGCGGTCACCGGCGGCACGCAGGTTCTGTCCGACTGGATTCGCGTGCGCATATCAGCGGCCTCCGGCCACACCTTCCTCGACCGCATGATCTCGCTGGTCGAGGGTGCCTCGCGCCAGAAGACNGCCAGAAGACGCCCAACGAGATCGCGCTCAACATCCTGCTCGTCGGCATGACGCTGATCTTCGTGCTGGCCACCGCCACGATCCCGAGCTTTGCCTCCTATTCCGGCGGCTATATCCCGGTGACGGTGCTGGTCGCGCTGTTCGTCACCTTGATCCCGACCACCATCGGCGCCCTGCTGTCGGCCATCGGCATTGCCGGCATGGACCGCCTGGTGCGCTTCAACGTGCTGGCCATGTCCGGCCGTGCCGTCGAAGCGGCGGGCGACGTCGATACGCTTTTGCTCGACAAGACCGGCACCATCACGCTCGGCAACCGCCAGGCCACCGAATTCCGCCCGGTCAAGGGCGCCACCGAACAGGAACTGGCCGATGCCGCGCAGCTCGCCTCGCTCGCCGACGAGACGCCTGAGGGACGCTCGATCGTCGTGCTGGCCAAGGAGAAATACGCCATCCGCGCCCGTGACATGGCAACCTTGCATGCCAGCTTCGTGCCCTTCACCGCGCAGACCCGGATGAGCGGCGTCGACATCGATGGCTCGTCGGTGCGCAAGGGCGCCGTCGATTCGGTTCTCGCCTATGTCAGCCAGTCGTCATCGGCCACTCACGGCACGCGCCCCGGCAGCGACACCGTCAAGGATCTCCAGGCGATCGCCGACGAGATCGCCAAGTCGGGCGGCACGCCGCTGGCCGTCGAGCGTGACGGCCGCCTGCTCGGCGTCGTCCACCTCAAGGACATCGTCAAGGGTGGTATCCGCGAGCGCTTTGCCGAACTGCGCAAAATGGGCATCCGCACCGTGATGATCACCGGCGACAATCCGATGACTGCGGCGGCGATCGCAGCCGAAGCCGGCGTCGACGATTTCCTCGCCCAGGCCACGCCCGAGGACAAGCTGAAGCTGATCCGCGACGAACAGGCCAAGGGCAAGCTGGTCGCCATGTGCGGTGACGGCACCAACGACGCGCCGGCCTTGGCGCAGGCCGATGTCGGCGTCGCCATGAACACCGGCACGGTTGCCGCCCGCGAGGCCGGCAACATGATCGACCTCGATAGTGACCCGACCAAGCTGATCGAGATCGTCGAGATCGGCAAGGCGCTGCTGATGACGCGCGGCTCGCTGACGACCTTCTCGATCGCCAACGACGTCGCCAAATACTTCGCCATCATCCCGGCCATGTTTGCCGTCTTCTACGTTGCGCCGGGACATACAATCGGCCCCCTGCAAGCGCTCAACATCATGCATCTGGCGACGCCGCAGAGCGCCATCCTGTCGGCCATCATCTTCAACGCGCTGATCATCATCGCTCTGATCCCGCTGTCGCTTAAAGGCGTCAAATACCGCGCCATCGGCGCCGGCGCGCTGCTCAGCCGCAACCTGCTGGTCTACGGCCTCGGCGGCATCATCGTTCCCTTCGTCGGCATCAAGGCGATCGACATGATCGTCACCGGCCTCGGCCTCGCTTAAGGAAATACGTCCATGCTCACTCAGATAAGACCCGCTGTTATCATGATCGTCTTTTTCACCGTTTTGACCGGCCTGATCTATCCCCTGGGCATGACCGGCATCGCCCAGGCGCTGTTTCCGCACCAGGCCAATGGCAGCTTGATCGAGAAAAACGGCACGGTCATCGGCTCCGAACTGATCGGCCAGGGCTTTGCCGACGACAAGTATTTCCATGGCCGCCCCTCGGCTGCCGGCGACGGATACAACGCCGCAGCGTCCAGCGGCTCCAATCTCGGTCCAACCAACCCCAAGCTGATCGACCGCATCAAGGCCGACGCCGAAAAGCTGAAGGCGGAGAACCCGAACCAGCCGGTGCCGATGGATCTGGTGACGACGTCCGGCAGCGGCCTCGACCCCGCCATCAGCCCGGACGCCGCCTATTTCCAGGTCGCTCGGGTGGCCAAGGCCAGGGGCTTCGACGAAGCCAAGGTCAAGGCGCTTGTCGACAGCCATGTCGAAGGCCGCGAACTCGGCTTCCTCGGCGAGCCGGTCGTCAATGTGCTGGCGCTCAACCTGGCACTGGACGATACCAAGCAGTGAGAGACAATCTCTGAAGCCAGGGGCCAGGGATCGACACGATCCTCGGCGCCGTTCATGATCGAGCCTGATGCCGGACGCCAGAAGCAACTATACCAGACCCTCTCCGGACGCGCTGCTCGAGCATGCGGAACGGGAAGAGCGCGGCCGCCTGCGGATATTTCTGGGTGCTGCACCCGGTGTCGGCAAGACCTACGAAATGCTGATGGCCGGCCGCGCCATGCTTGCCGACGGCATCGACGTGGTCATCGGCATCGTCGAAACCCACGGCCGCAAGGAAACCCTGGCGCTGGTCCAAGGCTACGAGGTCATCCCGCGCCAGAAGGTCGACTACAGAGGCCGCGTGCTGGACGAGATGGACATCGATGCCATTCTCGCCCGCCGGCCGGCGCTGGTGCTCGTCGACGAACTCGCCCACACCAATGCGCCAGGCAGCCGCCACCCCAAGCGCTATCTCGACGTCCAGGAAATCCTGACGCGCGGCATCGATGTCTACACCACGCTCAACATCCAGCATGTCGAGAGCCTGAATGACGTGGTGGCGCAGATCACCCGGGTCAGGGTGCGCGAAACGGTCCCGGACTCCCTCATCGACCAGGCCGATGACATCGAGATCATCGACCTCACGCCCGACGACCTGATCAAGCGGCTGAAAGAGGGCAAGGTCTATTTCCCCAACACTGCCCAGCGCGCAGTCGAAAACTATTTCTCGCCGGGCAATCTGACCGCGCTTCGGGAATTGGCGCTGCGCCGCACCGCCCAGCGCGTCGACGAGCAGTTGCTCAACCACATGCAGTCGCACGCGATTCCCGGCCCTTGGGCGGCGGGCGAAAGGGTGCTCGTCTGCGTCGATGCGCGTCCGGGCGGAGCGTCTCGTGTCCGCTATGCGCGCCGGCTGGCCGACCGGCTGCGCGCACCGTGGACGGCGCTGCATGTCGACACGCCGCGTTCGGCCGCCATGTCGGAGGAAGACAAGGACCAGCTGGCCACGCTCTTGCGCCTGGCCGAGCAGCTCGGCGCCGAGGTGACGACCATTCCGGGCCAGAACGTCGCCCAGGACATCGTCCGCCACGCCACGGCCAACAACTTCACCCATATCGTCGTCGGCAGGCCGACCCGCTCGCGCTGGCGCGAACTGATCGAGGGTTCGCTCACCTACGATCTGATCCGCAATGCCGGCGATATCAGCGTCCATGTCATTTCAGGAACGGAGCGCGACAACGAGGCCACGTCGAGGGTCAAGGCGGCGGCCGAGCAGACGCCATTTCAAATCTGGCCTTATCTTTTCTCGACCGTCTATGTCGCCGGCGCGCTTGCCGTCAGCGCCATCCTCGATCAGTTCCTCGACGTTCGCAACCTTGCCAGCGTGCTGCTGCTGGCGGTGCTGACATCGGCAGTGACCTTTGGCCTGTGGCCGGCGCTGTACGCCTGTTTCCTCAGCGCCATTGCCTTCAACTTCTTCTTTCTCGAGCCGCGCTACACGATGACGATCCGCGATCCGGAGAGCATCGTTGCCTTCGCCGTCTNCCGTCTTCCTCGTCGTTGCCGTCATCGCCAGCAATCTGACGGCGCGTGTGCAGCGTCAGGCAGCCGCCGCCCGTTCACGCGCCCGGGCCACCGAGGACATCTACCTCTTTTCAAAGAAGCTCGCCGGCGCCGGCACGCTCGACGACGTTTTGTGGGCCACAGCCTTCCAGATCGCCTCGATGCTGAAGCTGCGCGTGGTGCTGCTTTTGCCGGAAGAAGGCACGATCACCGTCAAGGCCGGTTATCCCCCCGATGACACGCTGGCCGAGGCCGACATCGCGGCTGCACGCTGGGCTTGGGAACACAACCGGGCTGCCGGCCGTGGCGCCGATACCCTGCCCGGGGCAAAACGCCTCTACCTCCCCTTGCGCACCGCACGCACGGCCGTCGGCGTCGTCGGCCTCGACAATGACAAGCAAGGCCCGCTGCTGACGCCCGAGCAACAGCGCCTGCTCGACGCGCTGGCCGACCAGGCGGCGGTTGCCATCGAGCGCATCCAGCTGGTCGCCGATGTCGACCGCGCCAGGCTGGCGGCCGAGGCCGACCGCTTGCGCTCGGCACTGCTGACGTCGATCTCGCATGATCTGAAGACGCCGCTGGCGGCCATCATGGGCGCGGCCGGCACGCTCAGGGAATTTGCGCCGGCACTGCCCGAGAACGATCGGGCCGAGCTGCTGACCACCGTGCTCGACGAGTCCGAACGGCTGAACCGCTTCATCGCCAATCTGCTCGACATGACGAAGATTGAATCGGGCGCCATGGAACCGAATTTCGCCCTGCACTATGTCGGCGATGTCGTTGGCTCGGCCTTGCAGCGGGCACGCAAGATCACTGCCGGGCACAAGACCGAGGTTGATATTCCGGCCGACCTGCCGATGCTGAAGCTTGATCCCGTGCTGTTCGAACAAATGCTGTTCAATCTGCTCGACAATGCCGCGAAATACGCGCCACAGGGATCGACAATCCGGCTGCAGGGCTGGGCCGACAATGGCTCCGTCGCGCTGCAGATCATGGATGAGGGACCGGGCATTCCGCCCGCCGACCTGGAGCGCGTCTTCGACAGCTTTTACCGGGTGCGCAAGCGCGATCAGGTCCAGGCCGGCACCGGGCTCGGCCTGTCGATCTGCCGGGGCTTCATCGAGGCGATGGGCGGCACGATCATGGCGGCGAACCGCAGCGATCGCCCGGGCGCAGTCTTCACAATCCGCATGCCGAGGTTGGTACAATCGTCCGATACGGACGTATCAGGTGTGGACGAGCAAGCATCTGGTGATCCGGCATGACAAATTCCAACGTCAGCATACTGGTCGTCGATGACGAGCCGCCGATCCGCAAACTGCTGCGCGTCGGCCTCGGCAGCCAGGGCTATGCGGTCAGCGAGGCGCCCAATGCTGGGGCCGCGATCGAACTCGTCGATGCACAAAAGCCGGATCTGATCCTGCTCGACCTCGGCCTGCCCGGCATGGGTGGCCTCGATCTCCTGCGGAAATGGCGCGGCGACGGCCTCGACGTGCCCGTGGTCATCCTGTCCAGCCGCACCGACGAAGCCGGCATCGTCGCGGCGCTCGAACTCGGCGCTGACGACTACATCACCAAGCCGTTCGGCATGAACGAGCTGGTCGCCCGCATCCGCGTCGCGCTGCGCCACAAATTCCAGCAGCAGGGCGAGAAGCCGGTGTTTCAGACCGGCGATCTCTCGGTCGACCTGGTCAAGCGCATCGTCAAGGTCGAAGGCAAGGAGATAAAGCTCTCCCCCAAGGAATACGACATATTGCGTATTATGGTGCAGCATGCCGGCAAGGTGCTGACCCACCATTTCATTCTGAAGCAGGTGTGGGGCGATTCGACCGACGTGCAGTATCTCAGGGTCTATGTCCGCCAGCTCCGGCAGAAGATCGAAAAGTCGCCCGACCAGCCGCGCTACATCACCACCGAGACCGGGGTGGGGTACCGGCTGCGCGAGGTTGAGTGACCGGACGTTTTCCGCTCAGTCCGCCGAGAGTTCCGCGGTCCGTGCCAGTGCGCCGCCGAAGCCGTTGAGCGGGATGGTGAAACTCACCGCTTGACCGGTGTCGGCCGCGAAGGCGTCGATCTTCAGCGTGGTGGCTGCCTTGAGCAGCGGCGTGACGCTGGCATCGAACGCCACCGGCACCAGGCAGCCGACGGCCTGGCAGGTGTTGAACGGCAAGCTGCCTTCCAGCTTCTGGTCGTCGATGGTCAGGCTGACTCCTTTGGCGAGCGCCAGGCCGAACGGCAGCGCCAGCGTTCCGGCGGCATCCTCGCCGCTCTTGCTCGACAGCTCGATCGCCAGCAGGCGCTGGTTGGACTGCTTGTTGAACTGCTGATGCGACAGGCTGCAAACCTTGGCCGTGCCGGTTACCTGGCAATTGACCGTCCAGTCGCCATGTGTCTCGGACAGCGCCGAGGCGCCGCCAGGCAATGTCGGGCCGGCAGCAGGGGCGGGCGCTGCGGCGGCAGGCGCCGCCTTGTCGGTCTTGGTTTGCGCCGCGACTGCCACCGGGCCAAGAATACAGATGCTGCCCAGTAGCGCCGCGAAATATACTTGCCTGCTTTTCATCAATATGCTCCCGATTGTGCCTCGAGTCAGCCGCGATTGAGGCCGAGATCCGCGCCCGATAGAGCGGTCAATCGATCTTTTCTGTCAAGTGCGGCCGGGCCGCTTCCTCAGGGATTTCGCCAACCCGTGGCAGATCGGCCCATGGCAGACCGGCCCATGGCAGATCGAGACGAACGCCCTATATAGAGAGGAGGTTATATCTGTACGGGAATGAACTGATGTCGACGCTTCGCCTATCGACAGTTCTCATGTCGGCAATGCTGGCGGCGGCAACGCTCGCCGGCATCATGCAATCTGCTGCGGCTCAGTCCGTCAATCCCAGCGCCAACCGGCTGATCCAGCAGAACCAGCTGCAGCAATTGCGCAACAGCCTGCAGCGGCAGCAGTTCCAGCAACAGCAGCAGCAATATCGCGAGCAGGACCGTCGGATCGTGCCGCAGCCGCGCCCCGAAGTGCCCGTCGTCCGGCAAGCTTGTCCGATTCAGATCGTCAACAACCAGATTGTGCGTGTTTGCCGTTGATATCGGTCGCTTGCGATTTACTTAGTCGACTTATTTACTAAAAATGCTCATTGCCTCGCGGGCATATCAGGGTTTGCAGGCGGCGTGCGGCGGTGCGCCCGCCGACCGGATTTTCAGCACATGGCGACGACGAAGAAAAAGGCGGTACGCAAGGCAAGGCGAGGCGAACGCATTCGCCAGGTCGCCGCCATTCCCTTTCGTCTGGACGTTTCAGGCAATTTCGAAGTGATGCTGGTGACGTCGCGAGCGACGAAGCGCTTTATCGTGCCCAAGGGCTGGCCGATGAAAGGAAAGAGCGGGCGCAAGGCCGCCACCATCGAGGCGCGCGAAGAAGCCGGCGTGCTCGGCAAGACCCGCAAGGCGCCGGCCGGCAGCTATTCCTACTGGAAACGGCTGGAGCACAATTTTGTGCGCGTCGACGTCGTCGTCTATCTGTTGGAGGTGTCCGAGGAACTGGCCAACTGGCAGGAGGCCAAGAGCCGCCAGCGGGCATGGCTCAAGCCGCAGGACGCGGCGTTGCTCATCGATGAGCCGGATCTCTCGACGCTGATGGCCAACCTGGCGCCGCCTCAGCCTGCGGTGCCGGACCCGGCCTGACCAACCTCACTTGCCCTCGTCCCCTTCAGCGGGACCCTCATCCCCCTCAGCGGGAAATGGCCGCAGCGGCGTGCCCGTATAGGCCCACAGCCATTCGCGCGGCAGCGGCCCTTTGTTGCGCTCGCTTTGCTGCGACTGTTCCCATGCATGCGCCAGGATGCCGACCGAGCGCGAGAGCACGAACAGGCCGCGCGTCAACGGCGGCGGAAAGCCGAGCTCGCCATAGATGACGGCGGTGGCGCCGTCGATGTTGAGCGGTATTTTCTTCCCCTTGCGCCGTGCCACCTCTGATTCGACGGCCTCGGCGATGTCGGCAAAGCGTCCGCTGACGACGCCGCGCGCGGCAAACTCGCGCGTCACTGCGATCAGGCGCGGCGCGCGCGGATCGACCGGGTGGAAGCGATGGCCGAATCCCGGCACATAGCCTTTCTCCTCGGCGAAGAAACGGTCGAGCCGTGCGGCTACGGCTTGGTCCAGCGCAACACCCTGGTCAAGTGCCACGGCAATGTCGCCATAGAAGGACAGCGCCTGTTCGCCGGCGCCGCCATGCACGTCACCCAGCACGTTGACGGCGGACGCCATGGCGCTGTTGATGCCGACGCCGCAGGTGATGGCCATGCGGGCAATGGCGATCGACGGCGCCTGCGGCCCGTGGTCGACGGCCGCCCCCAGCGCAATGCCGAGCAGCGCCGCCTGCTCCTCGCTCGGCAATTCGCCGCGCAGCATCAGCCAGATCGTGGCCGGAAAGCTGACGCGGCCGATCAGCTCCTGGATTTCATAGCCGCGCAGCCGGATAATGCCGGGGCTCATCTCGATGATGCCGGTCTGCCACCATTCCTCGCCGCGTTCGCGGCCGGTTTTTCTCTCGCTCACGCGCTTCTCCTGGCGCGCGGCGGCAGGGTGGAAAAAACCTCGTCCATATGCTCGCCCAGCACAGGCGGCGGCAGGACCGGCAAGGGTGCCGCGCCATCGACCATGAAGCCGCCGCGCACCACGGTCAGCGGCTGCGCCATGCCGGGCAGACCCTGGAAACGCGTGGTCATGTCGCGCTCGACCACCTGGCGCTCGCCAAGCACTTGGGGGATCGTCAGCACCCGGCCCGCCGGCACGCCGGCGCGGTTGAATTTTTCCTCCCAGGCTGCGGCCGAGGCGCTCGCCAAGGCCGTCTCGATCAGCACCTTCAGCACAGCGCGGTTCTGCTTGCGCGTCTCGCGCTCGGCAAAGCGCGGATCGTCGGCCAGTTCCGGCTGGCCGATCAGCCGGCAAAGCGTGACGAACTGCTCCTGCTTGTTGGCGGCGATGTTGAGCAGGCCGTCGCCGGTGCGAAACGCGCCGGAGGGCGCAGCCGTCATGTTCTCATTGCCCATCGGCTGCGGCTCGACGCCGGCGGTCAGATAGTTGGACACCGGCCAGCCCAGCGCCGACAGCGTGCATTCGAGCATCGAGACATCGAGAAACGCGCCCTCGCCCGAGGTCTTCTGCTTGACCAGCGCCGCGGCGATGGCGAAGGCCCCGACCAGCCCGCCCAGCGTGTCGGCGACGGGATAGCCGACCCGCAAGGGTGCGGTCTCCGGCGTGCCGGTGATGCTCATGATGCCGGACAGCCCCTGGATGATCTGGTCGTAGGCCGGATTGTCGCGCATCGGCCCGGTCTGGCCGAACCCCGATATGGCGCAATAGACGAGACCCGGACGAACCGCTTTCAGCGCCTCATAGCCAAGCCCCAGCCGCCCCATCACGCCCGGTCGAAAGTTCTCGACCAGCGCATCGGCGGAGGCGACGAGATCGAGGAAGCGTTCGCGGTCGGCTTCGCTTTTGAGATCCAGCACCACCGATCGCTTGCCGGCATTCTGCGCCAGGAACGACGCGCCCATCCCCGCCTCGTTGAGCGCCGGCGAGGCGCCGAGCTGGCGCGCCAGATCGCCGCCTTGCGGCGTCTCGACCTTGATGACATCGGCGCCGAGCAGCGCCAGCTGGTAGGCACAATAAGGGCCCGCCAGCACATTGGTCAGGTCGAGAATGCGGATGCCGGCAAGCAGATCGGTCATGATGCTCCAGGTCGCTCAGGCATCGCCCGGCACATGCTCGGGTCCGCGCCGGCGCCGATGCTCGATGAAGGCCCAGATATGCGGACCGGCGAGCCCGATGAAGGCAAGGATCAGCAGCACCAGCGACAGCTTGTGGGTGTAGAACACCGACCAGTCGCCGTTCGAGATCGTCATCGCCCGGCGGAACTGCGTTTCGGCAAGCGGCCCCAGGATCATGCCGATGATGACCGGCGCGGTCGGGAAATCGAAGCGCCGCATCAGGAAGCCGGCGGCCCCCAGGAGATAGAGGATGACGAGGTCGATCGGCGATTGCGAGATGCCGTAGGTGCCGACGGTGGCGAACACCAGGATGCCGGCATAGAGCTGCGGCGCCGGGATTTTCAACAGCCGTACCCACAGCCCGATCAGCGGCAGGTTGAGGACGACCAGGATGACGTTGGCGATGAACAGGCTGGCGATCAGGCCCCAGACCAGATCGGCCTGCGTCGTCAACAGCAGCGGTCCCGGATTGATGCCGTAGCTCTGGAAGGCCGACAGCATGATTGCGGCGGTCGCCGAGGTCGGCAGGCCAAGGGTGAGCATCGGCACCAGCACGCCGGCGGCAGACGCATTGTTGGCGGCTTCCGGTCCGGCAACGCCCTCGATGGCGCCGACCGTGCCGAACTCCTCCTTGTGCTTCGACAGCTTCTTTTCGATGGCGTAGGACAGGAAGGTCGGGATCTCGGCGCCGCCGGCAGGCATGGCGCCGATCGGGAAGCCGATGAAAGCGCCGCGCAGCCATGGCTTCCACGAGCGCCCCCATTCGGCCGCGGTCATGTAGAGCGAGCCCTTGAGCGGCACGATCTCGTCCTTGCCGGCATAGCGGCGCGAGGCCATGTAGAGCGTCTCGCCGACGGCAAACAGGCCGACCGCGGCAATGATGACATCGACGCCATCGAGCAGTTCGTTCATGCCGAAGGTGAAGCGCGGCTGTCCCGTCTGCAGGTCGACGCCAATCATGCCGATGACGAAGCCGATGAACAGGCTGGTGAGGCCGCGCACGGAGGACGAGCCGAGCACCGCCGACACCGTGATGAAGGCAAGCACCATCAGCGAGAAATATTCGGCCGGCCCGAAGGCGAGCGCGAACTTCACCACCACCGGGGCCAGGAAGGCGACGCCCATCGTGCCGATGGTGCCGGCGACGAAGGAGCCGATCGCCGAGGTCGCCAGTGCCGCGCCGCCGCGACCCGAGCGGGCCATCCTGTTGCCTTCCAGCGCGGTGACGATGGTGGCGCTTTCGCCCGGCGTGTTGAGCAGGATCGAGGTCGTCGAGCCGCCATACATGGCGCCGTAATAGATGCCGGCAAACAGGATGAAGGACGCCTCCGGCGCCACCTGGTAGGTGATCGGCAGCAGCAGCGCGATGGTCAGCGCCGGCCCGAGGCCGGGCAGCACGCCGATGGCCGTGCCGAGCGTGGTGCCGACCAGGCACCACAGCAGGTTCATCGGCGAGAAAGCGACGGAAAATCCGTGGGCGAGATGGCCGAGCGTCTCCATGGCGTCAGCCCCTCGCAGTGGCGATGATCGCGTCGATCACCGTGTTCAGCTGGTTTTCGATGAAGCCGGCGCCAATGTTGACGCCGAGCGCCCTGGCAAAGCCGAAATAGGCGGCAAGCGCCAGGATCAGGCCGGTCAGCGCATCGCGCAGCGTGTGCTTGCTGCCGAAGCCATAACAGACGAGCACGAACATGATGACCGAGGCGGCGGTGAAGCCGAGCGGCTGGATCAGCACCAGATTGGCGACCAGGCCGGCAACGACGATGCCCATGGCCTTCCAGTCGGTCGGCGTTTCCTTTTCCTCCTGCGGCTGCCAGCCGCCGCGCAGCGCGGCGACGATGAGCAGCAGCGAAAGCACGATCATGCCTGTCATGGTGATGTAGGGGAAGATGGTCGGCCCGACCTTGGAATAGAGCGGCGAAACCGGGATCGCCAGGGTCTGCCACGCCACGGCCGCGGCACAGGCGAGAAGCCCGATGCCGATCAACAATTCGGGCATGGCAAGGCGCGGGGGCGCCGGCTGCTGGTCGCTGGTGCTCATCGATGTCCTCCCGAGATGGCCGGCATCCTCCCGCCGGCCGCATCCGCAGTTTCACTCCCAGCGCATGATATGTCCATGCCGCAGGCTAATGTCGGAAGGGGCGGCCGTGGCCGCCCCTGAAGACATCAGGCGAGGCCGAGATCCTTGAGGATCGCGGTGATGCGGGCGGTGTCGTCGACGAGGAATTTCGCATAATCGTCGCCGGTCAGAAGGATGGGGGTCCAGTTGCGGTTCTTGCATTCGGCTGCCCAGGCATCGCTCTTGGCCATGGTCTCGATCATCGTGACCATCGCCGCCTTGTCGGCGTCGGAGACGCCTGGCGGTGCGAATACGCCGCGCCAGTTGAACAGTTCGACGTCGATGCCGGCTTCCTTCATCGTCGGTGCGTCGATGCCGTCCTGGCGCTTGTCGGCGGAGATCGCCAACAGCCGAAGCGCGCCCGCCTTGACCTGCTCGGAGAACTCGCCGAAGCCGGAAATGCCGGCCGCCACCTGGTTGCCGAGCAGCGCCGACAGCGCCTCGCCGCCGCCGGCGAAAGGCACATAGGAGAGGTTGGTTGCCGGAACGCCGACCGTCTTGGCGATCAGCCCGAACAGGATGTGGTCGGAGCCACCGGCCGAGCCGCCGGCCACCGGAACCTTGGTCGGATCCGCTTTGAGCGCGGCGACGAAATCGCCGGCCGTCTTGAACGGCGAATCCGCCGGCACCACCAGCGCCTCGAACTCGCCGGTGAGGCGAGCGATGGGCGTCACTTCGGAGAGGTTGTTGGCCGATTTGTTGGCGATGATGGCGCCGACCATGACCATGCCGGCCACCATCAGCGAATTGCCCTTGCCCTTCCACTGGCTGATGAACTGCGGCAGGCCGACAGTACCGCCGGCGCCGCCGACATTGGTGATCTGCGAGCCGGAGATCAGTTTTTCACTGCGCAGCACCTGGTCGATGGTGCGCCCCGTCTGGTCCCAGCCGCCGCCGGGCGCGGCCGGCACGAAGATCTGGATCTGCGGTGCATCCTGACCGAGGGCGGGCGTCAAATGCGTTGCAACGAATCCGGCAGCGCCTGCGGCCGCGGTGCTCATCAAAAATCTGCGTCTGTTCAGCATGGGATTCCTCCAAATCACGACACCTCCTCCGGTGCCTGCCAGAAACGTAGCCTGAAAACAGACCCGCTCGGCAAAAATTCATGCCGATTTCGGTACGTTCTGTCAACAGGAACGCTGTTCTACTAGACAGAACCATGGATGTGCGGCACAATCGCTTCGGCCGGCCTTTGTCCGAGCAGGTAAACTGGAATGAAACTGTTCGTGAGATGACCGAAGCGCGATCCCAGCCGTTGCCGGCCGATGGTGTTGCCGCGCTCGACCGCGCGATCGCCATTCTCGACGCGTTCGCGACCGCCGACCGCTCGCTCAGCCTGGCCGAGATCGCGGCGCGCACCGGGCTCTACAAAAGCACCATTTTGAGGCTGGCGAACTCATTGCTGCGCGGGCAGTTGCTGGAGCGGCTCGACGATGGCCGCTACCGCATCGGACCCGCCACCTTTCGGCTTGGCGCGCTTTACCAGCGCTCGGTCGTGGCGGTCGACATCCTGCTGCCGATCATGCGTGATCTTGCCGAACGCAGTTGGGAAAGCGTGGCGTTCTATGTCCGCTCGGGCGACGCCCGCACCTGTCTCTACCGCGTCGAATCCAAGCATCCTATCCGCTACACGATCCGGGAAGGCGACCTGCTGCCGTTGCTCACCGGCTCGGGCGGCCGCGTGCTGGCAGCGTTTTCAGGCCAGCCGGGCGAACCATACGAGACCATCCGCAACGCCTGCCACTATCTGTCGATCGGCGACCGCGACCCTGAGACGGCGGGCGTCTCGGTGCCGGTGTTCGGACCGGGCCGCGTTCTGCTCGGCGCCTTGACGCTCGCCGGCCCGTCGACACGCGTCGATACGGCGTTCCTGCGCCGCATGACACCGGACCTGCTGGAGGCCGCCGCTCGCGCCACCCGCGCCTTCGGCGAGGATGCCTCGATGCTGGAGCAGGCAGCGCGCCTAGCCGGCGCTGAAACCGTGATCGGCCTCAGTTCGCCTTGACCAGCACCACACGGCGGTTCTTGGCGCGGCCGGTTTCGCCGTCATTGCTGGCGACGGGCGCCATCATGCCGGCGCCGGCGGCGGTCAGCCGGCCGCCATCGATGCCGTATTTCGAGACCAGCGCCGCCTTCACCGACTGCGCCCGCCGCGACGACAGATCGATATTGTAGTCGAAGGCGCCCTGGTTGTCGGTATGACCGACGACGATCACCGCCATACCGGGCTCGTTGGTCAGAAGCGTCGAGATCTCCTTCAGCGTCGGTTCCGATTCCGGCTTGATGTCGGCCTTGTCGGTGTCGAAGAAGATGCCGTAGAGCGAGATGGAGCCGGTGGCCGACAGCGAATCCGCCATCTTGGCCGCTTCGACCACCACCATCTTCTTGTCGCGCGCCTTGGGCTCCAGCACCTGAACGACGGCGATGGTGCGGCCGTTGAGTTCCTTGCAGTAGAGGTCGTCGATCAGCGAATAGGCCTGAACAGTGACATAGGCGTCGCCGCCATCCTGCGGCACCTTGGCAGCGAAGAAGCGCTGGTCGTTGATACCGGTGGTTACCGCACAGGCGCCATTGGAAAAGGCCGCGTCCTTGACGTCGCTTTCATGGAAGAAATACATCATCAGGCTCATGTCGCCGCCGCCACCGCTCGACGACCGGTCGGCGGCGCCGCCGCACTCTTCCTTCTTGCATTCGAACAGGACTTCGCCGCCGGCGGCCGCGATCACATCCTGGTAGTTGCGCAGCACTTCGAGCGGGGAGCGCTCGGCCGGCAGCACATAGGCGATGCGGGTCAGCGCGCCTTCGACCTCGGCCTTCATGTCCGGCGCGAACACACGGTTGTTCATCGTGTCACGGGCATCCGGATCGGCGCTCGGCTTCAGCGGCGACAGCGGCACTGTAAAATCGGTATAGGCGAATTTTTCGTAGGAGACGATGAACGACCCCTCATAGCGCTTGGCCAGATGATTGTCGGCACCGCCCTCGATGTCGGCGGTCGGCACCGTCGCATCGGCGCCCGCCAGTTGCACGGCCGCCAGGAGCAGCAGCCCCGCCCAGAAAAGCTTCAGAAATATCGCATTGATCGCACGCATGGTCGGCTCCCCAAAGAGCAATTCCAGGAAAAGTGTGAGCGGTTTTCCCACAGGAATTGCGTAGCTAGATTAGAATAGCCAACCCTAGCAGAACGTGGAAATTGCGTCGATGAAGCGCTTCACACCCGCCGTTCGAGCAGGATCGTCGGCCCATCGTGATAAGTGGTTTCCAGGACCTTGGTGTAGCCGCACTTTGCCGCGACGTTCAACGAGCCGGTGTTTTCCGGATCGATGATGCAGACGGTTCTCGCGCCGGCAAAGGTTTCGTCGCCCCAGGCCAGGGCCCTTCTGACGACTTCGCTGGCAAGACCCTTGCCATGCGCTTGCGGCGCCAGCGCCCAGCCGGCTTCCGGAATGCCCTCGAGCGACGGCTCGATGTCGCGCTTCAGATCGTGGAATCCGGCCTCGCCGATGAAGCGACCGCTGGCCTTGTCCTCGACCGCCCAGAAGCCGTAGCCAAGCAGCGACCACAGGCCGGCATGCCGCAGGAACCGCATCCAGCTTTCCTCCCGCGTCCGCGGCTTGCCGCCGATGAAACGGGTGGTGACGGGGTCGGCCCACATGACAGCATAGTTGTCGAAGTCTTCGATCCGGTGCGCCCGCATGATGGTCCGTTCCGTTTCGAGAACCGGGACGCCGGCTGTTTTTGGACTGCCCATGAAACTCTGCCTCCGTTGACGGTCAGCGCTTAGCAAACCAGCGCGCCCGGACAAGGGCCAAGCCGGATCATCATTCAGCCAGGGAAGCTTCCGAACGGCCTGGCGCGACCAGGCGGTCGAAGCGAACAGCGTCGGCTTACTTTCAGCCGTGCCAGACCATCTTCATGTAGAGCCCACCGCGCCGCAATTCGTCCAGCATCTGGTCGAGCCGCTTCTGCCTGGTGTCGCTGCGTTTGGCGCGGGCGACCCAGCCGAGATAATCGTTCTTCTGGTAGTCCGGCCGCGCCTCGTAGGCCGCTGTCAGTCCTTTTTCGGTCAGGGCGATGCGGATGTCGTCCGGCATCGGGTACAGGGCGCGCTTCAGTCCGGTCATTTCAGAAAACCCCAGCTGTCAGGATGGCGACGCCGATGGTCCAACCCAGATCCGCCTCTGGGAATTCTGCCGAACGATGCTACCTTTCGCAACCGGTCCGGCAAGGGCCGGTCTCGATACCGCCAATGGGAGGAGAACGCCATGGACACCACCGATCTCGTGCTTGCCATTTTCCATCATCTGCTGGTGTTCTCGCTGGCCGGCATCATTGGCGCCGAATTTGTCCTGATCCGCGGCGACCTCTCCGCCGCCACGCTGAAGCGGCTTGCCGGCATCGACCGCCACTACGGCATCCTCGCGATGTCGATCATCATCGTCGGCATCGGCCGCGTCGTCTACGGCCTGAAGGGCTGGGAGTTCTATGTCTACAACTGGGTGTTTTGGACCAAGATGGCGGCATTCGGCATCGTTGGCCTGCTGTCGATCATCCCGACCATCCGCTTCATCTCCTGGAACCGGCAAGCCAGTGCAAATCCCGGCTTTCAGGTGCCGGTTGCGGAACTCGCCTCGGTGAAGACCTATGTGCGCGCCGAAGCCTTCATCTTCCTGCTGATCCCGATCTTCGCGGCGGCGATGGCGCGCGGCTACGATTATTGAAGCAACGCCAACACCAAACCCATCTCCTCCGGGCATACTCCCCACTGATCGCCATGGTTGCGCACGACTGTATTTTGCAGTTTGCGTCAGGCGACAATCTGTTAGCTTGCCTTTGTTGCACCCTCGCTGCCTGACCTGCACAGCGATCGGAGATTGATATCCTGGGAGGAGAATTACGATGAGGAAAATTGTAGCCGCCCTGGCCGCCGCCGCGGCCGTCACGCTTTATTCGTTCACCGCCAGCGCACAGACCTATCCCGAGCGCACCATCACCGTCGTCGTGCCGTTTGCGGCCGGCGGTCCGACCGACACGGTTACGCGGCTCGTCGCCGAAGCCATGTCGAAGGATCTCGGCCAGCAGATCATCGTCGAAAATGTCGGCGGCGCCGGCGGCACGCTGGGCGCCGGCCGCGTCGCCAACGCCGACCCGGATGGCTACACGCTGCTCCTCCATCACATCGGCATGGCGACCAGCGCGACCCTCTACAGAAAACTCGCCTACGACACGCTGAACGCCTTCGAGTATGTCGGCCTCGTCACCGAGGTGCCGATGGCCATCGTCGCCCGCAAGGACCTGGAGCCGGCCGACCTGAAAGGGCTGGTCGAATACGCCAAGACCAACAAGGACACCATCACCGTCGCCAATGCCGGCATCGGCGCCGCCTCGCATCTGTGCGGCATGCTGTTCATGAGCGCCATCGGCACGCCGCTGGTCACCGTGCCCTACAAGGGCACCGGTCCGGCCATGACCGACCTTCTCGGCGGCCAGGTCGACATTATGTGCGACCAGACCACCAACACCACCAAGCAGATCCAGGGCGGCACGATCAAGGCCTATGCCGTCACCACGCCGGAGCGCCTCGACGTGCTGAAGGACGTGCCGACGACCATCGAAGCCGGCCTGCCCGCGGTGCAGGTCGGCATCTGGCACGGCCTCTATGCGCCGAAGGGCACGCCGGCCGAGATCACCGGCCGACTGTCGAAATCGCTCCAGGTCGCGCTGAAGGACCCCAACGTCATCGCCCGCTTCGCCGAACTCGGCACCAAGCCGTCGTCCGAGGCCGACGCGACGCCGGCAGCGCTGAAGGCCAAGCTGGAAGGCGAGATCATGCGCTGGAAGCCGATCATCGAAGCCGCCGGCCAATACGCCGACTGAGGCTTGAACGGGGCGCTGCCGGCGCCCCGTTTTCGCTTCGACGTCCGTTTTCACATTTGCAACGGCAAGCCCGTTGCAAGGGTCAGGGGAGGACCGCCATGAAACCTTTCGCCATCGACAGGGCAAACGGCCTGTGCGCCGCGCTGTTCATCTTTTTCGGCGCCTTTTTCGCGATACAATCGCTCGGCCTCGAAATCGGCACCGCCTTCCGCATGGGACCGGGCTATTTCCCGCTGGTGCTGGCGATCGTGCTGATCGTGCTCGGCGCCATCATCCTCGTCCAGGCGGTGCGCGTCGAGGGCGAGCCGATCGGCCCCATTGCGTGGCGCGGCATGCTGTTCATCCTGCCGGCGCCGATCTTTTTCGGCATGACCGTGCGCGGCCTCGGCTTCGTCCCGTCGATCTTCCTGACGGCGTTGATCGCCTCTTTTGCCAGCGCCCGCATGAAGCCGCTGACGGCACTTCTGCTGTCGGCCGGCCTGACGCTGTTTTCGGTGCTGGTCTTCAGCTACGCGCTCGGGCTGCCATTCCAGCGCTTCGGCCCCTGGTTGCCCCAATGGCTGGCATTGTGAGGCGCTGAGATGGACCTCCTCAGGAACCTCGAACTCGGCTTTTCGACGGCCACCACGCCGGCCAATCTGGGTTTTTGCCTCATCGGCGTTCTGCTCGGCACGCTGATCGGCGTCCTGCCCGGCATCGGCGCCACCGCAACCATCGCCATGCTGCTGCCGATCACCTTCCAGATCGGCGACCCGGTCTCGTCCCTCATCATGCTGGCCGGCATCTACTACGGCGCCCAGTATGGCGGTTCGACCACCGCCATTCTCATCAACATGCCCGGCGAATCCTCCTCGGCCGTGACCGCCATCGACGGCTACCAGATGGCCAGGAACGGTCGCGCCGGGGCGGCTCTGGCGATCGCCGCGATCGGCTCGTTCTTCGCCGGCACGGTGTCGACCTTTCTCGTCGCCGTCTTTGCCCCGCCGCTGACGGCAATAGCCCTGCAATTCGGCGCGGCCGAATATTTTTCGCTGATGATCGTCGGCCTCGTCTCGTCCATCGCGCTCGCCCACGGCTCGATCGTCAAGGCGCTGGCGATGGTCGTGCTCGGCCTGCTGCTCGGCATTGTCGGCACCGACATCTACACCGGCACGCCGCGCTTCACGCTCGGCATCCGCGAATATGCCGACGGGCTGAACTTCGTCGCGGTGGCGGTCGGCGTCTTCGGCGTTGCCGAGATCCTGCGCAATCTCGAAAACGAGCACGAGCGCTCGGTGATGATCAAAAAGGTCTCCGGCCTGATGCCGACCCGCGACGACTTCAAGGCGATGGCCGCGCCCATCGTGCGCGGCACGATCATCGGTTCGGCGCTCGGCATCCTGCCCGGCGGCGGCGCGGTGCTTGCGGCCTTTGCCTCCTACACGGTCGAAAAGCGCGTGTCGAAACACCCGGAGGAGTTCGGCAAGGGCGCCATCGCCGGCGTCGCCGGACCGGAATCGGCCAACAATGCCGGCGCCCAGACCTCCTTCATTCCGATGCTGACGCTGGGCATTCCGGCCAATCCGGTCATGGCGCTGATGATCGGCGCCATGATCATCCAGGGCATCGTGCCCGGCCCCAATGTCGCGATCGAGCAGCCGGCGCTGTTCTGGGGCATCATCGCCTCGATGTGGATCGGCAATCTGATGCTGATCGTGCTGAACCTGCCGCTGATCGGGCTGTGGGTGAAGCTGCTGACGATCCCCTATTATGTGCTCTTCCCGATCATCATGGCGTTCTGCTCGATCGGCGTTTACAGCGTCAACACCAACGCCTTCGATCTCTACGCAGTCGCCTTCTTCGGCCTGCTCGGCTACATCCTGACCAAGCTGCGCTGCGAACCCGCACCCCTGCTGCTCGGCTTCGTGCTCGGCCCGCTGCTCGAGGAAAACCTGCGCCGCGCCATGATCCTGTCGCGCGGCGACCCCTCGACCTTCGTGACGCGGCCGATCAGCGCCGGCCTGCTGCTCGTCGCACTGGCCGTGCTCGTCGTCGTCTTCCTGCCGTCGGTCAAGAAGAAGCGCGAAGAGGTGTTCGTGGAGGAAAGCTAGTTGTCGGGACGCCGGGCGCCGCGATTTCCACGAGCGGCGCCGGCACGTCTGTCGTCTTCACCTCGGCCTTGCAGAGATCGGCGATGACGCAGGCCGGGCAATCGGGCTTGCGCGCCTTGCAGACATAGCGGCCATGCAGGATCAGCCAGTGATGCGCATGGCGCATATACTCGTCCGGGATGATCCGCAGCAGCCCTTGCTCGACCTGTTCGGGCGTCTTGCCTGGCGCCAGGCCGAGGCGGTTGCCGATGCGGAAAATATGGGTGTCGACCGCCATCGTGTGCTGGCCGAACGCCATGTTGAGCACGACATTGGCGGTCTTGCGCCCGACCCCCGGCAGCTTGACCAACTCATCGCGCTCGCTGGGCACCTCGCCGCCGTAATCGCGTATCAGCGCCTCCGAGAGCGCCACGACATTCTTGGCCTTGTTGCGCCAGAGTCCGATGGTGCGGATGTACTCGCCAACCCTGGCTCCGCCCAGCGCCAGCATCTTTTCAGGTGTGTCGGCGACCTTGAACAACGCCCGCGTCGCCTTGTTGACGCCGGCATCGGTCGCCTGCGCCGACAGCACCACGGCCACCAGCAGCGTGAAGGCGTTGACGTGCTCGAGCTCGCCCTTCGGCTCGGGCCGCTGCACCGAAAACCGCCGGAAGATCTCATGCACCTCGGCGGCGCTGTAGAGCGAACGGAGCCGCGCCGGCCGCGGTCGCGGCTTGGCATTCGAGCCGTCGCGCCGCCCGGGCGGCAGTTCACTTTTGGATAGGGAAAGATTTTTGGACTTGGGGCTGGCCATTTCCCTCCTATAATATCCTGGGATGAGCGACACAAACGCCTCGTTTCAGGCCGACGAGCCATTCTTCCAGGCGCTGCTGACACCGCACCGCTCGCTGGGCCGCACCGGCTTTGCCGTGCTGATGGGCGCGCTGCTGTTCGGCTGGGTGGTGACCGGGGCGTTTTTCCTGTCGCGCGGCGCCTGGCCGGTGTTCGCCTTCTTCGGCCTCGACGTCATCGCCGTCTACATCGCCTTCCGCGCCAACTATCGTGCCGCCCGTGCCTGCGAGGAAGTGTCGGTGTCGCGCACCAGCCTCGACATCCGCAAGACGGCGCCCTCGGGAAAGTCGGAAGCGCATCGCTTCAACCCGTTCTGGGCGCGCTTTTCCGTCGCTCGCCATGCCGAGATCGGCATCACCAGGATGACGGTGGAAGCACAAGGACAGAATGTGCCGATCGGGTCATTCCTGGACCCTGACTCCCGCGAGAGTTTTGCCACTGCATTTTCACGTGCTCTGACAAAAGCCAGGACGCGTTAGAGTCGGCGCGTCAGAACCGGTAGCGTAAAATCCTGCCGACCTTGCGCAATGCGGGAATGTGTCTCCAGAGCCCGATGAACAGTTTTGCGGATCAGCTCATATGCGCTGTGCGTTCCGCGCTGTAGGCCGAGATATCGTCGACAAAGCGCAGCTTCGGAACGGCACGCTCCAGTACCTGCGGGTCGTCGATCGCCCAGTGAACCTCGGCGCCCGTCGCCCTGATGGTCGGATTGAGGCGCAGCATCTTCAGGCCGAAGTGGCTGTAGGCGTCGAACATCAGCTCGCCGCCGGCAAGATGCGCGACAAGGCGTGACAGCAGCCGTGGCCCCTCCTCTACCGGGAGATAAGGCGTCAACCCCTCCATCACCACGACGGCCGGACGATTGCTCGGCACTTCTGCCAGCCAGTCTGGGTCGGTTACCGAAGAGCCGACGAGGTGGTAGTGGTCCCGGGACGGGTAAAGCTTGCGCCGGAGCGCGATGACATCCGGAAAATCGACATCGAACCACTCCACGCCTTCGGGTGGATCGACACGGAAAATGCGCGTATCGAGCCCGCAGCCGAGATGCAGCACGATGGCGCCGGGATTTCTGGCGATGAAGTCCTGAACGCGGACATCATACGTCTTGGCCCGGATCGCCAGGCCGATGCCGAGATTGGTGTCGACCTTGAGGCGCGAGAAATCATAGTCGATCTTGCGCACGGCCTCGTCGGCGAAGCGATCCCCGAGCAGCGAATGCGGCAGCCGGCTTTCCAGTGCCTTGCCATAAAGCGTCATCAGCAAGGTCTCCCTTGCTCCGCTCAGATTCACCCTTTCGCCGGCCATTGGCATCTCCCGGGGCGCAATCCAGTATTTATCTGGGAACAGGCGGCAACAAGGCAAGTTTCGGGTGGTTGCAAGGGGCGGAAAGACCGATATTCGCGGTCAAGGAGATATTGCCATGAACGCCCAGATGACCATGAATACGCAGATGAAACCGACAGCGATCCTGCAGCACGACATCACCCCCAACGGCAGCGACTACGAGGTCGTGCGCCGCGCCATCGAGAAGATCAGCCTCGACTATCGCGACCAGCCCTCGCTGGAAGCCTTGGCCGCTGATGTCGGCGAGACACCCACGGGCCTGCAAAAGCTGTTCACCCGCTGGGCCGGCCTGTCGCCAAAAGCCTTCCTGCAGGCGGTCACCCTCGACCATGCCCGCAAACTGCTCGATTCCGGCATGCCGCTCCTCGAAACATCGTTCGAACTCGGCATGTCCGGCCCCGGCCGGCTGCACGATTTGTTCGTCACCCACGAGGCGATGTCGCCGGGCGACTACAAGACGCGCGGCGCTGGCCTGACCATCCGCTACGGCTACCACATCTCGCCCTTCGGCATCGCCCTGATCATGGTCACCGACCGTGGCCTTGCGGGGCTCGCCTTCAACGATCCGGGCGGCGAGCGGGCGGCTTTCGCCGACATGTCGGGCCGCTGGCCGAACGCCACCTATGTCGAGGACATGAGCGCCACCCAGCCCTATGCGGCGCGCATCTTCGATCCGACATTGTGGCGCGCCGACCAGCCGCTGCGCGTGGTGATGATCGGCTCCGACTTCCAGCTGCGCGTCTGGGACGCGCTGCTCAGGATCCCGATGGGCAAGGCCTGCACTTATTCCTCGATCGCCTCCAGGATCGGCGCGCCAAACGCCAGCCGGGCGGTGGGGGCGGCGGTCGGTGCCAACCCATTGTCATTCGTCGTCCCTTGCCATCGGGCGCTGGGCAAGTCCGGCGCACTCACCGGCTACCACTGGGGCCTGACCCGCAAACGCGCCATCCTCGGTTGGGAAGCGGGCCAGACCGCGTCCTGAAGCTGCCCGCATCAAACAACACCGGCGAAATCCCCTCGCCGGTGTTGTTCTTTTTGCGAGCTCCCGGCGCAAAACATCCGCACGCTCTGGCAAGCCGCCGGCTTACAGGTTAGCTTCCCGCGCATTCCGCAGGAGGCTTTCTTGATCATCGTTGTCGGCTCGATCAACCTCGACCTTATCGCCAATGTCGACCGCCTGCCTTCGCCGGGCGAGACGGTCCGCGGCTCCGGCTTCGCCACCGCGCCCGGCGGCAAGGGCGCCAACCAAGCGCTGGCTGCGGCGCGCGCCGGCGCCAAGGTGCGCATGGTCGGCGCCGTCGGCAAGGACAATTTCGCAACCGAAGCCCTGGCTTTGCTCGTGGCCGGCAAGGTCGATCTCTCCGGCGTCGGCCAGAGCTTCGCCTCCACCGGCACGGCGCTGATCCTCGTCGGCGCCGATGGCGAGAATGTCATCGCCGTCGTGCCGGGCGCCAATGATTCGGTGCTGCCCGGCGATCTCGCCAAGGCTTTCCTTGCGAAGGGCGACGTCGTCCTGCTGCAGCACGAGATCCCGCTGCAGACCGTCGATGCAGCGCTTGACGCCGCACGCGCCGCCGGCGCCGTCACCGTGCTCAACACCGCGCCGTTCCGTAGCGAGGCGGCAGCGTTGCTCGGCAAGGCCGATTACGCCGTCGCCAACGAAACCGAATTCGACCTTTACGGCGAGGCGCTGTCGCTGAAAGGCCGCGACCGCCCGGCGCGCATGCGCGACTTCGCCGGCAAAACCGGCCGCACCATCGTCGTCACGCTCGGCGGCGACGGCGTGCTGGCGGCGACCCCGGAGGATTTCCTGACCGTGCCGGCGCTGAAAATCACGCCGGTCGACACGGTCGGGGCCGGCGATACTTTTTGCGGTTATCTCGCTGCCGGGCTGGCGTCCAACCTGCCGCTGGAGCAGGCTCTCACCCGCGCCGCAGCCGCCGGCTCACTCGCCTGCCTGAAGCCCGGCGCCCAGCCGGCCATCCCGCTGGCCGCGGATGTGGACACCGCCCTGCGCAACAACGCCGGATGACTGCCCTGCGCCCTACAACGAAGCACGCCGTGCCCCCCGCCGGCGACATCTGCCGGATGTCCGCTGTCGACCTGGCCGAGGCGATCCGGCTGCGCCGCCTGTCCGTGCGCGAGTTGGTCGCCGCATTCCTCGACCGCATCGACGCGGTAAACCCGCTGGTCAACGCCATCGTCTCGTTGCGCGAGCGCTCCGACATCCTGCGCGAGGCCGACGCGGCGGACGCGCATCTAGCGCAAGGCGGGCCGGCCGGCTCGCTGTTCGGCCTGCCGATGGCGATAAAAGACCTCGCCATGACGAGCGGCTTGAGGACCAGTTTCGGCTCGCCGATCTTCGCCGATTTCGTGCCGCAGGAGGATGATTTCTTCGTCGAGCGCATCCGCAAGGCCGGCGCCATCATCATCGGCAAGACCAATGTTCCCGAATTCGGGCTGGGATCCAACACCTACAACAACGTGTTCGGCCCGACGCTGAACGCCTTCGATCCGGCGCTCACCGCAGGCGGGTCGAGCGGCGGCGCTGCGGTCGCCCTTGCACTCGACATGGTTCCGGTCGCCGACGGCAGCGATTTCGGCGGCTCGCTGCGCAATCCGGCGGCGTGGAACAATGTCTATGGCTTCCGCCCGTCGCAGGGCCTTGTCCCCGGAGGGCCGGACCTGGAAGTCTTTCATGCTCAGATGGGCATAGACGGGCCGATGGGCCGCAGCATCAGCGACATGGCGCTGCTGCTCGATGTGCAGGCGGGCTACCATCCGCATGCGCCCTTGTCCTGGGAAAAGCCTGGTTCATTCCTCGAAGGGCTGGCAACGCCGGCAAGCGGCGGCCGCGTCGGCTGGCTCGGTGATCTCGGCGGTCACCTGCCGGTGGAGCCTGGCATCCTCGATCTGTGCGAGGCCGCACTCGGCCGCTTCGCGGAGGCATCCTTCCTGACCGAGCCCTTGCTGCCGGATTTCGATTTCGAGGCACTGTGGCAAGCCTTCGTGACGCTGCGGCAGGCGAGCAGCGGCTCGGCGCTGAAAGTCCATTATGACGACCCGCACAAGCGCGCCCTGCTGAAGCCGGAAGCCGTCTGGGAGGTGGAGAACGCCATGCGGCTGACGGCGCCGCAGATCCGCGCGGCCTCGGTCATCCGCACCTCCTGGCACCGGACGCTGCTGTCGCTGTTCGAGCACTTCGATCTCATCGCGCTGCCGACGGCGCAGGTCTTTCCTTTCGAAGTCGGCACGCATTGGCCAAGTGAGGTCGCCGGACGGACGATGGACAGCTACCATCGCTGGATGCAGGTTTCGGCCTTCGCCACGCTCGGCGGCTGTCCGGCGCTCAACGTGCCCGTCGGCTTCGACGACAAAGGCCGCCCCTTGGGCATGCAACTGATCGGCCGGCCGCGCGGCGACCTCGCCGTGCTCAGGGCCGGAGCGGCCTATGAGGCGACCTTGCCTTGGCAGGCTGGGGCGTCCTGACGCGAGGGGCGGCCGGTCTGCGACCGGCTTGCACCAGCCCCGCCGCCATGCATTGATTGCAGCCAGCCGCCTAAGCGCATCCTCGAGGAAATCCCCATGTCGCTGGAACTCTACGCCGCCTATGTCCTTGCCTGCATCGTCATCATCCTGGTGCCCGGTCCGACTGTGACGCTGATCATCGCCAACAGCATCCGCCATGGCTACCGCGCCGGGCTTGCCAATGTCGCCGGCACGCAGGCCGGGCTTGCCATCATGATCGCCATCGTCGGCATCGGCCTCAACACGCTGATCGCGGGCATGGGCCACTGGTTCGAATGGGTGCGTCTGATCGGCGCCGCCTATCTGATCTGGATGGGCGTGCAGATGTTCCGCGCCAAGGGCACGCTGAACGGCGACGGCACGGCGAGAAAGCCGCGTGGCGGCTTCTTCCTGCAGGGTCTGCTGGTGGCGCTCAGCAACCCCAAGACCCTGGTGTTCTTCGGCGCCTTCTTCCCGCAATTTATCGCCCCGCAGGGCAATTACACGCTACAGATCGTCGTCATGGGCCTCACCGCGATGATCTTTGCCGCCGTCTCGGATTCCACCTATGCGCTCGCCGCCAGCCGCGCCGGACGCCTGCTCTCGGCCAGCCGCATCAAGCTGATGTCCAGGATCAGCGGCAGCTTTCTGGTCGGCGGCGGCCTGTGGCTGGCGTTTTCCAAGGCGAAGTGACGACCGCCAACGGTCGTTCCCAACGGAGCCGGTACGTGAAGCCTGATTGAAAGTCAGCTTTCGCGCCACCACATGAATCCGCGTTAGGGGATTCACGTCGATGTCATGGACTTACGCTGGCATAAAAAGGAACGCGCCCGGCGTGATTCTGACCGCCGCCCTGTTCGCGGTGATGGTTCCTTCGGCTCTCTACAAATGGACGAATGATGCGAGCGCTATCCGGTCAGTCGAGCCAATCGACGCAACAGTCAAAAGCGCCCATTCGGACCACGACCGCACCCTTTATCTGGTTGCTCTCGAAACCGGTTCGTCCATTCTTGTCGATGACGATCGTCCGCATCTGATCGGTGCGCCGGCAAAGTTGGAGCGCGTCACGCGTGATAATGGCTTCGTCTTCTACCGGTTTCCAGAATGACCCGCCTTGCACAAGCACGCTTGGCTCTCGCCTTGCCAATTCTGCGAGAAAACGTCTGGGGCATCGCTTTTGCTGCCGTGCTGCTTGGCGCGTGCATTTTTGCAATCATGAGGCCTGCCGCCGGACACAGCAGCCCGATCATCAGCCTGGGACGGGCGACAGGCACGGTTGTCAGTGTTCTCGATGCCTCGCCGAACCCAAAGGGCTGGATCAACGGTGGGTTTCGTTACCTGTATGGTATCCGTCTCAGCGAAAACGACCTGATTTTCGTATACGGCGATGCGGAAACACCACGAGCCATGGGTTCGCAAGTTCCGGTCGAGCAACAGCATAGGCAGGATGGCAGCGAAACCTATCGGCTGCTCGACGAGTAAGCAGCCGATATCGCCCAGAGGCGCTAGGCCCTGGGCGAACGATCTGCGTCAAGGCAGGCTTAAAGCCGCCCCAGCCTCTCCACCAGCAGCGCAAAAAAGGCGTCATGGTCGATGTCGCGCATCACCATGGCGTTCTTCGGCCGCTTGGTCACGCCCCACCAGTCGATGACGGTCATGCCCATGGTGAGCTCGGAGGTGGTTTCCACGGTGACGTTGCAGTTGCGGCCCTTGAACAGCTCCGGCTTCAACAGATAGGCGATGACGCACGGGTCGTGCAGCGGGCCGCCATCGGTGCCGTATTTCTCCTCGTCGAAGCGCTCGAAGAACTCCAGCATCTCGGCCGTCGCGGTGCCGACCCGGGTGCCGAGCTGGCGGATGGCCTGCGTGCGCTTGGCCGTGGTCAGCGCCTTGTGGGTGACGTCGAGCGGCATCATGACGATCGGAATGCCGGATTTGAACACCAGGTCGGCCGCTTGCGGATCGACATAGATGTTGAACTCGGCGGTCGGCGTGACATTGCCGCCTTCGAAGAAACCGCCGCCCATCAGCACGATTTCCTTGATGCGCGGCGCGATCTTCGGCTCGCGGATCAGCGCCAGCGCGACATTGGTGAGCGGGCCGAGCGCGCACAGCGTGATCGTGCCGGCCTCTTCCTTCATCAGCGTCTCGACGAGGAAATCGACGGCATACTGGCCCTGCAGCTTCATCTTCGGATCGGGCAGTTGCGGGCCGTTGAGGCCGGTCTTGCCATGCACTTCTTCGGCGGTGACCAGTTCGCGCGCCAGCGGGCGGATGGCGCCGGCATAGACCTTGATGTCGGGCCGGCCGGCCAGTTCGCAGATCTTCCTGGCGTTCTTCTCGGTCAATTTCAGCGGCACGTTGCCGGCAACAGCGGAGATGCCGACGATTTCCAGCTCGGCGCTGCCGAGCGCCAGCAATATGGCAACGGCATCGTCCTGGCCGGGATCCGTGTCGATGATGATCTTGCGGGTCTGGGGCATTTCATTTCCTTATGCGGGGGAGTCTTTTTGGCGGGGGCGTTCGGCGGCTTGAACTTGGCCGCGGCGCGGACCATATCAAGACCATCGGGAAAAATGCCATCCGGGTTTTTCCAGTTTATGTCGCTCCAAAGAGGACAGTGTAACATGAGCCGAATGACGCCCTTCTCCAGCCCGCTTCTCCTTGGTTTCGATGCCATGGAAAAGACCCTGGAACGACTGGCGAAATCCGGTGACAGTTATCCTCCCTACAACATCGAGCGCCTCAGCGGTGCTGACGGCAAGGCCGAAAGGCTGCGCATTACGCTGGCTGTCGCGGGTTTCGCCGAAAGCGATCTCGATGTCACCACGGAGGAAAACCAGTTGGTCGTGCGCGGCCGTCAAACCGACGACACCGAGCGCGAATTCCTCCACCGCGGCATCGCCGCGCGCCAGTTCCAGCGCTGTTTCGTGCTGGCCGACGGCATGCGGGTGATCGCAGCGGAACTGAAGAACGGCCTTTTGTCGATCGATCTCGATCGGCCGGATACCGAACGGCTGGTACGGAAAATAAATATATCGGTGAAAGACTGATTCTCACCGATGGCTCTCATGCGGGATGGCCTTGAGCGGCGTCCTCGCGCCAAGGAGGCTTTGAAATGACCAGAACTGACGAAACCATCACCATGACCAGCGGCGAATTCGCCCATCTCGGCGAAGGCTCGGTCGCTTACCTCCGCAAGGTCTCGAGCGACGAACTGCTCGGCCGCTTCCCCAATCTCGGCGAAATCGCGCCTGGAATGGTGCTGTGGGCCCTGTTTGCCGCCAACGGCCAGCCGATCCTGCTTTCGGATGCGAAAGACCGGGCTTTGGCCGGCGCCATGGAAAACGACCTGACCACTGTCGCCATTCACTAAGGCGACTGCTGGCGGTTGAAATGGAGAGGGCCGCCTTCGGCGGCCCCTGGAAGACTTAAATCCGAAGAACTTCAGGCGGCGTGCGAGGCCTGCGTGTCCGACAGCAGCGCGTGGATGGCGACCGCGTCGCGCGTGCCCCTGATCTTGGCCACCGTATCGGCGTCGCGCAACACCCTGGCGATGCGCGACAGTGCCTTGAGATGATCGGCGCCGGCGCCTTCCGGGGCCAGCAGCAAAAACACCAGATCGACCGGCTGGTCATCCAGCGCCTCGAAATCGACCGGCGTCTCCAGCCGGGCAAAGACGCCGGCGATGCGCTTCACCCCGGCGAGCTTGCCGTGCGGAATGGCAATGCCGTTGCCGACGCCGGTGGAGCCCAGCCGTTCGCGCTGCAGGATGGTGTCGAACACTTCGCGCTCCGGAATGCCGGAAATCGCCGCCGCTCTCTCGGACAGCAACTGCAAAAGCTGCTTTTTGGAGTTCGCCTTCAACGCCGGCAAGATCGCCGGAACGTTGAGAAGATCGCTCAGATCCATATTTGAAATCCCTTATTCGCCTGCCGTCGCCAGTCCTCGCCCCTCGCGCGGCTGGCTATTATCCCTGTGCGACCATTGTCGTCACCTGTGCGACCATTGTCGTTGTCGTCACGCCTGTGCGACTTTGGTCGTCGACGGGTCGATCCAGCCGATATTTCCGTCCGGCCGCCGATAGACGATGTTGAGGTGGTCGTTTCCGGCGTTGCGGAATACGAAAACCGGGCTGTCCTTGGTGTCGAGTTCGATAACCGCCGACGCCACCGACATGGTCTGCAGCGTCATGGTTGATTCGGCGACGATGGCCGGGGCGTAGTCCTCCGGAATGTCCTCATCGTCATCGGTCAGCGGCGCCATCACCGTATAGGCGATGTCGGTGATTTCACCATTTCCAGTGCCTGAATTGTGCGATTTCAGACGGCGTTTGTAGCGCCGCAGCCTGGTTTCGAGGCGGTCCGCGGCCGCCTCGAAGGCAAGTGTCGGATCCTGGGAATCGCCGGTTGCCTGCAGCGAAGCGCCGGAATCCAGCCTGATCATGCAATCGGCCGAGTAACGCGACCCCGATTTGATGACCGTGACGTGCCCTGAAAAACCGCGATCGAAATATTTTCCAATCGCCTCGCCGACACGATCGGTAATGCGCGTACGCAACGCATCGCCGATATCCATGTGTTTACCCGATATGCGCAATTTCATCTGAAAACTGACCTTCCTTGCTCAGGCTTCAAACTGGCCAGAGTTTATACTCGTGATCCGTGCGCACAAGCTTTGCGGCGTCAACTCGCGCCGATTTTAGATCCGAACTTTCCGGTTGATCACAATCCGCCTTCTTGGCCGTCCCGTGGCCTTCATCGTGACGGACCATCCGCATGCGGGCCGCGAGCCCGTCTCATGCGGGCGGGCTTCTAGACACTTCATTGCAGCTTGTCAATTAATGCATGTCGCCCAGAAGTGCGCTGCGGTTCTGGGACAACGACATGCATCAAAACAAGACTTAAAGCGCGTCGCATGAATCCGTTTCAGCGCGACGCGCTTTAAGGTCGAAAGTTGTGGAAATCCAACCATAGCAAAAGCCTTGCCGGGCAAGCAGAGCTAGCGCCCCGCGCTTGCCAGAGCGCGCTTTTCACGCCGCCGCTGCACCGAGGAGGGAATATTCATACCCTCCCGGTACTTGGCCACCGTGCGCCGGGCAATATCGACGCCGCTTTCCTTCAACATATCGACGATTGCGTCATCGGACAGCACATCGGCGGGCTTTTCCTCGTCGATCAGCTGCTTGATGCGGTCGCGCACCGCTTCCGAGGAATGCGCATCACCGCCGCCCGACGCCGCGATCGAAGCCGTGAAGAAATAACGCAGCTCGAACACGCCACGCGGAGTCAGCATGTATTTGTTGGCCGTCACCCGGCTGACGGTCGATTCATGCATGCCGATGGCATCGGCCACCGTGCGCAGGTTGAGCGGCCTGAGCTGGCGCACACCATGGACGAGAAAAGCGTCCTGCTGGCGCACGATTTCCGACGCCACTTTCAGGATCGTCTTTGCCCGCTGGTCGAGACTGCGCGTCAGCCAGTTGGCATTCTGCAGGCATTCGGCCAGGAAATCCTTCTCCGCCTGATTCTTCGCATGCGGCGAGACCTGGGCGAAATAGATGTGATCGACAAGCACGCGCGGCAGCGTCTCGGCATTGAGCTCGACCGTCCAGCTACCGTCATTGGCGGCGCGGACTTCGACATCGGCGACGATGGCGTCGCTGGCGCCTCCTGAAAATGCCGTGCCCGGACGCGGATCGAGCGCGCGGATTTCGGCCAACATGTCGAGGAGATCCTCCTCGTCGACCCCGCAAAGCCGCTTCAGCGTCTGGAAATCGCGCCGCGCCAACAGTTCGAGGTTGCCGACCAGCATCTTCATCGCCGGATCGAGACGATCACGCATGGCAAGCTGCAGCGACAGGCATTCGGCAAGGTCGCGCGCAAACAGGCCGACCGGCTCGAATGTGTGGCAGGCTGCCAGCACATTGGCTACCATCGCCTGATCGGCGCCGAGCCGTTTGGCGATCTCGGCGGGATCGGCGCGCAGATAGCCGGCCTCGTCCAGGCCGTCGGCCAGTTCGGCTGCGATCAGCCTTGCGGCCGGATCGGCAAAGGCAAGCGCGATCTGCTCGCCGACATGCTGGCGCAGCGTGATCGCCGCGGCGGCCATGTCGCCGACGTCGAAGCCTTCGGAAGAACCGGACGAACCATTGCCGGTGGCCGACTTCCACTGCGCCGTCAGGTCCGGACCGAGCCGCTCGCTTGTGCCGGGATCGTCGGGGAACAGATTTTCCAGCGAGCTGTCGAGCTTGTCGGAGATCGCTTCGGCGCTCCACGCCGTCTCGTTTTCGAACCAGTCGCCATCGGCGGCAGGCTCAGGAGCGGCATCGCCCTTCTGCACCTGGTCGCTTGCGGCGTCATCCTGGGGCTCGGCGCGCTCCAGCAGCGGATTGCGCTCGATCTCGTCGTCGATGAAGTGGTCGAGCTCGACATGGGTGAGCTGCAACAGCCTGATCGACTGCATCAGCTGCGGCGTCATCACCAGCGACTGGGATTGTCGTAGCTGTAGTTTCGCCGCCAACGCCATGGTTCGGTTTCAAACGCCCTTCTGCACCCGGAAGCCTACACATCAGAAGCTGCCGGAAAATGAATTTTTCCGACCTTCCATAGAAACTGGCCCGGCTTTTGCTTGTCAAGGCGAACGATGGCAAAAGGCCCCTACCGAAGCATTATCTCACGCAAAATCGGAGAAAAAAGCCCGGCGGGGCGGCAAAAATCACGTCAGGAAACAAATTTCACGCTCAGAGCGTGAAACCTTCGCCGAGGTAGAGCCGGCGCACATCGGGGTTCGCCACCACCTCGTCGGCACGGCCATGAGTCAGCACCTGGCCGGCATGGATGATGTAGGCGCGGTCGATGAGGCCGAGCGTTTCGCGCACATTGTGGTCGGTAATCAGCACGCCGATGCCGCGCGCCGTTAGATGACGAACCAGCTGCTGGATGTCGGCGACGGCAATCGGGTCGATGCCGGCGAACGGCTCGTCGAGCAGCATGTAGGCCGGGCGCGTCGCCAAAGCTCGGGCGATCTCAAGACGCCGCCGCTCGCCACCCGACAGCGACATGGACGGCGACTTCCGCAGATGGCTGATGTGAAATTCCTCGAGCAGTTCGTCGAGATTGCGCTCGCGCACCTTGCGGTCCTTCTCAACCACTTCGAGCACGGCGCGGATGTTCTGCTCGACATTCAGGCCGCGGAAGATCGAGGCTTCCTGCGGCAAATAGCCGATGCCGAGGCGGGCGCGGCGGTACATCGGCATCGAGGTGACGTCGAAACCGTCGATCTCGATCGTGCCCTCATCGACCGGCACCAAGCCGGTGACCATGTAGAAACAGGTGGTCTTGCCGGCGCCGTTCGGCCCGAGCAGCCCGACAGCCTCGCCGGCGCGCACGCCGATGGTGACACCGCTGACCACCTTGCGGCCCTTGTAGCTCTTGGTCAGACCCTTGGCGATCAGGGTGCCCTTGAACTTCGAGGAATCAACGGTGACTGTGGCCGGTGCTGCAAGTTTACTGGCCGCCCGTCCCGGAAGGCGGGTCAGCAGCGAAGACACGCCAGTCATTCGGGCTTCGGGGCCTCGGATTTCGGTGGCGGCGTCATCGACATGATGACGCGCCCGCCGCAGCCATCGACCTGAGCAAGGCCGCTTTTCATCTGCACGGTGAGCTTGCAGCCCTTGAGGACGTTGGGTCCTTGGGACAAGACGACCTCCTTGCCCGACAGAACAAGCACCTGCGTCTTCATGTCGAACGTGGCGTTGTCGCCGGTGGCGATCTGGTCATTCGACTTGATGTAGACTTTGTTCTTGACCACCAGATGGTCGATATTGGCCGAACCGGTCATCGCCGAAGCGCCGGCGGCAGCACCTTTGGCGGCGTTGGGGTCCTTGACGTAGTAGACCTCCATGCTGCCGGCCTTGAGCAGCGTTGGCCCTTGCGTGACGGTGACGTTGCCGCTGAACAGCGCCATGCTGTCGGCCTGGCGGACCTCAAGTTTGTCGCTCTCGATCTGGATCGGCTGGTCGCCCGACAGTTTGAGCCCGGACTGGCTGCTGGCGCTGGACTGAGCCCAGGACGGCGCCATACCCAGCAACAGCAAGGCCGAAGCTGCGGCGACAAGCCGTGCCGAATTACTGGGACGCATTCGTTTCTCCGCTCTTTGCCTCTGCCGCCTTCATAGTGGCCGGATCGATGTGAACGCTTACCTTGTTCTCGAAAACGATGACCTTGCCATTGTCTTCGACCGACATTGAACCCGCGGTGATCCGCGAGCCGTTACGGCTGACATCGACCGCATCACCTGTCTTCATAGAGCCTTTGCCCATATCGAGGAAGACCGATTTGAAGATGGCAGCGACGCCGTCGGTGGTGGTGACGGTAACGTCGCTGGTCATGTCCATCGTGTTGGCGTTTCTGTTGTAGATCCCGCGCTTGGCGTCGACGGTCGCCACATTGTCGGCCGTCAGCGGCAATTTGGCATGGATGCCTTCGAGTTCGATGATGTCCTGCTTGCCGACATCCTGGATGGCGCGCAAGGCCGTCAGCGAATAGGGCAGCTTGTCCTTGGTGAAGCCGTTGAGCTTCGGATTGGCCATCACCAGCTTGCCATCCGCGAAAGCGGTGCCGTCTGCCTGTATCGAAATGTTGATCGGCGCCGCCAGATAGGAATAGACCGGAAACGCAACCGCGATCCCGGCGGCAAGCACCGGGACGGCAAACTTAAGCACGCGCACGCGGCGCGAGTGGCGCTGGGCGCGGTCGAAGGCGTCGCCGCGCGTGCCCGCTGGCGCCGTGGGCGCCAAGGCCGCATCGGCATTGGTCGGTTCGTTCGATCGCGCAAGCATGACTGACTTCTAATAAACCCTTGTCCGCCAAAACACCTGCTATAGGTGGGTTGCCGGCCCCCGCAAGCAAGCACAAGCGGAGGAAAACCGCAAAAATGTGACGGCCGCTGTTTTACAGACGGAACTCAGGCGACACAATTTCGTCACTTCATAGCAGAAACGAACGCGCCGCGTCATTTTTTCCTGAAATGCCTCCGTCGTGAAGGTCGCTTCGTCGCAGGCTCTTGAGGAAGAGGTAGCCGGGCGCGGACGCTTGCTTTAAAAGCATCGCTTCCCACCGACTGTGAGGCAGACCATGGCACTGAGAGCCGACGACCTGATCGACCGCCGCCGCTTGCGGCGCAAGCTGACCTTCTGGCGCGGCGCCGCCATTGCCATCGTGGCCCTTGGGGTGATTGCGCTTGCAAGCTGGTTCTATGGGGGCGACCTCGGCGGTTCTTCCGTCGACCACATCGCCAAGGTCAGGATCGAAGGCACCATCACCGAGGACGAGGAACTGATCAAGCGGCTGGAAACCATCCGCACATCCCCGCAGGTCAAGGGCGTCATCCTGGCGATCGATTCGCCCGGAGGCACCACGGTCGGCGGCGAATCGATCTACGAGGAGGTGCGCAAGCTTGCCGCCGACAAGCCGGTGGTGGCCGAGGTCGGCACGCTGGCCGCATCGGCCGGCTACATGATCGCCAGTGCCAGCGACCATATCGTTGCCCGCAAGACGTCGATCGTCGGCTCGATCGGTGTGCTCATCCAGTATCCCGATGTCAGCGGTCTGATGGACAAGGTCGGCATCAAGCTCGAGGAAGTGAAATCCTCCCCGCTGAAGGCATCGCCCTCGCCCTTCAAACCGACCAATGAAGACGAGCGAGCCATGGTCCGCAAGCTCATCCTCGATAGCTATGACTGGTTCGTCGGCATCGTCGCCGAGCGCCGCAAAATGACCCGCGATCAGGCACTGGCCCTTGCCGACGGCTCGATCTTCACCGGCCGCCAGGGCCTTGCCAACGGTCTGATCGACGCTGTCGGCGGCGAGAGCGTGGCGATCGACTGGCTGGCGACCAAGGGTGTCGACGCCAAGCTCAAGGTGGTGGAATGGAAGGACACCGAGCGGCGTGGCGGCTTCCTGTTCTCGAAAGCAATAGCGCGCAGCGTCGGCAGCGCGCTCGGCCTGTCGGAGGCCGGCAGCGACGTGCTTCACGAAATTGGCGCGGACCGCTTGTTTCTTGACGGTCTCGTTTCCGTCTGGCACCCTTGATCTGCCGGTTGGGGCGAGTAAAAAAGCAAATAAAATCATCCTGATAATTTGACCGCAGCGCTTTCACGGGGACCTTTCTGATGATCAAATCCGAGCTTGTGCAGATCATTGCCACGCGCAACCCGCATCTTTTCCTGCGCGACGTCGAAAACATCGTGGGAGCGATCTTCGACGAGATCACCGATGCCCTGGCGGAAGGCAATCGGGTCGAGTTGCGTGGCTTCGGCGCTTTTTCGGTGAAAAATCGCCCTGCCCGCACTGGCCGCAACCCGCGCACCGGCGAATCCGTCGACGTCGAGGAGAAGTGGGTGCCGTTCTTCAAGACCGGCAAGGAATTGCGTGAAAGGCTGAATGGCGGCAAGTAGGCGCGGACCAACGCGCCGGCGTTATCAAGGCCTGCCTTCTCCAGGGAATTTCTATGTTGAACCGCTTCATACTTATCGTGGTCTTCGTGCCGCTCGCCGTCATCCTGATCGCGCTGGCCGTCGCCAACCGCGAGCTGGTCGCCTTCACGCTCGACCCGTTCAACCCCGGCAATCCGAAACTGACGCTGACCTTGCCGCTGTTCATCTTCCTGTTCGTGGCGCTCGCCATCGGCATGGTCGTCGGCAGCCTGGCGACCTGGGTCAAGCAGGGCCGCTACCGCAAGCTGGCGCGCCAGCGCGGCGTCGAGGCCGAGAATTTGCGCCAGGCGGTCAGCCGGGTACCCGCCGCACCGCAAGGCTCGGGCCAGGGGCCGGCGCTGCCGAAGCCAACGGCCTGAAGCCGGCGCTTTTATCTTCGCGGAGTTTTGCATGCTGACCATTTCGGCCGACGCTGTCGACCAGGCGCTGACCTTTCCCGGGCTGGTCGAGACATTGCGCGCGGCCTTCCGCGAGGGTGCTGTGCAACCCGTCCGCCATCATCACGGGGTCGAGCGGCCCGACGGTGCCACATCCACGCTGCTTTTGATGCCGGCGTGGACCGACTTCCATGCGGCCGGCACGTCGGTCGGGGGTCATATCGGCGTCAAGATCGTCACCGTATCGCCCGACAACAACGCCATCGGCAAACCGGCGGTAATGGGGCTCTACCTCCTGCTCAACGGCGCCACCGGCGAGCCCGAAGCGCTGATCGACGGCCAACGGCTGACACAGTGGCGCACCGCTTGCGCCTCGGCGGTGGCGGCCTCCTATCTCGCCCGCGAGGACGCATCGCGGCTTCTGGTGGTCGGCGCCGGCGCGCTGTCGCCGTTCCTCGCCAAGGCGCACTCCGCGGTGCGGCCGATCAAGACCATCCGCATCTGGAACCGCACGCCCGCCAATGCCGAAAAGGTCGCGGCTGATTTGCGCGCGGACGGTTTCAACGCCGAGGCCGCAAGCGATCTCGACGCCGAACTCGCCGAGGCCGACATCGTCTCATCGGCGACGATCACGACGACGCCGCTGGTCAAGGGTGCGCTGCTCAAGCCGGGCGCGCATGTCGATCTGGTCGGCGGCTTCACGCCGACCATGCGCGAGAGCGACGACGACGCGATCGCGCGCGCCCGCGTCTATGTCGACACCCGCGCCGGCGCCACCAAGGAAGCCGGCGACATCGTCCAGCCGCTCGCCTCCGGCGTGCTGAAGCCGGAAGCGATCGTCGCCGATCTGCATGAGCTGGCGCGCGGGGAAAAACAGGGCCGGCAGAGCCCCACTGAGGTCACGCTGTTCAAGTCGGTCGGCGCCGCGCTTGAGGACCTTGCCGCCGGCATTGCCGTCTACAACGCGCTCAAGCAGTAGCGTCTGCGCCGGTTCTGCGATCGAACTTCCTGATCGCTTCCGCGCTGACCGGGGTGAAGAAGTTCACCAGATTGCCATCGGGATCGCGCAGCAGCAGCGACCGGTTACCCCATGGCATCGTCGTCGGCGTCTGTACGAAATCGCCGATGATTTTCGCCAGCCTGCTGTGCTCAGCATCAACATCGGCGACGCGAAACTCGATGATCGCTGAGCGATTGGCGGCCGGCTGCGCCACATCAGTTCCGAACAGGGCCAGCGTGCGGGTGCTGCCGATCGCCAGTGTGCAGGACGGCGTTGCCAGTTCGGCGAAATCGTCTGTGAACCAGGTTGCGGTAAGCCCGGTGATCGTCTCGTAGAATGCCACCAAGGGCTTGATCTGGTCGGTAATGATGCGGATCGAGACGAAGTCCATCTTATTCTCCTGGGGCAAGCGCGACGCTATCTGAAGACAATCGCTTGTCGCACAAGGCTGCTGACAACTTGGTGTCAGCAGCCTTGTCACGGTGTGCCTTGCCCATCCGGCGGCTGGATGCTTCAGCCTGCCTTCATGGCCGCGCCATCGCCTCGGCGATCAGCGCGAAATCATGCGCGGTAATTTCGAACAGGCCAAAGCGCAGCTGGTAACCCCAGTTCGATTTGCCCGCGGTGAAGTCGAGCTGCTCGAGCAGCGGCTTGATCGGCGCTTCCTCGGCCTTGGCCCATTCGACATCCCTGCGGAACGGCGTGAAGCCACCGCCCATGTGGCCCTGATAGGGCTCGCCTTCTCGCACGGTGCCGATTGCCGTGAAGGCCTGCAGGCCGTCCTTCTCGCGCAGAATTGTGGTCGGCGAGTAGTAGATGATGCCGTCGCCGGGCTTGATGCGGCGCAAAGGTGCCGCCTTGCCGTGGTTGACCTGCATGAAGCCGGCCTCGCGGCCGCGCCGGACATGTTCGGCGGAAGCGACCGCGATCCAGTGCGCACTCATTTCTGTTCTCCATTGGCCTGTTCCCCATTGGCCTGTTCTCCGTCGTTCAGCCAGTAGACGCGCAGCCGGTGCTTGTCGGGATCGAGCGCAACGAAGGTGCGGCCGAAGTCCATGTCGGTCGGCGTCTGCAGAACGGTCAAGCCGCGTCCTGCCCAGTCCGTGTAGGCGGCGTCCACCGCATCAGGCCGGTCCAACGCGAAGACGAGCTCCGCACCGCCGCCCGCGGCCGCGGCCGACGGCTCCACCGTGTGGCGCGACCACAGGCCGAGCTTGAAGCCATTGTCGAGCACGAACAGCACGAAGGTCGGCGACGTCTCCACCGGCTGGCGTCCCAGCAGCGCACCGTAGAAGGCGCCGCTCCGCTCCGGGCTGTCGACATAAAGGATGACGAAATTGGGGGTGTTCATGTCTGCTCTCCAGGGTTTCGATTGGAGGAGCATAGGTGACCCCACTGTCAGATTCTGGCAGCAGCGTCTTGTGGGCGCGTGGAAAGGAGCATTAAGCGCCAGGCTGGCGCTCCGGTGCGTCCAGCGTCGCGCGCCATTCCTTCAGCAGCGCCTGCCGACGAGCGGATAGCGGATATCTGTGGTGTTGAGCCCCGACATCCGGTCGGCGCGAAAATGTCTGAAATCCTGCCGCGTCTCGCACCAGGCCACCACCACCCGCACCTTGTCGAAAAAGCCGAGCGCGAATGGCCAGATCAAGCGCTCGGAGGCGGCGCCGCCGGCGTCGCGGTAAAGAAAGCCGAGTTTTCTCTCGTTGCGGATCGCCTGGCGCACCAGGCCAAGGTCGATGCTTTCGACAGCATCGCCGTGCGGCCCGACCAAAAGCGCGGTCGCATCGAGGTCCTCACGCAGATCGTCCGGCAGCACAGCGGCAATCTTGGCCAGCGCGTCGGTGGCGGCGGCCGACAGCCGCTTGTCCGGTTGTCTGGCAACCCAACGCGATCCCAGAACGATGGCCTCGATCTCCTCGTCGGTGAACATCAGTGGCGGCAGCATGAAGCCGGGTTTCAGCACATAGCCCAGCCCAGCCTCGCCCTCGATCGGCGCGCCTTGCCCCTGCAGCGTGGCAATGTCGCGGTAGAGCGTTCGGATCGAAACGTCCATCTCGCCGGCAAGCGTGCGACCGCTCACCGGCCGGCGATGCCGGCGCAGGATCTGGATCAAGTCGAGCAGGCGTTCGGAACGGGACATGATTCCAGATTTGCCTGTTTACTCAGCGAGGTCCACCACCTCAGACATTCGCACGCTGGACCATTTTGTTTGCGCAGCCGGTGACCCTATGCCAAAAGCGGCCTGCCGCCTCCGGAGACGCTCCTGCTTGAAGTCTTTTCGCGACAAACGCCGCGACAACCGTCCGCCCGCAAAAGGCAGGACCGAACATGCGCGGCCGCAGCCGGAGACCGTACCAATCCGACCCGAAGCCAGACAGCAACGCCACGAAACAAAACCGGACGACCGGTCTAATCCGAAGCCCGCCCCCCGTATCCTGGCGCGTCGCGAAGGCGTCCTGCCCACTGAGCGCCTGCCGGTGATCCTCGAAGTGGCGCCCAATCAGGATTATGCACTGCTCGACAGCGGCGCCGGCGAAAAGCTCGAACAATACGGCCCCTACCGCATCGTGCGGCCCGAGGGACAGGCGATCTGGCAAAAGGCCTTGCCCGCCAGGGACTGGGACCGAGCCGACGCCATCTTCACCGGCGATACCGACGAAGAAGGCATCGGCCGCTGGCGTTTTCCGAAGGTGCCGCTGGGCGAGACCTGGCCGATGAGGCATGACGGCATCGACTATCTCGGCCGCTTCACCTCGTTTCGCCATGTCGGCGTCTTCCCCGAGCAGGCTTCGCACTGGGACCATATGGCCAGCCAGATCGTGGCGGCCAAGCGCCCGGTCAAGGTGCTGAACCTGTTCGGCTATACCGGGCTCGCGTCTCTGGTGGCCGCCCGTGCCGGCGCCGAGGTCACCCATGTCGATGCCTCCAAGAAGGCGGTCGGCTGGGCGCGCGAAAACCAGGAAATGGCCGGTCTCGGCAGCAAGCCGATCCGCTGGATCGTCGACGATGCTGTGAAATTCGCCGAGCGCGAAGAGCGCCGCGGCAGCCGCTACGACATCATCCTGTTCGACCCGCCCGCCTATGGCCGCGGCCCCAAGGGCGAGGTCTGGCAATTGTTCGAGGACCTGCCCGGCCTGACCGATCTTTGCCGCGCGATCCTGACGCCGAAACCGCTCACCGTGGTGCTGACCGCCTATTCCATCCGCGCCTCCTTCTTCGCCATCCATGCCTTGATGCGCGACACCTTTGCCGGCATGGGCGGCACGGTTGAATCAGGCGAACTGATCATCCGCGAGCAGTCCGCCGGGCGGGCGCTGTCGACATCGCTGTTTTCGCGCTGGGTGGCCTGAATGCCCCGGAGACCTGAATGCCCGGGAGTCCCGAATGAATGAGCGGCACATCGGCGCGCCCGGGCAGGTCAAGGAAGTCACCAGCCTTGCCAATCCGCTGATCAAGGACATCAAGGCGCTCGCCCAGAAGAAATTCCGCGACCAGCAGAACGCCTTCATGGCCGAAGGGCTGAAGCTGGTCATCGACGCCCTCGACCTCGGCTGGTCGATCAGGACGCTGGTTTTCGCCAAGGCCGGACGCGGCAATGCGGCGGTCGAAAAGGTGGCGGCGCGCACGGTTGCCGCCGGCGGCACCGTGCTCGAAGTGTCCGAAAAAGTGCTGGTCGCCATCACCCGCCGCGACAATCCGCAAATGGTGGTCGGCGTCTTCCGGCAGAAACTGCTGCCGTTAAGAGACATCCGCACTCACGACGGCGATGTCTGGGTGGCGCTCGACCGGGTGCGCGATCCCGGCAATCTCGGCACCGTCATCCGCACCGTCGATGCCGTCGGCGCCAAGGGCGTCATCCTGGTCGGCGAAACCACCGATCCGTTTTCGGTCGAAACCGTGCGCGCCACCATGGGCTCGATCTTCGCCGTGCCGGTGACCAAGGCGACGCCGGAAGCATTTCTGGCTTGGCGAAACAGCTTCTCGGGCCTGGTGGTCGGCACCCATCTGAAGGGTGCGGTCGACTACCGCTCGGTCGATTTCTCCCGAGGACCGGTGCTCTTGATGATGGGCAATGAGCAGCAGGGCCTGCCCGACAATCTGGCGGAAAGCTGCGACCGGCTGCTGCGGATTCCGCAGGCCGGCCGCGCCGATTCACTCAATTTGGCGGTCGCCACCGGAATCATGCTGTTCGAGATCCGCCGCGGCGCGCTGAAACTTGCCCCCGAGGACGCCACATCGTGAAATCATGGTCTCCCTATGCGCTGCTGGTGATGGTGGCAATCGCGCTCGACCAGTGGATAAAGCATCTGATCGAGACCGGCCTCGTCTTCCAGGAAAAGCTCGACCTGGTGCCATTCCTGGCGCTGTTTCGCACCTACAATACCGGCATCGCCTTCTCGATGTTCTCGTCCTTCGGCGACACCGGCCTGGTCGTCATCGCGGTCGTGGTCGTTGCCTTCGTGCTTTATCTGGCGACGCGCACGCCCTCCGGCCATGTGCTGGCCCGCATCGGCTTTGCCCTGATCATCGGCGGCGCGATCGGCAATCTGATCGACCGCGCCGTCTACGGCCACGTCATCGACTATATATTATTCCACACGCCGGTATGGTCCTTCGCCGTCTTCAACCTTGCCGATGCCTTCATTTCGGTCGGCGCGGCGCTGGTCGTCTTCGACGAGTTCATCGGCTGGCGGCGCGAGGCCAAGCCGCAAGGCCCAGAAGCCTGACGGCCCGACTCTTTTGACCAATTGACCTCGCCGGACGGTCGCCGCACAGTTCGGCCAGAGCCAGCCAATGCCGACCGCCAGCCTTTGCGAAGCCGAGGAGAAGAGATGCCTGAAACCTTCAAAGCCATCCTCGTTTCGCGCGACGCCGAAAAGAAGCAATCGGTCGAGATCGTCGATTTCAGCGAAGCCGATCTGATGGAAGGCGACGTAACTGTCGCGGTCGAGGCGACGACGGTCAACTACAAGGACGGGCTGGCCATCACTGGGAAAGCGCCAGTGATCCGCCGCTGGCCGCTGGTGCCGGGCATCGATTTCGCCGGAACCGTCCTCTCCTCATCGCATGCCGACTGGCGCAAGGGCGACAAGGTCATCCTCAATGGCTGGGGCGTCGGCGAGACGCATTTCGGCGCCTATGCCGGGCGCGCGCGCGTCAACGGCGACTGGCTGGTGCCGTTGCCCGACGGCATCAGCGCGCACGATGCGATGGCGGTCGGCACCGCCGGCTATACGGCCATGCTCAGCGTCATGGCGCTGGAGCGGCACGGCATCCTGCCGGATCGCGGCCCGGTGGTGGTGACGGGTGCAGCCGGCGGCGTTGGGTCGGTCGCGGTCTCGATCCTGTCCAGCCTTGGCTATCACGTCATCGCCTCGACCGGCCGCAACGCCGAAAGCTCCTATCTGATCGACCTCGGTGCCGCCGAAGTGATTTCGCGCGAGGAACTCTCCCAGCCGGCCAAGCCGCTGGCCAAGGAGCGCTGGGCCGGCGGCATCGATGCCGTCGGCAGCCACACGCTGGCCAATGTGCTGTCGATGACCGCCTATGGCGGCGCGGTCGCCGCCTGCGGCCTGGCGAGTGGCATGGATCTGCCGTCGAGCGTCGCCCCGTTCATCCTGCGCGGCGTCTCGCTGCTCGGCATCGATTCAGTGATGGCGCCAAAGGCTGTGCGGCTGGAAGCCTGGCGCCGCATCGGCAGCGATCTTGATCTCAAGAAGCTCGCCGGCCTGTCGACGACCATCGGCTTCGACGGCATCATCACCGCCGCCCATGACATCGTCGAGGGCAAGATCAGGGGCCGCGTGGTTGTCGATATGTGAGGCTCCCGAAGCATGATCCCGAAAGGGAATCAGGTTTCGGAAAAGATCAGGCGATGCGGAAAACCGCCAAAAATGCATGACCGCTAAAATTCGAACGATCCGCCGCGCTTTTCCATAATCTCTATCTGGCAAGGAGTTCCGCATGATCGCGGAGTCCGCCAGGAAAGAGAAGAGCCGCGCCGAAAGCATCGACGGGCCGAACCCGGCGACGCCCAAGCGGCAGCATGTTGCCGCGCCGCCGCTGGCGCCGGATTTGCCGCGCCCCACGTCCGAGGGCCTGCCGTTCCTGACGGTGGTCGCCAGTGTCGTGCTGGCGGGCCTCTCCCACCTCACCGGTGCGCCGATCTTCATCACCCTCGGCCTGCTGGCGACAGGCGTTGCCGGCGTCGCCATGCACCTGCGCAACCGCCGCACCGTCCACCGCGCGACGGCCTTGCTCGACGAAACCGCCGCGCGCAGCCGCGCCGAGATCGAGACGCTGGCCGACCGCATGTGGGAGATGCAGGAGAGCGAGGAGCGTTTTCGCGGGCTGATCGATGCGCTCGGCGATCTCGTCGTCCACCGCGACCGCGACGGCCACATCGTCTATGCCAACATGGTTTTCGCCGGCCTCGTCGGAACCGATCAGCGCGACCTTGCCGGCAGGACTCTGGCCGACCTCGGCATCGATGTCGGTATCGTTCCCGACGCCGCCTTTTCGGATCACGAATGCCTGAGTTCCACCGACGTCTCCATCCGCACGCCGAACGGTCCGCGCTGGTTCTCGTGGATCGAACTGTCGGTGCGCGACAAGGATAGCGGCGCCGTCTCGCACCGGGCGATTGCCCGTGACATCACCGCCCGCAAGCGCGCCGAATCCTCGTTGATCACCGCGCGCGAGCGCGCCGAATATGCCAGCCAGGCCAAGTCGCGCTTCCTCGCCACCGTCAGCCATGAGATCCGCACGCCGATGAACGGCATCATGGGCATGGCCAAGCTACTGGCCGACACCAATCTGTCGCCCGAGCAGCGCACCTATGTCGGCGCCGTCTCGACCTCGGCCAGCGCGCTTTTGGCGCTCATCGAAGACCTGCTCGACTATTCCAAGATCGAGGCCGGCCGCTTCGACCCGGAACCGCAGCCGACATCGTTGCGTGAAATTGCCGACAACATCATCGAACTGATGGCGGCGAAAGCCTTCGCCAAGAACATCGGCCTCGGCTGTCATGTCGAGCCCGACGTGCCACAGATGATCATGGCCGATCCGGGAAGAGTCAGGCAGGTGCTGCTCAACCTGATCGGCAATGCGATCAAGTTCACCGACACCGGCGGCGTGCTGGTTTCGGTTGCACGGGCCCGCACCGAGACCAGCGACCGCATCTGCTTCACCGTCGCCGACACCGGCCCTGGCCTGCGCGAAGAGGATATGGAGCGCATCTTCGAGGAGTTCGAACAGTCCGACGGCACCTCGACCCGCACCCATGGCGGCGCCGGCCTCGGTCTGGCCATATCGAGGCGCCTGGTCGCCGCCATGGGCGGTGCCATTTCGGTGTCGAGCCGGCTTGGCGAGGGATCGGAATTCGTCTTCGAGATCCCGGCCGCAGGAGCAACCGAAGCACCGCAGAACCGGCAGAACATCCTGGCCGGCCGGCGCGCCGTGATCGTGTCGAAGAACGCCGTCGAGGCGGACGCCATCGCCCGCACCATCCGCGCCCATGGCGGCGCCGTCGACGTCGCCGCAACCGCTTCCCAGGCGACGCCCTTCGCCGAACATTGCGATGTGCTGTTGATCGACGCGGCCCTGGAGGACGGCGACGGCGGACTGCTCAAGCGCCTGCGCCAGAGTGGCTTTGCCGATTGCGAGGCGATCACGCTGATCGCGCCGACCGACCGCGGCATGCTTGGCGAATTCCGCACCAGCGGCTACGCCACCTTCCTGGCGAGGCCGGTGCGCGGCGAAACCCTGCTGCGCGTGCTGCTGACCAGTCATGCCCCTGCCTTGCCGCCGCCAAAGCCGGAAAAGACCGGCGCGTCCTCGCTTCGTGCCCATGGCGGGCGCCAGCAAGGTTTGTCGGTGCTGATCGCCGAAGACAACGACATCAACGCCATGCTTGCCCGCGCCACGCTTTTGAAGGCGGGACATCGCGTGAAAGTGGTCGGCAATGGCAAGGCCGCGGTCGAGGCGGTGACCGAAGCCGGGCTGAAAAATCGCTTCGATGTGGTGCTGATGGATTTGCACATGCCGGTGATGGACGGGCTGGACGCGATCGCCGCCATCCGCCGCCACGAAGAGGAAATGGCTGTGCCGCCGGTGCCAATCATGGTGCTTTCGGCCGACAGCCAGGAAAAGACCCGCCACGCCGTGCTCGCCCATGGCGCCAGCGGCTTCGTCACCAAGCCGCTCGATCCCGACGCGCTGGTCCATGCCGTCGAGGGCCAGGTGGCCGCCTGAAGCGACGCTGGAGAAATCCTCGCGTCACGTAGGTAGCCGAATGAGGGTTTTCGCCAGCCGACGAAGTATTGCCCGTCGCGCCGTATCACGGTACTGTCACAATCCTGTTGCACCTACACCGTATCCCCGTGCCAAGAGGGATGGCTCGAAGGAGAATCACTCGTGCATACAGTTATGCCGGAATGTGACACTCGGCCCAGCGCAGGCGGCGCTTTGCTCGCCGCGCGGAACGCCGATGCCGTCGCAACAGGCGCACCGCTGGGCCGTATCGGCAATCTCGAAGTGCGGCTTGCCCGCAATGAGGCCGAGATCGCCGCCGCGCAGGAAGTGCGCTACCGGGTGTTTTATGACGAGCTTGGCGCCAGGAAGGACCTGTTCCAGGCGCAGGACCGGCGCGACGCCGACCGCTTCGACCCGCTGTGCGACCATCTCCTCGTGCTGGACACTTCGATCTCCGGCCCCGAGCATCGCCGCATCGTCGGCACTTACCGCCTGCTGCGGCAAGAGATTGCGGCGACCGCCGGCGGCTTCTATTCCGAAGGCGAGTTCGAACTGACCAAGCTGATCGCCCGCCATCCCGGCCAGCGCTTCCTTGAGCTCGGCCGCTCCTGCGTGCTGCCGGAATACCGCTCGAAGCGCACCATCGAGGCGCTGTGGCAAGGCATCTGGGCCTACATCAACCACTATGAGATCGGCGTGATGACCGGTTGTGCCTCGTTCCCTGGCACGGTGCCGGCTGCGCATGCCGAGGCGCTCACCTACCTTGCCCATCACTGCCGGACCAACTCCGCCTGGGATGTGCGGGCGGTCTCCGGGCGCTATTGCTCGATGGACCTGATGCCGATCGAGGCGGTCAACGCCAAGGCGGCGATTGCGGCCATGCCGCCGTTGGTCAAGGGCTATCTGCGCGTCGGCGCCCGCATCGGCGACGGCTGCGTCATCGACCGTGAGTTCTCCACCGTCGATGTGTTCGTGGTGATGCCGGTCAAGGAAATCGGCGCCCGCTACGTCAACTATTATGGCGGGGAAGCGCAGCGCTTTGCGGCGTGAGGCAGTAGGCAGTAGGCAGTAGTGAAGGCTGCCGCGAATTGCTGACTATTCCCTATTCCCTATTCCCTATTCCCTATTCCCTCTCCCTACGGAATATCCTCCGGTCGCCGTCCCGGGCGGCTCTTGTAGGACGGAAAGGTCCAGCCGAATTTCAGCGCGCCGCCGCGCACCAGGAAAGCCGCGACGAAGCCGGCAATATCCGAGGCGAGCGGCGGCAGGCCGGCAAGATCGCCAAGTGTGTAGAGGCCGGCGCCCGCGAGTGCGGCGGTGACGTAGATTTCGGGCCTGAGCAGCACCGATGGCTCGCCGGCCAGCAGATCGCGCAGGATGCCGCCAAATGTGGCGGTCAACACGCCCATAACAACGGAGACGACCGGCGAGCCGGTGATGGCCAGCCCCTTGGCCGCGCCCATTACGGAAAAGGCCGCCAATCCGATGGCGTCGAGCCAGAGCAGCCATTTCCAGCGGGATTCGACGCGGTGGGCGATGAAGAAGACCAGCACCGCAACCGCCGCGCAAACCAGCACATAGCCGGAGTTGGCGACCCAAAAGACGGGCAGGTTGAGGATGACGTCGCGAAGCGTGCCGCCGCCAATGCCGGTGACGCTGGCCAGAAACAGGAAGCCGATAATGTCGAGCTGCTTGCGCGAAGCCGCCAACGCCCCGGTCGCGGCAAAGACGGCGACGCCGGCATAGTCGAGGAGGTCGATGGGTGTCAGGGACATGAGGTAGTAGGGATTGGGAATTAGGGAAAGTATGAATAACACGAAGCCGCGCGATTGATACGCCTGCCTATTCCCTATTCCCTATTCCCTATTCCCTACTGCCTACCCTACTCACGCATCCTTCTCGGCCTGCTCGTTCACCGGCCCCGGCTCGACCGGCGCTTCGGTGGCCGCGATCTTGGGGCCGCCCTTGGCGACCCCGACCATGGCCGGCCGCAGCACGCGCTCGCCGATCGAATAGCCCGGCTGCACGACCTGGACGACGGTGTTGGCCGGCACATCGGGATTGGGCACTTCGAACATCGCCTGGTGGAAATTCGGGTCGAACTTCTCACCTTCCGGTTCGAGCTTCTTCACCCCATGCCGTTCCAGCGTCGACAGCATGGCGCGCTCGGTGATCTCGACGCCGTCGATCAGCGCCTTGAAGCCGGCATCTCCGGCCGCTTTCGCCTCGGCGGGGATAGCATCGAGCGCGCGGCGCAGATTGTCCGACACCGACAGCATGTCGCGGGCGAAATTGGCCACCGCATAGGCGCGCGCATCATGCACGTCGCGGGCGGTGCGGCGGCGCAGATTCTCCATCTCGGCTGCGACGCGCAGCGCGCGGTCCTTCAGCTCCTCGTTTTCCTTCAGCAACCGCACCAGCGCTTCATAGTCGCCGTCGATGCCGCCTTGCGTGCGCTCGGCCTCGGCCGTTTCGATATCCTCGGGCGCGCGTTCGTCTTTTGTCTGGTCGCTCATCGCCATTTCCCGTCATTCGAATGGTTTGGATTTGCGCCCGATATCGAGGTTTGGCGGCCAAAAATCAAGGGGCAAGCCCAGGAGGACGCCCCACAGCAGGCAATGTTGCGGGCAGCCCGTCGGACTTGGTGCGGGGCGCAAGGACGTTCAAAATTAATTCAAACTTTACCGTAACGGCAGCCTTTGCTTGCCAATACCCCGCTATGGGGAACCATTCAAAGCTTGGAGGAGTTTTGAAACCGACACAGGATTTGAGACAATGGACCGCAATACTGGCAACAGAAGCGAAGAGCTCGCCGCCGACATCAGGCGCCAGTTCGGCACCGAGGCGACGACGCGCTTCTTGCGCACCTTGCCGGCCTTCCGCACCGAGGCCGACATTCCCGCCCGTTTCCGGGACCTGCTCGACCGGCTGGACGGCATAGAAGCCAGCATGGCCGGCGGCAAACGCCGTCAATAGCGATGCTATCGCGCGACAATTACGCGCAGTAATTTTGCGTGAGCTTTTCCTTGCGGCAGCGGGACGCCCCGCCTATGCTTCCTGATGAACATGATTTCCCCCGAGACGGCCGCCAACAGCAAGCGCGCCTGGTTGAAGATCCTGGCGCGCTACAAGAAGCCCGACCGGCGACGCAGCACTCTTGAACTCGCCATCACCCTTATTCCTTTCGTTACGCTGTGGGCGCTGTCTTCGGCAGCCTATTCCTATGGCCACTGGTGGGGCTTGATCCTGATCCTTCCCGCCGCCGGTTTTCTGGTGCGGATCTTCATGATCCAGCACGATTGCGGCCACGGCTCCTTCTTCGCCAACCGCACTGCCGACGACTGGATCGGCCGCGCGCTCGGCGTGCTGACGCTGACCCCTTACGATTGCTGGCGGCGCGCGCACGCCACCCATCACGCCAGCGCCGGCAATCTTGACGAGCGCGGCATGGGCGATATCAGGACGTTGACGGTTGCTGAATACCGGCAGCTGTCTTGGCGGGGACGCCTTGCCTATCGTCTCTACCGCCATCCCCTGGTGATGTTCGGCCTTGGCCCGATCTGGCTGTTCATCTTCGAGCAGAGGCTGCCGGTCGGCATGATGCGCGGCGGCCTGACGCCCTGGGTGTCGTCGATGACCACCAATCTCGGCATCGCGGTCGCGGCAGCGCTGCTTATCTGGCTGGTCGGCCCCGGCGCTTTCCTGATCGTCCATTTGCCGATCGTGATCCTGGCCGGATCGGCCGGAATCTGGCTGTTCTACGTCCAGCACCAGTTCGAGGAGACGGAATGGGCGAAGGACGAAGAGTGGGAATTCCAGCGTGCCGCCCTGCACGGCTCGTCCTATTATGATTTGCCGCCGGTGCTGAACTGGTTCACCGGCAATATCGGCGTCCATCACGTGCACCATCTCTCGGCCAAGGTGCCGGGCTACCGGCTGCAGGAAGTGCTGCGCGACTATCCCGAACTGCGCGGCATCGGCCGCGTCACGCTTCTCGACAGCCTGCGCTGCGTCAAGCTGGCGTTGTGGGACGAGAACCGCCGCAAGCTGATCTCGTTTCGCGAAGCGCGGGCCTTGGCCTGAAAGCATTCCAGCAAAGTGTGATGCGGTTTTCCCGGGAAAAGCGCGCAGCGCTTTCCCTCGGGATCGCATAAAACAAGAAATAAACCGCCGCACCAAAGGCGCGGCTGCATCTCCCAGAAGATCTGCTCAGGTGGCCTTGCGCTCCTCGCGCATCAGGACCTTGCAGCCCTGATCACGTCAGCCGCCTTTTCGGCGATCATGATGGTCGCTGCATTGGTGTTGCCGCCGATCAGCGCGCCTTCCTCCCTGGCGGATACTTCCGTCCGGACAGCCAAGAGATCATAGTCTTTGTAAAGACAGGCGAAATTACCGCTGCGTCAGCTGTTGCGAACGCGCCGCCAGGAGTATTTCGGCCCCTTCGGCTCCGACGCTTCGGTCGGCTGATAGTAAAGGCCCAGCCCGCCTGTGCGGCCTTCTTCGAGGCGCTTCAGCAGAACCGGGTTGGAGATTTCGAACTCGTCGAAGCCGAGGCGCAGCATATGCGGCAGCTGGTCGACGAGCACCTGGCCAGTGGCGCGGACCGCGCCCTCGAAATGGTAGCGGCTGCGCAGCAATTCGCCCTTGGAAAACGAGCGGCCATCGCTGAAGGCCGGGAAGGCCAGCGCCACCAGCGACAGCTGGTCGAGCAGATCCACAATCTTTTCCAGCTGGTCGCCGGGCTGCAGCGCGACGCCAAGCCGCTCCTTGGCCGAGCGCCGCACTTCGGCATCGAGGCCGAGAAATGCCTGCAACGGCAGGATGAAGCGGCCATTGCCCGTCAGCGCGTCTGCGCTTTCGGCATGGCTCCACTCGTCTTCGCGAAAACCCGTCGGGGTCCAGAGGCGGGTCTCCGCTGTGGTCTGTTCAGTCATCGAAAATTCCTAAAGCCCCAAAAAATCGAAAGTCCGCGAAAGCCGGTCCACACGAAACCGGCGGCCTCCGGGTGGAAGCCGCCGTTTGCACAGGCCGTTCTCACCTGAATATCAGTATATCCTATAGCGATGCGTCGGTCAGCGACACTTCCAGTCCCGACAGATGGATGCCGCACTCGGTCTTGGCATGACCGGCCCAGCGGCCGCTGCGCGCATCCTCTCCCGGCTGCACCGGCTGCGTGCACGGGAAACAGCCGATCGACAGATAGCCGTACGCAACCAGCGGATTTTCGCGCAGCGCATGCGCGCGCATGTAGTCGGCCTGGTCGGATGTCGTCCAGTGCGCCAGCGGATTGATGCGTACGCGCGGGCCGACCGCCTCGAACACCGGCAGCGCGGCTCGCGTCGCCGCCTGGAAGCGCTTCCGGCCGGTCAGCCAGGCCCGGAAGGGGGCGACGCCGCGCGCCAGCGGCTCGACCTTGCGCACGTCGCAGCAGGCATCGGTATTGCTCTGGTGCAGATTGCCGGTCGGATCGACCCGCTCGAGCGCCGCGTCTTCGGGCTTGATCACCCTGATGTTGGTCAGCCCGAAATCGGCGACCAGCGCATCGCGATAGCCCAGCGTCTCTTCGAAATGCTTGCCGGTGTCCAGGAAGATGACCGGCAGCGTGCGGTCGACCTTGGCGATCATATGCAGCAGGACGGCGGAATCCGCGCCGAAGGACGACACGGCGGCGATCTCGTCATGAAACAATTCGCTCGCCGCGCGTTCGATGATGTCGAGCGGGCTCAGATGTCCATACAGCGCGTCGAAGCCCGCCGCTTTGGCGGCGATGCTGTCGTCGACGTCGACGATGCGGTCAAGCGGCCTTGGTTTCGCCAGCATAGAGCGCCTCCTTGAACGGCGCGGGACCGACACGGCGGTAGGCGTCGATAAAACGTTCACTGGGACCGAGCCGAAGGCCGAGATAGGTGTCGACGATCTGCTCGATGGCGTCCGTGATCTCTTCCGAAGAGAAGCCGCGGCCGATGATTTCGCCAACCGAGGTGTTCTCGTCGGCCGATCCGCCAAGCGTCACCTGGTACAGTTCGGAGCCTTTCTTCTCGACGCCGAGGATACCGATATGGCCGACATGGTGATGGCCGCAGGCATTGATGCAGCCGGAAATCTTGAGCTTCAATTCGCCGATCTCGCGCTGCCGCTCGAGCGAGGCGAAGCGAAGCGAAATCTCCTGCGCGATCGGGATCGAGCGCGCCGTCGCCAGCGCGCAATAGTCGAGGCCAGGGCACGCGATAATATCGCTGATCAGGTTGGAATTGGCCGTCGCGAGGCCAATGTCGACCAAAGCGTCGTAGACCGCTTTCAAATCGGCGCGCGCCACATGCGGCAGGATCAGGTTCTGCTCATGGCTGACGCGCAATTCGTCGAAAGCGTATTTCTCGGCGATGTCGGCGACCGCTTCCATCTGGCTGTCGGTGGCATCGCCCGGCACTTCGCCGATACCTTTCAGCGAAATCGTCACCGCGGCATAGTCGGGATGGCGATGCGTCACGACATTCTGGTCGAGCCAATCCGAGAAGCTTTTGGAATCGAGCCGCGCCAGCTTGATCGCCGCGTCGCCTTCCGGCCGGGCGGTCAGTGCCGGCGGCGCGAAATAGGCGTCGATGGCACGGATGTCGGCTTCCGGCAGCTTCAGCTCGGCGTCCTTCAGCTCCTGCCATTCGGCCTCGACCTGGCGGGTGATTTCCTCGACGCCGGTCTCGTGGACGAGGATCTTGATGCGCGCCTTGTACTTGTTGTCGCGGCGGCCATAGAGGTTGTACACGCGCAGGATCGCGGTGCAGTAGGACAGCAGGTCGGCTTCCGGCAGGAAGTCGCGGATCTTGCGCGCCACCATCGGCGTGCGGCCCTGGCCGCCACCGACATAGACGGCAAAGCCGAGCTCGCCGGCGGCGTCCTTCTTCAGATGCAGACCGATATCATGCGTCTGGATGGCGGCGCGGTCGCGCTCGGCCCCGGTCACCGCGATCTTGAACTTGCGCGGCAGGAACGAGAATTCCGGATGCACAGACGACCATTGCCGCAGGATCTCGGCATAGGGGCGCGGATCAGCGACCTCGTCGGCGGCGGCGCCGGCAAAATGATCGGCGGTGACGTTGCGGATGCAATTGCCGCTGGTCTGGATGGCATGCATCTCGACGCTGGCGAGATCGGCCAGGATCGCCGGAATGTCGGACAGCGCCGGCCAGTTGAACTGGATGTTCTGGCGCGTGGTGAAGTGGCCGTAGCCCTTGTCGTATTTGCGCGCGATGTGGCCGAGCATGCGCAGTTGCGCGCTGTTCAGCGTGCCATAGGGCACCGCGATGCGCAGCATGTAGGCGTGCAGCTGCAGGTAGACGCCGTTCATCAGCCGCAGCGGCCGGAACTGATCCTCGGTGATCTCGCCGGACAGCCGGCGTTCGACCTGGTCGCTGAACTCGGCGACGCGGGCCTGGACAAAATCGTGGTCGAACTCATCGTAGCGGTACATGTTTCGTCTTTCAGGGCGCGTCCGCCCGTATTTTGTTACGCTGCCCGCGCAGCCTGCTTGCCCAGATCTTCCCGGATGGTCGGGCCGGCGGCGCGGATCTTTTCGCGCAGCCGCACCGGCACGACGATGCCATTGACGACTTCAGCGTCGATCAGATTGACGTCGACAACCTGATTGTTGGCGTTGGCCTTGGCGCCGATTGCTTCCAGCCTGTCCTCTGCCGCTTGGTCATGGGCAAGGTCGGCATGGTCGACCGTCTCGGCCCAGCCGCCGTCGGCGTACCAGACGGCGATGCCGTCGGAGAGGCGGTTTGCGGTCAGTATCTTCATGGCTCGACCTCTGCGCCGGCCGCGTTGGCGGCGCCCTCATAGTTATGTGCCGCGAGCGGCTCGGAACGTTCAAAGTTGGCGCCGGCAACCGCGTCGCCGATGATGGTCATCACCGGACCGGCCAGATCGGCGCGCGCTTCCAGCGACGGCAAATCGGCCAGCGTGCCGTGGAAACGGCGGCGGTTCTGCAAGCTGGCATTCTCGACCACGGCAACCGCCGTGTCCGGCGACAGGCCGGCCTCGATCAGCCGCCCGGCGACTTCGGCGGCGACCGAGCGGCCCATATAGACGGCGACGGTGGCGCCGGAAATGGCGAGCTTGGCCCAATCCGGCAGCGAATTGCCCTTCAGATCATGGCCGGTGGTGAACACCATCGACGAGGAGACGCCGCGCAGCGTCAGCGGCAGCTCGAAGTCGGCGGCGGCGGCAAAGGCGGCGGTGACGCCGGGGACGACATCATAGGCGATGCCGGCATCGCGCAGTGCGGCCATCTCCTCGCCGGCGCGGCCGAACACCAGCGGGTCGCCCGACTTCAGCCGCACGACGCGCTTGCCCTGCCTGCCAAGCTCGACCAGCAGCGCATTGATCTCGGCCTGGCTCTTGGTGTGGCATCCCTTGCGTTTTCCGACCGGCAGCCGCTCGGCGTCGCGGCGGCCCATGGCGACGATCGCCTCCGGCACCAACGCGTCATAGACGATGACGTCGGCTTCCATCAAAAGCCGATGCGCGCGCAGCGTCAGAAGATCCTCAGCACCTGGCCCGGCGCCGACCAGGGCGATATGGCCCGAAGCCGGAGCCTTCGACAGCAACAGATCGGCGGCGGCGTCATGCGCCTGCGAAAGCTCGCCGGCTTCGACGGCGCGCGCCGGTGCACCCTGGAAAAAACTGCTCCAGAACTGGCGGCGGGCGTTGCCTTTCGGCAGCAGCTTTTCGGCGGCACCCCGGAACGAGGCGGCAAGCGCTGCCAGCGGCCCGAGCGACGGCGACAGCATGCGGTCGATGCGGCTGCGCAGCATCTGCGCCAGCACCGGACCCGCGCCTTCCGTGCCGATGGCGATGGCGACCGGGGCGCGGTTGACCAGCGCCGGGGTGAAGAAATCGCACAGCTCCGGCCGGTCGACGGCATTGACCGGAATGCCAAGGCGGCGCGCATCGTCGGCGACGCGGCGGTCGAGCCTCTCGTCGCCGCTGGCGGCAAACACCAAGACCGAGCCTTCGAGATGCGCGGCGTCGTAGGGGGCGTCGATACGGATGGCGCCGGTCGCGGCGATGAAGCTCAGCAATTCGGCATCGGCAACATCGGCGATGATGCGAAGCACAGCACTTGACTGATCGAGCAGCCGCGCCTTGGCCAATGCTTCGCCTCCGCCGCCGACGATGGCCACGGCTTCGCCTTCGACCCGCATGAAGACCGGGAACGCGGTGAGCTTGGGATTGGTGTGCGGCATGACGAACAGATTCCGGAACAATTCGGCAGTTTTAGGCGCGGACGCGAAAAAGCTGAAGGAACCCACTCGCGCATCCCCTGACGGGAGGCAATCGGTTTTCCGCAAGCCAAAGGGCCAAGAGAAAAATATTCCACATCCGCATATCAGGCGGATTCAAGCTGCTGCCGCAGGCTTTGTTCTGCGGCTCTTTTATCCGGGAGCCGGCCAAGCTGCAAAATTATTTTTTCTAAATTCTACCAATCTAGTAGATTAAAGCCGTCACCTCGGACATTGCTCCGATAGACGATAGATCGGGCTTGATATGGCTGCGTGCGATCTCGGCGAACGAAGTGGAACGTTCCCGCTTCGCCACGCGTTCTGCCCCTGCCGTAACAGACAATCGTCGGCTGGATTTGAACCTTCAAACAGGAGCCCGCAAATGAGCAAGATCAACCTGAAACATGGCCTTTTGGTCATGGTGGCCGATGGCGAAAAAGCGCTGTTCCTGAAGAACGAGGGCGACAATCTCTATCCGAACCTGCAGCTCTTCCAGGAGATGAAACAGGACAATCCGGCGACGCGCGAGCAAGGCAGCGACAGTCCCGGCCGCTACAATGACGGCCCCTCCGTGCATCGCAGCGCGGTTGAGGAAACCGACTGGCACCGGCAGGGCAAGGAACGCTTTGCCGAAGAGATCGCAGACCGGCTCTACAAGCTCGCCCATCACGGCATCTTCGACGACATCGTGCTGGTCGCGCCACCGCTGGTGCTCGGCACCATGCGCAAGAAACTGCACAAGGAAGTCACCGACAAGGTGCAGGCGGAGATCCCAAAGACACTGACCAACCGCCCGCTGATCGACATCGAGGCCATGCTGCACGCGGCGTGACGCTCATCGATCATTCGGTATTGGCGCGCGCAGCGGTTTTGCTGCGCGTGCCTTTCGTTTTCGGTGCCTCTGGCCACCAATTTACGTCTTGCGGGTTGCGTCGCCCGCACCCCCTCCACCATATTGAAAAAGGAGGCGGCTTCGGGCGGCGCACACCCGACATTTCCCGAAAGGCGCTCCATAGACAATGCCGCATGACACGCCCCTTATCGCCACCATCGTCGCCGGTCTGGGGCTGGCATTCATCTTCGGGGCGCTCGCCAACCGTTTTCGCATCCCGCCGCTGGTCGGCTACCTCGTCGCCGGCGTGCTGGTCGGACCGAACACGCCGGGTTTCGTCGCCGATGCCAGTCTTGCCAATGAGTTGGCCGAAATCGGCGTCATCCTGCTCATGTTCGGCGTCGGCCTGCATTTCTCCCTGAAGGATCTTCTCTCCGTCCGCGCCATCGCCGTACCCGGCGCCATCTTCCAGATCGGCTTTGCCACCGCGCTGGGCGCCGGCCTTGCCTGGATGCTCGGCTGGTCGATGGGCGCAGGCCTCGTCTTCGGCCTAGCGCTTTCCGTCGCGTCCACAGTGGTGCTGTTGCGCGCGTTGCAGGAGCGACGGCTGATCGAGACCGAGCGCGGCCGCATCGCCGTCGGCTGGCTGATCGTCGAGGACCTCGCCATGGTGCTGGCGCTGGTGCTTTTGCCGGCGTTGGCCGGCGTGCTCGGCGGCCAGCCGCAGGTCGATGACCATGCGAGCCTTTTGTCGCTGCCGGCCAGCTTCGGCATCTGGGGCGTCGTCGGCCTCACGCTGGCCAAGGTCGTCGCCTTCGTCATCGTCATGCTGGTGGTTGGCCGCCGCGTCATTCCGTGGATCCTGCATTACGTCGCCCATACCGGCTCGCGCGAACTGTTCCGGCTGGCGGTGCTGGCGATCGCGCTCGGCGTCGCCTTCGGCGCCGCCAAACTGTTCGGCGTCTCGCTGGCGCTCGGTGCCTTCTTCGCCGGCATGATCATGAGCGAATCCGAGCTCAGCCACCGCGCGGCGGAGGAATCACTGCCGCTGCGCGACGCCTTCTCGGTGCTGTTCTTCGTCTCGGTCGGCATGCTGTTCGATCCGTTCAGCCTGATGAGCAATGGCTGGCCGATCCTGGCGACGCTGGCCATCATCGTCATCGGCAAGTCGCTGGCCGCCTTCGTCATCGTCATCGCCTTCCGCTATCCGCTGGGAACCGCCTTGATGATCTCGGCCAGCCTCGCGCAGATCGGGGAGTTTTCGTTCATCCTGGCCGAGCTCGGCGTCGGGCTGAAACTGTTGCCCGAACAGGGACGCGACCTGATCCTGGCAGGCGCCATCCTGTCGATCCTGGTCAATCCGCTGATGTTCCTTGCCCTCGACTGGATGAAGCCGTGGCTGGACGCGCGCGCCGCCAAGGCAGCACCACCGGAAGAGGCCAAGCCGGTCGGCCCGGCGACGCAGCCCGGACAAGTGGCCTCGGTGGCCGCCGCGGCAAAAGAGAATGGCCCACCGCCACGCACAACGCTTTCGGGCCACACCATCCTGATCGGCTACGGCCGCGTCGGCAGCCTGGTAGGTGCGGCGCTGAAACAGGCATCGCTGCCCTTCCTGGTCATCGAGGACGCCGACAAGACGCTGGCGAGGCTGAGAGACGACGGCGCCGAAATCGTCTCCGGCAACGCGGCCAATGCAGGTGTATTCGCCGCCGCGAATCCGCAGGGCGCCAGGCGATTGATCCTTGCCATACCCAACGCCTTCGAGGCCGGGCAGATCGTACTCAGGGCACGCGCCGCCAACCCCGGCATCAACGTCATCGCGCGAGCCCATTCCGATGCCGAGGTCGAGCACCTGAAGGGGCTCGGCGCCGACACCGTCATCATGGGTGAACGCGAAATCGCCCGCGGCATTGTCGAAGAAGTGCTGGGGCCAAAGCCAATGCCGCGCCACGAAGCCATTGAACCCTCTCCGGCCTGAGGCTTGTACCGCCGATCCCATCACGCCACGAAGGCGGAGCCGCCATTTCGCGCGACGCTGGCGAGATATTTTGCCGGCGGCTTGCCAAGCGCCTTCTTGAACATGGTGATGAAGGCGGTGACGGAGCCGTAACCGAGATCGCCCGAAACCTGCTGGACACTCGCACCGGAGGCCAGCTCCCGTATGGCGACGATCAGGTGGAATTGCTGGCGCCAGCGGCCGAAGCTCAGGCCGGTCTGCTTCACGATGAGACGGGCGAGGCTGCTTTCTGAGAGCGCAACACGGTTGGCCCACTCGGCAAGCGTGCTGCGATCGGCAGGGTTCTGCGCCAACGCTTCGGCGATCCGCCGCAAGCGCGGCTCGGCGGAGATCGGCAGATGCAGCTGCTGGACCGGCATGCGCGGCAGTTCGGAGAGCAGGATCGTGGTCAGCAGCACGTCCCTCGCCTCATCCTCCTCCACGCGATCGGCCAGCTCGATGATCAGTTCGCGCAACAATGGCGAGATCGACAGCGTGCAGCAGCGGTCCGGCAGATCGGCGGCTCCCGGCTCGATATAGACGAAGAAAATCCGCGCATTGGCGGTGGCGATATTGCTGTGTCCCATGCCACCGGGAATCCACACCCCGCAATGCGGCGGCACCATCCACAGACCGCTTTGGACGCGGCAGGTGACGCCACCGCCGAGCGCGAAGACGAGCTGGCCCTTCCGATGCCAATGGGCAGCCACTTCCGCTTTGGTTTCGGTAACGTCGACGCGCACGGCAATCGCAGGTGCCTGCACATCATCGACATCGAAATTGACCCAGGGGTAGCGGAGCGGCTGTCTCATGATTGATGGCTTTTAGCGACTATTCGCCGTGATAGCTAAATTCTTTGATGCGGGGAGTCGATAGACTCTGGTTCGTGGCTGGCATGTCACAAACCGGCAGGAAGGCTTCCCATGCGCGCGCTTGTCATCTCTCCCGAGAGCATCACCCGGATCAGTCTCGCCGAGGTCGAGGACCCTCGGCCCCTTCCCAACGAGGCGCTTGTCTGCGTCCACGCAACCTCGTTGAACCGCGGTGAATTGCGCCTGCTCACCATACGCCCGGAAGGCTGGATACCTGGCCAGGACGTGGTTGGAGTAATCAAGCGGGCGGCAGCCGATGGCTCCGGGCCTGCCGTCGGCGCCCGGGTTGTGGCTTTGGTGGACGAGGCCGGCTGGGCCGAACGGGTCGCCGTTCCGACCGACCGTCTCGCAGTCATCCCGGACGAGGTCAGCTTCGGGTCCGCCGCCACGCTTCCGGTCGCGGGCACGACGGCGCTCAGGGTCTTGCGCCATGGCGGCGACCTCGCGGGACAGCAGGTGTTGATCACCGGCGCCAGCGGCGCGGTCGGCGGTTTCCAGATCCAGATCGCCCGCGAGCAAGGCGCCGCGGTGACTGCAATCGCCGCCGCCCGGCACGCCGAGGATCTCCGCGGTCTTGGTGCTCACGAAGTCGTCGAGTCGATCGAACTGGCCGAAGGGCCATTCTCTCTGATCACCGAGTCGGTCGGCGGCCAAAGCCTCGCCCATGCCATCGAACGCGTCGCCCCCGGCGGCACCATCGTCATGTTCGGTTGGAGCAGCGGCGAACTCACGCCGGTTGGTTTCAGACAATTCGTTCCAGGCCATGAGGGAGCGAGGCTTCAGACTTTCGCCTACTACACATCCGGTCCAGCCATTGGCGCGGACATCGCCTCGCTGCTCGCTCTGGTCGCGGCTGGCCGGCTGGAAACCCGCGTGTCCATGACCGTGCCGTGGACAGACATCGCCCAGGCTCTGGACGCCCTGCGACAGCGCAGCTTCAGCGGCAAGGCTGTTCTCACCATCGCCGAATGAGCAGTCTGTCAGCGCTCAGACGTGCTGGCCGCCATTGATGTGGATTTCCGAGCCCGTCACATAGGACGCCTGCTGCGAGCACAGGAAGAAGATGATGTCGGCGACTTCCGAGGTGGCGCCAAGGCGCCTGAGTGGGATCGTCTCGACGATCTTGTCGGTGCCAGGCGACAGGATCGCGGTGTCGATCTCGCCCGGCGCAATCGCATTGACGCGGATGCCGTGCGGGCCGAAATCATGCGCCATCTCGCGCGTCAGCGAGCCGAGTGCCGCCTTCGAGGTCGCATAGGCGGTGCCGGCGAAAGGATGCACGCGCGTGCCGGCGATCGAGGTGACGTTGACGATCGAACCTTTTGCTGCCGCAAGCTCCTTGAAGAGACCACGCGCGAGCATGATCGGCGCGAAGAAATTTACCTGGAACACATCGCGCCAGACATGCATCGGCGTGTCGATCGAATCCATGCGGCTGTTGCCGTCCTTGAGCTTCGGCGAAATGCCGGCATTGTTGACCAGCGCGTGTAATTGCCCGCCATGCGCTTCCAGCCGGTGACGGATCTCCGAGACGGCGATGCCGACATCCTCCTGGTCGGCGAGATCGACCTTGATGTGGTCCTCCGGGCCGGCCGGCCACGGGCAATCCTCGGCAAAAGCCTGGCGCGAACAGGTGATGACCCGCCAGCCCTCACGCGAAAAGCGCTTGACCGTGGCATGGCCGATGCCGCGGCTGGCTCCGGTCAGCACGATGGTTTTTCTGATGTCGGTCTCAGCCATGTCTGTCACTCCGGCCGGAGATGTAGCCGAATGCCGCGAAGGTGGCGAGAGGCCGAATTGTCACCGCAGCTCTCATATGAGGAACGGATTGCCAGCTCGCATTTGATTCGAAGCTAGAATGACGAGCCGCTCAGCCGCCGCCGAGAATATCCAGGATTGAGGTTTTCCGCTTCTTGGTCGGTCCGCCGACGCTGCCCGGCGGTACCGGATGCTTGATCGAGGCCGTGGTGCCGCCGTCGCCCGGCATGTCGAAACCGTCGGCATCGACGGTTTCGGCCGGACGGCGGACCGGTGCTTGTGCGGGTACAGCAGCAGGTGCCGGCGCGGCAGCAGGCTCAGAACGGCTGACGGCCACGGCAGGCAACGGCGCTGCCTGATTGTTATCGACTGACGGAATATCGTCGGGCACGATGGTATCTGGAGGCGTCGATTTCCAGGTCCCGGGCAGCGGCCTGACCGGCACGCCTTCATGCGCCGCCACCATGAATTCGTGCCAGGCCTGTGCCGGCAACGCGCCACCGGTGACCTTCTTCATCGGCGTGCCGTCATCATTGCCGAACCATACGCCGGTGGTGAGGTTTGCGGTGTAACCGACGAACCAGGCGTCGCGCGAATTCTGGCTGGTTCCGGTCTTGCCGGCAGACGGCCAGGCGAAGGCCGCCTTCTTCGCCGTGCCGATCTCGACCGTGCCAGTCATCATCGAGTTCATCATGCCGACAATGTTCTGCTTGACGACGCGCGGCGCGCTGCCGCCATTGTCGTCATAGAGCACCTTGCCTTCGGTCGTGGTGATGCGGCGGATGAAATGGATGTCGGGCTTGTAGCCGCCATTGGCGAACGGCACATAGGCCGATGTCAGCTCCAGCGGCGTCACCTCCGAAGTGCCGAGCGCGATCGAGGTGTTGGCGATCAGATCGGACTGAATGCCCATACGGTGCGCCGCCTCGACCACGGCGTCGGGCCCGACTTCCATGGTCAGCTGTGCGGCGACGGAATTCAGCGACTTCGCCAAAGCGGTCGCCAACGTCACCTTGCCGAAATACTTGCCGCCGTAATTGTCCGGTGTCCACTTGCCGATCTTGATCGGTGCGTCGTTGCGCACGCTGTCGGGCGTGCGGCCGGCTTCCAGCGCGGCCATATAGACGAACGGCTTGAACGCCGAGCCCGGCTGGCGGCGTGCTTCGGAGGCGCGGTCGAACTGGCTGGTCGAATAGTCGTAGCCGCCGACCATGGCGCGCACGGCGCCGGAATTGTCGATCGAGACCAGCGCGCCTTGGCTGACATTGAGCTTCTTGCCGCTCTCGTCGATCAGCCGGCGGATCGACTGTTCGGCGAGCTTCTGCAGGTTGAGGTCGACGGTGGTGTCGACGACGATGTCGCTGCGCACGTCACCAATCAAATCGGGCAATTCTTCCATGATGGTGTCGGCGACATAGTTTTCCGAGCCGGTCCAATAGGATGGCGCGCGCGTTGCCGGCGCGCTCATCGCCGAGGCCAGTTCCTTGGCGCTGATCTTGCCTTCGTCGCGCATGGCGGCCAGCACCAGCTGCGAACGCTCCTCCGCCGCCTTCGGATCCCGCGCCGGCGACAGTCGCGACGGCGCCTTCAAGAGGCCGGCGAGAAGGGCCGCCTCCGACAGAGTGACATCGCGCGCGCTCTTGCCGAAATAGCGGCGCGAAGCCGCCTCGACGCCATAGGCGCCGGAGCCGAAATAGACCCGGTTGAGGTACATTTCGAGGATCTGGTCCTTGGTATGCTTGTGCTCCAGCCACAGCGCCAGCAGCACTTCCTGCACCTTGCGCTCCAGCGTGCGGTCGGGCTTCAGGAACAGGTTCTTGGCCAGCTGCTGGGTCAGCGTCGAGCCGCCCTGCGAGAAACGCCGGCCCAGAACGTTGGTCACCATGGCGCGCGACAGGCCGATCGGGTCGATGCCGAAATGCGAATAGAAGCGGCGGTCCTCGATGGCGATGACGGCTTCGGGAATATAAGGCGACATTTCGTGCAGGCCGACCGCCTCCCCGCCGCTCATGCCACGGTTGGCAAGCAGTTGCCCGTCGACCGAGACGATCTTGATGTTGGGGGCACGGTCGGGGATGGACCAGGTGGTCGCCGCCGGCATCTTGGCGCCGTAATAGACGACAATGCCGGCCACCGCGATGCCGCCCCAGATGCAGAGCACGAAGCACCAGTAGAACATCCGGGCCATCACGCCGAACAGCCCGCGCCGGGGTTTGCCGCGCTTGCCGCGTGACGATGATTTTGCCTTGGAGGTTTTGCGCGCCGAAGATGATTTGCGATTGGCCGGCACGACCCGATCCTCCTCGTTCACCGAAAAACCGGCCGCGGATTTCGCCTTTGGCGATCCCTCGAAGCTGGGTTCGATGCGACTGTCTCTGCGGTTCGCCATGCGTTGCGCTGTCTTCCCGGTGTCAATGGCGCTCGGGTTGGAGGGTAGATGCGGCGGTTTAAGGGCGCGTTAAAGCAGGGTTTATGCACCCTTCTGAAATTCCTTAAGAATTTCTAAAATCCGCTGCCGCTGGCTAACAGGCGTCGGCAACGCGGTACTTTGGCGGGTGCCCGAGATCACTGTTCAAACAGTTTGACGGATCTTGTCTCGCAACGCGGCGGCGACAAAGGCCGATCGGGTGACCCCCAACCGATTGGCTGTTTCGTCAGCCTCGGCGAGCAAACCGGCATCCAACGAGATATTGGCCCGGGCCGGACGGCCGGCATCTCGGATCAAGGGCACGGACATCAAGATAGCGCCAGCGGCGAGCGCTGCTCGAACCTCAGCATCTTCTAAAAGCGCCTCGACTTTGCGAGGAGTGGGGATTTTACGGCCGTCCGCGATTTCTTCAGCCACCCATTCGGCCAACGCGGCCATAGCGTCCTTTACAGCCTCGTCCCGGCTTTCCGACTGCGCGACGCAGCCAGGAGCATCGGGAAACGAGACGCCGACAAAGCCGTCGGCAGCATCCACGAGTGCGACATAGCGAGACATATCTAACAGCTTTCCTTATTCCGACTTTATGTCCATTAGGCTTCAGAACGCGATGAGGTCGGTTTATTCCCAGCCTGCCGCCTTGGCTATAGACCGAGCTACCAACGGCGTCAGATCGGAAGAGCACACGTCTGNGACGTTCTTCCAGCCTTCCCTCTCGAGCCGGGCCTTGACTTTGGCGGTGTTGGTTTCGTTCATTTCTCGGCTCAAATCTATGTGCAAATTTTTGCACATAGTGGAAACGAAAGTCAATCACGATGTGCAAATATTTGCACAAGGAAACTCCCAATCGCCGTAAAATGCCTGGATGACAAATCAGCGCCACCCGCAGGCGGACATCATCAATTCTGCTGGATCGAAATGCCTTTGTCGTCGATCTTCAGCTCCACGCCCTTTGGCTTGGTCTGCTCGTGATAGACATAGATACCTAGCGCAATGACCACGACCAAGAGCGCGCCGATGAGGAGATAGAGGGTGTTCTGTTTCATGGCGCGCTCCGTTTCGTATCGAGCGTCACGCTCGCTTCAAGACCTTGACCAGCACCAGCAGGATGACAGCGCCGATCGTGGCGTTGATGATGGCAGCCAGAATGCCGCCGCCGATGGCGAAGCCCAGCCTTGGAAACAGCCAGCCGGCGATCAGGGCGCCGATAATGCCGACGACGATGTTGCCGATGAGGCCGAAGCCGAAGCCCGAGACGATGAGGCCGGCGAGCCAGCCGGCAATGGCGCCGATTATGATGAAGATGAGAAGGCTTTCGATGCCCATGACGCGTTCCTCCAGGAAGAGAGGCTGCGGAGCGGAAGGCCCCGAATCGGCCTCGATATCAACGACTTCAGGCTATGCGAAAGCAGTTGCACCCGCCAGCGGCGCTCATTGATCGTCGTCATCGTCGCTGGAGACTGGCCGCCAGCTGGTCGGGTCGACCTTTTTCTGGGTATCGCTGTCGGTGTAGACCCACCAGGCGCCGTCGCGATATTGCCCGACGGATTCGCTGACGACGCCGGCGCCGTCCTTCCACAGAACAGTGACCTTGGATCCATCCGTCGGGGCGGTCGCTATCGGTTTGCGGTCTGCCACGTCATCCCCCTCATTGAGTCGACAGAACGCCACGACGCGTGTCTGGTTGCAAGGCTGCCGGAAGCGTTATCCGAAGGCCATCAGCTGTGGGCAAAAATATCCTCTTCGTCCCAACCCATCAAATCGAGCTTGGCACGCGTCGGCAGGAAGCGGAAGCAGGCGTCGGCTTCCTTGGTGCGCCCGTCCCGCGCCAGGCGTCCAGCCAGCACCTCGCGCAGACGGTGCAGATAGAGAACGTCGGAAGCGGCATATTCGAGCTGTTCGGGCGACAGGGTCTCGGCCGCCCAGTCCGACGATTGCTGCGCCTTCGACAGGCCGACGCCAAGCAGTTCGAAGCAGATGTCCTTCAAGCCGTGCCGGTCGGTATAGGTGCGGGTCAGCCGCGAGGCGATCTTGGTGCAGAACACCGGCTCCGGCATGACGCCGAAGGCATTGTACAGCACGGCGAGGTCGAAACGGCCGTAGTGGAACAGTTTCGATATGCCGCGGTTGCGGAGCAGGCTGACGAGGTTCGGCGCTTTCTTCTGGCCGGGCGCGATCTGGATCACGTCGGCCGAGCCATCGCCGGGCGAGATCTGCACCACGCAAAGCCGGTCGCGGTGCGGGTTCAACCCCAGCGTCTCGGTATCGATGGCCACCGCGTCGACATTGTAGTGGGCGAGGTCGGGCAGATCGTTCTTGTGGAAGCGGATGTCGGGCATAGTTGTCTCCGGATCGCGGCGTAACTCGTCCTCGCCGCGATCCGCTGAAAAATCAACAAGAAAACTTCCCAGCCTCCTCAGCGCGTCAGCGCATCGAGAATGCGCGCCCAGGAGCGCTGGCCCTTGTGGAAGGAGGTCAGCTCGTATTTCTCGTTGGGCGAGTGGATGCGGTCGTCGTCGAGCCCGAACCCGACCAGCAGCGATTCCATGCCGAGATAGGTCTGGAAGTCGCCGACCACCGGTATCGAGCCTCCGCTGCCGGTCGTCACCGCTGGCTTCGGCCATTCATCCGACAGCGCAGTCTTGGCCTTGGCCAGGAATGGCGAGTCGTAGGAAAGCTGAATTGCCGGCCCGCCGCCATGCGGGTGGAATTCGACCGAACAGTCCCTGGGAATGCGCGCCTTGACGAATTCCCGGAACGCGGCGCGGATCTTCTCGGGGTCCTGCTTGTGGACGAGGCGGAAGGAGATTTTCGACGACGCTTCCGCCGCGATCACCGTCTTGAACCCCTTGCCGGTGTAGCCGCCGATGATGCCGTTGAACTCGGCCGTCGGCCGCGCCCAGGTCAGTTCCATCACCGAGCGGCCTTTTTCGCCCGACGGGATCGAGAGGCCGATCGGTCCGAGGAAGGTTTCGGCGGTCTCGCCCAGAGTTTCCCATGATTTCAGGATCTGCGACGGCGTTTCCTCGACCCCGTCATAGAAGCCGGGAATGGTGATGTGGCCGTTCTCGTCATGGATGTCGGCGAGGATTTTCGCCAGGATGCGGATCGGGTTGGCGGCGGCGCCGCCATAGAGGCCCGAATGCAGGTCGCGATCGGCGGCCTTGACGGTGACCTCCTCGCCGACCATTCCGCGCAGCGAAACGCAGATCGACGGCGTTTCGCGGTCCCACATGCCGGTGTCGCAGACCAGAGCGAAATCGGCCTTGAGCTCATCGGCATTGGCCTCGAGGAACGGCTTCAGCGACGGCGAACCGGACTCCTCCTCGCCCTCGAACAGGATGGTGATGCGGCAGGGCAGATTGCCATGCACCTGCTTCCAGGCGCGGCAGGCCTCGACGAAGGTCATCAGCTGCCCCTTGTCGTCGGCCGAGCCACGGCCGGTGATTACCTTGTGACCGGGCTCGATCTCCTTGACCGCCGGCGCAAACGGGTCGTTCTCCCAAAGCTCGATCGGATCGACCGGCTGCACGTCGTAATGGCCATAAAACAGCACATGCGGCGAACCGGCGGGGCCTTCATGGTGCGCAACCACCATCGGGTGTCCCGGCGTGTCGCGCACCGAAGCGTCGAAGCCGATCAGCTTGAGGTCCGCCACCAGCCATTCGGCGGCCTTGCGGCAGTCGGCGGCATAGTCTGAATCGGTGGAGATCGACTTGATGCGGAGCAGGCCGAACAGGCGCTCCAGGCTCTGGTCGAGATTTTTGTCGAGACGATCGAGGACGGAGGAAATGGTGGACATTACTGCGGGCCTTTCTTTTCGGTGCCGGGACCGTAAAGGCAGCGCATCAAAACGAAAAGCCCGCGATCGTTGGACCACGGACCGTAAACACTTGTCAGAAGGCAAAAAAGAACCGCCGTGGTGGAGGGGAACCACGGCGGTCTTTTACTCGAAACGATGCGGCAGCCCGGAGAGGGGGGATAGGCTGCCGCAATTGTCCGGGATAGGCGGGGGACGGGCCTTGCTCCGGACTCGGCGAAAACTGCCGATGACCTTTATTTGTGTCTCGGATCGTGGCGTTTCAAGGGCACAAAAATTACACTTTTGTAACATAGCCGTGAGCGCCGAGGCAAACAGCAGCAGGACCTATCGGCAGGCAGGCTCTGTCAGCATGTCGCCGCAACACCTGTTGGAAGCCCGCCTTTGCCATGGACCGCGCCGTCCTGCCGCGCTATCCCTGCCGGCATGAAAAAAGGCGACCATCTCTTCCTTATCGACGGCTCCGGCTACATCTTTCGCGCCTATCATGCGCTGCCGCCGCTGACCCGCAAATCCGATGGGCTGCCGGTCGGCGCGGTCTCCGGCTTCTGCAACATGTTGTGGAAGCTGATGCAGGACGCCCGCAACACCGATGTAGGCATCGTGCCGACGCATTTAGCGGTCATTTTCGATTATTCGTCGAAAACCTTCCGCAATGATCTTTACCCGGAATACAAGGCCAACCGCAACGCACCGCCCGAAGACCTGATCCCGCAATTCGGTCTGATCCGCCAGGCAACCGTGGCCTTCAACCTGCCTTGCATCGAGATCGAAGGCTACGAGGCCGACGACCTCATCGCCACTTATGCCAGGCTGGCGTGCGAGGCCGGCGGCGACACCACTATCATCTCCTCTGACAAGGATCTGATGCAGCTGGTCGGACCCACGGTCGGCATGTACGACCCGATGAAGGACCGCCAGATCGGCATCCCCGAAGTCATCGAGAAATGGGGCGTGCCGCCGGAAAAGATGATAGACCTGCAGGCGCTGACCGGCGACTCCGTCGACAATGTGCCGGGCGTACCCGGCATCGGGCCGAAAACGGCGGCGCAGCTTCTGGAACAGTTCGGCGACCTTGACGGGCTGCTCGCCCGGGCCAGCGAGATCAAGCAGGACAAGAGGCGCGAATCCATCATCGCCAATGCCGACAAGGCGCGCATATCGCGCCAGCTGGTGACGCTGAAGAACGACGTGCCGGTGACCGACGGGCTCGACGATTTCGTGCTGCATGCGCCGGATGGGCCGAAGCTGATCGGCTTTCTCAAAACCATGGAATTCACCTCGCTGACCCGGCGCGTTGCTGAAGCGACCAGCACCGAAGCCGGCGATGTGCAGGCTGTCGCAGTCACCGTCGAGCGCGCCGACACCGCGCACGGCCCCGATGTCGGCTCCGGCACACCGGTGCCTGCGGCAACACAGGATGAAGCCAAATCCGAAACCGCCAGGGCCGGGGACGCGCCTTCGCTGCTTGCCGCACTTCGCCTAGAAACGGCCGCCGCGGCCAAAATCGATCCTGCCGCCTATGTCGCCATCCGCGACACGGCAACGCTCAAGACCTGGCTGGCCCAAGCCAAGGAGACCGGAACCGTCGCCTTCGACACCGAAACCACGTCTTCCGATCCGATGCTGGCCGACCTCATCGGTTTCTCCCTGGCGATCGGCCCCGGCCGCGCCGCCTATGTGCCGCTCGCCCACAAGAGCGGCGCTGGCGACCTGCTCGGCGGCGGCACGCTGGAGAACCAGATTCCGGTCCGCGAGGCGCTGGCGCTGCTGAAGCAGTTGCTGGAAGACAAATCGGTGCTCAAGATCGCCCAGGACGCCAAATACGACATCGTCGTCATGAGCCGCCACGGCATCGATATCGCACCCTTCGACGACACGATGTTGATTTCCTATGTGCTCGACGCCGGCACCGGCCACCACACTTTGTCCTCGCTTGCCGACAAATGGCTCGGCCATGCCACGACGCCGCTCAAGGATCTCGCCGGTTCCGGCAGAAGCTCGGTCGGCTTCGACCAGGTCGACATCGACCGGGCGACCACCTACGCCGCCGGCCATGCCGACGTGACGCTGCGGCTGTGGCAGGTGCTGAAGCCGCGGCTTGCCGCCAAGGGCCTCGTCTCGGTCTATGAGCGGCTGGAGCGGCCGCTGGTGCCGGTGTTGGCCCGGATGGAACAGCGTGGCATCTCGGTCGACCGCCAGATCCTGTCGCGGCTCTCCGGCGAGCTGGCACAAGGCGCTGCACGGCTGGAGGAGGAGATCTACGGCCTTGTCGGCGAGCGCATCAACATCGGGTCGCCAAAGCAACTCGGCGACATCCTGTTCGGCCGCATGGGCCTGCCCGGCGGCTCCAAGACCAAGACCGGGCAATGGTCGACCTCCGCGCAGCTTCTGGAAGACCTCGCCGCCGAAGGCCACGAACTGCCGCGCAAGATCGTCGACTGGCGTCAGCTGACCAAGCTGAAATCGACCTACACCGACGCGCTGCCCGGCTTCATCCATCCCGACACCAGGCGCGTGCACACATCGTATGCGCTGGCCGCAACGACGACGGGCCGGCTGTCCTCCTCCGATCCCAATCTGCAGAACATCCCGGTGCGCACCGCGGAGGGACGCAAGATCAGGACGGCCTTCATCGCCGACAAGGGCCAGAAACTGGTCTCGGCCGACTACAGCCAGATCGAACTGCGCGTGCTTGCCCACGTCGCCGAGATCCCGCAGTTGAAGCAGGCCTTCGCCGATGGCGCCGACATCCACGCCATCACCGCCTCGGAAATGTTCAACGTGCCGGTCGAAGGCATGCCGTCCGAAGTGCGCCGCCGCGCCAAGGCGATCAATTTCGGCATCATCTACGGCATCTCGGCCTTTGGGCTCGCCAACCAGCTGTCGATCCCGCGCGAGGAGGCCGGCGCCTACATCAAGAAGTACTTCGAGCGTTTCCCCGGCATCCGCGACTATATCGAGGCAACAAAGGCCTATGCGCGCGAACATGGGTTCGTCGAAACCATCTTCGGTCGCCGCATCCACTATCCGGAAATACGGTCCTCGAATCCGTCGATCCGCGCCTTCAACGAACGCGCCTCCATCAACGCCAGGCTGCAAGGCACCGCTGCCGATATCATCCGCCGCGCCATGGTGCATATGGACGAGGCGCTGGAAAAGGCCGGCCTGTCCGCCCGCATGCTCTTGCAGGTGCATGACGAATTGATCTTCGAGACGGTTGAAGCGGAAGTCGAGGCGACGATCCCCGTGGTGCGCAGGGTGATGGAGAACGCGCCGATGCCGGCCATCTCGATGTCGGTGCCGCTGCATGTCGATGCCCGCGCAGCGAACAACTGGGACGAGGCGCATTGAAGGTGCGATGATTGTCTTTGTCACCGGAGACCTGCTGGCCGCCCAGGAAAGCTATATCGCTCAAGGCGTGGCAGAGGGCAATCAAGAGGGCCTTGGCACCGGACTTGCGCTGAAGATTTCGAAAAAGTGGCCGAATGTGCAGGCTGCGTTCAAGAAATATGCTCGGACCGGCAGGTTTATTGGGGGTCATATCTGGACATTGGAGCCAGACGGCAATCAGCCGGGCTTCATTTATCTGGCAACCCAGCCAGATATGTATCACGCCACGCTTCCCTATTTACGGAAAGCAGTTCGCGGGCTTGTGAAATGGGCCGACAAAAACCGGGTAGAATCCATCGCCTTGCCAAAAATCGGGTCTGGGCTTGGCAAATTATCTTGGCTCGACGAGGTGAAACCCCTGCTTATGGAGCAGCTAACACCTGGGCCTACGCGGTACGTCGTCTATGAGACATTCTTGAACGAATTCGAGAATAGCGCACCGCCTCGGCTCAAGTAGGAAGCAAGCTAAGCCGCCTCAGCCAGGCACTTGGCACACGTCCCCCGAAACTCGATGACCGCCTTCTTCGCAGCAAACCCGGTCGAGCGCACCCATTCGTCCAGCCGGTGGCCGACGTCATGGTCGGACATCTCCATCACCTGCCCGCATGTGTCGCAGATAGCGAAGGCTGTCATCGAATGCGTATGGTCGTGCGGTTCGGCGCAGGCGACGAAGGAGTTGAGGCTTTCCAACCGGTGCACGAAGCCTGACTTCACCAGGCTGTCGAGCGCCCTATAGACCTGTAGCGGCGCGCGGAAACCGCGCTCGCGCAGCTGGTCGAGAAGCGTATAGGCGCTGAGCGGTCCGCTGGCGGCCTCAAGCTTTTCGAGCACGCTCAGCTGATTCTTCGTCAGCACATCCCTTGCCGCCATGATCCCGTTTTCCGATCGTTTAGAGCATGATGCCGAAAAGTGTGAAGCGGTTCTCGGACGACATCATGTTCTATCTGTTTGATCCAGCGCCGCTCGCAAATCATTTCTGCCATGCGGCGGTCTCAATTCCCTTGAGATAGCGATGAAGCAGGCTTTTTGCCACTGTTTCCGTTATCGCCATCGACACCATGACCACCACCGCCGATTGACGGCACCGACCACATTCAAAATACTGACAAAATTCGCGACGAAAGGTGCCGCACTTGCAAATTCGATCGGGCTTGGGGAAGCAATTATGATCAAACTGACACGACGGACGCTGCTCGTCGGCACGTCGGCGCTTGTGGCTGCCGGTACGGTTTCGTTCCGCGCTCTCGCCGCCTCGCGCACCTATCACGCGCTGCTGGTTGCCTGCACCGACTATCCGAACCTGCCGCAGAAGAACTGGCTGATCGGGCCGAAGAACGATGCCGGCCTGGTGCGCGACTATCTCCTGAAGAACACGCCCGATCCGGTGAAGTTCTCGGCCGAGAATGTGATCCTGCTCGCCAAGGACGTCGAAGGCGCCAACGGCCCGCCGACGCATGCGGCGATCAAGGCCGCCCTTGCCGACCTCGCCGGCAAGGTGCAACGCGACGATTTCGTCTATCTGCATCTGTCGGGCCACGGCGCCCAGCAGCCGCAAGCCAAGGCCGGTGACGAGACCGACGGCCTCGACGAGATTTTCCTGCCGTCCGATATCGACAAATGGATCAACCGCGAAGAGGGCGTGCCGAACGCGCTGGTCGACAACGAGGTCGGCGCCGCACTCGACGCCATCCGCGACAAGGGCGCCTTTGTCTGGGTGGTGTTCGACTGCTGCCATTCGGGCACCGCGACGCGCGCCGCGGAAGTCGATGACGAACTGGAGCGCAAGGTCGAGTTCGCCGACCTCGTCGGCGGCGACAACGCGGCGAGAGCAGCGGCGGTGAAGGCCTATGACGACATCTCGGCAAGCGCATCGCGCGGTTTCGACGAGAATGGCGGCCGCAAGCCGGCCTTCAACCTGACGCCGACCGGCGCAGAGCCGATCGCCAGGGGCAAGCTGGTCGCCTTCTATGCCGCGCAGACGGTCGAGACGACGCCGGAAATGCCGCTGCCCAAGGGCACGCCCGACGCGCCGCGCTTCGGCCTGTTCACCTTCACCATCCTGTCGAAATTGGCCGAGAACCCCAACGTCACCTATCGCCAGCTCGGCCAGGCCGTGCTGCAGCAATATTCGGCCGACGGCCGCACAAGGCCGACGCCCCTGTTCGAGGGCGAACTGGACGCCCGCGTGTTCGGCACCGACAAGACCGACGCCGTCATGCAATGGCCGATTGCCGTCAAGGACGGCGATGTCGCGATCGGCGCCGGGCTGCTGCAGGGTCTGACCCCCGGCAGCAAGCTCGCCATTTTGCCTTCGGCGCTGTCGAAGCTCTCCGACGCCGTCGGCTATCTCGAAGTGAAATTGGCAAAAAACCTCGAAAGCCAGCTCGCACCGGTCGAATTCGACGGCAAGCCGGCGCTTGCGCCGACGGCGGTGCCCGCCGGCGCCTATGCGCGCGTTGCCGAACTCGCAGTCGACTACAAGCTGCTGGTGGCAAAGCCGGCGCCGACCGCAGGGCTCGATAAAGAAACCGAGCTGGTCAATTCGGTTCTGGACGAATTGGTGGCGAAGCCGAAGTCCGGCTTCCACATCGCGCTGGTCGAGCCCGGCAAGAGCGCCGATCTGCGGCTTGCGGTGCTGCGCGAAAAATCCATGGACGGCGCTGCCGCCAACGCCAGCGACGAACCGGCGCTGTGGTTCCTGCCGGCGTCCGGCGACATCAGCTTGAAGGACGGCAGCAAGCCGCCGCGCATCGTCATCCATCAGGATGGCCGCGACAAGCTTGCGGAAAACACAGCCAAGAACCTGACCACGATCTTCCGCGCCACCGGCCTGTCGCGGCTCGCCGCGGCGTCCGACTACCGGCCGGACGAGGTCAGCGTCCAGTTCCTGATCAAGCGCCAGGACAGCGATGTGCTGGAGCCGATCGAATCCTCGACGGTGCCGCGCGTTTCGCCGGGCGATCAGGTACACATTGCGGCCAAGAACGGGTCCGACGAGTTCGTCGACATCAACGTGCTCTACATCGGCAGCGACTATTCGATCACCCATATCGTCGCCGAGCGGCTGGCGCCGATCAACCAGCAGGCCGATCAGGGCCTGAAGGAAGGGCTGCTCGCCTTCACCGACACCAGCTTCGGCATGGAGCGCATGATTGCCGTGCTGACCGAGGCGCCGCCGCAGAGCGAGAAAGAGGATCTGAGCTTTCTTGCCCAGGAAGGCGTGCGCGCCGTGACGCGTGCCGCATCGGGAACGCCTGGTTTTTCCGACATGCTGGCCGACATCGGCATGGCGCCGGCGACGCGCTCGGTGATGCGGCTTGCCGACAAGAGCGGTCCCAAAGGCGCGGTGATGATCTTCCCGATGGAGACGGTGCCCCGCGCCTGACCTGACATCGCTTCGCCGGCTCTTGCCGGCGTGATATATGAACATTCCCGGCTCGCGACACTTCTATGCGCCGCGGCTGAATGCAACAGATGAGGACATCAGTGACTATCCCCGTGCTCTCCTGGCGTGCAGCGACGGCCGGCCTTGCCGGAAGCCTGTTGCTGGTTGCCAGCGCCTCGGCGGACGAGAATTGCGGCCTGTGCGCCAAGCAGATCGTCACCAACTCCGAGCTCGCCACCTGCTTTCTCGACCAGTACGACCAGATCGCCAAGACCGGCAACACGGCCGTTGTCGTCGATCTCTCCAGCTGCGCCTCGCGCGGCGTGGTCGAGCCCTTGCCGTCACCCAGCAAGGCGGCTGCCGAACCGGACGTGCAGTTCATGATTTCGCGCACGCAGCTCGATTGCCTGAAAAAGAAGCTGGAGACACCCGGCATCGTGCTCGATCCCACCGCCATTATCCAACTGGACAGCTGCGGATGAAAAAGCCGGGGGGCACTGCAACGCAAAAATCGCCAGCCACATCGGCGCCGGCACCGGCCAAGAAGCCGGCGACCTTGCCCGAAACCACCGAAGGCTTTCCGTGGCCGAGCAGTCACGAGATCAAGAAGGAAGCCAACCCGTTCACCGACCGCGACTGGCGCATGCTGATCTATGCCTGGTCGGGTCTCGCCGTGCGCCTGGCGATCGTCTTCACCTTGGGCTTCTCGGTCTTCCAGTTTCTGGCAAACCAGGAACAGAAGCGCGTCGAGCAGACGATGTCGCTGGTCGAGCTTTGGGAAAGCAAGGATTTTCAGCAGGCGCAGCGCGCGCTCAAGGAGCGCCTCTCGTCGCTCAACGCCAAATACGACAATCTGCTCAGCGCCACGCCGTCGCCGACCGAGGAACGGGTCTTCCGGCAACGCATTGGCATTGAGGCGATGACTGCCGGCGGCGGCACCATGCCGATCGCCGATTTCAACGACAATTTTGATCGCATCGTCTATTTCCTCAATCGTCTCTCCATCTGCGTTGAGGGCAAGCTCTGTTCGCGCGATGTCGCCGATGCCTATTTCCGCGACTATGCGGTGTCGTTCTGGAGCTATTTTGCCGGCTACATCGAAAAAGAGCGCAAGGCCGGTTCCGCCAGTTATGCCCAGGCGATCGAGAATTATGTGCGTCACGGGTCGCCGCCGCCCGCCGACTCCAAATAGCGGCGCAACAAGGTGCCGGGCAGCTCCCATCCCTTGCGTGCTATCCGGTGGCTAATCCTGGTCGGTCTTCTGGCGTTAACGTCAACCGCCGGTGCCGAGGACCTCGATTTCCGTCTCGATCTCAACACCGGCGGCCACAGCGCCAGGGTCACCGATCTTGCCTTCACGCCGGACGGCGAGGGACTGGTCTCCGCATCTGACGACAAGACCATCCGCATCTGGGACTGGCAGAGCGGGGTGACGCTCCGCACCATTCGCGGCTATCTTGGCAATGGCAATGACGGCAAGGTCTTTGCGATTGCCGTGTCGCCGGATGGCAAGACGATCGCCGCCGGCGGTTATTTCGGCGCCGGCATCGGCGACAAGCCCCCTTATGGCGATATCAGGCTGTTCGATTTCGCCACCGGCAGGATCAAAACCGTGCTCAAGGCCGCCGACTATGCCATCTATGATGTCGCCTTTTCACCCGACGGAAACACGCTCGCCGCCGGCGGTGGCGATGGTTTCGTCTACCTCTGGCGGGCGGACGACAAATCCGCGTCGGGCTGGACGCTGGCGGAAAAATTCGATGCCGATTCCTGGCGTGTGGAAAAGCTCGCCTTCGCCGCTGCGGGAACCCGGCTGGCAGCGACGACCACCGACAATGGCATCCGGCTCTGGGACGTCGCCAAGTCAGAGGAAATCGCTTTGCCCGCCGAGGCCGAACCGCTGCGCGATGTCGGCGTCGCCGCACTCGCCGTGTCATTGGATGGCAGGCTGTTCGCCACCGGCAGCAAGGACGGCGACGTCCAGCTCTGGCAGGCCAGCACGGGCAAATTCGTCCGCGCCATGCCGAAGCAGGATTTCCAGATCGGCGCTCTGAGCTTCGCGACGGGTTCGCGGCTTGTGGCGTCATGCAGCTATCGCTGCGCCGACAAGCATCGCTCGGTGGTCTGGAATACCGACAGCGGCGAGCAACTGCTCGACTATAACGGCCATGACGGCACGGTCTTTGCTGGCGCCGGCAATGCCGACGGCTCGCTGGTGGCGACAGCCGGCGGCACCCGCAACGCCATCCAGGTCTGGAACCCCATGACCGGCGAGCGCAAGGCGCTGCTGCAAGGGGTCGGCGAACCGGTGACGGCGATCGGGATCGATGCGGCGAGCAGCTCCATCGCTTGGGGCAACACCAACCCCTGCCCTGAACGCGTGTCCTGTCCCGAGCTGCAGGGCACGCTGGACAAGGTGCTGGCACTACCGACGGCCGAGCGGTTCTTCGAAGACCCGAAGGCGTTGGCGGAACAGGGCACCTATACCCGCGCCGCACTGACCGACGGTGAGTGGTCGCTTCGCGCCGTCCCCGGCGGCAAGGACGGCCTGGAGAATGCCGTGCTCGAAATCGCGAGCGGCGGAAAGGTGATGCACAGCATCGAGAATGCCGCCACCAATGGCTTCGTCCATTCGGTTTACACGCTGATCGGCAATGGGCTTGGCCTGATCACCGGCGGCAGCGACGGCACGCTGTTGGAATACAAAACCGCGACCGCCGAGGTATCGGGTGAATTCACCGGCCACACCGGCGAGATCAACGCCATGGTTGCCGCCGAGAAGGAAGGGCTGTTGGTCACCGGCAGCGCTGACCAGACCGTGCGGCTGTGGAATTTGAAGACACACAAACTGATCGTGTCGATGTTCTTCGCCGGCTCCGAATGGATCGCCTGGATGCCGCAGGGCTACTATTATTCCTCCGCCGACGGCGACAAGTTGATAGGCTGGCACGTCAATCAGGGCCGCGGCCACGAAGGGCGTTTCATCAGCGCCGGCCAGCTGAAGAAATATCTCTGGAGCCCGGAAATGGTGCGCCGGGCCATCATCCTGCGCAGCGCCGAACAGGCGGTTCAGGAAATGCGCCCCGGCGTCGACCGCGAGCTGGAAAAGCTGCTCGAGCGCAAACCGCCGGAATTCGGCATCAAGCTTGCCGCCGACCAGAGCAACGTCCGCGAGGGCTATGTCGCCGTCGAGATTTCGGGCGCGCAGGAAGCCGGCGCCGATGTCGCCCGATTTTCGATCCTGTCGAACAGCCGCAATGTCGGCGATGTCACCGCACGGTCAATCGATGGTGGCAAGAGCACCATCGTCGAAGTGCCGGTCGAGAATGGCGAAAATACCATTCGCATCACCGGCACCAACGAGTTCGGCTATCTGACCGAGCGCAGTGTCACAGCACTTGGCAGGAAAACCGAAAAGCCCGCCAACAAGGGCAAGCTCTACGTCGCCGTGATCGGCGTCGACAAATATCCTTTCCTCACCGAGGCATGCGCCGGCCACACCTGCGATCTGCGCTATCCCGTCGACGACGCCACCGAATTCCTCAAGGTGATCTCGCAGAAATCCGCGCCCTTGTTTTCGGCGATGGAGACGCTGGTTCTGGTCAACCGCGAAGCGCTGGATGAGGCGCCCGATTCCGGCAAGGACGTGTTCAAGGTCGCCAGCGCCGACACCATCCTGGAGCCGGATTCCGACACGATCGACGACCAGCTCGCCGACTTCCTCGACAGACCCGGCGAGAACGACACCACCATCATTTTCGTCGCCGGTCACGGCATCAACATCGACGAAGACTATTATTTCATCCCCACGGACGGCCGCAAACAGGATGCCGACCGCTGGAAGCGCTCCTCGCTGGTCGACTGGGGCGACATCCAGAAATCGGTTGAGCGGGCCAAGGGCATGCGCTTCATGCTGCTCGACACCTGCCACGCCGCCAACGCCTTCAACCCGCGCCTGGAAAAAGACGCGCAGGACGCACGCATCGTCGTCTTCTCGGCCACCGCTGCCAACAACACCGCCGCCGAGCTGCCCGAGCTCGGCCATGGCGTCTTCACCTATTCGATCCTCGAAGGCCTGCGCGGCCGGGCCAAGACCTCCGACGGCGGCGTGACGCTGTTCGGCCTCGCCGACTATATTTCGCGCGAAGTGCTGCGGCTGACCGCGTCCAAGCAGAAGCCGTTCTACTATGTCGGCGGCGTGGAGAACATTGTGCTGGCTGAGCCGTGAGAGGTCGGCGCCCAGGCACCCCCCTCTGGCCTGCCGGCCATCTCCCCCGCAAGGGGGGAGATCGGCAGCTGCTTTGGCAGCGCTTTTTTCTTCAACGTCGGAGATTCCCGAAAACCGCAGAAAAGCTAATCTCCCCCCTTGAGGGGGAGATGTCCGGCAGGACAGAGGGGGGTGCCTGGGCGCGGACCAGCATTCTGATCTTTGCCACCGCCTTGCTTATCCTCTCAGTGCTTCAAGCGTCTGCCGCCCCCATCACCTGCCCGCCCGGCGACACAAACTTCCCGTCCTTCTACTCCGACCCCACACTCTTCACCGACGCCATCGCCGCCGTCGCCAGAATCGAGCCGTCCAACCAACGCCTCACCGGCATCACAGTCCCCCACCACCTGCTCGTCGCAGATCTCGTCGCACTCGGTTTCCACGCCGCGTCCGGCTTCCGCTACAAGCGCATCGTCATCCTGTCGCCGGACCATTTCCACAAGACGCAGAAACTCTTCGCCACCACGACGCGCGGTTTTGAAACAGTGCTCGGTCCAGTCCAGGCCGACACGGAAGCCGTGCACCTTCTGGAAGCGAACAGCGACATGGTCGAAGACTCCTGCCTGTTCGCCAGGGAGCATGGCGTGCAGGCGATGCTGCCTTTCCTGCATCACTATTTCCCCGAAGCTGAAATCGTGCCGGTGGCGATGTCGGTCAAAGCCAAGCGAGCCGACTGGGACCGGCTGGCGCAGGCGCTGAAAGCGATCGTCGACAAGGACACGCTGATCGTCGAATCCACCGATTTCTCGCATTATCTGCCGCAGCACGAAGCCAGGCGTTTCGACCAGCAGACGCTGAACATGCTCGCCGCCGGTTCGCTCGACGGCATCGCGGCGCTGCGCCAGCCGGATCACGCCGATTCGGTCGGTGCGCTCTACATCCAGACCAGGCTGCAGCGCGAACTGTTCGGTGCTGCGCCGCTGGTCGTCGCCAACGAGAACTCGCAGGCGCATTCAAGCGACTATGTCGAGCGCACCACCAGCTATGTCGTGGCGCTGTTCGGCGCCTTCGGCCCCGGCATCAACAATCCTGCCCGTCCCGACGACAAGCTCTACTATTTCGCGGGCGACGTGAATTTCGGCCGCGCCATGAAGAAGATCCTGGTCCGCGACGGTGTTGCCGAGAAGATCGTCGAAAGCGTGCTGGCCCTGACCCGCTCGCGGCCGCTGATCGTCAATCTCGAAGGCGTCATCCTGCCCAACGTCCCTGAAGCGATCGACGACATGACGCTGGCCATGCCCGCAGACCTCGCCATCGACATGCTCAAGAAATTGCATGTCGCCGCTGTCAGCCTCGCCAACAATCACGCCTACGACCTCGGCCCGTCAGGCTATGCCGAGACGCTGGCCGCACTCGATGCGGCCGGCATCGCCCATTTCGGCCAGGGCGAGACGCTGGCGCTTGCCGATCTCGACCTGGTCGGGCTGACCGACATCGATACCAACTGCTCCAGGAACACCGACCTTCTGACGCCTGCTTTGCTCGACCGGCTGCTGCACGACAATGCCGAGCGGCCGGTGATTGCCTTCGTCCATTGGGGCCGCGAGTACAAGACGGAGCCGTCGCCGCGCGAGGAGATGCTTGCCGACCAGATGCGGCTGCGCGGTGTCACGGCAATCGTCGGCGGTCATCCACATGTATCGAGCGAGGCGATCCTGCCGCTCGGCGGCGGCGATGTTGCGGAGATCTATTCGCTCGGCAATTTCCTGTTCGACCAGAAAGCCGAACGATCGTCCGGGTCGATGCTGGAACTCAGGGTGTTCAGCCAGGACACGATCTTTGCCCGGCTGATCCCGCTGCCCAATTTTTTCGAGATGGGCTCGAAATGACGCGATTCCCGAAAGGACGTGACAGGACCTCAACAGCCTTGCAGATCTTCCGGCAGATAGCAGACCGCCGGCTTGGTGCTGGTTTCGAACAGCGACTGCTTCGGCCTGAAATAGAAGAACGTGGCCGGCTTGCTCTCGCGTGTGCTGCCATCGGCGAAATGGGCGGCGATGCTGAAGCGATGGATCGACGACATTGACGACCACATTTTCAGCCGTGCCGTGTAGGCGCTGAGATTCTTGTTGCCGCGCACCGGCATGGGGATGCTGTAATCGGTCTTGCCGATCGGAAATTCGATGTTCTGGTAGCGCAGCGCTTCGGGCGACGCGCCGCCGCCATCGCCGCATTCGGCGAGCGATTCTGGGACCTCGATGCTGACCAGCGAGACGATGACGCGAAACGGCTCGCTCTGCTGGTAGACAGCGCCCTGATCGTCCGCCCAGGAATAATCGAGCTTGCCAATCCCGGTCACGCTCATTTTCTCGACGCTGCCGCTGATGTAATCGGCAACGTCGCCGAACTTGACCTTGTTGGCCACCTGGGCGCGGCAGACATCCAGGCTGTCCCTTGACGGGCAGGTGAAGCGCTCGGTCTCGAGCGTGGTTGTGTCGACGCCGGCTTCAGTCAGCACGTCCTTGATCGAGACGTCGACGCCATCGCCGAAAGTGCCGATGTCCTTCGTGAACATGCGGCTCGGCTCGCCGGTCGCGTTGTCCTCCTCGTCGGTCCTGGTGAACTGGATCGACATCTTCATGTCTTTCACGTCGCCCCAGCCATTGTTGACGATCGAGAAGTCGGGGCGGAAGCCGACGCAGCCATAGTGCTCGCTGATCGACAGCATCGGCTTGCGGTAGGCCTCGCTCGCGGCCACCTTCATTTCCAGGCTGTCGATCTTGACCCTCGACTGGTCGGTGGTCTTGAGGTCGACTTCGGCGAAGGCCGGCGCCGTCTCCCAGTCCATGCCTTCATAGACATTGCCGGTACGAATCTCTCCGGTGCCGTTCCAGGCATCGTTGTACTGGTCCGACACCGGATAGATCGCGATGTCTTCGTCGCGCACCAGATGCTGGTACTGCATGTCGGCCTGCTGCGTCATGCGCTGGTCGACGGCAATGCCGATCTCGACCTTGTCGGCGGAACCGCCGCCGGTCTGCGCCTTGAGCAACCCGCCCACTCTGGCATCGGCCAGCACGTCGGGGCGCGCACCGCCGATCTCCTTGCCCATCGCCCATTGCGACCAGTAGACGGTGCCGCCGGGCAGCCGGGTGCGGCCCTTGCCGTCCTTCAGCCCATCGGCAAAAGAGCCGACGAATATCTCGCCTGTCTTCGTCTCCAGCCTGCCCTCGCCATTCGGCACACCGGCCCTGAATTGCCCTTCATAGCGATTGCCGTCGGCATCGACATGGATCGCATGGCCGTCGAGCTGGCCGGCGACCCAACGGCCGTCGAGAACCTCGCCTGAACGCAGCTCCAGCCGGCCTTGTCCTTCGGGGCGGCCATTCCTGATCTCGCCGAAATAGCTGGAATAGATCGTCTTGGGGTCATAGCTCGCCGAGCCGCGTACGCGCCAGACCAGCCTGCCCTTGCCGTTGACGGTGCCGTCGGCTGCGACGGTGCGGTCCGGCGACACGCCGGCTGCCGGCTCCCAGGTGAAATCAAGACCCAATTCCGGGTGGGAATCCCAGACCCGTACATTCTTGCGCAGCACCGAACGTGTTTCGCTTTTATAGAGGATTTGCACCCGCTCGGCCCAGGCGCCATCGGGTGTGGCACCGCCTTGATCGGCCATAGCGGAAAAGCATGTCAGTGCGGCCAGCATGGATGCAGCCGCCATCGCTTTGACTCCGAAGATCATTCTTGCCCGCGCCATCTTACCCAACCCCTTGGATCGCCTAGCGTAAGCACCGCTGTAACACAGTGCAAGAGAGGTGTTTCGATACAAAAAAACCGGCGGCAGGAACGTCCCGCCGCCGGTTTGGTAGTGCTGGTTATCGCCGCTGTTTGCCGGCGAAAGATCGGGCCTTATTTGTACAGGCTGTTGATCCACGCCACGTTGGCAGCGTTCAGGCGCACCGCAGTGTTGGCGTTGGGGCTTTCGGCCACGTTCACGCCGGTGACGACGCGCTGCTTGGCGCCATTGTCGTAGGCGTAGACCGAGCTGCCGCTCGACCCCGGATAGGTGTCGCAGTCGTACTGGAAATACTCCGCGCCGACGTTTTCGGCTTTCACTTCGCAGGTCGCCTTCCACATCGTTCCCATCGGCTTGTCGCCGGGATAGCCAACGATGTTTGCGGTGAAATCGCCGAGGTTCTCATAGTTGGCATAACCCAGCCAGCCGAGATTGGTGCCGACATCCTGCTTCAGCGTAATGATGCCGAGGTCCCACGGAATGACCGAGCCGTAGTAACCCTGATAATTGTCGATGAAGCCCTGCAGGATATAGACGCTCTCGTAGCTGAAAGCGCCAAACGGTGCATCGTCGGCGGTGTTGCCGTTGAGCGACGGCACGAAGATGACGTCGTCGAGCCAAGCCTTGTCTTCATTGCTGTAGAGGCAATGCGCGGCGGTGAGCACCGTGCGCGGACCGATCAGGGTTCCCGAGCAGCTGCCGTAACCGCTCTTGGCTTTGCCTTCGATATACCCGATCGCGGTGAACGGGTAGGTCTTGGTGTTCTTGATCTGCTCGCGATCGTCGGCCCCGAACACCTGGCGGCCGGCTTCGTCGCCGCCCGTCAATCCGGTCTTGTCGGCGTTCGGTGTGTTGGCGGGCGCGTTCAATTCCTTGATGACAAGGTCCTTCAGCGTCTCGCCTGCATCGATCTTGATGTCCTTGCCATCGGCGGAACGTCCGACGATGCCATAGGATTTGACCGCCGTGCCCTCGTCGGTCAGCGGCGCTGCCCGGCTGGCTTCATCTTCGGTCAGTTTCGGCGGCGCGATCGGCTTTGCACGGCCGGGCTGGTAGTCGCCCGTTCCGAGATCGCGCATGCTTTCGCCATTGCCGGCATTCGCTGAGCCGGGATCGGCGGCGAAGGCAGGCATCGTCCACAGTGCGGTGGATAGCAGTGCGGACGCAATGATAGTGCTTGTCAGTTTCGTCATGGTGAGACTCTCCCAAAAGTCAGCAAGGAGTGGAGCAAAATACAGAAATATTGTCGAGATCGTGGTGGAGTTAAAAAATTAGTTTGGTTACCCGCCCGTATCGGATCATCGGTCCGGGCGGCCTCGTTAAAGCCCTCCGCCAAACGCACCCGCGTCGATATACTGCCTAAAATAATCCAACATTGGCAATGACAAATCGCTTCCACGTAGCCCGTGGGGGGCTATAGGGTTTGGGTGGGCTCTGCCCGATGGGGCACGATTAGCAAAAGTGGTATTTCGGTTTTATAACCGCGCGGATGTCGTTCGTTCTGGCAGAAGGCGATCGAGGTACCGCTACCGCTTCTGTTGGTTATGCGTCATGGCGGCATGGCTCGGCAATTTTCATCTCAGGAGGGTTTCAAGGTGAACATTATCCATCGGTTCAGGCCGCTTGCCGCTGCATCGCTGCTGGGCATCGCGGCCGCTTTCCCCGCCGTCAACGCGCTCTATGCAGCCGACGACGCCGCCAGGCCGGAAGCGGCGGTCTCGCCGATGCAGCGCGTTGCCGAATCCCGGGACAAGGCCAAGGCCGAGAATCCCGACGGGGCCGACCGCGTCTATGGCGGCAAGGAAGCCGACAAAGGGGCCTATCCGTTCCAGGTGGCGCTGCTGACCAGCGCCCGGCTGGACCCCAGCCCGGCCTCGCAGCCGAACGCGCAATTCTGCGGCGGCAGCCTGATTGCTCCGCAATGGGTGCTGACGGCGGCGCACTGCCTCAACGACAAGGGCCGGCCGATTTCGCCCGACACGGTGACCGTGCTGACCGGCGCCACCGATCTTACCGAAGGCAAGCGCTACAAGGTGGTCGAGGTCATCGTCAACGAGGGCTACAGCGAACAGACGCTGGACAATGATCTCGGCCTGCTCCGGCTGGCGGAGCCCGCCGATGCGCCGGTCATCAAGATCACCAATGAGCCGACGCCAGACAGCGGCAAGACCACGGTCATCGGCTGGGGCAAGATGCAGGACGGCACCTTCCCGACCGCGCTGATGGTGGCCGATCTCGATCTCGAGCCGAGCGCTGCCTGCAACAGCGGCATCAAGTCGATCTATGCGCATGACCTGAAGGCGGCACTTGGCGATCTCTCGCATCGGATGCGTTATTCGGAAAAGGGCATCGATGCCGCCGCCAATGCGATCGCCGCCGATATGTCGGATCCGCTGACCAAGAACATGATCTGCGCCGGCACCGACAGCGGCGAACGCGACGCCTGCAACGGCGACAGCGGCGGTCCGCTGTTCATGACCGGCGCCAACGGTCCGGTCCAGGTCGGCGTCGTCTCCTGGGGCGAAGGTCCGTCCGACGGCACCGCCGCTTGCGGCCACAAGAATGCCTATGGCATCTACACGCGATTGGCCAACTATACGGGTTGGATCGAAGCCAAGATGAAGACCCCGGCTCCGGCAGCCGCGGCGGCGCCCAAGGCCGGTCTCGGCACGGCCAAGAAGCCCTGAACGGGCCCGAAGCTTGATAAACGCAAAACGGCGGGATCTTTCCCGCCGTTTTGATTCATGTCCGGTGCCGGCTGTTCCGCTTACTTCCGCGGCGGGCCTTTGCGCTCGGCCGACGCCGCCCACAGATTGATGTCGGACTCGCGTGCGTAAGTGTCGATTTCGGCGAGCTCGGCATCGCTGAACTCGAGCACCTTGAGCGCGCCGACGCAGTCCTCGACCTGTTCGGGCCGGCTGGCGCCGATCAGCGCCGAGGTGACCCGGCCCTTGCGCAGCACCCAGGCCAGCGCCATCTGCGCCAGCGTCTGGCCACGCTTGCCGGCGATCGCGTTCAGCGCCTGGATGTTAGCGATGGTCTTTTCGTTGATGAAGGCGGGCCGCAGCGACTTGCCTTGGCTGGCGCGGCTACCCTCGGGGATGCCGCCGAGATATTTGTCGGTCAGCATGCCTTGCGCCAGCGGCGAGAACACGATCGATCCGACACCGAGCCCTTCCAGCGTATCGAGCAGTCCGTCCTCTTCGACCCAGCGGTTGAGCATCGAATAGCTCGGCTGATGGATGATGCAAGGCGTGCCGAGCTGCTTCAATATGTCGGCCGCCTCGCGCGTGCGCTGCGAATTGTAGGACGAAATGCCGGCATAGAGCGCCTTGCCAGAACGCACCGCATGGTCGAGCGCGCCCATCGTTTCCTCAAGCGGCGTATCCGGATCGAAGCGGTGCGAATAGAAGATGTCGACATAGTCGAGCCCCATCCGCTTCAGGCTCTGGTCGAGGCTCGCCAGCACATATTTGCGGCTGCCCCATTCGCCGTAAGGCCCTGCCCACATCTCATAGCCGGCCTTGGTCGAGATGATCAGCTCGTCGCGATAGCTGGCGAAGTCGGTGCGCAATATCTCGCCGAAGGCGATCTCGGCCGAGCCCGGCGGCGGACCGTAATTGTTGGCGAGATCGAAATGGGTGATGCCGAGATCGAAGGCCTTGCGCGCGATCGCCTGCTTGGTCTTGTGCGGCGTGTCGTTGCCGAAATTGTGCCACAGGCCGAGCGAGATCGCCGGCAGTTTCAGGCCGGATCGCCCACATCTGTTGTAGAGCATTTTCTCATAGCGGTGTTCAGCCGGCTGCCAGCGCATGGGTACAGATCCTGGATTGTATGGGTGTCGGCGCGAGCGCGCCGACACCCTTCTACCTCATTTCTGCTTCGCCAACAGTTCTTTTGCGTCCTTGACGCCGAGTGCAGCCGGCCGCTCGCAGCTGGTCTGCATGGCGACGAACTTGCCGGTCTCGCCCGACCGCAACAGGCCGGTCATGACGTCGACGGCATGCAGCGCGAGCTCCATCGAGCAACGATGCGGCCGGCCCTCGGCGATCGCCAGCGCCATGTCGGCAAGGCCTGCGGTGCGGTAGTTGGCCATCATGCCCTGGCCGTGCATTTCGTTGGGCACGCCGAACGGATGCTGCCATTTCGGCAGTTTCTTCACCGGTTTTGCCGCCTTGGTTATGCGCACGTCGCCACCGAAGAAATTCGGATCCGGCACGAACACCGTGCCCGTCTCACCATAGAGTTCCATCGGCGCGTGACCATGCGCCCAGACGTCCCAGCTGGTGTTGAGCGTGATCACGGCGCCGTTCTCGAACTCCAGCAGGCCGTGGATCGTTGTCGGCGTGTTGACCGGGATTTTCTCGCCCGCGCGCGGTTTCGACGAGATCGTGCGCTCCTTGGCAGGCGTTGTCGCGAAGGCCGCCACCTGCTTCACCGGCCCGATCAGCTGGATCAGGTTGGTGATGTAGTAGGGCCCGATGTCGAGCACCGGCCCGGCGCCCGGCTGGAAGAAGAAATCGGGATTGGGGTGCCAGTGCTCCATGCCGTGGCCCATCACATGACAGGTGCCGCTGGTGATCTTGCCGAGCGCGCCGGTGTCGATGAGGTTGCGCACCAGCTGGTGCGCGCCGCCGAGGAAAGTGTCCGGAGCCGAACCGATGCGCAGCCCTTTCTTCTCGGCCCGGCTCTTGAGGTCGAGGCCTTCCTTGACCGACAGCACGAACGGCTTTTCCGAATAGACGTGCTTGCCGGCATCGAGGATCTGCTTCGACACCCCGTAGTGCACCGCCGGGATGGTGAGGTTGACGATGATGTCGATCTCGTCATCCTTGAGCAGTTCTTCGACGGTCTCGGCGCGCAGCTTGAACTCCTTCGCCCGTGCCTTGGCCGCGTCCATGTTGATGTCGGCGCAGGCGCGCATCTCGATGCCGCGAAACAGAGGCGCCAGCGAGAAATACGCTTTCGAGATGTTGCCGCAGCCGATGACGCCGATACCCAGTTTCTTTGCCATGATGATTGTTCCTAGTAAGCCTTGACGGATGCGAGCGAGCGGCTGGCGAAGCGCTCGATGTCGTTGGGGTTGTCCTGTTCCATGACGTAATATTTGGCCGCGCTCTTCGCCTGAAGTGTCTTGATCAGGCCGGCCCAGTCGATGGTGCCGTGGCCGACATCCGCCCAGCCGTCCTCGTCAAGGCCTTCGCCTGACTTGGCCATGTCCTTGACATGGACGGCGCTGATGCGCTTGCCGTGCTTTTCGATCCACGGCAGCGGATCAACGCCGCCGCGGATTACCCAGGCGACGTCCATCTCCCAGCCGATGTCGGGCGCAGCCGACAGGATGTGATCCTGCGGCACCGAGCCGTCGGCGAGTGTCTTGAACTCGAAATCATGGTTGTGCCAGGCAAAGCCGTAGCCGGCTTTTTTTGCGGTCTCGCCGACCTTGGCCAGACGCTCGCCAAAGCCGCGCCAGCCGGCAGCGTCGGCCGGCCGCTGCTCGGCCAGCAGATAGGGACAGATGACGAGCGTGATGCCGAGTGCGTCGGCTGTTTTGCGTACGCCGTCGAAATCATTCTCCAGCGCATCGATCGAGAAATGTCCGGTCGGCATCGAAAGCCCGTTCTTGTCGAGTTCGGCGCGGAACGCCTTGGGGTCGTCATAGACGCCGCCGAAACCTTCGACTTCCTTGTAGCCGAGCTTACCAAGCATTTTCAGGATGCCGTCCCACGGCTTGAAATTGCGGGCGCTGTAGAGTTGGAATGACCAGTTCATCGTCTCTGTCCGTTTCTTGGGTGGTTAAGGCTTGGGGATGTTTTCGGGGGATCGTTTTCGCGAGATCGTTTTAGGGGGATCGTTCTTGGGAGGATGGTTTGCGGATGATTCTAGAGGGTCACAGGCGATTGCCGGTCGCAGCGTCGAACAGCGAGGCGCGCGCCGGATCGAAACCGAACTGGATCGGATCGCCGCCGCGCAGCGTCCGTTCCGCCTCGACGCGGAAGGAGAGGTTGCGGCCGGCAAGCTTCGTCCACACCAGCGTGTCGGAACCCATCGGCTCCACGATCTCGACCGAACCGCCGGCTGAAAACGGCATCGACTTCGCCGCGTCACCGAAAGCGATATGTTCAGGCCGGATGCCCAGCACGCAAGCGCCGGCCGGGCGCTCCGTGCCGTCAAAGGTATAGCGATCGAGCGGCACCGAAACACCGTCAGTCCTGAACACTGGAGCAGCACTGGCCTCCAGCTCCCCTTCGAGGAAATTCATCGCCGGCGAGCCGAGGAAGCCGGCGACAAACCGGTTGACGGGCCGGTTATAGATCGTCTGCGGCGCGTCAAGCTGCTGGATGACGCCGCCGCGCATGACCGCGATACGGTCGGCCAGCGTCATCGCCTCGATCTGGTCGTGGGTGACGTAGATCATGGTGTTCTGCAGCTTGCGATGCAGAAGCTTGATTTCGACGCGCAGTTCCGAGCGCAGCTTGGCGTCGAGATTGGATAGTGGCTCGTCGAACAGGAAGACGTCGACGTCGCGCACCAGCGCCCGCCCGATCGCCACGCGCTGGCGTTGGCCGCCGGACAAGGCCGCGGGCTTGCGCTGCAAAAGCGGCTCGATCTGCAGGATCTCGGCGGCGCGGGCGATGCGCTTGGCGATCTCGTCCCTGGGCACGCCGGCAACGCGCAGGCCGAACGACAGGTTCTTCTCCACCGTCATTTGCGGATAAAGCGCATAGGACTGGAACACCATGCCGATGCCGCGATCCTTGGGCTCTTCCCAGGTGACGTTCTTGCCCTTGATGAAGATGCGGCCTTCGGAAATATCGAGCAGCCCGGCGATGCAGTTGAGCAAGGTCGACTTGCCGCAGCCCGAGGGACCGAGCAGCACGATGAACTCGCCCTCTGCGACCTCGAGATTGAGGGTCTGCAGCACCGATACAGAGCCGAAGTTCAGGGACAGGTCCTGGATCGAAACGCTGGTGCCGTTGGCTGCCGTCATCGCCATCACCCTTTCACCGCACCGGCGGCGATGCCGCGCACGAAAAGCTTGCCGGAAATGAAGTAGACGATGAGTGGCACAAGGCCGGTCAGGATGGTGGCGGCCATGTTGACGTTGTACTCCTTCACGCCTTGCACCGAATTGACGATGTTGTTGAGCTGCACCGTCATCGGATAGGTGTCGGGGCGGGTGTAGACGACGCCGAACAGGAAGTCGTTCCATATGCCGGTCACCTGCAGGATGATGGCGACGACGAAGATCGGCAGCGACATCGGCGCCATGATCCGCAGGAAGATGCCCCAGAAGCCGGCGCCGTCGACCCGTGCCGCCCTGAACAGCTCTTCCGGCATCGAGGCAAAATAGTTGCGGAACAAAAGCGTGAGGATCGGCATGCCGAAGATGGAATGGACGATCACCAGGCCGCTGAGGCTGCCGTAGAGGCCGATCTCGCGCAGGATGATGACGATCGGATAGATCATCACCTGATAGGGGATGAAGGCGCCGACGATCAGGATGACGAAGAATGTGTCGGCGCCCTTGAAGCGCCAGTTGGCCAGCGCATAGCCGTTCACCGAGGCGATCGCGATCGACAGCAGCACTGACGGCACAGTGATGCGCACCGAATTCCAGAAGCCGCGCGAAAGCCCGTCGCAATTGAGGCCGGTGCAGGCGGTCGCCCACGCCTTCACCCACGGTTCGAACGTGATTTCGAGCGGCGGCGAGAAGATATTGCCCATCCGTATCTCGGGCATGCCCTTGAGCGAGGTTACGACCATCACGTAGAGCGGCAGCAGATAGTAGACCGCCACAACGATCAGCGTGCCATAGAGGAAGATATTGCGGCGCGAGAAGACATGCCGCGGCTTCGGCCCGCGCGGCCCGGAGGCTTCGCGCTCGGCGGCACCCGCGCTGGCGGGCAAAGGGACGGCCGGGTCAGCCACGCTTCCTGCCTCCAAATTCAAGGTAGGCCCACGGCACGACGACGATCACCACCGAGAGCAGCATCATGGTCGAGGCGGCAAAGCCCTGGCCAAGATTCTGTGCGAAGAACATGTAGTCATAGACATATTTGGCCGGCACTTCGGAGGCGATTCCGGGGCCGCCGCTGGTCTGGGCGACAACGAGGTCGTAGACCTTGACGATGCCCGACGCGATGATGACCAGCGTGGTGATGAAAACCGGCCGCATCATCGGGATGACGATGAACAGATAGGTCTTCCACATCGGGATCCCGTCTACCCGCGCCGCCTTCCAGATGTCCTCGTCGATGCCGCGCAGGCCGGCCAGCATCAAGCACATGATGAGCCCGGTGCCTTGCCACAGCGCCGCAATCGAAATGCCGTAGATGACGATGCTGGAATTGTAGAGCGGGTCGAAGTTGAAGCTCGTCCAGCCGAGGTCCCGCACCACATGCTGGATGCCGAAATCCGGATTGAGCAGCCACTGCCAGACCAGGCCGGTGACGATGAAGGAAAGCGCGAACGGATAGAGGAAGATGGTGCGGAACGTGTCCTCGAAACGGATCTTCTGGTCGAGAAGCGCTGCAAGCAGGAAGCCGATGACCAGTGAGAACACCAGCGAGATCGCGCCGTAGATCAAAAGGTTCTCGATCGAGATCAGCCAGCGCGGCGTCGCCCAAAGCCGGTAATACTGGTCGAGCCCGGCGAAATTCAGCCGTGGCAGCAGCTTCGAATTGGTAAAGGAATAGAACACCGTCCAGACGGTGCCGCCGACGAAAACCACCGACGCGGTGAGGATCATCGGGATCGAGGCGACCTTCGCATTGATGTTGCGGAACAGCGGGTTGGGGCGTTCGCTCTTGCTCATCTCGTCAGCCGGCTGGGTAAGGGCGGTGCGATCCCGGCCCTGCTTTCGCAAGGCCGGGAGCGAGGTGTATTGCCTCCAACGTCAGTCTGCCGAAGCGATGAGGTCGGCGAAGCGCTTCTGCGCGTCTTCGATGGTCAGGTCCGGCTTGGCGAAGAATTCGGCGAAGAGATCTTCCTTCTGCTTCTGGGTATCCTGCGAAAGCAGTTGGTCCGTCCACGGGATGACGGCGCCCTTGGCGAGGATGGCCAGACCCTTCTTCATGCAGTCGTTCGCCGCATTGAGATCGACGTCACCGCGCACCGGCAGCGAGCCCTTCTTGAGATTGAAGGCGACCTGAGTCTTAGGGTCGAGCAGCGTCTCTGCCAACACCTCCTGCGCCTTGGACTTGTCGGCATCCTTGAGCAGCGGGAAATAGAAGGCGTCGCCGCCGGTGGCGATAACTTCGTTCAGACCGAGGCCCGGCAGGCAGGCATAGTCCTTGCCGGCGACCTTGCCGGCAACCTGGAACTCGCCTTGCGCCCAGTCACCCATGATCTGGCCGCCGGCCTTGCCGGTGATGACCAGATTGGTCGCCTGGTTCCAGTCCTGCACATTGGTGTTCTTCGCCATCTTGCGGGCATCGTCGGCGGCCTTGAAGACCTTGGCGATCTCGGGCCCAGCGGCGAACTTGGCGTCCTTGTCCTTGTAGACCTTGAGGAATGCATCGGTGCCGCCGACCGCCGCCAGCAGCACATCGAAGGCGCCGGAAGATTGCCAGGCTTGTCCGCCGACAGCGAGCGGGATGATGCCCGCCTTTTCCAGGGCGGGCGCTGCCGCCACGAATTCATTCCAGTCCTTCGGCAGCGGCACGCCGGCCTTCTCGAAGGCTTCGTTCGACAGCCACAACCACTGCCAGGAGTGGATATTGACCGGCACGCAGTAGATCTTGCCGTCTATGGTGCAACTGTCGAGCAGGCTCTTCGGCCGCAAGATTTCCGTCCACTTGCCCTTGGTGGCGACATCGGTGAGGTCGCGCATCAGGCCGGCCTGCACCAGTTCTTCGGCCTGCCGGCCGTGATTGAACTGGGTGGCGCCCATCGGATCGCCGCCGGTGATGCGGCTGATCATGATCGGCCGTGCCGTGCCGCCGGATCCGGCAATGGCGCCGTCGACCCAGTGATTGCCGGTCGCGTCAAAGGCCTTGGCGAATTCCGCAACCGCCGCCGCCTCGCCGCCCGACGTCCACCAATGGGTGACTTCCAGGTCGGTGGCGGCCGCCGGGCCGGCAAGCTGAAGCGCGGCCGTCGCGGCAAGGGCAGCGGTCAAAAGTCTATAGCGCATTTCGGTTCCTCCCAGAATCTGAAACGTTACAGATTTTCGATACGGCAATTATGCGGTGCGTGCAACCCCTGAGATAAACGCGCTCGAATGTTTTTTCGAGGCGCGAACAAATTCGTTGCGTGCAAACCGGCAAACTCCGCGCAAAACCGGGTGCTGCGCTGCAAAATCATGCTGCAGCGCAAGAAAACCGTCTCGAACCTGATTGTCGCGCAACGTTTCTGGCCGCCAAAACCCTGCCAAAACCATGGCTTGAGAGACCCACGCGCTGCGATATTGGAAATCTGTAACGTTTCAGTATATTGAGGCCTGACGGCGAAGAACCGTGCCACATCGTCATCGAAGCGATTGTCGGCTGGTCCGGCGGCTGCTATGCGCCTGACGGGGCGGGACGAATGGACAGGGACCATACGGAGAAGGACGACGAGGCGTCGGCGCATGAGCGGCCGACGCTGAAAACGCTTGCCTTCATGACCGGGCTCGGCGTCACCACCGTCTCGCGCGCGCTCAAGGATGCACCCGAGATCGGCGCCGAGACCAGGCGGCGGGTTCAACTCGTCGCCAGGCAGATCGGCTACCGGCCGAACCGCGCCGGCGTGCGCCTGCGGACTGGCAAGACCAATGTTATCAGCCTCGTGCTCAATACCGAGCGCGAGATCATGAGCTTTGTCTCGGACATCATCTACGGCGTCTCGGAGGTCATTGCCGACACACCCTATCACCTGATCGTCACGCCCTACTCGCGCTCGCAGGATCCGCTGGACCCGGTAAAGTATCTGGTCGAGTCCGGCTCGGCCGATGGCGTCATCATCTCACGCACGCAGCCCAACGATCCGCGCGCCCGCTACATGCTGGAGCGTGGCATACCCTTTGCCACACATGGCCGCACCGATATGGGGCTTGTCCACCCCTATCACGACTTCGACAATTACGCCTTCGCCGCCGAAGCGGTGCGCCATCTGGCCAGCGTCGGCCGGCGCCGGCTGGCGCTGGTAGCGCCGCCGGTCGGGCTCACCTATTACGACCACACGGTCAATGGCTTTGCCGACGCACTGAGCGAGGTCGACGCCAGCGAAGTGCCGTTCAACGCTGTTTCGATCGACCAGTCGATCGATCAGATCAGGACGCGGACCGCGCAGTTGATGCGCCGCGACGTCAGGCCGGACGGTTTCGTCAGCAGCGCCGCCGCAGCAACGCTGGCCATCGTCGCCGGCATCGAGGATGCCGGCCTGAAACTCGGCCGCGACGTCGATGTCGTGTCCAAGCAATCGTCGGAACTGCTGCATCTGTTCCGCCGGGAGTTGCTGATCGTCAACGAAGACTTCCGCCTCGCCGGCACCGAGCTTGCCCGCGCCGTGCTGGGCTGGATAGGCGGCGCGGCACCTGGCTCTTTGCAGACTGTGGTCAAGCCAGGCGACGTCGTCGCGTATCAGGGCTGACTGGCACGACCTGAGAGGCCGCCTCACCTGACCCTAGCCGGCAGCGCCGCTGCCCCATGGGCCATGGAAAGCCCCCTGCTCGCCGATGCGCTCGAAACCATGCGCGCCGAAGAAATCGCGCTGCGCCTGGATCAGGTTCGAGGTGCCGCGGCCCTGGCGGTAACTGTCGAAATAGGCAAGCGCCGACGCCAGCGCCGGCACGGGCGAACCGGCCTCCGACGCTCTTGCGACGATGCGCCGGAGCGACGGATGCGCCTCCTGCATCATGGTGGTGAAAGCCGGCGCCATCAAAAGGTTGGTGGACGCGCCGCCCGAGCCGAAGGCTTCCGCCATGGTGTCGAGCATCTGCGAGCGGATAATACAGCCGGCACGCCAGATCTTGGCGATGGTCGGCATCGGCAAGTTCCAGTTGAACTCCTTCGAGGCGGCGCTCATCACCGCGAAACCTTGTGCATAGGCGGCGATCTTGCCGGCGAGCAGCGCCAGCTCCATGTCTTTCAGAAGTGCCGCCTTGTCGCCGGAGATCTTGGTGACGCCGATATTGCCATAGGCTTTTTCGGCCGCCTGCCGCTCATCCTTGATCGAGGACAGCACGCGGGCCGCCACCGCCGCCTCGATGGCCGTCGCCGGAATGCCGAGCTGCTGCGCCTCGATGACAGACCATTTGCCGGTGCCCTTCTGGCCGGCACGGTCGAGGATGATGTCGACCACCGGCTTGCCGGTCTTTGCATCGTCGGCGGCCAGCACCTTGGCGGTGATCTCGATCAGATACGAATCGAGCCGGCCCTTGTTCCAGTCCTCGAAGACCTTGCCGATCTCCTTCGGCCCCATGCCGAGACCGTCACGCAGGATGCCGTAGATCTCGGCGATCATCTGCATGTCGGCATATTCGATGCCGTTGTGGATGGTTTTCACGAAATGCCCGGCGCCGTCTGTGCCAAGCCAGGCAGCGCACGGTTCATCCTTGAACTTAGCCGAGATCGCGGTCAGCACGCGTTCGACGCGCTTCCAGGAGTCTTCGGTGCCGCCGACCATGATCGACGGTCCATGGCGCGCGCCTTCCTCGCCGCCGGATACGCCCATGCCTATGAAGGTGAGACCTGAGCCCGACAGTTCCGAAAAGCGCCGCATCGTATCGCGGAAATTGGCGTTGCCGGCATCGATGACGATATCGTTGTCAGACAACACGCCGCGCAGCGCTTCGATCTGTTCGTCGACCGGCTTGCCGGCCAGCACCATGATGATGACCGGGCGCGGCGGCTTGATCGCAGCTGCCAGTTCCTCCAGGCTGTAGCAGGGCACCACCATGTCCCTGAGCGAACCGGCGCCTTCGAGGAAGGCATCGGTGCGCGCCTTGGTGCGGTTGAAGACGGCGATGCGGTGCCCGTGCTCGGCAATGTTGAGCGCGAGGTTGGAGCCCATTGTGCCAAGGCCGATCAGGCCTATTTCGGCTTTTTCCATCGTTTCTTCCCTGCTTTCGGATTTTGTTGAGGCCGCGTTTTTCGGGATGCCCATTTTTCGGCGAGATGATTGACGGGCCTTTCGCGCCACGTCAACCGCCTCGCCGAATTGTGTTGCGTCTGCGTTGTGTCAGACCGAGTCAGGAAGGGTCAGTTGGTGACCAGGCGACGCCTTGCCGATCGAACATATGACGTTAGGTTGAACTTATGGCAGTCAAACGGATGGACAATGTCGGAATCGTCGTCGATGACCTCGACGAGACGATTGCCTTCTTTCGCGAGCTCGGCCTCGAACTGGAAGGGCGGGCGACGATCGAAGGCGAGTGGGCCGGACGTGTCACCGGGCTCGGCGATCAGCACGTCGAGATTGCCATGATGCGCACACCGGATGGCCATAGCCGGCTCGAGCTCTCCCGCTTCCTCACGCCGACGGTCGTCGCCGATCACCGCAACGCCCCGGTCAATGCCCTGGGCTACCTGCGCGTCATGTTTACCGTGGACGACATCGACGACACGCTTGAAAGGCTCCGCAAGCGTGGCGCGCAGCTGGCCGGTGAAGTCGTCCGTTACCAGGACGTGTATCGGCTCTGCTACATCCGCGGGCCGGAAGGGCATCTCATCGGGTTAGCCCAGGAACTCGGCTGAGCGCCCTTCGCAGGCGGGCTGAATATCACTCGGCGCGGATATCGATCGGCGCTTCGATCTTTACCACTTCGAAATCCGAAACCAGAATATCGAGCCGCGCCGTCCAGCGGCCTGGAATCGGAATGACGAGATTATCGACGCGCCAGGTGCCGTCGCCTGGCTTGGTCGCCGGACGCTTGATCGGCTCGATCCCCGAATCGGGCTTGGACAGCACCAGCGTCACTTCCTTGGCGTCGAGCGGGCCGAAATCGCCATCCATGATGACGATGGAGGCGGTGACCTCCCCGGTATGGCCGGGCGTGATGTCGATGTCGGCCATCGCCTTCATAGTGTGGATATGGGTCGACGTCGGTTGTGCCGCGGCGATTGCCAGGGCCCGTGGCGGCGGCGTGAAGCGCCAGCCGGCGGCAACGCCGAAGATCAGGAGCACGATCAGCATTTCGACTGAGATCGAGCGGCTAAGCCGTCGCCGCACTTCCGTCGCTCCGGCCTCGGCCAAGGCGGTGAGCCGCCATCGATTGACCGCCGCCAGCGTGAACAGAAACACCAGCAGCGCCAGCTTGATCAGCAGCAGCCGGCCATAGGCGGTGTTGACCAGTGCCGCCGGTGTCTGCACCTGGATGATGGCGAGCACCACACCGGCGGCGGCAAGCACTACCACCACGGGCATGATCGCGCGCGAAAACCGCCGCAGGAACGCCCCGGCTTCCACCGATTGGCTGCTCAACGCCAGGCCGAGCGGCAGCAGTGCTCCAGCCCAGAAAGCGATGCCGGCGCCATGCAGGAACACCATAGGCCGCGTCAGCCATTGCGGTTCGGCTGCACTGGCATGGCCGCTGGCGGCAAGGGCTGCACCCACACCGGCCAGCCCGGCGAGCGCCAACGGCCTGGCGCCAGCACGCGATCCGACCAACGACAGCAGGCCAAGCCCGAGCGCCGCCAGCGAAATCAGCACCGTCCAGCCGAAGCTGGTGCCAAGCGCCGTCCGCCAGACCACCGGTTGCGCCAGCCGGGCGAGTGGCGCGCCCAGCGCGTCCAGCCCCTGGAACCCGAGCGACAGGGGTGCTGCGACCAGCCCGCACAGGATGGCGGCAATGACGAAGCGCTGGCCTGAGCGCTGGCCTTGCGCCAGCCATGTCAGCGCGAAGGCGCCGCCAATGCCGAGGAAAAGCCCGATGTAGAGAAGAACCTTGCCGGTCCAGATCGCTGACCGCAAATCTATATCGACAGCTTCCCCCACCGCCGGCGCCGCACTTGGCGCGCCAACGGAAAACAGCACCGAGCCGCCGACCGGATGGCCATCGGCGGAAATCACCCGCCAGCTCAAGACATGGGTGCCCGGCCCGAGCTTTTGTGGATTGTCGATCTCAACCGTTTGGTCGCTCAACCGAAACGAGGTCAAAGCGACAGGCGTACCGTCGGGCCGCACCAAGGTCAGCACCAGCGGCGACACAGGCTCGCTGAAGGTCAGCGAAAATTGCGTCGGCGCTCGCTCCAGAACCGCGCCGTCGGCAGGCTCGGCCTTGATCAGCGCCGCATGGGCAAAGGCCTGGTTTGGCGTGGCAAGGACGGCAAGCAGCAGGATCGCGGCCAGCAGGCCGAAGCACCTGCCGGCTGTCCGTTCTATCCGCTGAAAACAGGCCACGTTCATGCCATCCACCAAAACAGTGGCGCGCCGCTTCGAAGCAGCGCGCCGCCAATGCATCATTTCTTCGGCAGCAGGTTGAGGCCGGGCGCCGGATCTTCCAGCGCATCCTCATCCTGACCAGCCGCCGGAATCTCTATCCAACGCGTGGTGGCCCCATCGCATTCCTGCACCACCGGAAAATAGAGTTTTTGCCCGGCCGGCAGATCGGCGGCCAACGTGCCGCGGAAGACGAACTCGTCATAAAATTCATCCGGCAGGCTGCCGCCGCTCCAGTCGACTTCCTTGACGCCCGAGGTCACCGATCGCCATAGAGCTGGTAGGATTTCTCGTACTTGCCTTTCTTGACCTGCAGCGTCCAGCCGGGCTTGGGCATCGGCTTCACCCCGATCACCCCTTCCGGGATCTGCACGCGCACGGCAATCGTCGCCTTGCCTTCGCAGCCATGCGGCACGCGCAGCACGGCCTTGTAGGTCGAACCGACCGGCGCTTCCTGGGTTTCGAGCGTGATATGGCCGAAGGCAGCGCTTGTCCCCAGGACAAGGAATGCAGCGGCCGGCAAAAGATACTTGTTCATGATGGTCCCTCTCGAAAAATCGGTTGGCAAATTGATTGGTCAGTCGTTGTCTTCGAGGGGTGGCGCGCTGCCTATGGCTTGCACGGCAAACTCGACGGTCACGGTTCCGGCCTTCTCGAAAGTCAGCGTGGCGGCAAACATCTGGCCTTCTTTAGGCGGCTGCTTCAAATCCATGAACATCACGTGGTAGGCGCCAGGACCCAGCGTGATCTTGCCGCCCGCCGGAATGTCCAGGGCGCCACTGACCGGGCGCATGGTCATGACGCCATCCTTCATCCCCATTTCATGCAGTTCGGCCTTCCCCGAAATGTCGGAGGAAATCGACAGCAGCCGGTCTGGTGCGCTGCCCTTGTTGACGATGGTGAAATAGCCGCCGGCAACCTTGGCGCCGGCTGGCGTGGCACGGGACCAGGGATGCTCGATCTCGATGTCACCGGCCTTGAACTCATGCGCAAGGACGGAATGGGCGCCGACGAACAACAGTGCAAAGGCAAAGAGGGCGCTGCCGAGACGCTGCTCGATAGTGGTGAAGATAGGGGTGCTGCGGCGCAACGCGCCGGCATGACGAAAACGGGACATGGGTAGGCTCCATGAATATGAGGTCGCGCCTTTGTCCGGCTGCGAACGAGTTTATCATTGGATGATTATCGCCCGCGCGGGTTACGCCAAGCGAGCGGCGGTTTTTCAGCCCGCAAGCGGCGGGGCGCGCGGATTGGCCGGAGAGCGCTCACGCGTAACGTCGGGATGCCTGACTGCCGGCGGAAGAAACGCGACTGTTTCAAAAGACAGGCTCACCGGCGCCACGCCGACGCCTGCCGGCGGCGCATAGGCGACGGAGGCCATGCTGCAGCCGAGCATGCAGCATGCCGGCATGTGCGGCTGGTGCGGATCGCCGCCGGGAAGCTGGACCGCCCCCTCATGTGTACAGATGACGTTGCCGAAAACGTCGAGTTGCGAGGCATCCGGCGCAATGCCGAAAGCAAACACGCCGAGCGTCGACTGGAGCAACAGCACACAGGCCGCGACAAAGGCGGCCATCATGCTCCATCTCTTACGCCGGAAGTCCAAAGACCTGCCTCTTCACGCAGCAACGCTTGGATATCTAGCACGCGGCATGTCGGCGGAAAATCGCCAAATCATCGCTGCGGCAACGCGGCGCGTTAAGAAGCAATCCGACCGATTTCCGGGATCGACGTCAACAGCGTGTGGCGTGCCGACTTCAGATGCTTGCGGCAGGCGGCGTCGACCTTGCCGAGATCGCGCGATTTCAGCGCCGCGATGTAGGCGAGATGCTCGCTCACCGCGACTTCGTTGCGCTCGCGCTCCTGCGCCTTGTTCCACTGGTAGTGGTAGTGAAAGATCATGGCGATGACGTCGTAGAAATCGACGATGAAGCGGTTGTGCGACGCCCGGTGGATCAGCCGGTGGAAGCGCTCGTCTAGCTCCGAGAATTCGTTGAAGCGGATGGCGATTTCGCTGGCCAGAAGCCGGTGCTCGTCTTCCAGCCGGTCGAGATCCGCCCAGACCGGACTATCCCCAGGCAAGGCGGCAAAGGCCGCCGCCGAGCGTATCTCGAACATCTCGCGGATTTCAGTGAGTTCGAGCGCGAAGGCTCGCGTAAACCCCTTCAGCACCCAGTGGCTGTTGCGCCGCTTCTCGATCAGGCCGAAGCGGGAGAAGCGGATGAGGAACTCGCGCACGCTGGTGGTGCCGACGCCGATCTCGCGCGCCAGTTCGAGCTCGTTGATCTGCATGCCGGCCTCGGCGCCGCCAGCCAGCAATCTGCGCATAAACGACCGCTCGATGATCTGGGCCAGTGTGTCTGTCTCCTCCTCGGGGAAGAAATCATCCGGCTTCGGCGCCCTGAGCACTGTCTTGCTGCGTTTGTTCCACGCGATCAGCCCGGTCTCTTCCATGCGCGCCAGAATGGTGCGCACGGTGGTCCGGCTGACGCCGAGCAAAGTGCCCAGTTCCGGCTCCGACGGCAGGCTCTGCGTTTCATCGAGCAGCCGCAGACCCCTGTTGTAAGCGTCCTTGTAGACGTTGTTGCTCTTCGACATCCCTGCCCCGTTGCGCGCCGGCGCTTGCTGTGGCTGGCTTGAAGCGCGATATCACATATGTCCTGGCTCTCACCCGGCAGAGCAAACGCTCTGCGTGTCAGACGCCGCTCCCCACAAGCCAAGCGTCCATCGGACACATGGTCTCCTCCTGAAAAAACAATTGACGCACAAATGTTTTTTCACGATAAAAGACATTATATGTAAACAGACGCGTGTCAATCCGCGCATCCCCAGGAACAGACCCAGGAAACTGCCCGTGAACGCCTCGAACAGCATTCTTCTGTCCCCCGCCGACAATGTCGCGGTCGCCAATGGCCGCATCGAGATCGGCACCCCTCTGCCCGGCGGCGCCGTCGCCACGGCCTTGATCGAGCCCGGCCACAAGGTGGCGATCAAGCCTATCGCCGTCGGCGAGGCGGTGGTCAAGTATGCCCAGGCCATCGGCCGCGCCACCCAGGACATCGCGCCCGGCGACCACGTCCATTCGCACAATCTGGTCTTCGAGTCCGGCCGTCTGCCGGTCGTGCCGCCGAGCGAAGCGGAGCATGCCACCGAAGCCGACCGCGCCCGGACATTCATGGGCTATCGTCGCGCCGATGGCCGTGCCGGCACGCGCAACTTCATCGGCATCATCGCCAGCGTCAATTGCTCGGCCACCGTCTGCCACGCCATTGCCGACGAGGCCAACCGCGTGCTGTTGCCGAAATATCCGGGGATCGACGGCTTCGTCCCGATCGTCCATGGCCAGGGCTGCGGCATGAGCGGCACCGGCGACGGCATGATGGTGCTACACCGCACGCTCGCCGGTTACACCCGCCATCCGAATTTCGGCGGCGCGTTGATGGTCGGCCTCGGCTGCGAGGTCAACCAGCTCACCCTTTACGGCCAGAAGGGTGCGGCGGCGGGAAAACGCCATTTCAACATCCAGGACGCCGGCGGTTCGCGCAAATCGGTCGCAAAGGCGATGGGCGTGCTCGCCGAAATCGCCGAGGAAGTCGGCCAGTATCAGCGCGAGCCGATCCCGGTCTCGGAGATCGTCGTCGGCCTGCAATGCGGCGGTTCCGACGGCATGTCGGGCATCACCGCCAATCCCGCGCTGGGAGCGGCGGTCGACATCCTGGCCGGCGTCGGCGGCATCGGCATCCTGTCGGAGACGACGGAGATCTATGGCGCCGAACATCTGCTCGCCTATCGCGCGGCAACGCCGGAGATCGCCAAGAAGCTCGACGGTTTCGTCAAATGGTGGGAGGACCATGTCGCCAAGCACGGCGCCTCGATCGACAACAACCCCTCGCCCGGCAACAAGCGCGGTGGCCTGACCACCATCCTGGAAAAGTCGCTGGGCGCCGTGGCCAAAGGCGGCCAGACTCCGCTCAACGGCGTCTTCGGTTATGCCGAAAAGGTCACCGGCAGTGGCCTGGTGTTCATGGACACGCCCGGTTACGACCCGGTCTCGGCGACCGGTCAGGTGGCGGGCGGCGCCAACATCATCGTCTTCACCACCGGCCGCGGCTCCTGCTTCGGCTGCCGGCCCACGCCGTCGATCAAGGTCGCCACCAACTCGACCATGTACCACCAGATGGAAGAGGACATGGACGTCAATTGCGGCGTCATCGCTTCGGGTGAGAAGACCATCGCCGGCATGGGCCGGGAACTCTTCGAACTCATCGTCGAGACGGCATCGGGCCGCAAGACCAAGAGCGAGGCGTTCGGCTACGGCGACAACGAGTTCGTGCCGTGGCACCTCGGCGCGACGCTCTAACCACCGACGAAAAAAAACGGGCTGCAACGACGGCTCACAAGGGGAGGCTTTGGATGGACAAACGCCGCATCGGCACGACTGCGCTCGAGGTAACCGAGATAAGCTTCGGCGGGGCGGCGATCGGCGGGCTCTACCGGGCCTGTCCGCGCGAAGCGGCGATGGAGACGCTGCAGACAGCCTGGGATGCCGGCCTGCGCTATTTCGACACCGCGCCCTTCTATGGCTTCGGCCTGTCGGAGCGGCGGACCGGCGATTTCCTGCGCTACAAGCCGAGGGATTCCTATGTGCTGTCGACCAAGGTCGGCCGCCTGTTCCGCCCGGTGCCGGAAGACCAGGTTCCCGATCATTCCTATGTCGACCCGCTGCCTTTCGCGCTCGACTACGACTACTCGTATAACGGCATCATGCGCTCGGTCGAGTTCTCCTATGCCCGGCTCGGGCTGAACCGGATAGACATCCTGTTTGTGCACGACATCGGCACCTACACACATGGCGTCGAGAAGACGAAGCTGCACTTTCGCCAGCTGATGGACGGCGGCTTGAAGGCGCTGGACGAGCTTAAAACGTCGGGTGTAATTTCCGCCTATGGGCTCGGCGTCAACGAGGTGCAGATCTGCCTCGACGTGCTGCGCGAAGCACCGCTCGACTGCATCCTGCTGGCCAGCCGCTATTCGCTGCTCGACCGCTCGGCTGAAGCCGAGTTGCTGCCGCTGTGTCGTGAGCGACAGACTTCGCTGATCATCGGCGGCGTCTTCAACTCCGGCATCCTGGCAACCGGACCGGTGCACGGCGCGCATTTCGACTATCTGCCGGCGACGCAGGACATACTCGAGCGTGTCGGCGCGATGGAGAAAATCGCTGATGAGGGCGGATATCCGCTGGCGGCGGCTGCATTGCAGTTTCCGCTGCAGGAGCCTGTCGTGGCCAGCGTGCTGACCGGAACGGCCAAGCCTGCCAACCTGACGCGCAACCTCGACCTGTTCGACGTCCAGGTGCCGCAAGCGGAATTCGCCCGCTACGCTCCCTACACCATCGTGCAGGAGCTCGGGTGACGAAACGCCACAATCACGGTTCTCAAGAAGGAATGAATATTCCATATTGACTCGACGGTGGAATTAATATTCCATGATGATCAAGGAGGATCGGGAGCGTCTGGACGTGGCACTGAGGATCGGCAGGGAGGTTTCCCCGCCAAGCCATGCGCAGGCCGATATGAAACACCGCTTGCGTCGGCCGGACCGATGCACTATCAAAAAGCGGCAACTGTTTTTTATTGATAAAGTTCTGTTTGGGCCGCGCCTATCCAAATGGAGCTTCCGTAACCTTCACCGGGCGATCTAGGGAGGATTCCTAATGAAATTCGTGACCAGCATTCTCAACCGCCGCTCACTGATGGCACTAGCTGCCGCCTCGATGCTTGCCGGCACGCTGCACACGGCGCCGGCTTCGGCGGCGGACGTGACCATTCCGATCATCGTCAAGGACACCACGTCCTTCTATTGGCAGATCGTCCTGGCCGGCGCCCGCAAGGCCGGCAAGGATCTCGGCGTCAACGTACCCGAACTCGGCGCCCAGGCTGAAACCGACGTCAACGGCCAGGTCTCGATCCTCGAGAATGCCGTCGCCGGCAACCCGGCCGCGATCGTCATCGCGCCGACCGAATTCAAGGCGCTTGGCAAGCCGATCGATGAAGCGGCCAGCAAGGTCAAGGTCATCGGCATCGACTCCGGCGCCGACTCCAAGGCGTTCACCTCGTTCCTGACCACCGACAATGTGCAGGGCGGACGCGTCGCCGCTGACGGTCTTGCAGCAGCCATCGGCGAAGCCAATGGCGGCAAGATCGAGGGCGACGTCGCCCTGATCACCAACGCGCCGGGCGCCGGTTCGCTGGAGCAGCGCAAGCAGGGCTTCACCGAGCAGCTGGCCGCGAAATATCCGGGGCTCAAGCTCGTCGCGGACAAATATGCCGACGGCCAGGCAACGACCGGTCTCAACATCGCCACCGACCTGATCACCGCCAACCCGAACCTCAAGGGCATCTTCGCGTCCAACCTGATCATGGCGCAGGGCGTCGGTCAGGCAGTCGCCGAGAACAACCTTGGCGGCAAGCTGGCGCTGGTCGGCTTCGACAGCGATGAGAAGCTGATCAAGTTCCTCAATGACGGCGTCATTTCCGCGCTCGTCGTCCAGGATCCGTACCGGATGGGCTATGACGGCATCAAGACCGCGCTCGCCGCCTCGAAGGGCGAGAAGGTCGAGGCCAATGTCGACACCGGCGCCAACCTGGTGACCAAGGCAAACATGAAAGACCCCAAGATCGACGCCCTGCTCAACCCGAAGCTCTGAGCCCGTCAGGCAAAAATCGTTTCCGGGGCCTCGCGCCCCGGAAACATTCGATACCGGCTTGAATATCCACCGGCTTGAATTACCTCGGCGATGTGGCTGACTGCATCGCGACGTGCCAACCGTAAGGCCAACCTGGGAGGATTGTCATGACGCCCACGGCGCAGGAACTGCACCCGGCCCCAACGCTAGCGCCCGGCAGGACGATCCTCGAACTGCACGGACTGGAAAAGCGCTATCCCGGCACGCATGCGTTGAAGCCCGTTCACCTTGCCTTCAAGGCAGGTGAGATCCACGCCATCGTCGGCGAGAACGGCGCCGGCAAATCCACCTTGATCAAGCTTCTGACCGGCGTCATGCCGCGCACCTCCGGCGATGTCATCTGGGAGGGCAAACCGGCAGCACTGGCAACCCCGCACGAGGCGATGGCGCTGGGCATCAACGCCGTGCATCAGGAGGTCGTGCTCTGCCGCCATCTCACCGTCGCCGCCAACATGTTCCTCGGCGAGGAGAATTCGCGCTTCGGCATCCTGCAGCAGCGCGCCATGGTCAAGGAAGCGCAGAAGATCATCGACGGTCTCGGCTTCGACCTGCCGGCGCATGTCATGCTGGGTGACCTCACCATCGGCCAGCAGCAGCTGATCGCCGCCGCCCGCGCCACCGTGCGCGGCACCAAGTTCCTGATTTTCGACGAGCCGACCGCCTATCTCACCCGCAAGGAAGCCGACCAGCTGTTCACGCTGATCCGCAGGCTCAAGGGCGAAGGCGTCACCATCATCTACATCAGCCATCGCATGGAAGAGGTGTTCGAACTCGCCGATCGCGTCTCGGTGCTGCGCGACGGCACGCTGGTCGGCACCCGCAACATTGCCGAGACCAATGACGCCGAGCTGGTCAAGATGATGATCAACCGCTCGATCGAGCAAGTCTACCACAAGGAGCATTTCACCCCCGGTGCCGTGATCGTTGAAGCGAAAAACCTGTCGGGCAAGGGCTTCGAAGACGTCTCGATAACAGTGCGTGCCGGCGAGATCGTCGGGCTCTATGGCCTGATCGGCGCCGGCCGCAGCGAGTTTGTCACCACGCTCTATGGCCGCCACAAGAAGTCGGCCGGACAGGTCCTTTGGCAAGGCAAGCCGGTCCACATCAATTCCGAGCACGACGCGATCAAGCTCGGCATGGCGCTGGCGCCGGAAAGCCGCCGCGACCAGGGCCTGTGCCTGAACCTGCCGGTCGGCCTCAACCTCAACCTGCCGATCTACAAGCGCATCTCCAGCAACATGCTGATCTCCGGTGCGAAGGAAAAGGCCGAGGCCGATCGCCAGATCGCCGGCCTCCGCATCAAAACGCCGACGCGCGGCGCCCTGGCCTCCAGCCTGTCCGGCGGCAACCAGCAGAAGATCGTCATCGGCAAATGGCTGGCGCATGGCGCCAAGCTGTTCATCTTCGACGAGCCGACCGTCGGCGTCGATGTCGGCACCAAGGCCGAGATCTACCGCCTGTTCGGGGAACTGTTGTCCAAGGGCGCCGGCATCATCCTGATCTCGTCCTATCTGCCCGAGGTTTACGAGCTCGCCGATACGCTGCACGTGTTCCGGCGCGGCAAACTGGTCGCCAGCCACGGTTTTCGCGCCGCCAGCCATGAAGACGTGCTGACGCAGGCGATCGGCTGAAAACGCCGTCCAGACAAGAAGAAACGGGAGGAACCATGAGCATCGAAACCGCCGCGATCGAAAAACCGAAACGGAACTACAACGTCCTGTTCGGGCTGACGCTTCTGGCGTTGCTGGTTCTGCTCTGGATCGTGCTGTCGGTGGCGACGCCGAGCTTCGCGTCCTCCAACAACATCGCCAATCTTTTGCGGCAGGGCTCGATGATCGCCATCATGGCGGTCGGCCAGACCTTCGTCATCATCACCGGCGGCATCGACCTCTCGGTCGGCGCCGTGGTCGGCTTCGCCACCGTCATTGTCGCCATGATGATCAATGCCGGCTTCCCGATCTGGGTCGCCATTCTGGTGACGCTGCTGGTCGGCGTTGCCATCGGCCTGTTCCATGGCTTCGGCATCGTCAAGATGGGCCTGCCGCCCTTCATCATCACGCTGGCGACGCTGACCTCGTTGCGCGGCATCGGCCTGTTGATGACCAACGGCAATTCGATCAACATCAACAGCGACAGCTTCACCGCGTTCTCGCGCAGTTCCTTTGTCGGCATCCCCAATCTGTTCTGGATGGTGATCCTGGTCGGTATCCCGGCCTACATCTTCCTGCACCACAGCCGCTGGGGCCGCTATCTCTTCTCTGTGGGATCCAATGCCGAGGCCTCGCGCCTCTCGGGCGTCAATGTCCAGCGCACCATCTACATGGCCTACACGCTGTCGGGGCTATGCGCGGCCTTCGTCGGCGTGCTGCTGGCGGCGCGCATCGGCATCGGCAACCCGACCCAGGCGGAAGGTTGGGAGTTGCAGGCGATCGCCTCATCGGTGATCGGCGGCACCTCGCTGTTCGGCGCCGTCGGCTCGGTGCATGGCCCACTGCTCGGCGCCTTCATCCTGGCCACCATCAACAACGGCGCCAATCTGCTCAACGTCAACTCGTTCTGGCAGCGCATCATCACCGGCGCGCTGATCATAATCATCGTCTATTTCGACGGGCTGCGCCGTCGCGGCAAGTAATTCTCCCTGACCTTCTGCGCCGGCCTGCTTAACAACGGACCGGCGCCTTTTTGAGAAACACTGGAATTGCCGAATGAAAGCTGTTGTCTGCCGCTCGCCCGGCGAGCTTGTCCTGGAAGACCGGCCGGCGCCAGGAGCGCCGCCTGCCGGCTGGGCGCTGGTCGCCGTCAGCCATGTCGGCATCTGCGGCACCGACTACCACATCTTCGAAGGCAAGCACCCGTTCCTTGCCTATCCCCGCATCATGGGCCATGAAGTGTCGGGCACCGTCGTCGAGACCGGCGAAGATGTCGACCTTGCCGTGGGCGAGCCCGTCATCATCAATCCCTATCTCGCTTGCGGAAAATGCATCGCCTGCCGGCACGGCAAGCCGAATTGCTGCGTCAGGATCGAAGTGCTTGGCGTCCATCGCGACGGCGCCATGGCCGAGCAGATCCTGGTGCCGGCGCAGAATCTTTATCCGGCAAACGGCTTATCGCTGGCCGATGCGGCGGCGGTGGAATTCCTCGCCATCGGCGCGCATGCCGTGCGGCGCGCTCGCGCCGAACCAGGCGCCCGCACGCTGGTCATCGGTGCCGGGCCGATCGGCCTTGGCGCAGCGCTGTTTGCGCGCATCGCCGGGCTCGATGTCAGCCTGCTCGACATGAGCACGGAGCGGCTGGATTTTGCAAAAGGCGAACTCGGCTTCGCCACGCTCGACGGTTCACAAAAAGCGGCAGCCGAACTGGTGCGCGAGGCAACCGGCGGCGAAGGGTTCGACGTCGTCTTCGACGCCACCGGCAACACCGCCTCGGTGCAGTCGGCCTTCGCCCATGTCGCGCATGGTGGCACGCTCGTGCTGGTCAGCGTCGTCAAGGACGACATCGTCTTTTCCGACCCGGAATTCCACAAACGCGAAATGACGCTGGTCGGCAGCCGCAATGCGCTGAAAGTCGACTTCGACCACGTCGCCGCCTCCATCCGCAACGGCGCGGTGCCGCTGGCGAAACTTGTCACCCACCGCACGACACTGGCCGGAACGCCGCGCGATCTCGCAAGATGGGCGCATGAGAAATCCGGGCTGATCAAGGCGGTGATCGAGGTGGGTTCTTAACATGGCAGGCGGTGAACCCGGCCGGAATTGACCATGCCCTGCGCAGGTCGACCCCCACTCCGTCGAGCTTCGCTCGACACCTCTCCCCCGATCGACGGGGGAGAGGAAAGGCGCGAGCTTGGCAAGGCGGGCTCCCTTCCTCTCCCTCCGGAGGGGGGAGAGGTGGCTCGGCGAAGCCGAGACGGAGTGGGGGAAGGCGGTCCTCAAACGTCAAGCCGCTGACAAGTGAGCGCGACCGAGTTGGTCTGATATCGCATGAGTCTCGACGCTCCCTACAGCGCCGACAGCTTCAGCTCCACCCGCTCCGCCGGAAACCGCGTTTCGGCAAACTGGATCGGCTGGCCGTCCGGTGTGACGTTGACGGCGACCGCGACCAGCACGATGGCGCCGGGCTGCAAATCGAGATCNATCGGCAAGGTCGGCGGCGTCGGCATGACGCGCCGACAGAACCGTCGATTGCCGGAGATAATCGTCGATGCCGAAACGCCGGAGCGAGGCGGTTATCGAACCGGTCTCCGCCATCACGGCATCGATGCCGGCGAAGCGCTTTGCTTCGTACCAGCTGGCGGCGCGGGACACCGGCCGTCCATCGGCTTCGCCGCGCGTCTCCAGCCGGATCACCTCGGTGCCCCTGGCAAGGCCGAGGCCGTCGGCGACGCGCTGGCTGGCCGTTTCAACTACGGACGTGAGCAGCACGATATGCCGTTCCGAAGTCTGTCCCTGCAGGCCCGTCGAAAAACGCGTGCGCGCGCCGATCGGATAGGACAGCCGCTTGCGCGACAACACGAAAGTGCCGCGTCCCTGCTCGGCCCGCAGCACACCGTCCTGTACCAGGGCCGATATGGCGCTGCGCACCGTGTGGCGGTTGACGCCGTAGCGTTCGGCCAGCGCCATCTCCGGCGGCAGCGCGGCATTCTCGGCGAAATCGCCGGACGCAATCGAATGCAGGATCTGGTCGGCGATCTGCCGCCAGAGCGAGACGCCACTGCGGCGTTCGATGCTGCTCGCGCTCTTTTGAGCCACCATTTCCCCCCCGCTCCAGCCCCTGTCATCCACCCGTCATGGACACGGGTTAGATAATAGGTATAATTTGTATAGTTGTCTATATCACTAGACAAATTTTACATGGTCCGGGAGTAACCCAATGCGAGGACAGGAAGCGCGGGAACAGGCCGAGCGCAAAGACGTCATGGCAACGCTGGCGCAGGCTAACGGCGACGACATCGCCCGGCTCTGGAACGAGGCCGGCCTGACCTCCGAGGCCGAGCTTCTGCGTGGCCCGGAAACCGGTCTGGTCACCGTGCGTGGTCGCATCGGCGGCGGCGGCGCACCCTTCAATGTCGGTGAAGCGACGGTCACCCGCGCCACAGTTCGGCTCCCTTCCGGACAGGTCGGCCACAGCTACATGCTTGGCCGCGACAGGAAGAAGGCCAGGCTGGCCGCAATCGCCGACGCGCTCTGGCAGGACCCGGCGCAGCGCAGGACGGTCGAAACCGCGCTGGTGGCGCCGCTGCGTGCCGCCCAAGGCGAAGCGCGCGAAAAGCGCCGCGCCGAGACGGCGGCAACGAAAGTGGATTTCTTCACCATGGTGCGCGGAGAAGACTGATGGACATCGCAGCTCAATCGATCGACGGCGGTTTCGCCGATCCGGTGTTCAACGCCCAGACCGTCTTCCGCGCAATCATGGACGCCATGGCGCGGCCGGGCAGCGTGCAGCCTCTGCCGGCCTTCGCCCGGCCGCCGGCGCCGCTGTCGGCAACCGCCGGCGCCATCGCGCTTTCGCTATGCGACAACGACACCCCGCTCTGGCTCGACCCTGCCTTGCAGGCGTCCGCGGCAGTCAAATCCTGGCTCGGTTTCCACACCGGCGCGCCACTTGCCAACACGCCGGCCGATGCGCATTTCGCCTTGATCGCCAACCCGGCCGAGATGGCTGCTCTCGACGGCTTTTCGCAAGGCACGCAGGACTATCCCGACCGCTCGACGACACTGATCCTGCAGGTCAGCAATCTCGTCTCGGGCGCGCCGCTGTTGCTCGAAGGTCCTGGCATCGAAGTCTCTGCCGCGATCGCGCCGGCGCAGATGCCGCGCCATTTCGTCGAACAGTGGAAGCAGAACAGCCAGCGCTTTCCGCGCGGCGTCGACATCATCCTGGCGGCGCCCGACGGTATCGCCTGCCTGCCGCGCACGACGCGCATCAAGACGATGGAGGCATAAATGTATGTCGCGGTAAAAGGCGGCGAAGTCGCAATCGCCAATGCCCACAGTCTGCTTGCGGACCGCCGTCGCGGCGACCGTTCGGTGCCGGCGCTGCGCCTCGACCAGATCGTCGAACAGCTGGCGCTCGGCGTCGACCGGGTGATGAGCGAAGGATCGCTCTACGACCGGGAACTGGCGGCGCTCGCCATAGTCCAGGCGCGCGGCGACATGATCGAGGCGATCTTCCTGGTGCGCGCCTACCGCACCACACTGCCGCGCTTCGGCTACACCAACGCCATCGACACCGGCGCCATGCTGGTCGAGCGGCGCGTGTCGGCGACCTACAAGGATTTGCCCGGCGGCCAGCTGCTTGGGCCTACCTTCGACTACACCCACCGCCTGCTCGACCCGGAACTCGCCGCCGGCGCCGATGTCGCCGAACCGCTGCAGCGCGAGACGGAAACGCAGGCCATGCCGCGCGTTTCGACGATCCTCGCCCGCGAAGGGCTGATTGAGCCGGATGGCGACATGCCGCAGGACCATGTCCCCGGCGACATCACCCGTGAGCCGCTTGAGTTTCCGATGGCGCGCGACATCCGCCTGCAGGCGCTGTCGCGCGGCGATGAAGGGTTTCTGCTGGCGCTCGGCTATTCCACCCAGCGCGGCTATGCCCGCAACCACCCCTTTGTCGGCGAGGTGCGTATCGGCGAGGTCGAGCTGGAACTCGACGTGCCGGAACTGCCCTTCGCCGTGCTGCTCGGCAAGGTCCGCGTCACCGAATGCCAGATGGTCAACCAGTTCAAGGGCTCGGCCAAGGCGCCGCCGCAATTCACCCGCGGCTACGGACTGGTCTTCGGCCAAAGCGAGCGCAAGGCGATGGCCATGGCGCTGTGCGACCGCGCGCTGCGCGCAACGGAACTCGGCGAAGATGTCGTCGCCGCCGCGCAGGACGAGGAGTTCGTCATCTCGCACTCCGACAATGTTCAGGCGACCGGCTTCGTGGAGCATTTGAAGCTGCCGCACTATGTCGACTTCCAGGCCGAGCTCGATTTGGTGCGCCGCATGCGCGCCGAATACGAAGCTCGAGAGAACCCTGCAAAGGTGCAAGAGAAGCGGGAGGCGGCCGAATGAGCCTAATCGCCCCCGCCATTGCCGCCACCCCCGTTGCCGCCATCCCCGTTGCCGCCGTCATGGGAATGGCTGCTATGCCCGCCGACGTAGCTGCCGTTTCCGCCTGTGACATGCGCGCCATCTCTGGAAGCAGGCAGAAACAAGCGCCGAGGTACAAAACCGACCACGCAGACAAACGCCAGAAGCAGAATTGCAATCTGGATCCAACCGGTCTGAGTCATTCGACTTCGCCTTTATTTCCGTTTTCTGGGCGTCAATGCAATAGCAGGGAGTGGATTTGATCGCCATGACCGACATCGCCACCTACAACTTCGCCTATCTCGACGAGCAGACCAAAAGGATGATCCGCCGGGCGATCCTCAAGGGCATCGCCATCCCTGGCTATCAGGTTCCCTTCGCTTCGCGCGAAATGCCGATGCCCTATGGCTGGGGCACTGGCGGCGTGCAGGTCACCGCCTCGATTATCGGGCCGGACGATGTGCTGAAAGTCATCGACCAGGGCGCCGACGACACCACCAATGCCGTCTCGATCCGCGCCTTCTTCAAGAAGGTAGCCAACGTCGCGGTGACGACCGATACCGCCAGCGCCACCATCATCCAGACCCGCCATCGCGTCCCGGAACACCCGCTGAGCGCCGGCCAAGTTCTAGTCTACCAAGTGCCGATACCCGAGCCGTTGCGCTTCCTCGAGCCGCGCGAAACCGAAACGCGCAAAATGCATGCGCTCGAGGAATACGGCCTGATGCATGTGAAGCTCTACGAGGACATTGCCAAACACGGCCGCATCGCCACCACCTATGCCTATCCGGTCAAGGTCGAGGGCCGCTATGTCATGGACCCCTCGCCGACGCCGAAATTCGACAACCCCAAAATGCACCGTTCGCCGGCCCTGCAACTGTTCGGAGCCGGGCGCGAAAAGCGCATCTATGCCGTGCCGCCCTTCACCGATGTCGTCAGCCTCGACTTCGAGGATCATCCCTTCGAGGTCCAGACCTTCGACCTGCCCTGTGCGCTGTGCGCGGCGGAAAATGTCTATCTCGACGAGGTCATCCTCGACGACCATGGCGACCACATGTTCGTCTGCTCCGACACCGACCATTGCGAGAAGCGGCGCGCCGAAGGACATCGCGGCCACCTTGCGGCTGAAAGCCATGTTACCGCAGGAAAGATGAGGCCAGCAGAATGACCGGCGACCCACTGCTGCGCGTCTCCGAACTGTCCAAATTCTACGGCTCGCGCGTCGGCTGCGAGAACGTCACCTTCGACCTGTGGCCGGGTGAGGTTCTGGCCGTCGTCGGCGAATCCGGCTCCGGCAAGACGACGCTGCTCAACTGCCTGTCGACGCGGCTGCTACCATCTTCTGGCACCGCCAGCTACCGCATGCGCGACGGCCAGTTCCGCGAACTCTACCGTATGAGCGAGGCCGAGTGCCGCTTCCTGATGCGCACCGACTGGGGCTTTGTTCATCAGAACCCCGCCGACGGCTTGCGCATGACGGTGTCTGCCGGCGCCAATGTCGGCGAGCGGCTAATGGCGGTCGGTGACCGCCATTACGGCAAGATCCGCGCCACTGCCGTCGACTGGCTGTCGCGCGTCGAGATCGACGAGGACCGCATCGACGACGAGCCGCGCGCCTTTTCCGGCGGCATGCGCCAGCGCCTGCAAATCGCCCGCAACCTCGTCACCGGACCGAGGCTGGTGTTCATGGACGAGCCGACCGGCGGCCTCGACGTCTCGGTGCAGGCGCGCCTGCTCGATTTGCTGCGCGGGTTGGTCACCGATCTCGGCCTGGCGGCCATCGTCGTCACCCACGATCTCGCCGTCGCCCGGCTTCTGTCGCAGCGTATGATGGTGATGAAAGACGGCCGTGTCGTCGAAAGCGGCCTGACGGATCGCGTGCTCGACGATCCCCGCGCGCCTTACACGCAATTGCTTGTTTCCTCGATTCTACAGGTGTGAAGATGGCGCCAAGGCACCCCCCTCTGGCCTGCCGGCCATCTCCCCCTCAAGGGGGGAGATCAGCAGCTTTTATGTCCCGCCCCTTCTACGATGCAGAAGAATGGCGAAGTCGAACGCGACAGCCAATCTCCCCCCTTGAGGGGGAGATGCCTGGCAAGGCAGAGGGGGGTGTTGGCCCGCGGACGAACAACGATTGGAGAACCTTCTGATGCCGACGCCCCTCGTTGTTTCCGGCGTCGCCAAAAGCTTCACCATGCATCTGCGCGACGGCATCAGATTGCCGGTTGTCGCCGGCGTCTCATTCTCGATCCGGGCCGGTGAATGCGCCGTGCTCGGCGGGCCTTCCGGCGCCGGCAAAAGCTCGATCCTGAAAATGCTCTATGGCAATTATGCCGTCGATGAAGGCCAGATCATCGTTCAGCATGAGGGCGGCCTGATCGATCTCGCCATCGCCAGCCCGCGCACGGTGCTTTCCGTGCGCCGCCAGACGATCGGCTATGTCAGCCAGTTCCTGCGCACCGTGCCGCGCGTCTCCGCGCTCGACGTGGTCGCCGAGCCGCTGGTCGAACGCGGCGAGGACCGCGAGAGCGCGCGGAAAAAAGCACGCACCTTGCTGGGGCAGCTCAATTTGCCGGAAAAGCTCTGGGCGCTGCCGCCGGCGACTTTCTCGGGCGGTGAGCAGCAGCGCGTCAATATCGCGCGCGGCTTCATCACCGAGCATCCGGTCTTGCTGCTCGACGAGCCGACAGCTTCGCTCGATTCGAAAAACCGCAACGTTGTGGTTGCGTTGATCGCCGCCAAGAAGGCCGGCGGTGTCGCCTTGCTCGGCATCTTCCATGACCCGGATGTGCGTGACGCCGTCGCCGATCGCATCATCGACGTGACCTCTTTCGCCGCCGGAAAAATCGCTGCATGAGCAGGAAACTATCGGAAGCGCCGTTGGTCCACGCCACGGCGCAGGTCGAGAACTCGACATTGGGGCGCTGGACAGAGATCGCCGACCGCAGCCGCGTGTCCGAAAGCATCCTCGGCGACTATTCCTACATCATGCAGGACTGCGTCGTCTGGTGCGCGACCATCGGCAAGTTCTCCAACATAGCCGCCGCCGTGCGCATCAACGCCACAAACCACCCGACCTGGCGGCCGACGCTGCATCACTTCACCTATCGCGCCTCCGACTATTGGGACGACGCCGAGCACGAAACAGAATTCTTCGCCCAGCGCCGCGCCAAACGCGTCTCCATCGGCCACGACACCTGGCTCGGCCACGGCTCGACCATCCTGCCCGGCGTCACCGTCGGCGATGGTGCTGCCGTAGGCGCCGGCGCTGTGGTGTCGAAGGATGTCGCGCCCTACACCATCGTTGGCGGGGTGCCAGCCAAGCCGATCCGCGAGCGTTTCGATCGCCGCACGGCCGAACGCTACCAGGCGCTCGCCTGGTGGGACTGGGACCACGCCAGGCTGCGCGCCGCGCTCGACGATTTTCGCGTACTCGAGGCAGACGCGTTCCTCGAGAAATACGGCGCCTGATCGGGTGCGACCACCCCCCACTTGCCGCACGGCTGTGGAGCGTAACAAAACTGACATCGTGATGACATGGCAGGTTCATGTCGCTGCGCTAGGCGAGAACCAGACGATCAATTCAGGTCTGGAACTCTTCGATGTTATCGACCCCTGCCACGCTCGAAATCCGCGGCGTCTCGCGCCGATTTGGCAAGAACACCGCTGTCAGCGCCATCGACCTGTCGATCCCGCAGGGCCAGATGGTCGGCATCATCGGTCGTTCCGGCGCCGGCAAATCCACCCTCCTTCGCATGATCAACCGTCTCATCGACCCCAGCCAGGGATCGATTTTTTTTGACGGTGCCGAGGTCTCGCGGCTGCGTGGCTCGCCGCTGCGACGCTGGCAGCGCGACTGCGCCATGATCTTCCAGCAGTTCAACCTGGTGCCGCGCCTCGATGTGCTGACCAATGTGCTGCTCGGCCGTCTCAATCATCGCTCGACCTTTTCCAACCTGCTCGGCATGTTTACCCGCGCCGAATGCGCTGAGGCGATTGCAGCACTCGAGCGCCTCGACATCGCCCGCACCGCACTGCAGCCAGCCGGCACGCTGTCTGGCGGCCAGCAGCAGCGCGTCGCCATTGCCCGCGCCATGATGCAGCAGCCCAAGGTGCTGCTCGCCGATGAGCCGATCGCTTCGCTCGACCCGCTCAACGCCAAGGTGGTGATGGACTCGCTGCAGGACATCAACCTGCGCGAAGGCATCACCGTCGTCACCAATCTGCACACGCTGGACACCGCCCGCACCTATTGCAACCGCATCATCGGCATGGCTGCCGGCAAGATCGTCTTCGACGGTCCGCCGGAAGCGCTCAACCGCGAGGCCGTGCGCCTGGTCTATGGCGCCGACGGCAACGGCGTCGATATCTCCGAGGCCATCACCTCGACCAGCATCGCCTACAAGCAAAAGATCGCCGCATCCGCCAGCCCGCTCGAGCCCGCATTCCCCGGGTACTGATCCATGATCCCGAAAAGTGGATACCGGTTTTCGGAAAAGATCATGGACCAAAACTGAGCCGCACTGGATCGACCGCCCGCGTCAAGGGCACTTGCAAAAATCAAGAACGCTGCCGGCGCGGGGCCGGAACTTACAGGAGAGACATCAAATGTTCAGGAAGATGGTATTCGGCGCCGTTTCGGCTCTCGCCATGGCAACCAGCGCCGCGCATGCGGCCGACCTCAAGGAATTCCGCGTCGGCATCCTCGGCGGAGAGAACGAAACCGACCGCCTGCGCAACTATCAGTGCCTGGCCGATCACCTGAAGACCGAATTCGGCTTCGAAAAGGTCTCGCTGTTCCCCGCCGCCGACTATGACGGCGTCATCCAGGGCCTGCTCGGCGGCACGCTCGACTTCGCCGAACTCGGCGCTTCCGGCTACGCCAGCGTCTACATCAAGGACCCGAAGGCGGTCACCCCGGTCCTCACCACCCAGCAGACCGACGGCGCCACCGGCTATTATTCCATCGGCCTGGCGCTGAAGTCTTCGGGCATTACCGACATCAAGTCGGCCAAGGGCAAGAAGCTCGGCTACGCCGATCCGGACTCGACCTCGGGCTACCTGATCCCGCTGACCCAGATCCCGAAGGACACCGGCGCCTCGAACGACGCCTACTTCGCCTCGACCCAGTTCAATGGCGGCCATGAAAACAACATCCTCGCCGTTCGCGACGGCAAGGTCGACGTTGCGGTTGACGATTCCTCCGGCATCGGCGACTTCAAGAACGGCTACACCTCCGGCACCTTCCACAAGGTCACCGCCAAGGGCGCCGTCGACCCCAACGACTTCGTCGAAGTCTGGCGCTCGGGCCTGATCCCGAACGGCCCGCTGGTCGTGCGCACCGCGCTCGGCGACGACATGACCGCCAAGCTTGCCGCCTTCTTCACCGACCTGCCGAAGAAAGACAAGGCCTGTTTCGAAGGCGTCGAAGGCGGCGACTTCACCGGTTACGTCCCGGTCAAGCCTGACTTCTACAACGTCATCGTCGAAGCCCGTAAGGCAGCCATCGGCGGCTGACGGCAAAATCAGAAAGGGCGACGTGAAAAACGCCGCCCTTTTTGCATGTCCCGATCATGACCATCTCAGCAACAGCCCGCTCCAACGCGACCCTGCAGGTAGCCAACGCTTGGCAGCGCCAGATATCGTTGCGGCGGCTTTATACCATCCTCGGCATCGGCCTGCTGCTGGCGGCGACGCTGTCGAGCATGTGGTTCGCCGACGAGGCCAATGCCGGTCACTTCTGGGACCGGCTGCCGCATATATTCGACTTCCTCAGCTGGCTGATCCCGAAGGACTGGAACGACGTCTGGCGGGCGCTGTTCGACATCGCCTCGCCGCATGACACCGGCACCCAGGAGTTCAACTTCCCGCTCGGCCGCGTCTATGTCTGGGGCGGCTTCTACATCCCCGAATATTTCGAGCTGATGCTGACCACACTCAACGTGGCGCTGGTCTCGACTTTCATCGGTTTCATCTTCGCCGTGCCGTTTTCGTTCATCGCCGCGCGCAACCTGACGCCGCATCCGGCGCTGCGGCTCGTCGTCAAGCGCTTCATGGAATTGCTGCGCGCCTTTCCCGAAATCGTCATTGCCGGCCTGTTCGCCGCCATTGTCTCGACCGGGCCGATCGCAGCCATCATCGCCATCGGCCTGCATTCGATCGGCGCGCTCGGCAAGCTGTTCTATGAAATCAACGAGAACATCGACATGCGCGCCGAAGAGGGCCTGAGAGCGGTCGGCGGCAACTGGTTCGAGCGCGTGCGCTTCGCCGACCTGCCGCAGGTGCTGCCCAATTTCATGTCCTACACATTGCTGCGCGTCGAGATCAACGTGCGGGCCTCGACCATTATCGGCGCCGTCGGCGGCGGCGGTATCGGCGAGGAACTGAAGCTCTCGATATCGCGCGGTTTCGGCGCCAAGACGGTGGCGTTGGTGCTGCTGTTGTTCACGACGATCTTCATCGTCGACCAGTTCTCCGCCTGGCTGCGCCGCAAGCTGGTCGGCGAGCAAGCTTTTCTGATGAGCGCTTAAATGACCGCTTTGACCACTGATCAGGTCCAGTCGATCGAGGAACGCTATCCGCAAATCTTTCGGCGGCCGGCCTACAAGCGATTCGCGCCGCTGTTCCTGTTCGGCGGCATCCTGCTCTACCTCGTTTACGCCTTGTGGTTTTTCAACCTGCCGCAGGTGATGCGCGACTCGCATTGGGAGCGCCTGCCGCTCTTCCTGACGCAATGGATCAGCTACGATCTGCAGCCTGAATTCCGCCTCGACCAGCCTGAAATCACGCCGAAATACCCGCGGTTTTCAGCACTCGGCGAGAACCCAGATCCCGACTGGGTTGTCAAGAACGCGGATGGCACCTTCACCGTCCTGATCGATGGCGCGGCCAGGTCCGTCACCTTCGACAAGACCAAAGCGACGATCGTCGCCAATGGCGAGATGGTGCCGGTGGCGCTGACCAGCGGTAAGCCGGTAATTACAGGTCCGGTGCCTGGCTGGATCACCGCGCATGACGACGAGATCGTCGCCAGGATGGGCTTTGTCGGCGAAGTGCGCGTCACCGTCGATCGCGTCAAGGTCCGCAAGCGCTTCCTCGGCTGGGCAAATTTCGTCTTCGACACGCGCTCGCCCTTCTTCGGCAAATCGGCCAGTGAAGTGATCTCGCTGATCTGGTCCGGACCGGAACTTAAGCCTGGCACCTCGAACCTCGCGCTCGCCGGCGACAACATCTGGAACAATGCGCAGTGGCAGCATGGCGACGTCTGGACGAAACTGCTGCAGACCATCGTCATGGCCTTTCTCGGCACGTTGCTCGGCGGCCTCGTCGCCTTCCCGCTCGCCTTCTTCGCCGCCCGCAACATCACGCCGAGCGGATTGTTCGGCCAGGTGCTCAAGCGCTTCTTCGATTTCATGCGATCGGTCGACATGCTGATCTGGGCGCTGTTCTTCACCCGCGCCTTCGGCCCGGGACCGCTCGCCGGCAGCGCCGCGATCTTCTTCACCGAAATAGGCACGCTCGGCAAAATCTATTCGGAAAGCCTGGAAAACATCGACGACAAACCGCGCGAGGGCATCAAGTCGACCGGCGCCAACGGCCTGCTGGTGCAGCGCTATGGGGTCATGCCGGAAGTGATCCCGGTCTTCATCAGCCAGACGCTCTACCAGTGGGAATCCAACACAAGAGGCGCCACCATCATCGGCGCCGTCGGCGCTGGCGGCATCGGCCTGAAACTCTGGGAAGCCATGCGCACCAATTCCAACTGGGCCAACGTCTTCTACATGGTGCTGCTGATCCTGCTCGTCGTGTTTGTGTTCGACAACATCTCGAATTTCCTGAGGCGCCGGCTCAGCCGGACCATCCATGATTACAACAGGATGCAGGCCGAGGAGGGGTGACGTGCGAGGGACAGCACCCCCTCTGTCCTGCCGGACAGAGGGGGGTGTGAAGGAACGCAGCACTCCTTGGGCGGCGCGGCTAAGCCGCCCGCTTCCACCCATCCCTGATATGCCTGTATCCCTCGCGATAAACTGCCTCCGGCGTCTCGGAAAAATCCCGCCACACCTTGGTCGCCGCCGCCAGATCCTTCAGCGACCTGCCAAACGCCTCGATCGTCAGCCAGTCGTCATAGCCGCTCTTGCGGATGGCCGCGAAAGTCTCTTTCCACGGAATGTTCCCGCGTCCCGGCACGCCGCGATCGTTCTCTGAAATGTGGATGTGCACGACATTCCTGCGGTGCTTCGTATAGGCGCCGATCGGGTCGGCCTCCTCGATATTGGCGTGGAAGGTGTCGTACATCGCCTTGATGTGCGGCCGGTCGATGGCGTCGACGTGCTCGGACAGATCGGCCATCGTGTTCAGCAGATAGCACTCGAAACGGTTGAGCGCCTCCAACCCGATGGTAACGTTCCGCTTGCCGGCATGATCGCCAATGGCGCGCTGCGACGCGATCGAGCGCTTCTTTTCCGCAGCGGTCGGCCCGCTGCCGGAGAAGGCGCCGAGCGTCGAATGCAGCGGCCCGCTCAGCGTACTCGCGCCGAGCGCCTGGGCGCAATCGATCGCCCATTTCATGTAGCCGATGCCGGCCTTGCGGGTCACGGCATCCGGCGAAATCAGATTCATCGCCGGGTCGCCCATCGCCGTAACAGCCGTGCGCTCCAACCCGATGCGGTCGAGCAAATCGCCAAGCTTCTTGTAGTCCTCTGGCGTGCCTGAGAAGATCGGTATCTCGACGCCGTCGAAGCCGGTCGCCTTGATGTCGCGCAGCAACGGCTCGTGTTTCTTAGACACGGAAGTCGTCCACAAAAACATGCACATGCCGATTTTCATCGACAGCCCCTCCCCATTTGACGGCGCGCTGGTTTCTTTCGCACCTCGCACCATGCGCCCTCATTCGGCCGCTTAGCGGCCACCTTCTCCCCGAAGGGAGAAGAGACTTGGCGCCGGCGGTCCCTAAAGTTTCGTCCACGCCCCGTTCTTCTTCGATGACTTCACGCAGGCCTCGATGAACGCCATACCTTCGACGCCGTCCTGGATGGTCGGGAACACCACGTCCTTGCCCGGCTTGCCGCCCTTCTTGCGTGCCGCGCGGATCGCCCGCGCCGCCTCCTGGTAGATGTTGGCGAAGCCTTCGAGATAGCCTTCCGGATGGCCAGACGGAACGCGGCTGACGCGTCCCGCAACTGGCAGCGCGCCGGCGCCGTTGCGGGTGAGCAGCTGCTTGGGCTGGCCGAACGGCGTGTACCAGAGATAGTTCGGATCGGCCTGCACCCATTCCAGCCCGCCTTTCGAGCCATAGATGCGCAGCTTCAGCCCGTTCTCGTGGCCGGGCGCCACCTGGCTCGCCCAGATCATGCCCTTGGCCGGATGCACCTTGCCGACCGGCTTGAAGCGCAGCATGACATTGACATTGTCGTCGAGCTGCCGCCCCGGCACGAAGGCGTCGAGATCGGCCGACAGCGAATCGAGCTCCAGCCCGGAGACGAAGCGCGCCAGATTGTAGGCATGCGTGCCGATGTCGCCGAGCGCACCGCCCGCGCCCGCCTGCTTGGGGTCGGAGCGCCACGCCGCCTGCTTCTGGCCGGTGGCGGCAAGATCTTCGGTCAGCCAGTCCTGCGGGTACTCGGACTGAACGATGCGGATATCGCCAAGCTGCCCCTTGGCCACCATCTCGCGCGCCTGCCGGATCATCGGATAGGCAGTGTAATTGTGGGTCAGCACGAACACCTTGCCGGTCTTTTCGACTATCGCCGCTAGCTTCCTGGCTTCAGCCAAGGTGGTCGCCAGCGGCTTGTCGCAGATGACGTGGATGCCGGCCTCGAGAAACGCTTTGGCCGCCGGCACGTGCACATTGTTGGGGGTGACGATCGCCACCGCCTCGATGCCGTCCGGGCGCTTGGCCTCGGCCTTGGCCATCTCGGCATAGGAGGCGTAGCTGCGCGCCGGGTCGAGACCGAGTTCGGCGGCGGAAGCCTTGGCGCGCTCGGGATTGGCCGACAGGGCGCCGGCCACCAGCACGAAGTCATTGTCCATGCGCGCCGCGATCCGATGCACCGCGCCGATGAAGGCGCCTTGGCCGCCGCCGACCATACCATAGCGGATCGGGCCGCCCCCCGCTTCCGACTTCGATGCGCCGACCATGTCTTTCTCCTGCTTGTCTCAAATACCCATCATGGCGCGCAGCATCTTCTTGTCGGTGGTGCCGCCGGCGAAATCATCAAAGGCCTTTTCCGTCACCCGGATAATGTGGTGCTGGATGAAGGGCGCGCCTTCGGCCGCGCCGTCCTCCGGATGCTTGAGGCAACACTCCCATTCCAGCACCGCCCAGGAATCGTAGCCATACTGGGTAAGCTTGGAGAAGATGCCGCCGAAATCGACCTGCCCGTCGCCAAGCGAGCGGAAGCGGCCGGCGCGATTGGTCCAGCTCTGATAGCCGGAATAGACGCCTTGCCGCCCCGTCGGATTGAACTCGGCATCCTTGGCATGGAAGGCCTTGATCCGCTCGTGATAGATGTCGATGAATTCGAGATAGTCGAGCTGCTGCAAAAGGAAATGCGATGGGTCGTAGTTGATGTTGCAGCGCTTGTGGCCGCCAACCGCATCGAGGAACATTTCGAACGTGGCGCCGTCGAAGATGTCCTCGCCAGGATGGATCTCATAGCCGACATCGACGCCGTTCTCGTCATAGACGTCGAGGATCGGCTTCCAGCGCGTGCCGAGTTCGGCAAAGGCCTCCTCGATCAGCCCGGCCGGCCGCTGTGGCCAGGGATAGAGATACGGGAAGGCCAGAGCGCCGGAAAACGTCACCGAGGCTTTCAGGCCAAGATTCTTCGAGGCCTTGGCGCCGAACTCCATCTGTTCGACCGCCCATTTCTGCCTGGCCTTGGGGTTGTTGTGCACCGCAGGCGGTGCAAAGCCGTCGAACTGGGCATCATAGGCCGGGTGCACCGCCACCAGCTGCCCTTGAAGATGCGTCGACAGTTCGGTGATCTCGACGCCGGCATCCGCGCAGATGCCTTTCACCTCGTCGCAATAGGTCTTGGAAGATGCCGCCTTCTTGAGGTCGAACAGGCGTGCATCCCAGGTCGGGATCTGCACGCCCTTGTAACCGAGACCGGCCGCCCATTTGGTGATCGAGGCCAGCGAATTGAACGGCGCGGTATCCCCCGCGAACTGCGCCAGAAACAGCCCCGGACCCTTCATTGTCGACGGCATCGGCATCCTCCCAATTCATTTTTCCAAGGACCAAGCATAGCGTCTGATGAAAGCAGGGCCAGCCTCTTTGGTCTCTCGTGATGTGCATTCTCGTATCGGCATTCTGGTATTACCAAATACCGAAAATGGGTCAAGCCATTTGACTCACGCGCAAAGCTGCCAGGGCATTCCATTTTTGGCGATATATACCAGCATAATCAATACGGTACACAGATGTCGATATCGCATGGCGGCGGTTCTTGCCGCGCGACAAAAATTGCTGTAGACCTCCATTAGGGCCCAATTGGTCGAACCAGTTGCGCAAAAACGCTGGAGCGCCTTGGGGAGGAAACACGCAACGCGCCTTGTGGGGCGCGTCGCAGGCGAACTGGCACAGACGAATTCTGGGAAGGATAGACCATGCATCTTTCGACGCACAACTGGATGCGCGCGGAACCGTTGGAGGTGACGCTGAAGCGCATCAAGAAATTCGGCTACGAGTCGATCGAGATTTCCGGCGAGCCCGAGCAATACAAGACCAAGGAGACCCGCGCGCTGCTGAAAGAATACGGCATCCGCTGCTGGGGGTCGGTGACGCTGATGCTGGGCGAACGCAACCTTGCCGCCAGGGACCAGGGCCAGCGCGAACGCTCGGTGCAGTACGTCAAGGACGTGCTGACCATGGTCAGCGAACTTGATGGCGAGATCATAACGCTGGTGCCCGCGACCGTCGGCAAAGTGGTACCGGACGGCACCGAGGAAGAGGAATGGAAGTGGGTGGTCGACGCCACCCGCGAATGCTTCACCCATGCCAAGAAGGTCGGCGTCAAGATCGCGGTCGAGCCGCTCAACCGCTTCGAGACCTATCTGTTCAACCGCGGCGCGCAGGCGTTGGCCCTGGCCGATGCGGTCAGCCCCGAATGCGGCGTCTGCCTCGACGCCTATCACATCCATATGGAAGAATTTAACGTCCATGACGCGATCCGTCAGGTCGGCAAACGGCTGTTCGACTTCCACGTCGCCGACAACAACCGCTTTGCCGCCGGCCTTGGCCAGATTGATTGGCCACGGATCGTGCAGACGCTGAAGGAAGTCGGCTATGACGGCGCGCTGACGAACGAATTTGTCGCGCCAGTCGACCGCACACCCGCCGCGCCCTATCCCGACATGGTCGAGCGCAATCCGGTCGACATTTCTCCCGAACAGCTGAAGTTCATCCAGGATCACGGCTCCAGCGTGCTGACGGAGAAATTCTACACCGACCAGATGCGCATCACGGCCGAAACGCTGCTGCCGCTAATCAAGTAGCCGATCGGGATGCGCATCAAAACGGTCCAGGCGTGGTGGGTCCGCGTGCCGATTGAGGCCGCGAAGCAGCATCGCAGCGACTTTGGCCAGGTGACGACGTTCGACGCCGCCATCCTGCGCATTGAGACTGACGACGGGCTGATCGGCTGGGGCGAGGGCAAGAACGCCGCCGGCAGCGCCGGCAGCTATGGTGCGCTGGTCTACATGCTGAATCACGAGGTCGGGCCGCAGCTGATCGGCCGCGACCCCGCCGACATCGGCATGATCTGGGAGATGCTCTACAACGGCGTGCGCCATGACAGTGCCGCGCGCGCCGGCCATGCCATGCCGCAGCTGGCGCGGCGCGGCATGAGCATTGCGGCAATCAGCGCCGTCGATATCGCGCTCTGGGATATTCTGGGCAAGTCGTTGGGACAGCCGGTGTGGCGGCTCATCGGCGGCCGCAAGCTCGACCGCATGCCGGCCTACGCCTCCGGCGGCTGGGCTGCCGCCGACGCTATCGGCGAGCAGCTCAAATCCTACATCGCCAAAGGCGGCTTCAAGGCGCTGAAGATGCGCGTCGGCGCCATGGACGGCGCCCCGCACATTTCCGCCGCCCGCGTCCGCGCCGCACGGCAGGCGCTCGGTCCTGACGTCGAGTTGATGGTCGACGCGCACGGCACCTATACGGTGGCCGAGGCCAAGCGCTTCATCAGCCTGGCCAGCGATCTCGACCTCGCCTGGTTCGAGGAGCCTGTTATCGCCGACGACAAGGCTGGTATGGCCGAGGTGCGCGCCTCGGGTTCGATCCCGATCGCCACCGGCGAAAGCGAAGCGACGCGCTACGCCTTCCGCGATCTCGCGGTGCTGAAATCCGCCGACATCTTCCAGCCGGATCCGGCCTTTTGCGGCGGTATCAGCGAGGCGATGAAGATCGGCACCATCGCCAGTGCCTTCAATCTGCGCTTTGCCCCGCATCTGTGGGCCGGCGCGCCATGCTTCTTCGCCGGCCTGCATGTTTGTGCGGCCTCGCCTGCCAGTTTTACCGTCGAATATTCGCTCGGCGCCAACCCGATGATCCACGATCTTATCGAAGAGACTGTCGAAGCAAGGGACGGTATGATAGCGATCCCTGAAAAGCCGGGTCTGGGATTCACCATTTCGGAGCGGTTCCTGGAGGCGCACGCGCAACGCGGTTGACGATGAAAGAAAAGAACCTTCTCGCCGAGCTCGCCGCCTATCTCTTCGCCCATTCGGACAAGGAGACCGGCCGCACGCCTTCGGAGCGCGAACTGGCGGAGCATTTCGTCGTCAGTCGCGGCCAGATCCGCGAGGCGCTGGCCATTCTGGAGGCCATGCGCATCGTCGAGCGCCGCGCCAAATCCGGCATCTATGTCGACACCAGGCAGGCCAGTGTCGAGGCGCTGGCGCTGTTTGCCCGTGCCGGCCTGCCGCTCGACCCGGTGCAAATCTACGAGACCGTCGAACTGCGCAAGATCCACGAGATTAAGGCCGCCGAACTTGCCTGTTCCCGCGCCACTGAAGAGAATTTCGAACGCCTGCGGGAGATCCTGAAAGCCTCGGAGGAGTGCATCGCCGCCGGCGAAGGCCTCGCCAAGGAAGACCGCGAATTCCACCTCGAAATCGTGCGGGCGACCAAGAACGGCGTCTTCCACAATATCTGCAGTGTCTATTACCTGATGGGCGAGCAGCGGCTGCCGATCTACTTCAACGATCCCGAGCGCTCAGTGCGCTCGCATGCCGAGCATATCCAGATCTACGAGGCGCTGCTGCGTCGCGACGGCAATCTCGCCCAGGCGCTGATGAGCGCCCACCTGCAAGGCGCGGAAAGCTACTGGAAGGGGATCATCGAGGGCCGGGAGGCGCAAGCGCAAAGCCTGGCACTTGAGAAGGTCTAGTGCAATTCCAGGAAAGGTGTGAAACGGTTTTTCTGGGAAAAGCGCGCGGCGCTTTCCTTTGAGAATTGCGACTAGCGAGAGCCCCATGCCCAGAATCCTGTCGACGCACACGCTGCATCCGCGTGCCTCCGCAATGCTGGCGGGCGCCGGTGAACTCGTCGTCGCCTCAGCGCTTGATGCGGCAACGCTGACCGCCGAGGCGAAGCATGCCGACGTCATCATCGTTCGCGCACCGCTGCCGCCGTCGCTGTTCGAAAACGCCACGAAACTCAGAGCAGCTGTCCGCCACGGCGCCGGGCTCGACATGGTGCCGATGGAGGCCGCGGCCGCGGCCGGCGTGCTGGTCGCCAACGTGCCGGCGGTCAATGCGCGTTCGGTCGCTGAATATGTGATGTTCGCGGCCCTTGCCCTGCTTCGGCGCTTCCGTTCGGTCGACCGCGACTTGCGCGCCAAGGGCTGGAATGCCGGCCGCGACCACGCCAGCCATGCCAGCGAGCTTGCCGGCAAGACCATCGGCATCATCGGCTTCGGCGCCATCGGTCAGGCGGTCGCCCATATCGCCGCGCACGGCTTCGGCCTCGACGTCGTGGCGACGACCCGCAGCATGCAGCCGGCACCCGACAGGATCGGCTTCCTGTCGATCGATGCGCTGATCGAACAGAGCGACATCATCGTGCTCTGCTGCCCGCTGACGCCGGAAACGCGCGGCCTGATCAGCCGCGAACGCATTGCCCGCATGAAGCCGGACGCGCTTTTGATCAACATTTCGCGCGGACCGGTGATCGACGACGAGGCGCTGATCGAGGCCTTGCGCCAAGACCGGATCGGCGGCGCCGCACTCGACGTCTTTGCCACGCAGCCGCTGCCGGCAAACCATCCCTATTTCGGTTTCGACAATGTTATCGTCACCCCGCATATGGCGGGGATTACCGAGCAATCCATGATGCGCATGGGCGTGGGCGCGGCCGGCGAGACCTTGCTGGTGCTGGCCAACCGGCTGCCTGTCAATCTGCGCAATCCCGACGTGGTCGAGCATTACCGCAGACGGTTCCCGGCGGACGCGTGAACCATGTCCGGTTTTCGCTTCGCATCTCTGGTTCTCGCAGTGTCGTCGATCGTGGCCTTACCTTCGCTCGCGGCGGCACAAAGCAGCGATTATGTCTATTGCAGCAATGGGATCGTCTGCATGATGGCGCCCTGCCCGTCAGGCAATGCGCTGGATCTGACCACCGGCAATGTCGTTAAAGGCGTGGAGCTCAATACTACGGAATTGCCGCCGTGGACAGATCGGCACCTGACCTCTCCGACAAGCTTTATGCTGGAAAACTCGTCGTCCGAGGATCGATCCAGCATCGCGGCCAGCCGAACGATCCGCCGATGCTGGTCGTTACCAAAATCGAACGCTCCTCCAAGAAAAGCGAGCGCAAGCGCTGCGCGGCACGTTGACTGCCGACCTACGGCTCGCTGCCTATCGGAGCAGCCGCTCGACTTCAGCCGCGATGCGCAGCAGATGGTGGTCGTGGCCATTGCGCGCCACCAGCATCAGTCCGGCCGGCAGCGTCATGCCGGGCATCGGCAGCGAGATCGCGCAGAGGTCGAACTGGTTGGCGACCTGGGTATTGCGCAGCAGCAGACCTTCGGTGCGTTCACGCAGAGCCGTATCCTCGGCCATCGAAACGATAGTCGGCGCTGTCACCGGCGTGGTCGGCAGAGCTAGCACATCGACCGAACCCAACCGCTCGTCCATGGCTATGCACAGTGCCGCGCGACGACGCATTGCCCTGATATAAACCGGCGTCGGTATGGCCGCCGCCCGCGACAGCGGCCCGCTGACATGGGGATCGACCGGCACCGATGCGCCCGTCGCCAGCCAGTCGGCATGGATTTCAGAACCTTCCATGGCCGCGATCGAGCCGCGTTTGGTGGCCAGGCGCAGATCGGCAATGAGGTCGTCGATCGAAATGTCCGTGAGCCACGCGCCTGCCTGCTCGATCCCGGCAAGGCTGCGATCGAACGCGGCGGCAATCTCCGTTTCCGTGTCTTCGAAAAGCAGGCCGCGCGGAATGCCGACACGAAGCCCGGCAAGCGCTAACGGCAGGTGCAGTTGCGGCATCTGCTCGCCCGTCATCGCGGCGTCAGCCAGGGCACACGCAGCAACACTCAGCGCCAGCGGCCCGATCGAATCCAGCGTCGCGGAAAGGGGATGGGCACCAGTCAGCGGCACGCGCCGCGCCGTCGGCTTGAAACCGACGACGCCGTTCAGCGATGCCGGGATGCGCACCGAACCGCCGGTGTCGGAGCCGATGGAAATGTCGCTCGTCCCCTCGCCAACGGACACGGCGGCGCCCGACGACGAACCGCCTGGAATGCGGCTGGTGTCGGCGGCATTGCCCGGTGTGCCGTAGTGCATGTTGTCGCCGATGGCGGTGAAGGCGAATTCGGTCATGTTGGTCTTGCCGATGATGACGGCGCCGGCCTGGCGCAGACGGTTGACGATCGCCGCATCGTGCCGACGGGGCGCGGTGTCCCTCAGCATCAGCGACCCGGCCGTGGTCGGCTCGCCGGCGACATCGAACAGATCCTTGATCGACACGATGGTGCCGTCGAGCGGCCCGAGCGATACGCCGGCCTTCTTGCGCGCATCGGTGGCCTCGGCCGCTGCGCGCGCCGCCTCGGCATAGAGTTTGGTGAACACCTTCTCGCCTGCCGCGCAACTGGCAAGACGTGACAGGATGATCTCGAGACGATCGCGGATTGATTGCATGTCGATGTCGGATTCCGTCAAGGTGGAGCGTCTTTAAGGCATATGGGCCGCTAGGTCAGCGGAAGGAATAGCCCGGACAGCGTGCCTTTGCACCTGCCAGCGATAGGAAGGGACTGATGCTGTACAAAGGCAGCTGCCACTGCGGCAAGGTTGCGTTCGAATTCAAGGCGCAGCTGACCGGCGCCGTGCGGTGCAATTGTTCGATCTGCTCGCGCAAGGGCGCGCTGTTGGCCGCCATCCCGCATGACAGCCTGACGGTGCTGGCGTGGGGCGACGATCTCGGCACCTACACATTCGGCAATCATGCAATGGCGCATCGCTTCTGCCGCACCTGCGGCATCCATCCCTTTGCCGAGGATGTCAGTCAGGGCAGCGAACGCAGCGCCTACATCAACCTCAACTGCGTCGCCGATTTCGATCCCACCGGCCTGCCGGTCTTCGACTTCGACGGCCGCGCGGTCTGACCCTACGGTGGCCTCTCACCACAAAAGCAACGCCCCGAAAACCTTGATAGTTCTCGGGCCCGCTGCTTTAGCCAAGGATGGCTATCGGCTATTCGACGCGCTTAGGGCCGCGCGCGAACACAACGATCGCCGCCAGCAAGGTCGCAGCGCCACAATAGGCGAAGGCGCTGGCCACACCGGCATTGTCGACCACCAGGCCGCCGAAGACGGCGCGTTTCTGGTGCTCGCCGNGTGCTCGCCGTTTCTTGCGTCTTTCCCGCTCGCGCCTTTGCCCTCGAGGACAGCCTTGCTGAAAGTTCCCGGCAACTGGCGCGCGCCGGTTCATGCGCACACCGCCGACTATCGCGCGTTGGTCATCAAGGGTCTGTGGGCGCATTGGCAAATGGACGGCGGCGAAGCGACGAAGGTCGAATTGCCGCGGGGATCCTACTGGACCCAGAAGGCCAACGAGATGCACGACGACGCCTGCCTCTCAGAGACGGAGTGCGTGATCCTGCTGATCAACGATACGCCTTACGAGACCTACTTCCAGAAATAGTCAGGCGGCGCCGTCGTTCGACCGCAACTAGCTGGCGTGCCGCAAGCTCACGCCGCTGCCCTTGTCGAACAGCACCACCTTGTCCTGATTCCAGGCAAAGCGCACCGGCTGCTCGATCTGGACATCGGTTCTGGCCGGCACCGTGGCGCGCAGCGTCGTGTCGCCGACCCGCAGAGTCAGGATCTTTTCCACGCCATGGTTCTCGACATCGTGGACGCGTGCCTCGACCGGCGCACCGCTTTCAAGATACACATCCTCAGGTCGAATACCGAAGACGAGCGGGCGACCGTCGGTCGCACCGCCCGCCTTGGCACCCCCAGAGAAAGGCAGTTCGAAATTCAGCGGCGCCATCACCGCGCGGCCGTTGACCAGCTTGCCATCGATCAGGTTCATCGGCGGCGAGCCGACGAAGCTGGCCACATAGGTATCGCGCGGATTGTTATAGATCTCGTGCGGCGTGCCGGTCTGGATGATGCGGCCATGGTTGAGCACGCCCACCTTGTCGCCCATCGACATCGCCTCGATCTGGTCGTGGGTGACGAACAGGAAGGTGGCGCCAAGCTGGATCTGCAGGTTCTTCAGTTCCGTGCGCAGCGCCTCGCGCAGTTTGGCGTCGAGCGCCGACAGCGGTTCGTCCATCAGGAACACGCGCGGCTTGCGCACGATGGCGCGCCCGATAGAGACGCGCTGCATCTCGCCGCCTGAAAGGCGGTCGGTCTTGCGGTCGAGCAGATGCTCGATCCGCAGTGTCTTGGCCGCTCGTGCAACACGGTCCTTGATCTCGGCATCCGGCAGCCGACGTATCTTCGGCTTCAGCGGGAATTCGAGATTTTCGCGGACTGTATAGCGCGGATAGAGCGAATATTGCTGAAGCACCAGCGCCACATCGCGCTCGGCCGCACCCCAGTCGGCGACGTCGACGCCGTCGATGAACACCTGACCCTCGGTCGGCTTTTCCAGACCCGCGATCATGCGCAGCGTCGTCGTCTTGCCGGCGCCGGTCTCGCCGAGCAGCACGAAGAACTCGCCATCGGCGATCTCGAGATCGAGCCCGGTCAGTGCGGTGTGGTTGCCGAAGCTCTTGGAAATATTCTTGAGCTGGATATAAGCCATCAAAGCCTCACCTCAAGCGACTTGCCGCTTGCCGTGTCGAAGAAATGTGCTTGCGTCGGATCGATCCTGGCGAAGACCTTTTCGCCCGGGCCGCCGACGAAGCCGCTCTTGGTGCGCGCGCGCAGCATCTTGGAGCCGACCTTGAGATCGACAATGTCGAACGAGCCGAGCGGCTCGACGATCTGTGTCTCGACCGGCAAGAAACCCTCCGCTGCTTCATGGCGCACCAGCACGCCTTCGGGCCGGATGCCGAGCGCCAGCTGGCCGCCGGCATGGCCGTTGAGCTTGGACAAAAGCGTGCGCGGAAATTCGAAGCCGGCGGCAGCGCCACCGACGGTGACCGAGGCCGCCGATGCGGTCTCGGCGATCGCCGCATCGGCGACGTTCATCACCGGGCTGCCGACGAACTGCGCCACGAACAGATTGGCCGGATGCGAATAGACCTCGTCGGGCGAACCGACCTGCTGCAGCACGCCCTCATGCATGATCACGATGCGGTCGGCGAGGCTCATCGCCTCGATCTGGTCGTGCGTGACATAGATGGTGGTCGAGCCCTGTTTGATGTGCAGCCGCTTGATCTCGGCCCGCATCTCTTCGCGCAGCTTGGCGTCGAGGGCGCCGATCGGCTCGTCCATCAGCATCGCCTTCGGCCGCCGCACCAGAGCCCGGCCGATGGCCACACGCTGCATGTCGCCGCCCGACAGCGCCGACGGCTTCTTGGCCAGCAGTTCCGTGATCTGCAGCGTCTTGGCGACCGAGCGCACCTCGCTATCGATCTCGGCCTTGCTCTTGCGCGTCGCGCGCAAGGGAAAAGCAATGTTCTCATAGACGCTCATATGCGGGTAGAGCGAGAACGACTGGAACACCATGGCGATGTCGCGGTCGGCGGCCTTGAGGTGTTGCACCGGCTTGCCGTCGATGAGGATGTCACCGCCGTCGATCGTCTCCAGCCCGGCAACCGCCCTCAATGTCGTCGTCTTGCCGCAACCCGACTGACCGAGCAGCACGATGAACTCGTTGTCGTCGATCTTGAGGTTGAGGTCCTTGATGACCTGGACCGCACCGAAGAATTTCTGGACGCCGCGAAGCTCAATCTGGGTCAATGCTCTGCTCCCGGATTGCGCACCTGGCCGGTACCGGCCTTCTCCGCCGGCGCGATCTTCGAGGTGATGTTGAAGCCGATCAGGCCGATCAGGATGATGGTCACGCCATAGCTGTGCAGCAGCAGGTTCCACGGCTGGCAAAGCGCGATGATGCCGAGGACCATCAGCACCTGAGACCCCGGTTCGAGATATTTCTGGTTGATGGCTCGAAAGCTCATTTGCGGATCGCTCCGAAGGACATGCCGCGCAGCAAATGGTTGCGGAGCAGGAAGGTGAAGATTGCGACCGGCAGCAGGAACAGGAAGGTTCCGGCGGCGATCACCGTCCAGTCGGGCAGGCCGGCGCCGACCTGGCTGGGGATGAAGGGCGGCGCCGTCTGGGCGCGGCGGTTGGTCATGATCAGCGCGAAAGCATACTCGTTCCACGCCGTGATGAAGCAGAAAACCGCGGTCGCGGCGATGCCGGTGGCGGCCTCCGGCAGCACGATCTTGAAGAAGGCTTCCATGCGGGTGTAGCCGTCGACCAGCGCTGCCTCTTCATACTCCTTCGGGATCTCGTCCATGAACCCCTTCATCAGCCACACCGAAAAGGACAGGTTGAAGGCGGTATAAAGGATGATCAGCCCAATATGGGAATCGTTGAGGCCGACGGCCCGGTACATCAGGAACATCGGGATCGCGACCACCACCGGCGGCAGCATGCGCGTCGACAGGATAAAGAAGAGCAGATCCGCCTCCCCCTTCACCTTGAAGCGCGAGAAGCCGTAGGCGGTGAAGGTACCCATGCCGACAGCCAGCACCGTCGAGGTGATGGCGATGATCAGCGAGTTCATGAAGCGGCTCGGATAGCCGGACCATTGCACCTGGCCCTTGCCGTCGCGCACGATCTTTTCACCGCCGTCGAACACGACACGTTCCCACCAGGGTGCCGCCGCATACTCTTCCGGCGACGGCGGGTTGCGCATCTGCGAGCGCTTGGTGAACAGCTTGACGAACGGCGATATCTCGGGCTGGAACACCACCGTCGGCGGGATGGTCGTGGCAAGATTGCGCGGCTTGAACGCCGTCGAGGTGATCCAGTAGATCGGCGCCAGGAAGATGATCGTCACCAAAAGGACGGCGACGATGGCGACGCGATTGAAGCCTATTTCGGAAGAAGTGCGGACGGCGGCCATCTCAGCGCTCCTTCACCTTGTTGAGGTACTTGACGTAGATGTTGGTGATGGCCAGCACCATGATCAGCACGATGTAGGCGAGCGCGCAGGAGCGCCCGGTCTGCCATTCCTGGAACGCCATCTTGTACAGCCGGATAGAGATCAGCTCGGCCGTCGGCTGGCTGGTCAGGATATAGGCGAGGTCGAAGGTCTTGAACGCTTCCATGGTGCGGAAGATGACCGCGATCATCAGGATCGGCGCGACCAGCGGCAGCGTGATGCGGAAGAAGGTGTAGAACGGTCCGGCGCGGTCGATCGCCGCTGCTTCGTAGAGATGCTTCGGCACCGCTGAAAGGCCGGCCAGCGACAACAGCATGACAAAGGGTGACCACATCCAGATGTCGGTCAGCGCAACCGCATAGAGCGCCATCTTGGGGTCGGCCAGCCACTCGAAATTGCCGAGGCCAAGCGCATAGTTGATGACCCCCCATGACGGATCATAGAGCAGTTTCCAGAACAGACCGACGACGGCCATCGACAGCATCATCGGCAGCAGCAGCAGCGTTGTGATGAGACCCTTGAGGGGAATATCCCTGTTGAGCAGCATGGCCACGCCGAAGCCGACGAGCAGCTGACCCGCGACCGAGATGATGACGTACTTGGCGGTGATGGCGAAGTTGGACCAGACATAGGGGTCGTTGAGCAGGTCGCGATAATTCTGCAGCCCGACGAAATTCGCCGGCGCGTTGGTCGACGCGCGGAAATCGGTGAAGGAATAGCCCAGCGAATAGATCAGCGGGAAAATGTTGAAGACGATCAGGAACAGGATCGTCGGGATTATGAAGAGGTTGCGGATCGACATGTCGCTCAAGCCGAGTGCAGCGGCCCGCGAGGAAGTGTCCAGCGTGGTGATCATCGTGGTCGCCAAGACCCTGCTCCCGTTTCGGAAAAAAGAACGGAGGAGGCACGGATGCCTCCTCCGCGAGAAAAGCTGCTTATTGGCCGCGGCCGTATTTCTTGAACGTCGCGTTCCAGTCGCCTGCGAGCGCGTCCAGCGTTTCCTTGGCGGTGCCTTCGCCGCCGATCATGTAGGGATAGACGCGCTGGTTGAGCTGCTGCAGCAGCTCGGCATATTCCGGCACCGCCCAGAAGTCCTTCACCTTGAACATGGTCTCGTAGAAGGCCTTGTTGTACGGCGTGGCGTTCTGGAACTCCTCCGACTTGAGCACGGCGGCACTGCAGGTGTAGCCGCCGAGCGCCGCCCACTTCTTCTGGGTCTCGTCCTTGATGAACCATTCAAGGAACTTCGTCGCCTCTTCCTGCTTCTTGGAGTAGGAAACGATGGAGATGCCCTGACCGCCGAGTGCGGCGAACTGATCGCCGTTCGGGCCTGGAGGATTGGCGAAGAAGCCGGTGTTCTTGGCGTTCGGGTTCGACGCCTCGTTGATCAGCGAGGGGAAGAACGCGAAGTAGTTCATGCTCATCGCGGCCAGGTTTTCGGTGATCGCCTGATTGTCCTCGACGAAGAACGACTTGGCCCAGCCCGGAGGCGTGAACGTGTAGAGTTCCTTGTAGGCGTCGAGTGCGGCGATTGCCTTGTCGGAGTTGATGAAACCGTCGACCTTGTAAGTCTTGTAGTCACCCAGTTCGCCGCCGAAGGAGAACAGCGCGTTTTCGAAGCCCATCGCCATCGCGTCATAGGAATTGTCGGTGTAGATGGCGATGCCGTATCGCTTCTGATCCGGACGATAGAAGAACTCCGCGATGTCGCGCAGCGCCTTGAAATCCTTCGGCACGTCGAGATCGTAGCCGTATTTGGCCTTGAAGGCTTCCTTTTCCTTCGGGTCCTCGAACCAGTCCTTGCGATAGGACCAGCCGACAGCGTCGCCTTCGAGCGGGATCGCCCAGTACTTGCTGCTGCCGCCCGGATACTCGGCGTAATATTTCACCGTTGCCGGCGCCATCACTTCGCCAAGCTTGTGCTTGTTGAAGAAGTCGGTCAGGTCGACATAGTGGCCACCGGTCGAGCCGGCGCCGAGCCATTGCGAGTCGCCGACGACCATATCATAGGCGTCGCCATGGGCGTTGAACTCGGTGAAAGCCTTGGTCTGGAAGTCGGACCAGGGCGTGGTTTCCACCGTGATCTTGACGCCGGTTTCCTTCTCGTACTCGTTGCCGAGTTCCTGCAGATAATTGGCCGGATCCCATTCCGCCCAAAAGATGGTGAGCTCCTTGTCCTGCGCGTAGACGGACGTTCCGCAGGCAAGTACTAAGCCGATACCAGCAAGCAGGCTGGTCATTGTCTTGCGCATAATGATTTCCTCCCTTGTGCGCATTCTACCTTGTCATGCGAGCCGGCGGTGAAGCCGGCCCTGGTAGTTCCTCCCGAGATCGCACCTTCCGGTTCCAAGCCTCCTCGCTTTGCCGGAAAATGGATTGCAGCTCTCACTTTTGATCCGCTTTTTCTGTCCTGATCTGGTATTACCAATTTTGGATAGCCGTCAAGCTCTTTCTTGGATCACCACCGGACCTTGTATAACCGGATTTTTCATGTATCCGACTGTTTTCCCTGAATTTTCCTACTCGTTGATATAGGAGAGCCTTGTTTCGGCACTGCCATCCCGGTTAACATCAATAGTGGGCATCCAAATCTGGTCGAACCAGATTGGCGCTATTTCGCCAATGCCGCTGTTGGGGCCGCATCGATTTCAGCCGTCGATTCCGCCACCGCGGCGCGCACAAGGGCGCCCGCCGCCCATTGCGCGACCGACCGCATGCCGCGGCTATCGAGCCCCCATATATCCTTCAGCACGATCAGCACTTCGACGCCGAACATCATCGACAGCGCCTGCGCCAGGCGCTTGAACTCGCGCGGCGGCAGCCGGCCCTTGAGCGGTGCGATGGCATCCTTCAGCAGCTGGACGCGATGTCCGCGCGTGAATTGCGGCTCGCCGCCCAGCGTGCCCGCCTGCCGCTGCGCCCATTGGTCGAGCGACAGTTTCAGCGCTGCCTTGAAAGTTGCCTCGAAAGCTTCGATGCGCGGCATGGCGGTATCGAACAATTCGGCAACGCGCCGCCCGGCATCGGTGGACGTCGATTGCCAGGTCAGGATCGGCCCAAGCCCCTCGTCAACCACCGCCTGCACCAGGGCTGCCTGGCTGGGGAAATAGCGATAGGCGGTGGCGCGCGACACTTGCGCCGCCTCCGCGACTTCGCTGACCGACGGGGTGACGCCCGCCTGCATCAGCCGCGTCGCCGTCTTCAGCATCAGCCGTTTTGTGCGGGCCCGTGGGCCGCGTTCTGCAGCCTCGTTGGCGTCGTCGTTCCCAGCGGCTTGTTGACGTGAGACTTCCATGTCAATACGATACGCGCGTCTCAAAAAATTGCAATGACCTTTGCCCACCGAAAGGCCGGCAAAGGGCGACAGGCGGCCCGGCGCCGGTCGGCCGGTGACGGGAGAAACGCGATGAAGCGCATCTACGTGGTGGGCACAGCCGACACCAAGGGCGAGGAACTTGCCTTCCTGGCCGATGCTATTGCCGCCACCGGCAGTTCGGTTGCCCGCGTCGACATCGGAACGCGCGGTGCCACGGTGCCGGTCGATATCCCGGCCAGCGAGGTCGCGGCGCATCATCCGGGTGGAGCCAGTGGCGTGCTCGGCATCGATGATCGCGGCACGGCAGTGGCCGGCATGAGCGCCGCCTTCACAAATTTCATTCAGTCGCGCGACGACATATCAGGCGTGATCGGCATTGGCGGCGGCGGCGGCACGTCGATCATCACTGCCGGCATGCGCGCGCTGCCGCTTGGGCTGCCCAAGATCATGGTCTCGACGCTCGCCTCCGGCGACACCGCGCCCTATGTCGACGTCTCCGACATCATCATGATGCCATCGGTCACCGATATGGCGGGACTGAACCGGCTGTCACGCGTCGTGCTGCACAATGCGGCGCAGGCAATCGCCGGCATGGCCGCCAGGCCGGCGCCGACTGCCACCGGCAAGCCGGCACTCGGGCTCACCATGTTCGGCGTCACCACGCCTTGCGTGACCGCCATCGCGGATCAGTTGCGCGCCAACTATGACTGCATGGTTTTCCACGCCACCGGCACCGGCGGCCGCTCGATGGAGAAGCTCGCGGACTCGGGCCTGCTCGCCGGCGTCATCGACATCACCACGACGGAAGTCTGCGACCTGCTGTTCGGCGGCGTGCTGCCGGCGACGGAGGACCGCTTCGGCGCCATCGCCCGCACCAAGCTGCCCTATGTAGGCTCGGTCGGCGCGCTGGACATGGTCAATTTCTGGGCGCCGCCGACCATTCCCGAGAAGTTTAGGGGCCGGCTGTTTTACGAGCACAATCCCAACGTCACGCTTATGCGCACCACGGCGAATGAATGCCGCGGCATAGGCGAGTGGATCGGCACCAGGCTCGCTCGCTGCGAGGGCCCTGTGCATTTCCTGATCCCCGAAAAAGGCGTCTCGGCACTAGATATCGAGGGCGGCGCCTTCTTCGACCTCGAAGCCGACGCCGTGCTGTTCGATGCCATCGAGCGCACCATCAGGCCGAGCGCCACGCGCCGCGTCACACGCCTGCCGTTGCACATCAACGATCCGGAATTTGCCAAAGCCGCAACCGCGGCCTTCCTCGACATCGCCAGATAGTGAGAGTCAACAAATGCCCGCAATACCGCGCAAGGACATATTGAAGAAGTTCAAGGCGATGATCACCGACGGCGTGCCCATCGTCGGCGGCGGCGCCGGCACCGGCTTGTCGGCGAAGGCCGAGGAAGCCGGCGGCATCGACCTCATCATCATCTACAATTCCGGCCGCTACCGCATGGCCGGGCGCGGCTCGGCTGCCGGCCTGCTCGCCTATGGCAACGCCAACGAGATCGTCAAGGAAATGGCCTACGAGGTGCTGCCGGTGGTCAAAAAGACGCCGGTGCTGGCCGGTGTCAACGGCACCGATCCGTTCGTCATCATGCCGCTGCTGCTTGCCGAGCTGAAGACGATGGGCTTTTCCGGCGTGCAGAATTTCCCGACCATCGGCCTGTTCGATGGCAGCATGCGCCAGAGTTTTGAGGAAACCGGCATGGACTTCGGGCTGGAGGTCGACATGATCGCCGAGGCGCACAAGCTCGATCTTCTGACCACGCCCTATGTCTTCAACCCCGACGAGGCGCGCGCCATGACAAAAGCCGGCGCCGACATCGTCGTTGCCCATATGGGGGTGACGACCGGCGGCTCGATCGGAGCCACGTCGGCCAAGTCGCTCGACGACTGCGTGGTCGAGATCGACGCCATCGCCAACGCGGCGCGATCGGTGCGCAAGGATGTCATCCTGCTTTGCCATGGCGGACCGATCTCCATGCCGGACGACGCGAGATACATCCTCGACCGCTGCAAGGGCCTGCATGGCTTTTATGGCGCGAGTTCGATGGAACGGCTGCCGGCTGAAGCCGCGATCGCCAGGCAGACGGCGGATTTCAAGGCCGTCACGCTGCACGACCAGAAGAAAAAGAAGGGATGAGATCATGACCGACAAGAGCAAGGTGTTCGTATACCCGAAGGACGTGAGCGCCTTCGGCTTTGACTGGGGCAAGCTGTCGCTGACAGTCGCGCCGGAAGTAAATGGCGCGACGCGCTTTTCCGGCGGCGTCGTCGACCTGCCGTCAGGCAAGGGCCACACGCGCCACAACCATCCCGGCGCGGAAGAGATCATCTTCGTCATCTCAGGCAATGGCGAGCAGATGGTGGAGGACGAGGAGGGCAATCCGGTCGTCGCCAAGGTCGGCCCCGGCTGCACCATCTATGTGCCGGAAAGCCGTTTCCATTCGACACTGAACACGGGCGATGGGCCGATGCAGCTCTTCGTCGTCTATTCGCCGGCCGGACCCGAACTGGTGCTGCGGGAGTTGCCGGATTTCAGGTTGATTCCGGCGGGGAAGTAATCGCGAAAGGCCCCCTTCATCCGGCCGCTTCGCGGCCACCTTCTCCCCGAGGGGGAGAAGAGGCAGAAGCCAGCGCCGGCGCAAACTCCTCTCCCCTCGGGGAGAGGTCGGATAGCCCCGAATTGCCCTTCGAAATTCGGATGGCAATCCGGGTGAGGGGGTAGCGCCGAGCTAGGCTATCCCACCTCTATTCCACCCCCGTGCCCGATCCCCAAACATCACATACCCCGCATCCGTCACCGCCAGCGTATCCTCCAGCTTGATGAACCCCCGCGTCGGGTGAAGCATGGTCGTCTCCACCGACAGCACCATGTTCGTCTCCAGCGGCTTGGCCGAATAGGTGCCTTCATAGGTGACCGGGTGGTTGGTCATCAGGAACGGCGCTTCATGGGTGATCAGGCCCATGCCATGGGCGAAGAAATCCGTATAGGGCGCGACCTTCGACGCCTTCAGCACGCCCTCCGCGTGCGAAATCATATCGCCGCCGATGGTGCCTGCCCTCACCTTCGAGAACGCCGCCTGCTGCACCGTCTCGACCTCGGCCAACAGATCTTCCAGCTCGGCATCCGGTTCGCCCAGAATGCCCATGCGGCAGAGATCGCCGATATAGCCGTGATAATTGCCGCCGGAATCGATCGACAGCACCTCGCCCTTTTCCCAAGCCTGCGGTGACGCCGCACGGTTGTGGCTGGAGCCCAGCGTCAGCAGGCAATATTCGAAATGCGCGCCGCGATTGGTCTCCTCGCGCCTGAGCTGCTCGATCATCTCGGCCTTGGTCGTGCCTTCGCGCGCCCACTGGATAGTCGCCAACATGGAATCGGTGATCAGCTCGGAGGCGATGCGCAGCTTCTCCAGCTCGGCGTCTGTCTTGATGGCGCGCATGCGCTCCAGCATGTCGGTCGCGTCGATCAGCTTCGCGTCCGGCAACGCCTTGCGGATCAGCGCATAGGCATCGGACGGCAGGAAGGCCGGCTCGATGCCGATGCGGGCGCCTGCCTTGCCGATCTTGCTGACATGCTCGACCGCAAGATTGGCGGCGTCGAGCGTACCCCAGCAGGCGGCATGCAGCGTCGGCGTCCAGAACGGGTTGTTCTGGTGCTCGGCGCCTTCCATGCGGTTGCCGATATAGGCGGCATGATCCGGCCCGCCCTTCTCATAGACGACAACAGGCAGATAGCGGCTGTGGCCAATCGCATCCATGGCGGCGAAGAAGATGAATTTGTAGCCACCGAGCAGATATTGCGTGTTGTGCTTGGACGTCGCCAGCAGCACATCGATGCCGGCTTCCTCCATCAGCCGGTCGACCCTTGCCTGGTCGAACGGGATATTGCTGACGGCATTCTTGCCCGGGGCAATGTTCATTGTTCTCTCCCTGATTTCCGTGGGATCGCCGGCCGCGCTGCGCCCGATTCCCTTGGCTGTCGGTCAAATCTGCATCATTTTGTCCACTCTGGTCCAGCCAGAAATAGGTCAAATTGCTTCAGCGGGCGGTCGCCAAGTCGTCTTTGCTGCATATCAAGGCAATCTGGTCCTACCAGAATATCAGAATGAAAGGGCCACCTCTAAACTGGTCCAGCGGACGAAAATTTCAAAGCCAAGCAAGGATGCGCCAATTCCGTCTCTGGCGAAACCCTTGGCAAGGGCCATAATCGCCGCGAGGATGCTGGCGGGTGCCGCCAGCTTCGAGGGGTGCGCCCATCTGGTCGCGGAGAGGACGGAGTTCGGTCATGTCAGATATTTCCAGACGCACGCTGCTTGGCGGCTCAGCTTTGCTGCTGGCCTCCACCGCCCTGCCCACATTCAGCTGGGCGCAGACGCCGAAGAAAGGTGGCCGGCTGGTGCTCGCCGCCGATTCCGAGCCGCGCAATCTCAACCCGGCAATCGTCGCCTCCAACGGCGTTTTCTTCATCTCCAGCAAGATTGTCGAGACGCTGGCCGAAGCCTCGTTCGACGGCAAGGACGGGCTCGAGCCCCGCTTGGCGCTCTCCTGGGAAGGTGCTGCCGACGGGCTCTCGGTAACCTTCAAACTGCGCGATGGCGTCAAATGGCATGACGGCAAGCCGTTCACCTCGGCCGACGTCGCCTTCTCGGCGCTGCAGATATGGAAGCCGCTGCAGAATCTCGGCCGCACCGTGTTCAAGGATCTGGCCAGCGTCGACACCCCCGACGATCTCACCGCCGTGTTCAAATTCGCCAAACCGACCCCGTTCCAGCTGATACGCAATGCCTTGCCGGCGCTGAGCAGCGTGGTGCCGAAACATATCTACGAAGTCGGCAAGATCGAGGACAACCCGGCCAACAATGCCCCCATCGGCACCGGCCCGTTCAAGTTCGGCGAGTACAAGGCCGGCCAATATTACAAGCTGACAAGGAATGCGAACTATTGGGGCAAGGACGAGCCCTATCTCGACGAGATCATCTATCAGGTGCTGCCGGACCGCACGTCCGCCGCGGCCGCACTCGAGGCCGAAGAGATCCAGCTCGCCGCCTTCTCCGCCGTGCCACTGGCCGACCTCGACCGCATCTCGAAAGTGCCGGGCCTGAAGGTCATCTCCAAGGGCTATGAGGGGCTGACCTATCAACTCGTCGTCGAGATCAACCATCGCCGCAAGGAACTGGCCGACGTGAAGGTGCGCCAGGCGATCGCGCATGCCATCGACAAGGATTTCGTCGTCAAGACGGTGTTCCTCGGCTATGCCGCCACCGCTACCGGTCCGGTGCCGAAGAACGACCCGCAATTCTACACCGCCGACGTGCCGACCTATCCCTTCGACGTCGCCAAGGCCAACGCCCTGCTCGATGAGGCCGGCTACACCAAGGCCGATGATGGCAAGCGGTTTGCGCTCAAGCTTTTGCCGGCACCCTATTTCAACGAAACAAAACAGTTCGGCGATTATCTGCGCCAGGCGCTGGCCGCGATCGGCATCGACGCCGTGATCGTCAACAACGACTCGGCCGCGCACATCAAGGCCGTCTACACCGACCACGCCTTCGACCTCGCCGTCGGCCCGCCGGTGTTCCGCGGCGATCCTGCGATCTCGACCACAATCCTGGTGCAGAGCGGCATTCCCGACGGTGTGCCGTTCTCCAACCAGGGTGGCTACAAGAACGCCGAGCTCGATGCGCTGATCGCCAAGGCATCGGAAACGCTGGATGCGTCAGCGCGCACCGACCTCTACAACGAATTCCAGAAACAGGTCGCGGCCGACCTGCCGCTGATCAACGTCGCCGAATGGAGCTTCATCAGCGTCGCGCGCGATACCGTGGGCAACATCGCCAACAACCCGCGATGGGCGGTGTCGAACTGGGCGGACACCTATCTGGCTGGCTAGCGATCAGCCCGGCATGCTTGCGCATCGGTTGGACGAATGCTCATCATCAGGGATGAGAGTTCCTTCACGCCTCTGTTCTGTCCTGCCGGATAGCGCCAACCTTCACCCTCCCCCTTGTGGGGAGGGTCGATCCGCGAAGCGGAGCGGGGTGGGGGGAGGCTCGATCCGGCGTACGCCNCCACCCCGCTCCGCTTCGCGGATCGACCCTCCCCACAAGGGGGAGGGTAAGGCAGCCATGACCCGTGCCCTCACCCTCATTCGCCGTCGCCTCGTCGGCAGCATCTTCGTGCTGCTGATCGTCATCATCGGCACATTCCTCCTCCTGGAAGCCGCCCCCGGTGACGCGGTCGACGCCTACATCGTCTCGACCGGCGGCGACGCCGGCATGATCGAATTGCTGCGTCATCGCTGGGGCCTCGACCAGTCCGAGCTGACACGGCTCGCCAACTATCTCTGGGCGCTGCTGCATTTCGACCTCGGCCAGTCCGTTACCTTCTCGCGGCCAATTCGCGATGTTATCCTGGAACGCCTGCCGACGACACTGCTCCTGATGGTCACCGCCACCGCGCTCTCCTTCGGGCTCGGCTCGGCGCTCGGCATCTACGCCGGCGCCAGACCCGGCAGCTTTCGCGACCGCTTCCTGTCGATCGGCTCGCTGGCGCTTTATGCGGTGCCGGGCTTCTGGCTCGGCCTGGTGCTAATCGTCGTCTTTGCCGTCGACCTGCGCTGGCTGCCGATCGGCGGCATCGAGAGCCTGGCCTCGGACAAGACCGGTTTTGACCGCGCCACCGACATCGCCGTCCACCTCGTCCTGCCGGTTTCCGCGCTCGGCTTCATCTATCTCGCGCTCTATCTGCGCATGATGCGCGCCGGCATGGCCGAGGCGTGGCGGCAGGATTTTGTACTCGCCGCCCGCGCCAGGGGGCTGTCACGCCGCCGCATCGTGCTCGCCCATGTCGCCCGCAACGCGCTCTTGCCGCTGGTCACCATGCTCGGCCTGCAATCGGCGCAGATGCTGGGCGGCAGCGTCGTCATCGAAAGCGTCTTTGCCGTGCCCGGGCTCGGCCGGCTGGCGCAGGAAGCGGTCGCTTCGCGCGACACGCCGCTGCTGCTCGGCATCATCCTCACCAGCGCCGTCCTCGTCATTGCCGTCAACCTTGCAGTCGACATCGCCTACGCCTTCCTCGACCCGCGCGTCGGCGCCAGCGAGGCCAGCGCGTGAGCGCGCTGCCGCGGTTCCTGCGCCGGCCGGAAGCGGTCGCCGGCGCGATCATCCTGGCGCTTCTGTTCGCCATGGCGCTGTTTGCGTCGCTGCTCTTCCCCGGCGACCCGCAGGCCATTGCCGGACCAGCACTGCTGCCGCCGTTCCAGGACTGGTCGCTGCCGCTCGGCACCGACCGGCTCGGCCGTGACGTGCTGTCCGAACTGTTCCACGGCGCCCGCACCTCGCTGGCGGTCGGCCTGGCGGCGGCAGCGGCGGCACTCTTCATCGGCGCGGTCGTCGGCACGCTGGCCGGCTTTGCCGGCGGCCTTGTGGACGAGGGGCTGATGCGCATCACCGATGCCTTCCAGACCGTGCCGAGTTTTCTCCTGGCGCTGGCCTTCGTCAGCGTCGTCGGGCCGTCGCTCGGCGTCGTCGTCACGGCAATAGCGCTTGGCGCCTGGACCGGACCGGCGCGTGTAGCGCGCGCCGAAGTGCTGTCGATCCGCGAGCGCGATTACGTCGCCGGCGCTCGCGTCATCGGCATGCATCCGCTTGAGATCGCTTTTCGCGAGGTGTTGCCCAACGCGTTGCCGCCGGTGCTGGCCTTGTCCTCGGTGATCGTGGCCGCCGCGATCCTCACCGAGGCAGCGCTGTCCTTCCTCGGTCTCGGCGACCCCAATCGCGTCACTTGGGGCGGCATGATCGCCGAGGGCCGCACTGTGCTGCGCACCGCGCCCTTTCTGTCGATCGTTCCGGGCATCGCCTTGGTGCTGACCGTGCTTGGCGTCTATCTCACCGGCGAAGGCGTGGTCGAAACGACGGCGGTGCGGAGGAGCCTGTCGTGACCGCACTGGCTGAGATACGCGATCTGTCAGTGCGCTATCGGCGAGATGGCAGCGAGGTGACGGCGCTGAAGGGGGTCAGCCTGGATGTTATTGCCGGCGAGCGGCTGGCGATCATTGGCGAAAGCGGTTCGGGCAAGAGCACGCTGGCGCTGGCGGTGGCTGGACTGCTGCCGGCGAGCGCCAAGATTGAAGGACATGTCAAGTGGCAATTTCAGGCGCCGCGATCCTTCCCACCCCCCTCTGTCCTGCCGGACATCTCCCCCGCAAGGGGGGAGATCAGCAGCTTTGCCGACGGCTTCCCTTCTGCAACGTTCGTGGTTGGCGAAGGCGGAGATGAGAGAGCAATCTCCCCCCTTGCGGGGGAGATGTCCGGCAGGACAGAGGGGGGTGTGACGGCACGCCGACCTCTCAAATTAACCGAGCCCAGCACGCTCCCCCTTCCCGGTCGCGACATTGGTTTCGTCTTCCAGGACCCCTCCGCCAGCCTCGACCCCGTCATGACCGTCGGCAAACAGATCGCCGAAGTCGCCCGCACCCACCTCGGCCTCGACTGGCCACAAGCTTACGCCAAAGCCAAAACCCTGCTCCAACGTGTCCGGCTGCCCGACCCACAAACCGCCATGCGTGCTTTCCCGCACCAGCTCTCCGGCGGCCAGAAGCAGCGCGTTGCTGTTGCCGCGGCCATTGCAGCCGGTCCGAAACTGCTGATCGCCGATGAGGCGACCAGCGCGCTGGACACCATTGTGCAAGCCGAAATCGTCAGCCTCATTCGGCAACTGGTGGCGGAGGACGGCATGACGCTGCTGTTCATCAGCCACGACATCGCGCTGGCCGCCGAACTCGCAGAGCGTATCGCTGTATTCCGGAACGCCGAACTGATCGAACTCGGCCCGACGGAGCAAATCATAAACGCCCCGCGCCATGCCTATACGCGAACGCTGCTCAACGCCCATCTCGGCCTCGACGCCGATCCGCTGCTACGACGGGCGCCGGCATGAACTTGCTCACCGTCTCCGGTCTTACCAAGCGATACCGTCGTGGCGGCAAGGCCATCGCGGCCGTCGACGGTGTCTCCTTCGCCATCGAACCCGGCGAGACGCTGGCGCTGGCCGGGCCCTCCGGCAGCGGCAAGTCGACGATCGCGCGGCTGGTGCTTAGGTTGATCGAGCCCGACGCCGGCACCGTCCAATTCGAAGGCGATGACTTTCTGCTCTTGAAGGGTGCGGCCCTGCGCACCAAGCGCGCGCGCCTTCAAATGGTGTTCCAGGATCCGCTCGCCGCGTTCAACCCGCGCGCCACGGTGGCTCGCGTGCTTGACGATCCCTTGCGCATCCATGCCATCGCTTCCCGCGCCGAGAGGCCGGCCCGCATTGCTGCCTTGCTGGATCGCGTCGGGCTGGCAGCCGATCTCGCCCCGCGCGCCATTCACGAAATCTCCGGCGGCCAGCGCCAGCGCGTCGCCATCGCCCGAGCCATCGCGACCAAACCGTCGCTGATCGTGCTCGACGAGGCGGTGTCGGCGCTCGACGTTTCGGTCCGCGGACAGATCCTTGAGTTGCTGCTCGACCTGCAAGCCAGGGAACGGATCGCCTATCTCTTCATTTCGCATGATCTCGGCGTCGTACGGGCCATCGCCCACCGCGTCGTTCTTCTCAACGCCGGGCGGATCGCCGAGAGCGGCGACCCCCGCAACGTAGTCGACGCGCCGCAATCGGCAATCGGCAAGGCGCTGGTTGCGGCGGCGCCAAGATTGGACAGAAGCAGCAGGCAAGTACCATGACCGAACCAGAAGCCAGAGCCGAAAAACTCTCGCGCGAACTCGATTCCGCCTTCCGCAACCGCGCCGATCTCTACCGTCTGTTTCTCGACGAGCTGACCGGCGAACTCGGCGCGGAAAAGGCCGAGGCGATCATGATCCGCACCATCGAGCAGCGCGGCAAGGAGGTGGCGGCGGCCGCCTTCGCCCGTTTCGGACCTAACGACGCGCCGGCCATCGGCGAGGCATTTTTGGCCGTCAGCCCGGATGGCGGCCTGATGTATCCGACCGATGTCGAGCGCGGGCCGGACCACATCGCCTTCAAGGTGAAGCGTTGTCCGCTGAAGGACGCCTGGGTCGAGGCCGGTGTCGGTGATGAAAAACTCGCCACGCTCTGCCGCATCGCCGGCGCTTTCGACCGTGGTCTGTTCGAGGCAACGGGCGTGCGCTTCGACAATGTCACCTGGACGCCGGGCCACGGCCCCGGCTGCTGCCACATCGCGCTGACCAACAGGGATGCCGCCGGATAGCCAATGCTGATCAGTCGGCGGCAAACACATGCAGCTCCGTGCCCGCCTGTTCGGCAGCAGTGCGCAGGTCGGCCTTCGGTTCGCTGTCGGTGACGATATCGGCAATGTCATCGAGCCCGCAGATGCGTTCCAGACTGCTGCGGCCAAACTTGTCGTGGGTCACCACCAGCACCGTCGACAGTGAACGCGATATCATTGCGCGTTTAACGGCTGCGGCGCCCGAGATCATGTCGCTCGGACCATCGGCGCTTATCCCCGATGCCCCGATAATGGCGACGTCGGCATTGTAGCGGCGCAGGAACTCGACGGTGTCTTCGCCAAGCACGCTGCCTTCGCGGCTGTCATAGGTCCCGGGGCAAAGCAGCACGCGGAAGGTCGGATTGGCGCCGGCCACCGAGGCCACGCCGGTGGAATTGGTGATGATGGTCAGGTCGCGCTTCAGCTGCGAAAGGTTGCGCGCCACCTCATAAGTGGTCGAACCGCCATCGATCATCACGATCTGGCCCTTCTGGACCAGGCCCGCTGCGCCGCGGCCGATGCGGGCGCGCTCCTCGACCAGGGTCAGGCCGCGCTCCGAAATCACCGGCTCTGATGTCACCAGCGAGATCGTCGCACCGCCATAGGTGCGGTTGATCAGCCCGGCATCGCCGAGTTCGATGAGATCGCGGCGGATGGTCTCGCCGGCGACGCCGATGCGCCGTGCAAGTTTGGAGATGCGGATGGACGCCGACCGGCGCACTTCCGAAAGGATAAGCGCGTGCCGCTCCTTCTTCGTCAGTCGGCCCTGATCCATGATTATTCCATTCCCTTTGCAGCAATCAGTGCGTCGGCAAGCTCGGCAAACCCTTGCGCGCCGCGCCCGCTTGTGACGAAGGCAGGAGATGCCGGAAGTTCGCCGGCGAAGTCCAGCACATTAGCGACACCGACGCTGTTGGGGAAGAAGCCGAACATTGGCGCATCGTTTGGACTATCGCCGACGAAGACAATGCTGTCCTTGTCGTGGTCTATGTCTATACCAAAACAGTCGCGCAAGAATAGCCGGCTTGTTGACAGTTTGTCGTATTTGCCGAACCAGCCATTGACATGGATGGACGAGATTTTCGCCGCCGCTCCATAGCGCTGAAAGATAGCGACGATCTTCAGCACTTCAGATTTGGGCAGCGGCGCGACATCCTCGCGAAAATCGATCGCCAAATCGGCTTCGCGATAGGCCTGGTCAGCGGCGACCGCCGCACCCGGAATTTCCGCGAGCACGGCGCGTTCGATCTCGCGCAGGCGCGCCGCGTCAGCCTGCCTTTCCCCGGCACTCCTGGCATAGTGACGAACGATGCGCTTGGCAGTGCCGTCATAGCGGAAATAGAAAGCGCCGTTCTCGCCGATCACGCCATCGACCGGCCATTGCCGCGCGATCAGGTCGCACCAGCCGGCAGGGCGGCCGGTCACCGGCGCGACAAGGAAGCCGGCCTGCTTCAGCCGCTCGAGCGCCGCATAGGCTTTTGCCGGCAGCCGTCCCTTGTCGGTCAAGGTGTCGTCGATATCGGTCAGAACGACGGCGATGTTGCGCCGGTCTAGCGCGGTGAAGTCGGCAAGCGGACGCAGCACCCGCTCAGGCTCCCGCCGCAACCGTTTCGAGCGAGGCAGCCGCGACGTCGAGCATGGTGAACCTGTCGCGGATCAGCCGGGCATTGGCGACCGCCTCGTCGTAGAAGCCAGCCGGTATGGCAACCTCCTGCGGCGTGGTCGGCGCGCCGGCGGCGCGCAGTGCTGCCGCGATCTCGCGCGCCGGGCGTGCCACCCGCACCAGCCTTTCACGATGCGAGCGCCATTGCTTGGCCAGCATGGTGTTGATGGCGTTTGCCCGTTCGCGGTCCAGCAGCTTGGGCTTGAATGCCGCCCAGCAGGAACGTCCGAGCGTTTCGCCGAAGATCTCGATGAAGCGTTCTGGCGTATCCGCGGACGGCGCGAGCTGCAGCTCCGGCAGTGCCAGCACGCGCTCCTGCAGCCGCGCCATCGTCAACGTCGTCACCGCTACGTGTTCGCCGTGATGCGCCTCAGGCAATCCCTGGCCCCGCATGTCGATATAGTGGGCGATCAGATGTTCGCCCTGGCTGGCCGGATAAGAGCCGCCGCACAGTGTCATGCCGAGACCGGACATGACCAGCGTGCGCACCAGCACTTCCATCGCCTCAAGGTCGCCGGTCCCGAGTTCGCCGGCCTTGGCGATGAGCGCCTTCTCGTCCTCGGCCAGAAGCATGAACGGCGCCTGCCTGTAGGGCGTGCCGAGCAATAGATGCGCCATCAGCCAATCGGTCTGCGCGGTCGGCCGCGCCATCGAATCGCCGAAGCCGGCAGCGATCAGCCGGTGCGGCGCCCGCGCCATGACATCGAGATCGAGGAAGACGCCGACCGGCAGGCTGGCCGTCAGCGATTTCTTCAGGCCGTCCTCGGTGATTGCCGCCGACACCGAGGTGTAGCCGTTCATCGATGGCGCGGTGCCGAACACCGCATAAGGTTTTTGGGTGAGATGGGCAGCATATTTGGTGATGTCGTTGATCGAGCCAGATCCGACCGCGACCAGGCCGCTGGCGTCTTTCGTGCGTGCGATCACCGATCGCACCGCGTCCATGTCCGGATGCGGATGGCGCGGCAGGATGATCTTGTCGACATCGCTGCTGCCACGCAGTCCGATCGACACCCTCTCACCCAGCGCCAGCCTTGTGTCGGGATCCATGACCACGGCGAGCTTGCGGCCGAGCGGCAGCGGCTTGACCAGCGCATCGGCCTCGTCGCCGAGACCGCGCCCTATGACGATGGTCTTCAGCGGCACCGACAGCATTCCCTGGCTGTCCGGGTCAGGCAGCGTGCCGGCAATAAGGCGATCGAGCATTTGTCTGGACATAGGATGCAGTCCGGTCAATCAGCATGAAGCGGGGTCAGGGCATCGAACAAGGTGCGATACCGGCGGTAACTTCTGTCGTAGGCGGCCTTGGCGGAAGGATCAGGGTCGATCGTCTCGATGTGGCCGGCCAGCCTTTCAGCCGCCTGCTGCACTGAGGAGGTAAGGCCGATGGCTGCGGCGGCAAGGATTGCCGCACCGATCGGCGAGGCATCGGCCGCACCCGCGATCTCGACCGGCCTGTCGCTGACATCGGCACGGATTTGCGCCCATACCCGGCTGCGCGCGCCACCGCCTGAGAGCCGGATGCGATCCGTCGCGATATCGAGATCGTCCAGCCGGTCGACCACGTCGCGCATGGCAAAGGCACAGCCCTCCAGCACGGCACGGGCACAAGCGGCTTTGCCGTGGAAGGATGTCAGGCCGTAGAAAGCGGCACGCGCTTCGGCGATCCAGCGCGGCGCCATGGCACCGGACAACGCGGGCAAGAACAGCAAATCGTCGCTGCCGGCAACCACCGTCGCCGCCAGTTCCGACATCGCCGCCGGCGAATCGACGCCGAAGGTTGTTAGAAACCACGTCACCGCGCCGCCCGAGAGCCATCCGGGATTGGAGATGAAATAGCCGTCGCCGAGAAAGCCATGGGTCTCGACCAGGCCGCCGGGGTCGAGGCGAAGCGTGCCGGACACCGCGCCGACCACTTCGGCCGTGCCGAGATTGCAGGCGACGACACCGGGCACGACGACCCCGGCGCCTATGGCGGCCGAAAAATCATCGCCGGTGCCAACCGCCAGCGGCGTGCGCACGGGCAGGCCGGTGAGCTCGGCGCCGGCGTGCGTCAAGGCGCCGGCGATCTCAGATGCATCGTCGATGCCGGGCAATTTATCTGCATCGATGTCGAAGGCCGCCAGCAGATCGCCGGCATAGTTGTGCTCCTTCAGCCCATAGAGCATGGTCGTCGAGGCCAGCGCGTGATCGATGACGGCACGACCGCACAACGCTGCGACCACGAATGATACCGGTTGATGCCAGAGCGCCACTCGGCGCGCTTCGGGCAGGTTGCGCGCGGCCCAGCGGATTTTCGCCGCCATATGCGTGGCGTCCAGAACGAGACCGGTGCGCTCGCGGATGAAGTCCGGATCGATGGCGGCGATCTCTGCCGCCGCGCGCCGATCCATCCAGATGATGCACGGCGTCAGGGCCTGGCCGCTGCTGTCGACCGCAACACAGCCGTCGAGTTGGCCGGCAATGGCAATGCCCTTGATGTCGGACGGCGCAAGCCCAGCCTTGTCGAGCGCGCCGGCAATGGCCGGCTTGAGCGCCGCCAGCCACAGCGCCGGATTCTGTTCGGCCCAGCCGGGCGCCGGGAAGGCCGGCTGGTACAACACAGCGGCCTCGCCACGCAGCCGCAATTCGTCATCGACAACGATCGCCTTCAGGCTTTGTGTGCCGAGATCGATGCCGATGACTGGCATTAGACACGCTCGCAATCCGCGAGAACATCCCGCAGTTGCGAGAGGATAGAACCTTTCGTCGGCGAATAGGAACCGTCGAACACCGCTGTGCCAATGGTAAAAGCGTTGGCGCCGGCCAGCTTGATCGCCTTGATCCGATCGGCTGATGCCACGGCGCCGGCGACGATCAGATGCCGCGACGGACCAAGCCCGCGCCGGGCTGCGCGCACCAGTTCGGCCGGGTCGGCCTCGGTGGCGCGATAGGCGAGGATGTCGCATCCCGCACAACCCTTCTCGGCGAAGGCGCGGCAGTCGGCCTCGACATCCTCGGCCGAACCGCCGAGCTTGGTCGGATGGCCGACCGGCCGACCCGGAAAAGGGTAGTATTCGGTGCCGCTCCCCTCCAGCAACGCCATGATCTCGTCGACCTGGGTTCCACCGAGCAGGCGCCGGACGCCGAGATCCCTGGCGATGCGCGCGGAATTAAGGCAGGCCTCAGCCGTCGTCGAGACAACTTCCATGTAAGTGGTGGCGCCTGTCCGGCCAATGGCGACAGCGAGCTTGCGCAGCACATCCGGCGCGACGCCAATATCCTTGAAGCCGACATGCTTCAGGCCGACCGGCTCAATCAAATCGACCAGGTCGAGACAGTCCTCGACCGTGCGATCGTTGCGCGTCAGCATGAAGATGAAGTCCATCCGAAAGGTCCCTCGCCTGGTCGGGAAAGCCGGTTTGCTGCCGGTCTGTTAACACCTTCCAACCATTTGTTGCAAGGTGCCACATTTTGATTTGCAGTACCACACATTTTATGACAAAACGGGCGCCGGCCCGCCAGGCACGACTTCTAGGGAGAGGGAAGAATGCTCAAGCCGCTGAGACGTACCGCGTCCAGACTGCTCGTCGCAGTCGTATTTGTGTGGCCCCTGACGTGGCAAGTGACACAAGCGGACGCGTGGGATCTGAAAGAGGCGTCGAAACCCTATAGCGGCCAGACCATCCGCATGGTCGGCGAGGCGCTGCCGCCGCTCGAAGCGCTGAAGAAGATGGCGCCGGAGTTTGAAAAACAGACCGGCATCCATGTCGAAGTCGAGATGTACGAGCACTCGGAAGCCGTCAACAAGGTGCAGCTCGATCTCAACTCGCACCGCGGCCGCTACGACGTCATCATCCAGCCGCATCGCGAACTCGGCAAGTTCGCCACCAACAACCATCTGGTCGAAATCGCCAAGATGATGGCCGACCCGGCTTTGCGCGATCCGAGCTTCGAGCCGGAGAAGCAGCTCTACCAGACCGCCTGGCACGAAATCTCCTGGTATGACGGCAAGGAGTACGGCTTCCCCTTCACAGTGCTCAACATGTTCATGTGGTATCGCTCGGACCTGCTCGCCGATCCCAAGGAGCAGGCAGGCTTCAAGGCCAAGTATGGCTACGGCCTCGCTCCCGCCAAGGACTGGAAGCAATACCGCGATATCGCCGAATGGTTCTATCGCCCCGACCAGGGTTTTTACGGCACCGCCCTGCAGGGCAAGCGCCATGAGGCACTGTGGTATGAGTGGCTCAATTTCCTTTATTCCTTCGGCGGCGACGTGCTCGACGTGAAGAGCGGCTCGGCCTGCGGCCCGGTCATCGTCAACAGCCCCAAGGCCGTCGCCTCGCTCGAATATTACAAGAGCCTGCTGCAATTCTCGCCGCCGGACAGCCTCAACTATTTCTGGGATGATGTCATGGCGCTGATGCAGCAAGCCAAGGTCGCCGAGCTGATCATGTGGAACGACGCAACCTATGCCGTATCGGTCGACACCACGGCCTCCACCGTGGTCGGCAAGGTTGGCTTCGATCTCGTGCCGCAAGGCGACGGCGGCAAGATCGGCCAGGTCGAGGGCTGGACCTATCTGATCCCGGTCTATTCGAAGAACCAGCAGGCCGCCTTCCTCTTCGTCCAGTGGATGATGGGCTATGACCGCCAGCTCGAGCAGCATCTCAATGGCGGCGCCTCGGGCCGGCCCGATGTCTATGCCTCGGCGGAGGTGCAGAAACTGCCCTACGCCAAGGCGTCGATGGAGGCCAACGAGCATGCGGTGCCGAAGGCGACGCTGCCGCAATCGGCCGAGATGACCGACATACTGGTGCGCGAACTGTCATCCTACCTCGCCGGCGAAAAGGAGGCGCAGGCCGCCCTCGACACCGCCGCCACCGACATCTCGACACTGCTCGGTTCTTGCGCACCCATGACCTATCCGGCACGATAGGCCTTGAGATGTCGCGCAGAGGCTACCCGCACAAGCGGGTAGCCGTTCTTGTCCGCAGGAAACGCCCGTGACGAACCGCACTCCATCGCCGCGCGGAATGCCGCTTCTCGACCGTGGGGTGGGGCCGCTCTTGATGCTGCCGGCGACGCTGCTCGTCGTCGTCTTCCTGGTCGGCCCGTTCTACTACATGGTCTACACCGCGCTGACCGACCTCAGCTTCGCCGACGCCAGCCATGCCGGCGCCTTCGTCGGTTTCGACAATTTCCGCAAGCTGATGCGCAACGACCCATTCTTCTGGGCATCGTTCCTGCTGACGCTGAAATTCGTCATCATCGCCGTCGGCCTGGAATTCCTGCTCGGCTTTGCGCTGGCCTTCCTGATCTTCCGCTTCGTCGCCAGCCAGCGGCTTCTCACAACACTGCTGCTCATCCCGATGATGATCGCGCCGGTCGCCGTCGGGCTGATCTGGCGGCTGCTGTTGCAGGGCGATTTCGGCATGCTCACCTTCTACATGCGCAAGGTCGGCCTGCTGGCGCAGAATTCGGCGGTGCTTTCGGCACCCGACCTGGTGTTTCCGACCATCGTCGCCATCGATGTCTGGCAGTGGACGCCTTTCGTCACCCTGATCATGCTGGCCGGGATGATGAGCCTGCCGCGCGCGCCGTTCGAGGCGGCGATGATGGATGGCGCAAAACCGTTTCAGATCTTTCGCGATGTCATGCTGCCGCTGCTGCGGCCCGTCATCGCGCTGGTGCTATTGCTGCGCGGCATCGATGCCTTCAAGGAGTTCGACAAGGTTTTCCTGATGACCGGCGGCGGTCCGGGAACGCTGACCGAACTGGTGTCGATCTACGCCTACCGCGTCAACTTCCGCAACTGGGATCTCGGCTACGGCGCCGCGGTCGCCTTCATGATCTATCTCGTCGTGCTGATCCTGTGCTCGGTCTTCTACAAGGCCGTCTACTGGTCGAGCCGCAAGCAGGCGGCGGCGTTTTGAGGGCGCTGCGATGATCGATCAATCCACCAACCGCGCCTGGAGGAGCTTTGCCTGGGCCGTGCTGCTGGTCGCAGTGGTTGTTGCGCTGACGCCCTACGTCTGGATGGTGCTAGCCTCGTTCAAGAACCGCGTCGACCTGTTGTCCTCGGTGCCGAAATGGGCTTTTACGCCGACGTTCTCCAACTATCCGGCGGTCTTCATCGACAAGGAATACTGGCCGCTGGCGATCAATTCGGTGCTGATCTCGGTATCGTCGACAGTGTTGTGCATCGTCATCGGCGCGCCGGCCGCCTACGGCTTTGCCCGCTCGAATTTTCCCGGCAAGGAAGACCTGTTCTTCTTCTTCCTGACCACGCGCATGGCGCCGCCGATCTCGATCGCCGTGCCGCTGTTCCTGTTCTTCACCTCGCTGGGCCTGATCGACACCATCTACGCCGTTGTGATCGCCCACACCTCCTTCAACCTGTCGCTCGTCGTCTGGATGATGCGCGGCTTCTTCGCCGAAATCCCCAGGGAGATCGACGAGGCCGCGATGATGGACGGCCGCTCGCGGCTCGGCGCATTCTTCTTCGTCGTCGCGCCGCTGGCCGCACCCGGCATCGGCGCGACAGCAGTGCTCTGCTTCATCCTGTCGTGGAACGAGTTCCTCTATGCCTTCATCCTCGTCGCTTTTGACGGGCGGCCGCTGACCGTCGGCATACCGGGGCTGGTGACGCCGCATGGCACGCTATGGGGCCAAGTCGCGGCGGTCGCGATCGTGGCAACGCTGCCGATCGTGCTTTTCACTTTCCTTGTCCAGAAACAGCTCGTCCGCGGCCTCACCTTCGGCGCGGTCAAGGGTTGAAGGGATCCTTGCATGGCAATTGTTTTCGACGGCGTCACCAAGGCCTTCCCGGACGGGACGGTGGCGCTGCAGGCGCTCGACCTTGCTTTCGAGCCCGGCGAATTCCTGGTTCTGCTCGGGCCCTCTGGTTCCGGCAAGACGACGGCCTGCCGGCTGCTCGCCGGGCTGGAGCGGCCGACCGCCGGGCGCATCATGGTCGAAGGCCTGGATGTCACCGATCTGCCGCCGCGCCTGCGCGGCATGGGCATGGTGTTCCAGAATTACGCGCTCTACAGCCATAAGAGCGTCTACGAGAACATCGCCTATCCCTTGCGCATCCGAAGAATGCCGGCCGCCGAGCTTGACCGCTGCGTCCGCGCCATGGCCGAGCTGCTCGAAATCACCCGTTACCTCGACCGCCGCCCTTCGCAATTGTCGGGCGGCCAGGCGCAGCGCGTCGCTGTGGCCCGCGCCCTGGTCTGGCAGCCTAGCCTCTGTCTGATGGACGAGCCGCTGTCCAATCTCGACGCCTTGTTGCGGCTCCACATGCGCACCGAGCTGAAGCGGCTGCATCGCGAGCTGAAAAAGACCTTCGTCTTCGTCACCCACGACCAGGAAGAGGCGATGACGCTGGCGACCAGGGTCGCGGTGCTGCGCGAAGGCGCGCTGATCCAGTACGACGACCCGCGCGAGATCTACCGGCGCCCGGCCAATCGCTTCATCGCCGAATTCATCGGCCGTCCAGCGATGAACACGTTCGATGGTGACGTCCGCGCCGGCGTCTTCCACGCCAGCGGTTTCACTTGCCCGCTGCCGGGAAAGCCTGATGGTCCCATCGTGCTCGGCATTCGCCCCGAGCAGATCCAGCTTGTCGACGCGACTGCCGGCGATGCCATCCTGTTTGCCGTCGACGTCGTCGAACCGGTCGAGCCGGACGTGCTGATCTTCGCCAAGAGCGAGGCGAATGCGCTGATCGTCAGGACAGTGAATGTCGATCGCGCCTTCGATCCCGGCCAGCCGCTTTATCTACGCTTTCCGCCGGCGGCGCTGCACACGTTCGATGCGGTTTCGGGAGCGCGGCTGCCGTGAGCTCGCTACTCGCTTTGGTGCCGCTCGCCGCCGCGGCACTTGTCTGGCGGCTGTTCTACAGCTTCAACCGGTCGCGGCGCTGGTTCTCGATGGGGGAACTCATCTTCTGGGACGCCATTGCACTGGTAATCCTGCAGCTTGTCTGGCTGATCTGGTTCTGAATGCGCATTCCAGTAACGCAGATCAGTAGCCCAGCGCACAACCGTCCTTGCGAGGATCGGAGGCACCGGTGAGCGTGCCCTTTTCCCAATCGATCAGCACCAGCTGGCCGCCGCCATGCGGCTCCTCGGCGATCGAAACCTGATGACCGCGCTGACGCAGGCCGGCGATCGCCTCAGCCGGAATCCCGCGCTCGGCCAGCACGGCATTGTCCTTGTAGAACACCCGTGGCGCATCCAGTGCCTGCTGCGGGTCCATCCCGAAATCGATCATGTTGGTCAACAGATGGACATGGCCGAACGGCTGGTAGCCGCCGCCCATCACCCCGAACGGCATCACCACCTTACCCCCTCGCGTCGCCATGCCAGGCATGATGGTGTGCATCGGTCGCTTTCGCGGCGCGATACGATTTGGATGGCCTTCCGTGAGGCGAAAACTGCTGCCGCGATTCTGCAGCACGACGCCTGTCTTGGGACCGACGACGCCGCTGCCGAAGGAACCGAAGGTCGAGTTGATGAAGCTGACTGCATTGCGGTCGCGGTCGACCACGGAGATATAGACGGTGTCGCTGCGCGGCAGCTCAAGCCGCGGCAGATGCGTCATGGCGAGGGCCGGATCGATGGCGGCGCGCAGCCGCTCCGCATAAGCTGCCGACAGCAGTTGTTCGACGGGGACCTGGACGAAATCCTGGTCGCCGATGAAAGTATCGCGGTCCTGGTAGGCAAGCCGGCCGGCTTCGATCTCGAGATGCAGCCGCTGGGCACTGTTCGGCTCCAACGAACCAAGGCTGAAGCCCGAAAGCACATTCAGCATGATCAGCGCCGTCATGCCCTGATTGTTCGGTGGCATCTGATGGATATCGTAGCCGCGATAGGACGTATTCACCGACGTGACGTAGTCGCCTTGGGTCTCGGCGAAATCCTCCAATGCATGCAGCCCGCCCAGCGCGCGAAGACGTTCCACCAGATCGTCCGCGACTTCACCTTCATAAAACCCTGCACGGCCTCGGTTGGCGATGATGCGCAAGGTGTCCGCCAAGTGCGGCTGCCGATGCACATCGCCGGCTTGCGGCGCCCTTCCCTCGGGCAGGAATATGCGCGCGGCATGTTCATCGGCTGAGAGCAGGGCGACCTCGTCGGCCCAGTCGAAGGCGACGCGATCATGAACGACATAGCCTTGTTCGGCATAGCGAATGGCTGGCGCCAGCGCGGCGTCGATGCCCTTTTTTCCGTGGTCCTCGAGTAGCCGGCACCATGCATCGATGGCGCCTGGTATGGTGACGGCATGCGGTCCGGCCGCAGGCAGTTCGCAATGCCCCCGCTCCAGATACCATTCGGCGGTTGCCGCAGCGGGCGAACGCCCCGAGCCGTTGAAAGCGAGAACATCGCCCTCGCCTTTGGGACTGTAGAGCACAAAACAGTCGCCGGCGATGCCGGTCGATTGCGGCTCGACGACGCCTTGCACCGCCGCAGCGCACACAGCGGCATCCATGGCATTGCCGCCGGAGCGCAGCATGTCGATGGCGGCCAGCGTCGCCAGCGGATGCGATGTCGCCGCCATCGCTTCTGTCGCGCGAACTGGCGAGCGTCCGGGGGACTGAAAATCACGCATGCAATCGCCTCCAATGATTTCGCGCCCGCCGGCCGCAGCCTTCAATGCTTGATGCGGTCGCGCATGGCGTACCACAACATCCCCAGCACATAGAGCGGGCCCCGCAGCGCCGTACCGCCCGGGAACGGCATCGGCGTCAGCGTCGAGAACAGGTCCAGCCGCGAGGCGTCGCCCGTAATCGCTTCGGCCAAGAGCTTGCCCGACAGCGTTGACAGGATGACGCCCTTGCCGGAATAGCCATGCGCGAAATAGACCTCGCCATAGTGCCCGACATGCGGCAGCCGCGACGTGGTCACCGACACCAGACCGCCCCAGGCATGATCGATGCGGCAGCCCTTCAGTTGCGGGAAGGTGGCCTCCATGTGCGGCCGCACGAAGCCGGCGATGTCGGCCGGCGGCGATGGCGTGTAGCGCTCGCCGCCGCCGAACAGCAGCCGACCGTCCGCCGACATGCGGTAGTAGTTGACGACGAAGCGCGTGTCGGACACCGCGACATTGGCCGGGATGACATTGTGTTTGCCCTCCAGCGGTTCGGTGGCGACGATGTAGCTGCCGACCGGCATGATGCGGCTGTTGACGCGCGGCTCCAGCCCATGCAGCAACGCGTCGCCGGCCAGCACGACATGTTTGGCCCTCACCGACCCCTGCGCCGTCGAGACCCGGATCGAAGGCTCGCGCTTCAGCTTTACCGCGACGGAATTTTCATGGATGACGACACCGGCCGCCACGGCGGCACGGGCAAGGCCGAGCGTGTAGTTCAGCGGATGCATATGGCCGCCAAGCGGCTCATACATCGCGCCATGATAGGGCGTGTCCACCTTGCCGCGTGCCTGCGCCGCCGACAGGATCTCGACGTCGCGGAACTTCATCACGCTCTCGAGGCATTTGGCCTCGTCTTCGAGATCCCTGAGGTCGGAGCCATTAACGGCACCGACGAGATGGCCGGTCAGCCGCAGATCGCAATCGATGGCGTGGCGCTCGATGATGTCGAGCACCAGGCCCCGCGCCTCGAAGGCGAGGTCGAACAGCGCCTTCGCCCGCTCGGGGCCGTAAAGCTTGACCAACCCCTTGGCGCCTTTGCGCAGGCCAGGGATCATCTGGCCGCCATTGCGGCCCGACGCGCCCCAGCCGATCTTGCCGCCTTCGAGCAGCACCACCTTCAGGCCGCGCTCGGCGGCATGAAGGGCGGCCGACAGGCCGGTGCAGCCGCCGCCGACCACCACCAGATCGGCGCCGACATCTCCCACCAGCGCCGGATGGTCCGGCGCCGGATTGGCGGTGGCGACATAATAGGAATTGCCGATATCGAGGCTCGAATTGAAACCCGTTGAGCCGGAGGCCATGATCACACCTTCAGCAGCAAATGGTCGCGTTCCCAGCTCGTCACCACGCTCTGGAACAGGTCGAGTTCGACGCTCTTGACGCGCAGATAGGTCTGGAAAAAATCCTCGCCGAGCAATGCCCGCACCGGCTCGCAAGCAATGAAACGATCAAGCGCCTCCTCCATCGTTTTCGGCAGCGTGCTTTTGATCTTGTAGGCATTGCCCGAGGCCTCAGCCGAGCGCGCCAGCTTCTGCTCGACGCCGAGATAGCCGGCAAGCAGCGAACCGGCGATCGCCAGATAGGGATTGCAATCCGCTCCCGGCAAGCGGTTCTCTACCCGCCGGGCGGCGCGGCCACCTGCCGGCACGCGCAGGCCGCAAGAGCGGTTGTCATGCGACCATTCGATGTTGGCCGGTGCGCTGTGGTTCGGCCGGATGCGGCGGAACGAGTTCACGTTGGGTGCGAACAGCGGCATGATCTCGGGCACATATCTCTGCAGGCCGCCGATGAAATGGCCGAACATTTCGGTGTCTGCATCATCTCTGTCGGCAAACAGCGCGGCGCCTGTCGTTTCATCGACGACAGACATGTGCAGATGCATCGAGCTTCCCGCCTGCGCCGCGATCGGCTTGGCCATGAAGGTCGCGTGCATGCCGCTCTGTTGCGCCGCTTGGCGAGTCAGCCGCTTGAACAGCAGCACCTGGTCGGCGAGCGGCACCGCGTCGCCGTGCAATAGATTGATCTCCAGCTGCGCGGTGCCGGACTCATGGATCAGCGTGTCGAGCGGCAGGCCGGCGGCTGCGGCATAATCATAGACGCGCCTTATCACCGGCTCGAATTCTTCCAGCGCCACCATGTCATAGGGATGCTGCGAGCCCTCGGCGCGGCCATTGGCGCCAACCGGTGCCGTCAGCGGCTGGTCGGGATTCGGATTGGGCGCGGTCAGATAGAATTCGATTTCCGGCGCCACCACCGCGCGCCAACCGCGCTTCCGGTAGAGATCGAGCACGGCGCGCAGCACATGTCGTGGCGAGGCCATCCAGGGCTTGCCTTGCATGTGGAAGGCGTCGGCGAAGACATAGGCTTTGCCGACGCCACCGCCCGGCGCCAGGCACAGCGTCGACATATCAGGCACCATGCGCATATCCGGGTCTTGATAGGCAAAGCCTTCGTCGATGGAACCGGAGTAGCGGCCATCGATGCTGACCAGGAAAGCGCTGCTCGGCAGGTAGAGTGCGCGGTCTTCCAGCGCCTTGAGGAATTTCACCGTCGGCAGCGCCTTGCCGCGCAGCACGCCATTCATGTCGGGCACCAGGCACTCGACCTCCGTGATGCCGTGCTGGGCGAGCCAGGCCTTGGGATCGTTGCCGGTGAAGAGAGCGGTGTTGGTATTTTTGTCCTGCATTTTGGTTCACGTACCTATGAGAGAGAGTATGGCTTGCGCGGCCACATCCGTTCCAGGGGTCAGCGCCATCTTGGCAGCATTGTCCCTGAGGCGGGCGCGCATCGCATCGTCGGCCAGCAGGCCGAGAATGGCTCTCTCCAATCCCCCTTCCGTCCAGGCGTCGCGGCCGATATGGTCGCCGACACCTGTCTCTCCCGCGCGTTGCGCATTGTCGTGACCGTCCCAGCAATAGGGCATGATCAGCGACGGCACGCCGAAGCGCAGCGCCTCGCAAAAGCTGTTGTTGCCGCCATGGTGGATGAACAGGTCCGACTTCGCCACCACCGAAGGCTGCGGAAACCAGGCGTCGAGATAGACATTGTCCGGCACCGCGCGATAGGCGTCGCGCAGGCCGCCGGCATTGACGATGAAGCGCGCCGGCAGCCTGTCGAAGACGGCGAGCATGCGCTCGATCAGCCCGACATCCATCGCGCCGAGGCTGCCGAAGCTGACATAGACCAGCGGGCCGCCATTGCGCGGAAACACCGGCACCTCGAATGGCCCTTCCGAACGCACGCAGCCTTCGAGATAGACAAAGCGTTTGGGGTCGAGCGGCTCGGCCCGCTCACGCCGTACGATCGCTGGCGTCAGCAGCAGATTGAGGTCGGGTGATGTCTCGAGGAACAGGCCCTTGGGCAACGGCGCCAGGCCGGCATCCGCACGAAAACGGTTGAAGCGCTCATGCGCGGGTGCGGAGGCCGCGAGATAGCGCGCTTCGAACGCCGCACGTTGCGGGTCGTCGGCACCCATCCCCGAGAGATAGGGCGGCACCTCGGCATCCGGCAGTTCCGTCTCGGCACAGGAGACGACGCGCACCCACGGGCAGCCGGCGGCGGCGATCGCCGGGAACATGATGACGTTGTCGAGCACCACCGCGTCCGGCTTCAGCCGCGCCAGCAATTGGCGCAGCGGCGCCTCGGCGTTGACGGCGGTGTCGACGATCGCTTGCCAGGTCGGCGCGACATAGGTCTCGAGCTGGTCGATCGGGCTCAGCCGGAAATGCGGCAGGTGCCGGCGCACGAAGGCCTGCCAATAGCTCTGGCGGTCGCTGTCGCTCAGCGGCTCATCCGTCGGCAGATGGTATTCCTGGAAGCCATAGTCGGTAAAGACGCCGGAGAAGCCGGCATGGCAGATGAAGACGGGGCGAGCGCCCCGTGCGCGCAATGCCTGTGCGATACCGACGCAATTCAACGCGGCGCCGAAACTGGCTTCGGGAAACAGCGCGACGGTCGGGCTGGCTTTACGCGTCAATTATTCCTCTTCAATCCGGCCGGCTGATCATGCTGAACAGTGCGGGAGCTCCGCGGCTGGCTGCTTGCGGTCGCTGGCTGCGGGAGAGCCGCAGGTGGATGCGAAGCAGATCGGCAGCCACCTCATACTGCCGGCTTTCAAGATAGTCGAGTATGCCCGAGTGTTCGCGCAACGATTGCCGCAGCCGAAACACGTTGACGCCGGAATAGATGCCCGGCAGCCGGCGCAGGCGGAGATGATCGGCCAATGCATCCGACACAAAACGGTTGGCGCAGCCCTCGGCGATCATGCCATGAAAATCCATGTCCAGCCGCTGGAACTCGCGCGTGTCGAATGTCTCGTCCGGCAGCGCTGCAAGCGCTTCCATGCCTTGCCGCAACATTGCTGCCCGCGCCCCGTCCAGCCGAAAGCCTGGCGTCAGGATGGCCGCCGGCTCCAGCACCAGGCGGAACTCGTAGCTTTCGCCTTGCGCCTCCGGATCGTCCGGCGCGCGGCGAAACAACCAGGATTGCCCAGGCGCACGATCCAGAAGATTCTCGTCGGTCAGTTTGTTAAGTGCTTTTAGTACCGTCTTGCGATCAGCGTCGTAGCGTCGCATCAGCCCCGCGATGGTCACCGTCTGGTCCAACCGTCGCGCCGAGCGGTCGCGCAGGATGGCTTCGGCGAGCTCGTCTTCCTCCGCACTGGGTAGTTCGGCGGCAATGGCGGGCTGGGCGGCGAGGTCGACCGTCAGATGATAACCGCTGTCGGCCTCCCAGCGCACCACGCCCCGTTCCGCGAGCAGGCCGAGTGCGGCGCGTACGGGCGTGCGCGAGACATTGCACAGCGAGGCGATCTGCTGTTCGGGCAGGCGGGCGCCAGGCTCGAAGCCACGCTGCCGCGCCACATCCAGGATGCGCTGCGCCAGATCGAGATGGTTGGTGCGAGGTCGTCTGGCTACGGCTTGCATGACTTTTCTCGAATGCGAATGTGGCGCATTGGTCTGGCTGATCGCCGGAACAGGGACAATCGGCCAAATTCCTCCGTCGGTTGACAGATTATGGATTGACGTACTTTTTTCTGCAATAGTACTGTCGGCACAATCGGCGAGAAAAGACCGAGGGAACAGGATCGAGGCAGGCGCGCGCGTCGCCGGCCTTGGTCCGGCAAATGATTTCGACGATCAAACCGAATGGGAGACTGCCATGACCGCTACCAGCCTGCGGCGCCGTGCGCTCAATACATCCTCAATCGCTCTCGGTCTCGCCCTGACGCTCTCGGGGCCGGCCGCCGCAGCCGACCTCGTTATTTCGAACTGGGATGGGTACATGGCACCCGACGCCATGGCCGCTTTCAAGACCGCCACCGGCGTTGCCGGCGAAGTGGTGGTGCACGCCACCAATGAAGAGATCATGGGCAAGCTGATTGCCGCCGGCGGCAAGGGCTATGACGTGGTCTTCGTCTCCTCGCCCTTCGCCGAAGTATTAAACAAGCTTGGCCTGACCGAGCCGATCGACCATGCCAAGATCCCCAACCTCGCCAACCTCTATCCCGAAGCGACCAAGCTGCCGCACGATGCCGGCAACGCTTTCTCCGTGCCTTACACCTGGGGCACGACGGGCCTCTGCTACCGCTCTGACCTTGTCAAGACGGCGCCCACGAGCTGGAGCGACCTGCTCGCCCCTTCCGACGAGATGAAGGGCAAGACCACCATGCTGGCGACCGATCGCTGGCTGCTGGCCGCCGGGCAGCTCGACAAGGGCTATTCGGTCAACGAGACCGACCCGGCCAAGATGGCCGAGGTCAAGGACCTCCTGATCTCCGCCAAGAAGACCCTGCTCGCCTATGACGACACCACCTTCTATTCCAAGCTGGTTTCCGGCGAGGCGCTGATGGTGCAGGCCTGGGACGGCTGGTGCAATTACGGCATCGCCGACAAGCCGGAGATCAAATACGTCATCCCTAAAGAAGGTTCGGACCTGTGGGTCGACACGATGGTGGTGATGAAGGCGTCCGAGCACAAGGACGACGCCTTCAAGTTCATCAACTTCATGCTCGACGCCAAGAACCACGCCTGGGCGGCGCAGAACATCGACTACAAGGTGCCGAACAAGCCGGCGATGGAAAGCCTGCCGGCCGACTTCCTGGCCAAATTCCCCAACATGGCGATGCCGGTGGCCGATCTCGTCAAGTTCGAGCAGTTGCGTGACGTCGGCGAAGCCCAGCGCGACTATTCCAAGATCGTCAGCGAGATCAAGGCCGCGCAGTAAGCGGCGCAGACTTCACGGCCGGCAGCACTTCTGCCGCCGGCCCTGAGCGGTACCCGAGAAATTGTCCCAGACCCGACTTCGTTCCTCTCTGCTGATGGCCCCGGCGCTGGTCTGGCTGACCGCGCTGATGGTTATCCCATGCGCCCTGGTGCTGGCGCTCGCCTTCTTCCGGCGCGGCGTCTATGGCGGCATCGACTACACCTTCACGCTGGGGAATTTCGGGCTGGTCTTCGACCCGCTCTATGCCGGCATCTTCCTCAACTCAGCACGTATCGCGGGTACCGCGACGCTCATCGCAGTCGTGATCGGCTATGCCGCGGCCTATGCAATTGCCGCCGCACCGCGCCGGTGGCAGCCAATTTTCCTGTTCTTCGCCGTGCTGCCGTTCTGGTCCAACTATCTGATCCGCACCTATGCCTGGATCGTGCTGCTGAACCGCGAAGGGCTGATCACCCAGCTCTTGCGCTGGTTCGGCTACACCGGCGAACCGCCCTCGATGCTCTATACCGAAGGCTCGGTCATCGCAGGCCTCGTCTACAACTATCTGCCCTTCGTCATCCTCGCCTGCTACGCGCCGCTGTCGCGCCTCAACCCGGAACTGACCGAGGCATCGCGCGATCTCGGCGCCTCCGCTGCCACCACCTTCCGACGTGTCATCCTGCCGCTGACCGTGCCCGGCATCGCTGCGGGCGCCGTCTTCGTCTTCGTGCTGTCGATCGGCAATTTCGTCACCCCGGCACTGCTTGGCGGCGGCCGCTTCCAGATGATCGGCAACCTCGTCTACGACCAGTTCCTGACCGCCAATGACTGGCCGTTTGGCGCGGCATTGGCGATGGCGCTGATCGCCATCATGCTTCTGGTGCTGATGGCGCAGGCGCTCGCCGCCGACCGCGCCGCGGGGCGTGCGGCTGAGGCAAAGGGTGACGCCGATGGCTGAGCGCTGCGCAATTCTTGCCTTCTCCCCGTTCACCGGGAGAAGGTGCCCCGAAGGGGCGGATGAGGGGCGGCGTCAACCTTTGCGACGCTCAGCGCTGCCCCTCATCTGCCTGCCGGTATCTTCTACCCGTGAACAGGGAGAAGGACTCTGGTCGTTCGCTTGCCTTCCAATTGTCGGAGGCCGGCGATGACCCATTCCTTCACCCGTACGCTCGGCATGCGGACGATCCTCACCCTCGTCTTCGCCTTCCTCTACATCCCGATCGCCGTGCTGGTGGCGCTGTCCTTCAACGAAGGCGGATTGCCGACGGCATGGTCGGGCTTTTCGCTGAAATGGTATGCCTCGCTGGCCGGCAACTCCGCCATCCTTTCCGCTGCGCTCAACACGCTGATCGTGGCGTTGGTCTCCACGGCCATCGCCACGCTGCTCGGCACGCTGCTGGCCATCGGCATCGAGATGCGCCGGCAATACGGCAGGGGTCTCGAGGCGCTGATCTTCGCACCGATGATCATCCCCGACATCGTCCTGGCGATCGCTCTGCTGTCGTTCTTCTCCATGCTAAACCTGACCATGGGCCTGCACACCATCATCCTCGCCCATGTCGTCTTCAACCTCGCCTTCGTCTGCTCGGTGGTGCGCGCAAGGCTAAAGAGTTTCGACTGGTCGATCGTCGAGGCCTCCGCCGACCTCGGCGCCTCGGCTCTGACCACCTTCCGGCGTGTGACATTGCCGGTGATCGCGCCGGCAGTGATTGCCGGCGCTCTGCTTGCCTTCACGCTCTCGGTCGACGAGTTCATCATCGCCTTCTTCACCGCCGGTGCCGGCCGCGCCTCGACCACGCTGCCGATGCAGATCTACGCCATGATCCGCTTCGGCATCACGCCGGAGATCAACGCGCTGGCGACCATCGTCATGGCGGTATCGATCACCGCGCTGACCCTGTCGCAGCGGCTCAACCGTGGGATAATCGGCCAATGAGCCAACCGCGCACGCTGCTGGCCATTGATAACGTTTCGAAGAAGTTCGGCCGGGTCACCGCCGTCGACGGCATCTCGCTCGACATCCGCGAAAACGAGTTCTTCGCGCTGCTTGGACCCTCCGGCTGCGGCAAGACCACGCTGCTGCGCATGCTGGCCGGCTTCGAGACGCCAACCGACGGCCGCATACTGCTCGATGGCAAGGACATCGCCCGGACCCCGCCCAACAAGCGGCCGGTCAATCTGATGTTCCAGTCCTACGCGCTGTTCCCGCATATGAGCGTGCGCGCCAATGTCTCCTACGGGCTGGAGATGGAGCGCTTGCCGAAAGCTGAAATCCGTTCCCGCGTCGACGCCATTCTGGCCACCACCGAGCTTGTCCCCTTCGCGGACCGTAAGCCTGAGCAATTGTCGGGTGGCCAGAAGCAGCGCGTCGCGCTCGCCCGCGCGCTGGTCAAACGGCCTCGGTTGCTGCTGCTCGACGAACCGCTCGGAGCGCTCGACAAGAAACTGCGCGGCGCCATGCAGTTGGAGTTGAAGCGCCTGCAGCACGAAGTCGGCATCACCTTCGTCATCGTCACCCACGACCAGGAAGAGTCACTCGTCATGGCCGACCGCATGGCGGTGCTCAAGGACGGCAGACTGCTGCAATGCGACGCGCCGCATGCGATCTACGAGCATCCCGCCGACCGTTTCGTCGCCGACTTCATCGGCGTGATGAATTTCGTACCGGGCAAGGTGTCTGCGGATGGCGTGATCGCCGCGAACGGCGCGCGCATTGCTGGCAAGGTTCCCGCCGCGCTCACACCCGGCGCTTCCGTCGTGGCCTCGGTGCGGCCCGAACGCATCCGGCTGTTCCCGTCACCCGAGACCGCGAACCGCACCACCGGCGCTGTCGAGGCACTGGCCTATCACGGGCTCGATTTGCAGCTGCATGTCCGCACGCCCTTGTCGCCAAAACCGTTCCTGGTGCGCGTCACCGCCGATGCCGCCGACCGCCGGCCGGCCTCGTCGGGCGACCAGGTCGAACTCGGCTGGGACGCCGCCGATGTCAGAATTTTTGCAGAATAGGAGAAGCCTTATGGCGCAGAGGACGATCGCGTTTTTTCCCGAAGCGGCCTACGGCCCGGCGCTCAATTCGGTCGGCATCGCGCAAGCGGTCGAGGCGCGCGGCTATAAGGCAGTGTTCCTGTCCGACCCCGGCTTTGTCGATGTCTACAAGGGTTACGGCTTCGAAGCGCATCCGGTGAACCTGTCGGAGCCGATGCCGCCCGAGCAGATGGCGAAATTCTGGGAAGACTTCATCAACGGCCACATCCCGAACTTCCGCAAATCGCCCTACGATCAGGTCGACAATTACGTGAAGGATTGCTGGACCGCGATCGTCGACAGCGCCAAATGGGCGCAGAAGGATCTGCCACGCGTTCTGGCCGCCATCGAGCCGGACGTGATCTGCGTCGACAACGTCATCCTCTTCCCGGCCATCAAGCAGTTCGGCAAGCCCTGGGTGCGCGTCATCTCCTGCTCGGAAAACGAGATCGAGGATGAGGACATCCCGCCGCATCTCTCCGGTTGCGGCGAGAACGACCATGTCGGCCACCAGCGCTATCGCGATCATTTCAATGCGGTGATCAAGCCCATCCACGACGACTTCAACGCCTTCCTCACCGCAAACAATGAAGCGCCATACCCGGTCGGTCAGTTCTTCGAGGCCTCGCCCTATCTCAATCTGCTGCTCTATCCCGAAGCGGCAAAGTTCAAACGCCGCCATCCGCTTGATACGACGAAATTCCAGTATCTCGAAGGCTGCGTGCGGCAGGAAAAGCCATACGCCGTGCCGACCTTCGCCGAGAACAATGACGGGCCGCTGCTCTATGTCTCCTTCGGCAGCCTCGGCGCTGGCGATGTCGATTTGTTGAAGCGCATAATCGCAACACTGGGCAAGACCCGTTACCGCGCGCTGGTCAATGTCGGCGGCTACAAGGACCAGTACACGGATGTGCCGGGCAACGTCATCGTCGAGAGCTGGTTTCCGCAGCCTTCGGTCATTCCGCAAGTCGATGCGGTCATCCACCATGGCGGCAACAACTCGTTCACAGAGTGCCTCTATTTCGGCAAGCCGGCCATCATCATGCCCTATGTCTGGGACGGCCACGACAACGCCACCCGCGTCCAGGAAACCGGCCACGGCTTCGGCATGCCGCGCTACGACTGGAGCGACGCCCAGCTGATCAGCAGGATCGAAGCCTGCCTGACTGACCCCAAGATGAAGATCAGGCTGGCGAAGACCTCGGCGCAGATGCAGGCCCAGAACGGGCCTGAGAAGGCAGCCGGGCTGCTGGAGGCGCTGCTGTGACCTCCTCCGCCCCACACCTCTACCAAGCCTCCACCCGCACCGACCTCGTCGACTGGGGCGCCCAGTCCGACGCGCTGGACGGCGCGTCGCACTCGACCGGCAGGCTGGTGCACAAGGGGCCCAACAACCAGCCGGAATCCGGCATCTGGGTGTGCACGCCCGGCCGCTGGCGGCTCTCGATTCCGCGCGACGAATTGTGCCATTTCGTCGCCGGCCGCGCGACGTACCGGTCGGATGCCGGGGAGGTGGTAGAAGTCGCAGCCGGGACCGTGGTCATGTTCCCTGCCGGCTGGACAGGCGAATGCACCGTGCATGAGACCATGCGCAACGTCTACATGCTGGCTTGAACAGCAACGGAGCTTCCCAATATGCCGACACCGCACTGGCCAAAGGCCTCGACCGTGAAACTGGAGGACTGGGGCGGGGGCAGCAACACGCTTGCCGGCTCGCCGCGCGCCTCGGGCAGGATCCTCTCGCAGAACCCGGACGGCTCAAGCGAATGCGGCCTGTGGTCGTGCACGCCAGGCAGCCGCAAGGTTACCTTTGCCGCCGACGAGTTCTGCCATTTCCTGTCGGGCCGCGGGACCTATGTCCGCGAGAATGGCGAAGAGATCCCGGTCGAGGCCGGCATGCTGGTGTTCTTCCCCGCCGGCTGGGCCGGCACCTCCACCATCACGCAAACACTGACCAAGGCCTTCATGTGCCGCTGAGCACTTTTTTAAAGGAAATCGCCATGACCACGCCCATCATGCAATCCCCGCTTGCCATCACCGACCTCGTCGACTGGGGCGTCATCCCGACCATGATCGAGGGCGTGTCCCACACCTCGGGCAAGCTGCTCTACAAGGGGCCGGAGGGCCGTTCGGAATGCGGCCTGTGGGTCTGCACCCCCGGCAAATGGCACTGCCATGTCACCCGCGACGAGTTCTGCCACTTCCTCGAGGGCCGCTGCACCTATGTGCACGAATCGGGCGAGGTCATCCAGATCGAGCCGGACACGGCGGCGTTCTTTCCTCAGAATTGGAAAGGCGTCTGCACCGTCCATGAGACCATCAAGAAGGTCTACATGATCCGCTGAGCGGACCTGAAAGGACGACCATGCAATTCTCCGCTGAACGGCCGGCTTTCTTCGTCAATCCGGACTACCGGCCGATGACCGGCACGGCAAAACCGGTGATCGATCCGGCGACGCTGGAGACCGTCGGCTCGATCTCCGCCGCAACGGACGGTGAGGTCGATGCGGTGCTGTGTGCCGCAACCACGGCACAAGCCGCCTGGAAGCAGCTCGATGCCAAGAGCCGGGCAAAGCATCTGCATGCGGTCGCCAACGCCATCGAGGCGGCGGACTTCACGCGCTGCGCCGAGCTGATGGTGCGCGAGATGGGCAAGCCCTATCCCGAAGCGATCGGCGAGATCGCCAATTGCGCGCCGATCTTCCGCTACTATGCCGAGATGGCGCGCGACGACGCCGGCAAGATCGCCGGTACGACGCAGGCCGGGTCGTTCCAGTATGCGCGCTACGAGCCGTATGGCGTCTCCGTGCACATCATGCCTTACAACTTCCCGATCCTGCTGATGTGCTGGACCGTTGCGGCCTCGCTTGCCGCCGGCAATGGCTGCATCATCAAGCCGGCCGAAGCCACGACGCTGTCGACACTCGATTACATGACCGTGTTCCGCTCGCTGCCCGAAGGGCTGGTCTCCTGCCTGCCCGGCACGGCCGCCACCGCGCAGGCGCTGATCGCCTCCGAGCGCACCCACGCTGTCGCCTTCACCGGCTCGGTCGCCGCCGGCAAAGCGGTGGCAGTCGCCTGCGCCGAGCGCATGAAGCCTTGCGTCATCGAAGCCGGCGGCAGCGATCCGCTGATCATCAGCGAGCACGCGCCGCTCGACGTGGCGGCAGCCGGCAGCGTCACCGCCGCCTTCCACCTGACCGGCCAGGTCTGCACCTCGGCCGAACGCTTCTTTGTCGTCGACTCGGTTCACGATCGCTTCGTCGAGCTGTTCGCCGAGAAGACGCGGGCGCTGCGCATCGGCAATGGCATGGACAAGACCGAGATCGGCCCGCTGGTCAGCGAAGCCGCCCGGGCGAAAGTGATGCGGCTGGTCGATGATGCTATCAGCAACGGCGCTATAGCCGTTGCCGGCGGGCGCATTCCGCCGGCGCACAACACTGGCTGGTTCTACGAGCCAACGATCCTGACCGGCGTCACCCCCGATATGGCGATCGTGCGCGAAGAGTGTTTCGGACCGGTCGCCGCGATCTGCCGCGTCAAGGATTTCGACGAGGCGATCCGGCTTGCCAATGACAGCCCGTTCGGCCTCGGCGCCTCGGTGTTCACCACCGACCTCGCCGAGGCGCATGAGGCGGCCGAGCGGCTCGAGGCCGGCATGGTCTGGGTCAACAACCCGCTGATCGACAATGACGCCTTGCCCTTCGGCGGCTGGAAGGCATCAGGCCTTGGCCGCGAGCTGGGACGCCAGGGACTCGACGCCTTCCGACGCTCCAAGATGGTCATCATCGACCACAGACCGGCGATCCAGGACTGGTGGTATCCTTACCCCGACAGCTGGTTCCGCGAGACAGGCGGCCGCAAGCACGTGTGAGCCCGGCCAGTCCATAACGTAAGCTGATGCTTACGCATCTGCCGAGATAGGCCGGCTATTTCAACGCTTGAAGCTTGTCGATCGCGGCAGTGAATCCGGCAAGCGAGACCGGAATGGTCACCGGCTTGCGCGTCACCGACTCCATGCCGATGTTCAGGTTGGTTCCCGATTTCATCGCCTTGACGAGGTCCGCCGACAAAGGGGTCGCGGCATAGGCGCCGTTCTGGTCGCTGGTCTGGATGGCGATGGTCGTCTTCTGCCCCTGGTCGATCTGGTACGAGGCGCCGGAAGGCAGGAACAGCCCGTGCGGCAAGGCCAGCAGCATGGCGAGGTTGCCATTGCCGTTGTCGCGGCGAACCGTAACGGTAAGAACGCGCTGCCCCGTCTTGGCCTCGGTAAGGTTTTGGGAGACCTGGCATTGAAGCTCGATGCCGGCCGATCCGCTGGCGCAGTTTAGCGCCCACGGATTGCCTTCTGCAGGCTTGGTCTCGGCAGATGTGGTTGACTTCGGCTCTTCGGCAAGCGCCGACCCTGCCGTCACGACCAGCCATAGCGCGCCGACCCAGGCGGCCCGGCCACAAACGGTTCTCAGCAATGAAGCCACCCGATCCTCGTCGTGTCAGGGTTTCGCCGAGCGCGTTGATACAACAGCCGAGCCTGGCGGGGAAGCCAATACGGTACATGAGCTCGGGCTAAATTACTGTTGCTGAATTGTCACAATAAACAACTTTGAAATCTTGTACGTGTAAAGCAAACAATCATGCTCGCTATACACTGGGATTCGGATAGTATTAGCGACGGAGCGTGTACTCGTCGGGGTTCGCAAGGGATGGAGACGACCGAGAAAACTCGGCAGATCAATGACATGGCGACGCACGGAAGAAGCTTCCGGGCGAATAGCAAGTATCGCCGGTCAGGTTTTTCCAGGTATCTCTGGAAGACGACTGCGCTGTCCACTCTGGCACTTGCCCTTTCCGGCATAGCCGCCCATGCCGGCGACACCGGACTGTGGCAGCCGCAGGTCCGCGCCATCATCGGCGCCAACAACAATGGCGGCAACACGGCGATCGAGGGTTTCCTGCCGCTGAAGCAGAACCTCGAATCCGTTCTCTTTCTCGATGTGCGCTCGAAATACGATTTCGACGACGGCTTCGGCCAGGACGTCGGCCTCGGCGTTCGCCGCATCGTGAATCCGGATCTGATGATCGGCGGCTACGCCTATCTCAACATCCAGAACCACGACAGTAACCAGTTCGTCGCCTCGACGCTCGGCCTCGAGGCCATCACCTCAAAATACGATGCGCACGTAAACGTCTATCTGCCGATCAGCGGCGACCGCAGCACGGCCGGGCAAGAGTCGAGCCTGTCGCTGGTCGGTCATCAGCTGATCGAGCAGATATCGGCCATCGCCCACCGCGATTACGCGGCCTGGGGCATCGAGGGCGAGGTCGGCGTTCAGGTGCCGCTCAACCTGCCCGAGAACCATTCACTGCGTTTCGATGTCGGCGCCTACCATTTCGGCGATCCCGACGGCGACGACGGCAGCATCACCGGCGCCAAGGCCGGCCTGGAATATTCGATCGGCGACGTCATCGGCAAAGGCACGTCGCTGACCTTCACCGGCGAGGTGCGCAACGACAACCGCGATGACACCCAGTTCGCCGGCAGCATCCGGCTGACGGTGCCGCTCAACGCTTTCGACAAGGGCTCGTCTTCGGCCGATGACGGCGCCGAGCCGGTCTATCCGGTCAGCCCCGGCCTGCGCAAACGCGTCAACGAGCGCGTGCGTGGCGACATCGGCGTTCGCATCGAGAGCCAGGACAAAGTTACCGGCACGTCGACGCGGGTGGCGATCAATGCCGCCACCAACACGGCATTCGGCCAGTTCTTCTTTGCCGATGGTGACAACGACGCGCTCAGCCTCGGCACGATCGGCGACCCGACCACGCTCGACAATGCGGTCGCCGGCGCCGGCGCGAACGGCGTCGTCGTCGCGCTCGGCGGCAAGGGCAACATTACGACAGCCGGTGTGACGCTCGCCAACGGCCAGACCGTCATCGGCGGTGGCGGGGGCGTCCAGGCGCGGCTCGTCGACGGCAGCATCGGCACCTACAATTTCGGCGGCTCCAACGGCACCCTCCAGGGCACCAACCCCGCCAACAACGTCCTGACGCTCGCCAATGGCAACACGCTGAGCGGCATCATCATCACCGGCGGCAAGGACGGCATCTTCGGCAACAACATCGCCGGCGCCACGCTGACCAAGGTCACGGTCACCGGCACCGGCGGCCACGGCGCCGACTTCACCGGCACCTCGACCGGCGTCAATGGTTCGAACTTCACCGCGACCGGCAACGGCCTCGACGGACTGCATATCGAAGGCGACGGCACCTATAACTTCACCGGCACGACGCTGCTGCAGGGCAATGGCGACGACGGCCTGGATATAACCGGCCACGGCACCTACACTTTCGCCACCCTCAACGCGCTCGACAACAACGATGCCGGCATTACCGTGAAGGGCACCGGGGTCGCCGGCTCGATCACCATCAACGGCGGCCAGGTGTCGGGCAACAAGGCGCTCGGCGACGACGGGGTCGGTGTCTTCATCGATCCGATCACCGCCCATATCGTGCTGGATTCGATCACCCAGACCGGCGGCGCATCGGGCGTCGTGCTCGAGAATCTTTCGGGCAGCTTCACCGTCAACGGCGCGACGACGATCTCGAACACGACCGGACCGGCCATCGCGATCACGGATTCGCCGGCCGCGATCCGCTTCGGCGACATCGACATCACCAATCCCGGCACCGACGGCATGGTGTTTGCGGGCGCCAACACATCAATAATTGCCGGCAACATCGTCATTGCTGGCCTCGGCTCCGGCGTCGGCCTCGATTTCTCCGGCAGCCAGACCAATTTCACGGCGCAGTCGCTGAACATAAACGGCACCGGCGGCACGACGTCCATCGGCATCGACCTTGTCCAGACCAACGGCGGCACGATCATCATTACCAATGGCGGCATCATCGCCAATGTCGGCACCGGCGTGCGGCTCGGCATTGCCGGCTCGCCGGCCGACACCGCCAACGCCCAATTCACCTTCGGTGGCGGCTCGATCGGCGGCAACCTCGCCTCGCTCGACGCACGCGGCCTCAATTCCGGTTCGGGCCAATACGCATTCGGCACGGCGACGTTCAACGGGCCGCAACTGTTCGACCAGACGCAGTTGATCTTTGTCGCCGCAGGCGGCACAGGCGACGGTACCTCGCTTTCGGACCTGGCTTCGATCACCGACGCCGACAACAATACCGACGGCACCGCGATTTTCGTGCTGGTCAATCGCGGTGTCATCGACGACACCGACGGCTTTACGCTCGAAGCGGGGCAGACCCTGGCCTCTTTCGGCAACGGCCGCACCTTCTCGGTCGGCGGCCTGCCGATCAATGTGACCGGCGACAACGTCGATCACGGCAGCACCATCTCGGATGCGGCCGGCGCCGCAACGCTGACCGCTTCGGGCAGCGGCGACGTCGTCACGCTGGCCAACAATACCTCGCTCCAGGACTTCAACATCTCCGGCGGTACCGCCAATGGCATCCATGGTAGCGGCGTTACCGGCGTCGTGCTGACCGGCATGACCGTGTCGGGGGCCGCCCTCAATGGCGTGCTGTTCGATGGCGCCAACGACGTTTCCGGCAGCAATCTGAGCTCGACCGGTAATGGCGGCGCTGGGCTGTCGATCCAGGGCGACGGCACCTACAATTTCACCGGCACGACGACGGTGTCGGATAATGCCGGCGACGGCTTGCTGATCAACAGCAATGCCATCACCAGCTTCCAGACGCTCAACGCGACCAGCAATGGCGGCAGCGGCGTCCAGGCCACGTCAACTGGCACCGGCTCGCTTTCGATCGACGGCGGTACCGTCAACAACAACACCACATCCGCCTTTACGGCGTCGAATATCGGGCTCGGTGTCACGCTCTCCAACATCGGCCACGTCGGCGGCACAACCGGCGTCAGCCTTTCGGGCGTCAGCGGCAGCGTCAGCGTTACCGGCCCGACGACGATCGGCAGCACCACCGGCGACGGCATCTCGATCAGCGGCAGCACGGCAACGGTCGGCTTCAGCGGCGACGTGCTCATCAGCCAGGTGCTTGGCAATGGCATCGCGCTCAACGGCAACACCGGCGCCGTCAGCTTCGGCTATGCGGAAATCGGTGCGCCGGGCCTCAACGGGATCGATATTGGGGGGAATACCGGGTCAGTCACATTCTCTGGCCCCACCATCGTTGTCATCGGTTCTGCCGATGGCAGCGCGGGCATCAACTTCAGCGGCACAAACAACGACGTCAGTTTCGGTACGACGACGGTGTTGCTCGGCGAAGGGCTGAACCAGACGGGCATTGACTTCAGCGGCTCGTCAACGACAGCCGATTTCGGGCTGACCAGCATTACCGGCACCGGCGACCTGACCTCGCGCGGCATCGACCTGTCGTCGACGACCGGCAACAAGACGATCACCTTCCTGCAGGGCTCCAAGATCGACAATGTCGGCGTCGGTGTCGAATTGTCGTCAGGCGGCACCACGGCCACGTCGGCCAACGCCAACTTCACCTTCGGCGACGGCAATTCCGCCGATGGGCTGGAATCCTTCATCACCGCGGCAACCGGCGGCTACACTGTCAATACGATCGGGCTGGATCCGGCGCTCGGCAACTACGACTTCGACGATGTCTTCTTCACCGGCGATGCCCAACTGGCGGTAACTGTCGGCGGGGTCGTCATGATCTCGCAGACAGGCGGCACTGTTCACGCGGGCACGAACGGGCTGAGCGCCGATGTCACCACCGTGACGGCCGCGCAGGCCGATGCCATGGTCGGCACGCAGACCTACGCCTTTGTCGGCACCGTCGATCTCAGCGCGACGCCGTTCACGCTCGATTCGGGACAGTCGATCACCGGTTTCGGCAACGGCAATTCCATCCTCACCTCCGGTACGTTCCAGCCGGTCAATGTGCAGGGCAATCTCGGCGCCACCGGCGGCAATGTCACCGGCGATGAGGGCGTGGTCAAGAGCACGGGCGACACCCTTCATCTGCTCGGCAGCAATCAGGTGCGCAACACCGCCTTCGACTACAGCGGCGGCAGCGGCTCGGTGTTCGTCATCGACCAGAGCATGGGTGGCTTCAACAATTCCGGCGGCACCGTTGTCGAAGGCGTCACCGTCAGCAATGTCGCTGCCGGCCAGACGGCGTTCAACGTCGACGGCCTCACCGGCAACCTGTCGATTATCAACAACAATATCAACGTTGCCGGCACGCTGCTCGATGTCGACGGCGGCAACGGCAACATTACGGTCACCCGCGGCAACTTGCCCAACAGCGCGACGCCCGGCACGCTGACCGGTGGCGGCATCGCAATCGCCAACCGCACCGGCGGCTTGGTCAACTTCACGGACAAGGCGACGATCGGCGACAGCGGCGTATCGCTGACCAACAACACCGGCGCCACAATCACCTTCGCCGATGTCGACATCACCACGGACGCCGCAACGGCGTTCACTGCAACCGGAGGCGGCTCGGTCAACGTCACGACCGGAACGATCAATGCCACCAATGCGGGAGCGGTGGCGCTCGACGGCATTGCGGCCAACATCAATTTCGCCTCGACAAGCGCCAGCTTCAATTCCGGCAGCGGTGTCGACCTGCAGCATCTGACCGGTACGGTCGCGCTCGGCACCGGCACGCTGACCAACACCGGTTCGGGTACAGCCTTCAATGTCGGCTCGGCGGCCGATCAGAGCGGCGGCAATGCAATCATCTCCTATGCCGGCACCATCGCCAGCAACGGCACCGGTGCCGCCGTCTCGATCCAGGAACTGACCGGCGGCTCGGTGACGGTGTCGGGCAATCTGACCGACGGCAACGCAGCCGATGGCGGCCAGATCTTCATCGGTGGCATCGCCAACGGCACGGCGGCGACCGTCACCTTCTCGGGAAGCAGCAAGAAGATAAGCTCTGGCGCGACGACAGCTGTACAGATCGGCTACACAGGCCCCCTCTCCGCCATCGTCCCGTATGACAACACGGACGGCACGATCAACTTCACCAATGGCGGCCTGGATATAACGACAACGACCGGAGAAGGCTTCGGCGCCGCCTTCGGCGGCACCGTCAGCGTGTCCGGCACCGGCAACAAGATCGCCTCCGGCGGCAATGGTCTGTTCATTGTCTTCGCCGACGTCGGCGTCGCCGGCGTCACCTTCGACAGCGTCTCGGCCGTATCGACATCGGACGCTGCCGGCGTCTTGCTGACAGGGTCCAATCTGGCGGGCGACGTCAACATTGGCGGCCTGAAAGATACCGGCTACATGGGCGCCTCGCTGAACGCCCTGCTCGGCACCGGTGCGGTGAATTTCACCGGCACGACCGATCTCGACGTCAGCTACCGAGGGTTTGATATCGGCGGCCCGCAAGTGGGCACCATAAACATCGCCAACGTCGCCGGCTCCACCCTGACCATCGACGGTGGGGAAGCCGGCATTGTCACGAACGGCCTGCAGGCAGGAATCATCAACGTTGGCGGCAATGGCGGCGTCGCCAGCATCGGCGCGACGACAAGCACCACCGGTGCGGCTATCGCCGTCAGCGGCGGTAACGACCTCATTCACGCCACGCTGAACTACAACGGCTCGATCAAGGTCGACACCGGCATGGTCGTGCAGGCCGTGGCCGACTGGAGCGAGCTCAACATGAGCGGTTCGGTCGTTTCGACTACGGCAGCAACTGGCATTGGTACGGCGGCCTTCGTCTTCACCGGCAACGCCAACGGCGTCTACAATATTTCAAGCACGATCGATCATACCGGCACGGGCATCGGCGTGCGGTTTGACGGATCGTCTAACGGGACGGCCACCTTCTCCGGTGCGTCGAAGATCTTCAACACCAGCAGCGGCACCAACGACGCGATCGTCAAGTTGCCCAGCATCAGCCCGACCCAGGGCATGGGCACGCTCAACTTCACCAATGGCGGCCTGGTCATCACCACCTCGAGCGGCGCCGGCTTCACCGCCAGCACTTTCGGCGCCGGCACGGTCAGCGTCAGCGGCACGGGCAACTCGATAACCACGACGACAGGCACCGCGCTCAACCTCGACAACGCGACGGTCGGCGCCGGCGGCATCAATTTCAGCTCCATCTCGGTCAATGGAGCGGCGACCGGCGTTTCGCTCAACAATGTCAGCGGCGGCACGCTCAATCTCGGCACGGTGAACCTGCAAGGCATCACCTCGACCGGCGTCGACATTTCCGGCACGCTCGGCTCGACGGTAAACTTCGCCAGCCTGACCATCGCCATGCCCGGCGACAATTCGACCGGCATCACCTTCGCCGATGCAGTCGTCAACAGCATCTTCACGACTGGCGGTTTCACGCTCACCAGTGCTTCCTCGACCGGCACCACCGCCGTCAACCTGTCCAACACCACCGGCACCGGCACCATCCAGCTCGGCGATCCGAACACGGCCGGCGCATCCTCCAGCATCGGCGGCGCCGGACCCGGCATCGGCTTCCAGTTCACCCCGACGACGGCGATCAACTTGATCTATGGCGACGGCGAAAGCGCGGTCGACAAGCTGTCGACGGTCAAGGCAATCGACATCCTCAATTCCACCGGCGTTTTCCCGGTCGGCGGCACCTATAATTTCCAGGATGTCGACGGCGCCAATGGCGGCTTCATCGGCGACCTCTCCGAGGCCCAGGGACCGACCACCTATTATGTCGACCAGGACGGCGACGGCGACGGCACCGCCGCCAATCCGGGCTCGATTGCCGGCGCGGAAGCGTCGGGCGCCTCGGTTGTCATCCTTGTCGACACGTCGCAGAACGGCACCAGCAACCTCATCGACATGATGCAGGCTCAGCAGAATGGCGGCGGCAACAACACGCTCAACCTTGCCGATGGGCAGATCCTGATCGGTCTCAAGGCCGGCGATTCCATCGATACCGCGCCGCTGGGCGCCGTCGGCGGCGGCCTCGGCGGCAATTTCAGCTTCAGCGGCATCAATGCCTCGACCGTCATCACGGCAGCGTCCAATGTCGACAGCGTGCTGGCGACGCTGACGACCGCGAACGGCAACACCATCGATTTCTCCGGCAAGGCCGGCATCGAAAATGTCATCGTGCAGAACACCGGTGCGGGCCTTGGCATCTCCGGCACCAACATCACCGATCTTATCCTGCGCCGCGCCACGATCGCCGGCGGCACCGGTGGCGCCCTGTCGCTTACCGACGGCGCCGCTGCCAGCCAGATCGCACTGTCGAACCTGATCCTGTCGGCAACCGGCGGCGACATTGCCAAGGTTGACGGCACGGTCGGCGCCGGGCTGATGAAGGTCAGCGCCTTCTCCGACATCACGCTTCTGGGCAACAATGGCGAAACCGGCGGCTTTGGGGTGAGCGGTGTCACCTTCGATGCCGTTCCAGCGACCGTCGGCATCGACCAGGTCGACGGCGGCGCCTTCGTCGCCGGCACAAGCAGCAATGGCGTCGGCGGTTATGGCCTGACGCTGTCCGGTGTATCCGGCGATATCCAGTTCGACAGCATCACCGCCTACGGTGGCGTCAACGGCATCGCCCTCAATGGCGTTGACGCCACCGTCACGGTCAGCGGCGCCACCACCATCACCGGCACCACAGGCTTCGGCATCAGTGCGATCAACACCAATCCCGGCACTTTCAACTTCAACACGGTGACGGTGAACAACGTCGCGACGACCGGCGGCGGCATCAACTGGGTCAGCGGCAACCTCAACATCGCCGGCCTCGCCAACATCGACACGAGCAGCGGCGTCGGCTTCTCGCAAAGCGCCGGCACGGTGAACTTCCTCAACGGCCTGACCATCGATACCACCAGCGGCACCGGCATTGTCGGGACCGGTGGCGTTATGGGCATCACCGCTTCCGCTGCAGCCCAGACGGTAAATTCGACCAGCGGCCAGGCGATCAACCTCATCAACGTCGCCGCCAGCATTGCGCTCGACTCGACCTCGTCGGGCGGCGGCACCAACAATGTTGGCCTGGCCAATGTCACCGGAACAGTCAGCCTCGGATCCGGCGCATTGAGCGGCGCTTCGGGCGTCGCATTCCAGCTCACCGGCGGTGCTGCGACCGTCAGCTATGGCGGCACGGTCACCAAGACCACCGCCGGCAAGATCGTCGACATCTCCGGCGTCACCGGCGGCACGGTCACACTGTCCGGCGCGCTCAGCGCCACCGGCGGTTTCGACAATGGTATTTATGTCCACGGCAACTCCGGCGGGACCATCACTCTCAGCGGTGGCACGAAGACGCTGACCACTGGCGCCAATACGGCGGTCGACTTGACGACCAACACCGGCGCGACGATCAACTTCGATACGGGTGGCCTGATGATTACCACCACCTCCGGCACGGGCTTCAACGCCAGCGGCGGTGGCACGGTCAGCGTCGGCGCGCTCCTCAGCGACAACAGCATCACCACGACGGCCGGCGGCACCGCGTTGAACCTCAATGGCGTTACGATTGGCGCTGCGGGCATGAATTTCGACAGTGTTTCGGCCAATGCCGCCGCAACCGGCATCTCGCTGACCAATATCGCCTCGTCGGGCGGCGGCGCCATCATTCTCGGCACGGTCAACCTGCAAGGCATCACCACGCGTGGTGTCGATGTTTCCGGCGCGCTTGGCGCGGCGCTGTCCTTCAACGATCTCGACATCGGCCTGAACAGCACCACGGGCGTGGCCTTCGACCTCAACGGTGCCACCATCAATGCGGCGGTGACGGCCAATGACTTCGATGTCACCAATGCCGCCGCCGCCGGCACCTCGATAGGCGTCGACCTGCGTGGCGCCACTGGCGGCCAGACGGTACGCCTCGGCGATGCCGTTGTCGGCGGCGCCAGCTCCAGCATTGCCGGCGTCAACACCGGCGTGTTCCTCAACAGCGCCACCAACCTCGCTTTCACCTATGGCGACGGCGAATCGGCGACCGACCAGCTCTCGACCATCGGCGCCAATGTAGGCATCGACGCATCCAGTGCGCCGGTTGCCGGCACCTACAATTTCCAGGATGTGAACTTCCAGTCGGCTCCCGGCCTGGGCTTCGGAGTCGGCAAGGTCTATTTCGTCGGCGCGTCCGCGACCGGTGACGGCAGCGGTCGCGACCAGAACAATCTCGCGACGCTGGCCACCGCCGAAGCAGCAGCCGTGGCGACGGACATCCTGGTTCTCGTCAACGATGGCGGCACCATCACCGCGGCAGGCAGCAATGGCAACGACACGCTGGCTCTCGCCACCGGCGAGCAGGTGCGCGGCTTCGGCAACGGCAACATCAATCTGGCGCTGACGGTGCCCTCCACCATCCAGCTCGCCAGCAACAGCATCTCGATCATCGACCAGACGCCCAATGGCGCCGCGACGCTGACGACGAGCGCCGGCAACAATGTCATCACGCTCGGCGCCAGCGGCAACATCATCGACAGCTTCATCCTGAATGGCAGTCCGGCGGGTGCCGCGCGTGGCGTCAAGGACAATGGCGCGGGTGCTGCGAATACCGTCATCAGCAACATGACCATCAGCAATTTCGCCACGCAGGGTATCGAGATTACCCCGTCGAACAGCACGACGATCAACAACGTTACTTTCTCCGGCAACGCCAGCGATGTGTGGCTGAACGCGTCCAACACCACCATCACCAACGTCACCAGCACCGGCGCCACCGGCATTGCTTTCAAACTCGACAACACCACCGGCACGACGACGCTGACCAACGTCAACATCACCACGGCGGCGAGCGGAACCGGCATCGCCTTCGGCGGCGCGTCGGGCGCTGGCGGCACGATTGCCGGTACCAATGTCGATATATCGGGCGGCAGCGGCCTTTCGGTGACCAGCGGCAACGCGGTGATCAGCTTCGACGGCGCCAGCTCCATCATCAGCACGTCGGGCGCGGCGGCCACGATCTCGACCCGCGCTGGCGGCAGCTTCACCTTCGCCGGCTCGGTGATCGCCAACGGCGCTGCGAGCGGCATTAGTATTTCCGGCGCGACGGCGGCCAATACGGTGAGCTTCACCGGTACGGTCGATCTCGGCAGATCGGAAGAGCACACGTCNCGGCACCACCGGATTCAGCGCCATCAATGGCGGCACGGTCAATGTGACGACCGGCACGGTGAGCTCCACTTCCGCGCAGGCGGTCAACCTCAACGGCATCGCCACCACCACCGGCATCAATTTCACCTCGACCAATTCGACCGGCGGCACCAACAACGTGTCGCTGACCAATGTCACCGGCGCCGGCACTGTCAGCCTCGGCTCCGGTGCGCTCGGCGGCGCGACCGGCGCGGCCTTCCTGGTCACCGGCGGCTCGGCCAATGTCAGCTATGCCGGCTCGGTCACCAAGACCACGGCCGGAAACGTCGTCAGCATCTCCACCCGCACCGCCGGCACCACGACATTGTCGGGCACTCTCAGCGCCACCGGCGGCGTGGCCAACGGGATCCTCGTCAACGCCAACACCGGCGGCACGATCAACTTCTCCGGCGCCAGCAAGATACTGACCACCGGAGCCAACAATGCCGTCGACCTGACGGCGAACACCAACACCGCGGTCAACTTCACCGGCGGCGGCCTAGCCATCACCACCACCTCCGGCACCGGCTTCAACGCCACGAGCAACGGTACTGGCACCGTGACCGTTATCGGCTCGGGCAACACGATTTCGACCGGCAGCGGCGTCGCGGTCAACCTTGACAGCGTTGCCATCGCGGCGGGCGGCGTGACCTTCGCTTCCACGAACAAAGGCGCCGGCGGCACCAGCGCCGTCATCCTCGATACCGTCACCGGTTCGGGAGCGATCGACCTCGGCACCGGCGCGCTGGTGGGCGGAACAAGCGCCGTGATCCGTATCGGCGATGGCCTAGGCACCGCCAACAGCGGCGGCACGGCGGCCTTCACCTATGCCGGCGCGATCACCAGCGGCAGCACCGGCCAGGCGGTCAACATCCAGGATCGCGCCCTGACCGCCGGCAACATCAGCCTGTCGGGCAACATCACGCATAATGCGGCGGGCCAGATCGGCATCCTGCTGGACGACAATGTCGCCGGCATCATCACCTTCTCCGGCGCGTCGAAATCGATCACCTCGACCACGGCGGCTGGCGTCAGCCTGAGCGACAATGCCGGCGCGACGATCAACTTCACCAATGGCGGGCTGGTCATCGCCACGACCAGCGGCGCCGGTTTCAGCGCCACCGGCCCCGGTCCGGCAGCCACCACCGGCGGCACGATGACGGTGCAGGGCACCGGCAACACCATCGTGTCCGGCACGGGCACGGCCCTTAATGTCGCCAACACGACGATCGGCGCCGGCGACGTGACGTTCAGGAGCATTGCGTCCAATGGTGCAGCCAACGGCATCGTGCTCAACAACACCGGCACCAGCGGCAATCTGGTGGTGACCGGCACCGGCGCGACGGGGGGCAGCGGCGGCACGATCCAGAACTCGACCGGCGATGGCGTCAGCCTGACCGACACTCAGGATGTCAGCCTGAGCAACATGATTATCAGCGACAATGCGGGCAACGGCATAAAGGGCCTGCGCGTCAACGGTGTGGTGCTCAACGGTCTGACCCTGAACAGCAATGCCGATGCCAACACCGAGTCCGGAATCCTGTTCAACGAACTTACCGGCAACGCCTCGCACGTCACCACGTTCACCAACCTCACGGTCTCCAACTCATTCACCCATAACGTGCAGGTCATCAATTCCGGCGGCACGTTGGCGAACCTGGTGGTGAGCGGCGGCACGTTCTCGAACAACGGCGCCTCGAACAATGCCGGCAGCGACTTCATCTTCGAGGCGGACGGCGCCGGTGTCGCCGGCGCGCCGACGATGACGCTGACCGTCGACGGCGCAACCTTCACCGGCAACAACGCCTATCCCGGACCGGGAGTCATCCCTGGAACCGGTCTGTTCGTCATTGCCAATGACGGCACCGTCAACGCTCACATCGGCGAGACCACGGGAAATCTATTCAACAATCTGAACAACGGCATCAACCTTACCCAGAGCAGCAATTCCGGCGCCGGCACGGGCGGCAATCTGAATTTCACCGTCCGGAACAACACCGTCACCAACAGCGACTCGACGGCCATCAACGTGTTCAGCAGCGGCGACCTCGCACGGACGCTTGACGGCACAATCGCCAACAACGTCATCGGTACGCAAGGCGTAGCAACCTCGGGATCGCGAACCGGCAACGGCATCAGGGTTGGGCATGAAAGCCTCGGCGTCGCCAAGGTGCTGATCGACAACAACATTATCCAGAGCATCGGCGTCAACGGCATAAGCGGTGGCGACAGCGTCTCGATCACGCAGCTCGTGCAGCCGGGCACCGTGCACGCGACGGTCACCAACAACACCATTCGCGACAATGCCGACAGCCGCGGCATCACGGTCACCGCCACATTTGCCGGCGCTATCATCAATGCCGACGTTCATGCCAACACCATCACCAACGTCAACAACGCCAATGCCATCCGCTTCCTCGCGGACGGCCTCGGCGGCGCCGACGGCACGATCAACGTACCGCAGGCGAGCGAGGCCGGTATCGAAACCGTCAATGGCGGGGCAACGGCACTGACGGACACCCGGACGTTCTTCAACCAGCCGCTGCCACTGCTGCCTGCCGCGACACCGTAGTCAGCAACCTTGGATTTCGTCCTAGGAAATATATTTTATGAATTTGATATCGACTTGTTGTCTTACTTAGGCATAATACAAGAATTCAGACAGTAAGCGGCCAACGGAGGGAACGGGGATGAGTGAGCCTTATTTAGGTGAAGTCAAGATCATTTCCTGGAACTATGCACCGCGCGGCTGGGCATTTTGTAACGGCCAGTTGTTGCCGCTTAACCAGAACCAGCCATTGTTCTCACTTCTTGGCACCAGGTACGGCGGCAACGGCCAGACAAATTTTGCCCTTCCGGATATGAGGGGACGTGCGCCGGTTCATACGGGCGGCCCTATTGGTGCAATTGTCGGCGGCCAGGGCGGCGAAGAGTTTCACACGCTCACGCTCGGCGAAATGCCGACACACAACCATTTCGTCAACGCATCGAACACTGCCGGCAACGTCAACAATCCATCCGGCGCGCTGTTGGGGGCGAACGCCAGCCCGATCTATCAGCCGCCTGGCAGCGCGGTGGCTATGGCGAAGGAAAACATCACTTTCGTCGGTGGCGGCCAGCCGCATGAGAACAGATCGCCCTATCTCGTCTTGAATTTCATCATTGCCCTGCAAGGCATATTCCCGTCGCGAAATTAAGAGGACGCTTCGATGAGCCAACCTTTTGTCGGCGAGATCAGGATGTTCGGTGGCAATTTCCCTCCGAATGGCTGGGCGTTCTGCCAAGGCCAGTTGATGCCGATCTCCGAGAACGAAACCTTGTTCAATCTGATCGGTACGACCTATGGCGGCGACGGGGAGGAAACATTCGCCCTGCCCAACCTCGCATCCCGCATCCCCGTCCATGCTGGCAAGGGCCCGCTGGTCAGCCAGACCTATATCATCGGAGAACTGGGCGGGGTCGAATCCGTCACTGTTTCAACCCAACAAATGCCGAACCATTCCCATACCTGGACCGGTTCGTCGAATATCGCCAAGAATCCGGGTCCGTCCGGCGGTGTCCTGGCGACATCGAGCCTGCTGACGCCCTATGTGGGTATCGCACCTGATGGCAACATGGCCGCCGGAGCCATTTCGCCGGCCGGCGGCAGCCAGCCTCACGACAATATGGTGCCGTTCCTCGCCGTCAGTTTCATCATCTCGCTATTTGGCATCTTCCCCCAGCAAAGCTAGAGACTTGCCATGACCAATCCGTTCGTCGCCGAAATTCGAATTTTTGCCGGAGATTTCGCCCCGACGGGGTGGGCGACCTGCGATGGCCAGCTCCTGCCAATCTCGCAGAATACGGCGCTGTTTTCGCTGCTGGGCACAGTTTACGGCGGCGACGGCAAGTCGACCTTCGCGTTGCCGAATATGGCTGGCTCCGCGCCCATGGGGCAAGGACAGGGCAATGGCTTGTCGGAGCGGTTTCTCGGCGAGACGGGTGGCGAAACGTCCATCACCCTTCTGCAAACGGAAATGCCGCAACATAATCATTTTGTCGCGATATCCACCGAGAGTGGCGCCCAGGGAACTCTTACCGATGCGGTTGTTCTGGGGAAATCGGGGGGCGGAACGCTGTATCAGAACAACACTTCGCAAAATCTGGTCCAGATGGACCCCCAGGCACTGAGCATGACGGGCAGTACGTTGCCTCACAACAACCTGCCTCCCTATCTGGCGATGACGTTCATCATTGCTATGCAAGGCGTTTATCCGGCGCGTCCGTAAGCGCCACTCCATGATCCAGCTTCCGATTGTGGACAACGGGCCTGTTATATTTTGCTGGGTGCGCGCGGCGCGGATTGATCTGACGTTCCGCCCGATGGCGGACACCGATCTGCCGTTCCTGTCGGCGCTCTACGCCTCGACCCGCACCGAAGAACTTGCCGTCACGCCGTGGAGCGACGCGCAGAAAACGGCGTTCCTCGACATGCAGTTTCAAGCGCAGCACGCGCATTACCAGAAATACTATCCCAACGCCGACTGGCTGGTGATCGAGCAGGCAAGGCAAGATATCGGTCGCCTGTATATCGAGCGCTCGGCGAGCGAGCATTGCATCATAGATATCGCCTTCCTGCCGGCGCATCGCGGCAAGGGGTCTGGCGGTGCGTTGCTCGCCGATCTCATCGATGAGGCCGCCGCCGTCGGCAAGTCGGTCTCGATCCATGTCGAGAAGAACAATCCAGCGCGGCGGCTCTACAAGCGCCTCGGCTTCACCGTTGCCGAGGACAAGGGCGTCTACGACCTGATGATCCGTTCGCCGTAAGGGCCGTGCCGGTCGTCACGTGCCGCGATACCAGGAGACGATGGTGAAACGTTCGTTGCACGTGACCGGGGTGACTTCATGCGTCGTTTCCGAGCGAAAGGCGACGAGAGAGCCCGGCAATGCCGGCATGGCAATGCGCAGGTCCGGGCCGCTGTAAGGCCCATGCAGGACCAGCGAGCCGCCTGCATAGCTTTCTGGCGAAGGGTTGTCCGATTGACGGTTGAGAAAGATCACCACCGAGATCTTTCGGAACCGCGACTCGTCGTGAATGAGCGGCGTGTTGCCATCCTGGTGCGGCACAAAGAAATCGCCTTGCCGATAGTGAAGGAACTGAGGTTTCTCGACCTGGCCGAGCAGCAGCCCGAAATGCCGCTCCAGAGCCGCCTTCTGCTGCGCCAACAGGGCACTCACTCGCTCTTCAGTGGCCTGCGAAACATCGGCGCGCACGGTCTTTCGGATCTCCGGCCATGCCATCTTCTGGTCGGCACGCCCCAGCAGGCCGGCCGGACGGCCCAAGGCCGCCCGAATTTCCGCGCACAGTGCGCTACACGCCGCTCCGTCAAATACGTCCGCAATCTCGATATAGTCGATCATATGTCGAGCCGCCGCGCTGCCAAATCGCCCTGATGGCCGGAGCGTCCCCGTGGCCGATCCGGTCGAAAAAATCAGTTGAATACCGCCTCGTAAAGCCGCCCTGCCTCATCGGCAGCGATCGGCACGATGAAGATCTCATGGGCGCCGCTTTTGCCGTTGAACCGATAGATAGCCTGCGGCAGCGCCGCGTCGCGCGGCCCCCTGAACAGCAGCGTGAAGCCACCGCCGTCGCGCGGGCTGTTGGCAATGGGCTGCACCGCGCTCAGTTCCATCGTGAGCGTCTGACCGCCGGCTTCGACGGAAAAGCTCTGCCCCTGCTCGAAATCCGAAAGCGATGCCATGCGCCTGCCCTGGTTCGTCTGTCTTTCAGACGGCTCTCTTGAGATGTCTATCCCGTCAGCCAATCTCGCCGCTTCATGGCGTGCTGTCTATAGAGCTCGATCTCCAGAAGTACAAAAGAGCACGATCAAACAAACAGATAGATTTATCTTGGCCACGTAGGGTGAAGCAGCCGTCAACGCGTTGCGCACCGGCAGCCACTGGCCTAAACCGGAATGGTATAAGAGGAGAACACTAGGGATGACTGACGCGAAAACAGACACGGCCCCGGCCGGAAGCACCGCGACCAACACGCTGCCGCTGTTCTACAAAAAACCCGAGGCGCTCAATCCGCTGCGGCACGGCTCACTCGGCCTTACGGCGCGGGCCGATTTCTCCTTTGCCCGCACCGCGTACGCCATCCCCGTCGTCGCATCGGAAATGCCGGCGGCGATGCGCTCCTATCCGATCGTTTTCATTGGCGACGCCAAGGCGCCTGTCATCATCACCGGTCTGCGCCAGGACCAGAACCTGTTCGTAGGCGCCGACGGCAAATGGGCGGAGCCGCATTACATTCCCGCCTATGTCCGCCGTTACCCCTTCATCCTCGCCGATGAATCGAAAACGACCGGCCGCCTGACGTTGTGCATCGACCGTGCCAGCGAACGCGTCGTCGAGCAGATGCCTTCGTCCAAGGACAGCGACGAGATCGCGCCCTTCTTCGACGGCAACGAGCCGGCCGAGGCCTCGAAGCAGGCGCTCGCCTTCTGCAGCCAGTTCCAGACCGACTTCAATGCGACTCGCGCCATGATCGACAAGATCGACGCGCACGGCCTGTTCGCGCCGCGGCAGAGCAAGGTGACGCTGGAGGGCGGCGAGACCCTCAACCTCACCGACTTTCAGGTGATCGACGAGCCGGCCTTCAACAAATTGAGCGACGAGGCGTTTCTCGATCTCAGGAAATCCGGCGCGCTTGCGCTGCTCTATTGCCATCTCGCCTCGAGCAACAGCTGGACCTCGCTGGTCTTCCAGGCGTCATTGCGGCGAGCTGGCTGACGCGGCCCGCGACGAAAAGCTTCGGCAAGGCGCGGGTTGTTTAAATCAACGGTTCGCGCCTTCGTACGACGATCTCTCCGCCGCTCGAATCATGCTGTTGTCGTGCAGATCGCTTGCCATGACGGGCTGGCGAACTCCCAATGCTCGACGTGTAGCTCTCGCCGAAATGCGCCGAGGCGGCATCACCCCCCGGTTCGCGGACCTGTCAATAAAGTCGAGTACGCCAGCCTTGCTGCCCTCCTCGATCGTTGAATATCCGGTCGCGGCCATCGATCACGGTCCGAACGCAAAAAGCCCGCGTGAAGCGGGCTGTTTTTGATGTTGGTTGCGGGGACAGGATTTGAACCTGTGACCTTCAGGTTATGAGCCTGACGAGCTACCGGGCTGCTCCACCCCGCGTCACCTCCAGGGCAAGCTCTTGCTTGCTCCGGACTCTCCAGGGCAAGCTCTTGCTTGCTCCGGACTCTCCAGGGCAAGCTCTTGCTTGCTCCGGACTCTCCAGGGCAAGCTCTTGCCTGCTCCGGATCTGAAGCAAGCGTTTGCTTGCTTATCTGGACGTAAGCCTGGGCCTATGAACAGGATGGCTTACAGATAGGTATATGGCTGACCAAATGAAAGGGCCGCTTGCGCGGCCCGTGATCCCTTGGCGGGCCTTTTCGTAGAGAGAAGATTTCAGTTTCATCCGGTTTGCGGATGAGAGTTCAACGTGCGTTTTGCAGACCTGGCAGCGACCTACTCTCCCGCGTCTTGAGACGAAGTACCATCAGCGCTGGAGCGTTTCACGGCCGAGTTCGGAATGGGATCGGGTGCAGCCGCTCCGCCATAACCACCAGGTCGGCAAAACGCACGTTATATCGAGAAGCTGTTTTTTTCGTGCCAAGGCGACGTTTGTGTTTTGCTTACGGGCGTAAGCCCGCAAGCGCGACTGCGCGTCGCCGGTTTTCCGGCGCCCTCGCGGAGCATAGGCCCTGTAAGGGCCGCTCATGCGTGAGCGCTGGTCAGATCATCGTGTTCACGATGAGCATAAGGAATGAGAACGATCAAGCCGATCGAACTATTAGTACCGGTAAGCTTCAAGCGTTGCCGCTCTTCCACACCCGGCCTATCAACGTGGTCGTCTTCCACGGTTCTCAGGGAATACTCGTTTTAAGGTGGGTTTCCCGCTTAGATGCCTTCAGCGGTTATCCCGTCCGGATATAGCTACCCTGCTATGCGGCTGGCGCCACAACAGGTCCACCAGAGATCCGTCCATCCCGGTCCTCTCGTACTAGGGACAGATCCTTTCAATATTCCTACACCCACGGCAGATAGGGACCGAACTGTCTCACGACGTTCTGAACCCAACTCACGTACCGCTTTAAATGGCGAACAGCCATACCCTTGGGACCTGCTCCAGCCCCAGGATGCGATGAGTCGACATCGAGGTGCCAAACAACCCCGTCGATATGGACTCTTGGGGGTCATCAGCCTGTTATCCCCGGCGTACCTTTTATCCGTTGAGCGATGGCCCTTCCACGCGGGACCACCGGATCACTATGACCGACTTTCGTCTCTGCTCGACTTGTCAGTCTCGCAGTCAGGCAGGCTTATGCCATTGCACTCAGCGAACGATTTCCGACCGTTCTGAGCCCACCATCGCGCGCCTCCGTTACTCTTTAGGAGGCGACCGCCCCAGTCAAACTACCCACCATACATTGTCCCGGACCCGGATAACGGGCCGCGGTTAGACATCCATAGTAATAAGGGTGGTATTTCAAGGGTGGCTCCACCTGAGCTGGCGCCCAGGTTTCAAAGCCTACCACCTATCCTACACATGCCACTACGAATGCCAATGTAAAGCTATAGTAAAGGTGCACGGGGTCTTTCCGTCTAACCGCAGGAACCCCGCATCTTCACGGGGAATTCAATTTCACTGAGTCTATGCTGGAGACAGCGGGGAAGTCGTTACGCCATTCGTGCAGGTCGGAACTTACCCGACAAGGAATTTCGCTACCTTAGGACCGTTATAGTTACGGCCGCCGTTTACTGGGGCTTCGATTCAGAGCTTGCACCCCTCCTCTTAACCTTCCAGCACCGGGCAGGCGTCAGACCCTATACGTCGTCTTGCGACTTCGCAGAGCCCTGTGTTTTTGATAAACAGTCGCTACCCCCTGGTCTGTGCCACCCTCCTCTACTTGCGTAGAAAAGGGTCACGCTTCTTCCGAAGTTACGCGTGCAATTTGCCGAGTTCCTTCAGCATAGTTCTCTCAAGCGCCTTGGTATACTCTACCTGACCACCAGTGTCGGTTTCGGGTACGGTTTATAAGGAGGAGCTATTTCCTGGAACCGCTCCGCTGCCCGTTCAATCCGATAAGATTGGACAACTTGTGCGATCCGTCACTACCTCCAAGCCCACGAATATTAACGTGGTTCCCATCGACTACGCGTTTCCGCCTCGTCTTAGGGGCCGGCTAACCCTGCTCAGATTAGCTTTAAGCAGGAACCCTTGGTCTTTCGGCGGGGGAGTCTCTCACTCCCCTTACGTTACTCATGTCAGCATTCGCACTTCTGATACCTCCACCACCCCTCACGGGTATGGCTTCGTCAGCTTACAGAACGCTCCGCTACCGCTTGGCCCTTGCGGACCAAACCCTAAGCTTCGGTGTATGGCTTTAGCCCCGTTACATTTTCGGCGCAAAGACCCTTATTTAGACCAGTGAGCTGTTACGCTTTCTTTAAATGATGGCTGCTTCTAAGCCAACATCCTGGTTGTTTTGGGATCCTCACATCCTTTCCCACTTAGCCATAACTTGGGGACCTTAGCTGTAGGTCAGGGTTGTTTCCCTTTTCACGACGGACGTTAGCACCCGCCGTGTGTCTGCCGACTAGTACTCCCAGGTATTCGGAGTTTGGTTAGGTTTGGTAATCCGGTGAGGACCCCTAGCCCATCCAGTGCTCTACCCCCTGGGGTATTCGG
>NZ_AYWB01000006.1:0-397059 GCF_000503035.1 Mesorhizobium sp. LSHC412B00 | reverse complement strand
GAACGCTGGTAGCGCTCGAACAGCTCGGTGGAGAAGTGACCCGCCCGGTCCTGTGGAACCCGCAGCTCAAGCTTGCCCACCCGGGTGACCAGGGTGCGGCCGTAGTAACCCGAGCGATACCCAAGGCGCTCAGGCGTGCGTTCGCCCTTCGAAGCACCCAGCGCCTCCTCCATCTCGGCCTCGAGAACCTCCTGCATTACCGCACGGATCACTTCGTGCAGCCCCTCCGGGTTCGAAAGCAGAATGTCTTTGACGGCAGCGCTGGTCGATTTACCTTCTGTCTTGGTCATGGTGGCGTTCCTTCCAGGGAATCGGTGACGTTGAACATCACCAGCCTGCCATGACCGCCCTCTCTCAGCGAATTTGCAGAACTCTCAGCACACTACCGGCGCTCAACTCCTCGCCTTCAGCTCCAGCCGCCGTGCGTGCAGCACCGGTTCCGTATAGCCATTCGGCAGCTCGCGGCCCTTGAACACCAGATCGCAGGCGGCCTGGAAGGCGATTGAAGCGTCGAAGTCGGTGGCCATCGGGCGGTAGAGCGGGTCGCCGACATTTTGGAGGTCGACGATCGCTGCCATGCGCCGCAGCGAATCCATCACCTGAATTTCGGAGCAAACCTTGTGGTGCAGCCAGTTGGCGATGTGCTGCGAGGAGATGCGCAGCGTGGCGCGGTCTTCCATCAGGCCGACATCGTTGATGTCGGGCACTTTCGAGCAGCCGACGCCCTGGTCGATCCAGCGCACGACATAGCCGAGAATGCCTTGCGCATTGTTGTCGAGCTCGCGCTGGATCTCGTCGGGGGTCCAGTTCGGCCGCACCGCCACCGGCACCGACAATATATCATCGAGCTTCGCCTTCGGCCGGCTCTTGAGCGCCGCCTGGACGGCATGGACATCGACCTTGTGATAGTGCGTGGCGTGGAGCGTCGCCGCTGTCGGCGACGGCACCCAGGCGGTGTTGGCGCCGGCCTTGGGATGGGCGATCTTCTGTTCCAGCATCGCCGCCATCAGATCCGGCATTGCCCACATGCCCTTGCCGATCTGGGCATGACCGGCGAGCCCGCATTCGAGCCCGATGTCGACATTCCACGCCTCATAGGCGGAGATCCAGGCGGCCTGCTTCATGTCGCCCTTGCGGATCATCGGCCCGGCTTCCATCGAGGTGTGGATCTCGTCGCCGGTGCGGTCGAGGAAGCCGGTGTTGATGAACACGACGCGTTCCTTGGCGGCGCGGATCGCCTCCTTGAGGTTGACGGTGGTGCGCCGCTCCTCGTCCATGATGCCCATCTTGATGGTGTTTGCCGCCATACCGAGCAGCGCTTCGACGCGGTCGAAAATCTCGACTGCGAAGGCGACTTCCTCCGGCCCATGCATCTTCGGCTTCACCACATACATCGAGCCCGCGCGGGAATTCATCCGACGCCCGTTGGCGCCGACATCGTGCAGCGCGATCAGCGCCGTCATCGCCGCATCCAAGATGCCTTCCGGCACCTCGTTGCCATCGCGGTCGAGGATGGCCGGATTGGTCATGAGGTGACCGACGTTTCGCACCAGCATCAGCGAGCGGCCAGGCAAGCTCAGCGCGCCACCACTGGGCGCGGTCCAGGCGCGGTCCGGATTGAGCTTGCGCGTGAAGGTTTTGCCGCCCTTGCTGATTTCCTCCGCCAGATCGCCCTTCATCAGGCCGAGCCAGTTGCGGTAGACGATGACCTTGTCCTCGGCATCCACCGCCGCGACCGAATCCTCGCAGTCCTGGATGGTGGTCAGCGCCGATTCCAGGATCACGTCGGCAATGCCGGCCGGGTCGGTGCGGCCGATCTGGTTGGTGCGGTCGATGAGGATCTCGATGTGCAGGCCGTTCTGGACCAGCAGGATGGCTTCCGGGTTGGCGCCGTCACCGCGATAGCCGGCAAATTGTTTCGGGTTGGCCAGCGTCGTGCCGCTGGCGCCGGCGCCGAGCCGCAAGGTGCCACCCGAAACCGTCAGCCCGTTCACGCCGGCCCATTTGCCCGAGGTGAGCGGCACGGACTCGTCCAGAAAACTCTTCGCCCAGGCAACCACCTTGGCGCCGCGCACGGGGTTGAAGCTTTTGCCCTTCTCGGCGCCACCGGTCTCGGCAATAGCGTCGGTGCCGTAGAGCGCATCGTAGAGCGAGCCCCAGCGGGCATTGGCGGCGTTGATCGCATAACGCGCATTCATCACCGGCACCACCAGCTGCGGCCCGGCAACGGTGGCGATCTCGGGGTCGACATTGTCGGTCGACACGGAAAAGGCCGGCCCTTCGGGCACGAGATAGCCGATCTCACGCAAGAAGCTTTTGTAGCCCTCCATATCGATGGGCGCGCCATTGGCGCGGTGCCAGGCGTCGATCTGTTCCTGCATGGCGTCGCGTTTGGCCAACAACGCCCGGTTCTTCGGCGCGAGATCATGGACGATGGCCGAAAAGCCGTTCCAGAAGACGTCGGCGGCAATGCCGGTACCCGGCAGCGCTTCGCCGACAAAGTCATGCAGTTCGCGGGCAATCCGCAATCCGGCGATCTCGACGCGATCGGTCATCAGGGCTTCTCCAGATGAAAGGCTTTGCGGCCTTTGGCATGTCGGGGGTGAGGGGTCAATTCAGCTTAGGGTGAAGGCGGGGAATTTGAAGCTGCTGATCTCCCCCCTCGTGGGGGAGATGTCCGGAAGGGCAGAGGGGGGCGCGAAGGAACGCAAACCTTTCCATGACCGATCGAAACAGGCCGAGTCGCGGGGTTGAGCGTCGATGAGAGGTCGGCGGGACAGCGCCCCCCTCTGGCCTGCCGGCCATCTCCCCCTCAAGGGGGGAGATCGACTGCGCCACTGTTGGCGCCAGTTCCTCCGCCAGCCGCTTGATGCGCTCTACCCGCTCGCCTTGCGTGCCGAGCTTGGCGTGGAAAGTCACCCCGAGATGGTCGAGGCGGGCCATGCGTTGGTCGAGCGGCTTTTTCAGATCGAGCCCGAACTTTTCCGCCGATGCTTCAAGCTGCTCGAGATCGGGCAGATCGCCCTGGTCGGTCCGCCAGAAGTACAGCGCATCCGACAGGCGCGCGCGCACCACCTTGCCGTTGCCGTGCGCGATCTCCTTGCCGCCATCCTTCGCCTCGATGTTGGCGGTGAGGATGAACCGGTTGGAAAGGTTTTCGCCGTCGCCTTGCGGACGGGTGACAAAGCATTTCTGATTGGCGCGAATGGTCAGCCGCACCACCTCGGGCGGAATGGCAAGAAAGGCCTGCTCGAATTCGCCCATCAGCACCACCGGCCATTCGACCAGGCCCGACACTTCTTCCAACAACCCTTCGTCCTCAACCAGGTCGAGCCCGTTGGCGAAGGCGAGGTTGCGGGCGTCGGCAAGGATGATCTCCTTGCGGCGGTCGCCATCGAGCACGACCTTGGCTGCTTCGAGCTTGGTCACGTAATCGTCGAAGCGGCGCACGGTGATTTCACCCGGCGCCATGAAACGATGGCCGTAGGTGATATTGCCCGAGCGGATGCCATCGATCTCGAAATCGACCACCACCGGCTCCTCGGTCTCCGGGCCGAAGGTGCACAGGATCGTCTGCAGCGGCCGCACCCAGCGCAGCGAACCGGGCTTGGCTGAAGCCGGCCCCCAGCGCATCGATGTCGGCCACGGGAAGCTGCGGATGATGGCCGGCACCAGTTCGGCGACGATTTCTTCCGCCGCCCTGCCCGGCTTCGAAATATGGGCGACGTAGAAATCTCCCTTCTTCGGATCGGAATGGACATGCGCCTCGGCAACCGAGGCAAGGCCTGCCTTGCGCAGAAAACCCTGCACCGCCTGTTCCGGCGCCGTCGTCGACGGCCCCTTGATCTCCTCGTGGATATCCTTCGAGCGTGCGGTCAGGCCCCTGACATCGAGCGCCAGGCGCCGCGGCGTCCAGTATTCGCGCGCGGCGTCATAGGTCAGACCCGCCTCGACCAGACCGTCGGTCAGCATCTTCCTGAGATCGCCCGCCGCCTTGCGCTGCATGCGGGCGGGAATTTCCTCGGAGCGGAGTTCCAGCAACAAATCCGGCATCAGAGTTTCTCCACCCGCATGCCTTCTCCCTGATTGCGCGTCCTCGCGCCTCCGGCGCTGCGGTTGCGCGGCCGGGCGGGGATTTCCTCGGAGCGAAGTTCTAGCAAAAGATCAGGCATCAGAGTTTCTCCACCCGCATGCCTTCTTCCTGATTGCGCGTCCTCGCCCCTCCGGCGCTGCGGACGCGCGGCTGGGCGGGGATCTCTTCCGAGCGGAGTTCTAGAAGCAGATCAGGCATGGTCAGGCTCCCACCCTCCCCTCGATGGGGAGGGTCGGCGCGCAGCGCCGGGGTGGGGTGGCGACCTCTCAGCCGCCGATACCTTCGGCACCATCGCGCAAACGCAGGTGTGATTTTCGTTCTTCCACCGCCGCATAGATCGTATCGAGCACGGAATCCAGTTCGTTTTTGATTTCATGGTTCCAGAAGCGAATGACGCGGTAGCCTTGGCTCTCGAACCATTTCGTTCGACGCTCGTCATGGTGCTGCTGGTCATCGAAGCTGTGATGGGCACCGTCCACCTCAATGATCAGCTTCAGCCGGTGGGAGATGAAATCAGGGAAGTAAACGCCTACCGACGCCTGCCTGCGAAAATGAGTGCCTTCTACTGGAATGCGCCACAGATGCCGCCACAGGATGCGTTCCTCGTCGGTCATCGCCGCGCGAAGCCTTTGCGCAGACTGCAGCTTGAATCGATCGAGTTTTGGCATGGAACGTCGCGCTGTCNCCCGCCGCTTCGCGGCGACCTCCCCCATCTAGGGGGAGGTAAGAGGGCATAGCAACTCGGCTGACCGCTGTTTCCAGAAATTTTGACCGCCCCTGTCGGGCCGCAACCAGCCCGCCCGTCCTTTGATCAAAGATTTCCATGAACCAAACGCAGCGCTGAAGCGACGAACGCTCAGGCAGGGAACTTATTGGCTGAACGACCATGAAAACGGCATCGAGACTTCTCCAGATCATCGCGCTCAGCGCCTGTCTCGCCGCGCAGGTGCATGGCGCCTTCTCGATGCCGGGTGTGCGGCAGGCTATGCGGACCATGGCGGGATCGTCTGGCCAGTTCTCGGCGCCAATCAACATTTCCCCCGAAATGATGAAGTGAGCCTCAGGCGGCGAGCCCGCCGGCCTGGGTCTGCAAAAATGCCTCGCCGCAGGCTTTCGCCAGATTGCGCACCCGCAGGATGTAGCTCTGCCGCTCGGTCACCGAAATCACGCCGCGCGCGTCGAGCAGGTTGAAGACGTGGCTGGCCTTGATGCACTGGTCATAGGCCGGGAAGACCATGCGGTGCATCGGCAGATTGTCGTTCGAAGCCGGGGCGCCGGCCGCGAGCAGCGCCTTGCATTCGGCTTCGGCGTCCTCGAAATGCCTGAGCAGCATGGCGGTGTTGGCATATTCGAAATTGTGCCTGGAATATTCCTGCTCGGCCTGCAGGAAGACATCGCCATAGGTGACTTTTTCGGCGCCTTCTCGGCCATTGAAGTTGAGGTCGTAGACATTGTCGACGCCCTGCACATACATGGCCAGCCGCTCCAGGCCGTAAGTCAGTTCTCCCGCCACCGGCGCGCATTCGATGCCGCAGACCTGCTGGAAATAGGTGAACTGCGACACTTCCATGCCGTCGCACCAGCACTCCCAGCCGAGCCCCCAGGCGCCAAGCGTCGGGCTTGCCCAGTCGTCCTCGACGAAGCGAATGTCGTGCAGCAACGGATCGACGCCGATCGCCTTGAGCGAGCCGAGATAGAGTTCCTGCAGGTTCGGCGGGTTGGGCTTCAGGATCACCTGGTACTGGTAATAATGCTGCAGCCGGTTGGGGTTTTCGCCGTAGCGGCCGTCCTTGGGCCGGCGCGAGGGCTGGACGTAGGCGGCGTTCCAGCCCTTGGGCCCGAGCGCGCGCAGCGTGGTGGCCGGATGGAAGGTGCCGGCGCCGACTTCCATGTCGTAAGGCTGCAGGATGACGCAGCCATAGGCGGCCCAGTAATTGTGCAGGGTCAGGATCAGCCCCTGGAACGAGCGGCTGGGGTGCATATGGGCTGGACTGTCTGACGTCACGGCGGCCTCGGAAAGCGCTGAAATGATGACATTCCCTAGTTGCCGGGCCGGCAAGCGTCAAGGCAGCGCCTATCGCCGCCTTGATGAGAGGTTGAACGCTTTGCTTCGGACTGGCCCATTGCCGGACGGTGCCGGTGGCCGTTTGCTCGCCCAGCTTCAACGACAAAGGTTCAGCCATGCAAGGCCAGCTCACCGTACGCCCCGTCACCCGAGAGGATTACGAGCAATGGCTGCCGCTGTGGGACGGCTACAATGCGTTTTACGGCCGCTCGGGCGAGACCGCCTTGCCCGGTGACATCACTGCAATGACATGGTCGCGCTTCTTCGATGCCTATGAGCCGATGCATGCGCTGGTCGCCGAGAGCGAAGGCAAGCTTCTCGGCCTTGTCCACTATCTCTACCACCGCACCACGACGGCGATTTCGCCGAACTGCTATCTGCAGGATCTCTTCACCAATGAGGCGTCGCGCGGCAAGGGCGTCGGCCGGGCACTGATCGAAGACGTCTATACCAGGGCGCAAACCGCAGGCTCCAGCCGCGTCTACTGGCTGACACACGAAACCAACCACACGGCGATGAAGCTCTACGACAAGATCGGCGATCTCTCGGGGTTCGTCGTCTACCGAAAGCTGTTCTAGAATGAGCGCCAACGCTGGGTCTGCGCCGCGTCGCTTCGCTCCTTGCTCCGCCATAGAATGACGATCGCGATAGGGCGTCTCTATCTCTTTGTTTCTGTCGCAATTCCGAACGGAAAACCGCGCACACTTTCCTGGAATTGCTCTAAGACGCCAAGCCGAAAAAACGGGGCTCAGCGAGCCCCGTTTCATCAGAAGTATGGCCCGATCACCCCTTCGGCGCTGGCGGGGTGGCCGGCTTGACCTTCGGGGTTTCCTGCGCCGTGTTGGATTCGATCGGCGGCAGGCCCTTCATCAGCTTCTGCTGCAAAATGGCAAGCACATCGGGATCCGGCTTCAGGTCGCGCGCCTGATTCCACTGGAAAGTGGCTTCGAGCTTGCGGCCGACGCGCCAATAGGCATCGCCGAGATGGTCGTTGAGCACCGGATCTTCCGGCTTGAGCGACACGGCGCGCTCCATTTCGCGCACGGCGTCGTCGAACCGGCCCATGCGGAAATAGGCCCAGCCCAGCGAATCGACGATGTAGCCGTCGCTCGGCCTGAGGTCGACGGCCTTCTGGATCATCGCCAGGCCTTCCTTGAGGTTCATGTTCATGTCGACCCAGGAATAGCCGAGATAGTTCAGTACCTGCGGCTGGTCGGGGAACAGCTCAAGCGCCTTGAGGAAGTTCGGTTCGGCTTTTGGCCATTCCTTCAGTCGCTCATAGGCGATGCCGCGCTGATAGTAGATGTTCCAGTTGGCATTGGTCGGCGTCTTCAGCACCGCGACCGCCTTGTCGTAGAGAGTGGCGGCGGAGCGGAAATCCTCCTTCGAGGCATAGACCCCGCCCAGCGCCAGATAGGCGCGCATGTCATCGGGGTGAGCTTCGACGAATGCTTTGAGATGGGCGATCGCCTCGTCGTGACGGTTGAGATCGGCAAGGTTGAGGCCGAGCTGCAGGTCGGAAAGCTCCTTCAGCGGCGAAGAGGCTGGAATGCGGCTATAGAGAGCAATGGCGCCTTCACCGTCCTTCAACTGCTCCGCGACGGCGGCAAGCTGCACCAAAGCGGCGTCGCTGTCGGGCTTGAGCGCGAGCGCATATTGCAGATAGAGGCGCACGAACGGCTCGCCGCCGCCGCGATTGAGCGCGATTGCGAGGTCGAGCAGGATTTCAGCGGCGCCTTCGGAGGGATTGGCGACGAAGGGCTCGATCTTGTCGCCCTTGCTGATCCTGTCGCGAAGCGCCTGGATGTCGAGCTTGCCGGGCGCGAACGCCTCGGCCTTGTCGAGCACGTAGAGCGCCTTGTTCTTGTTGCCCTTGCGCGCCAGAAAAGACGCGTAGGCCTGGGCGTTGCGCATCCATGTCTCGGGCGCGGCACCGCCGGCCGTGACGTCGGTCAGGGTCGCGTCATAAAGCGCGTCGGCCTTGTCCGACAGGCCTGCGGCATCGGCGATCAGCGCGCGGTGGAAGGACTTGAACAGGCCGAACCAGTCAGGCCCCTGCAGTTTGTCGATCGAGGCCATCGCCCCGGTGGGGTCGCCGGCGCCCTCTTGTGCCCAGCCGGACATGACGCCGGAAATCAGCCGGTCGAGATCGGACTCGAGCGACAGCTTGAGCCAGTACTGCGCCTTGGTGAAATCCTTCTTGTGGAAGGAATCGACCGCCAGAGCCAGACGCGAGAAGCGCTCGACGTCGGGAACTGCCTTGAGCTTGTCGGCATAGACCAGCGATTCCTCGAAGCGGCCTTGCGCGATCAGCGACAGCATCAGGCTTTGCTGCAGCGAGGTGTCGCCGGGATTGAAGGCGAGCGCCTGCTTGTAATAAGCGATGGCATTGTCGAGGTCGTTGTCGCCTTCGGCGATGCGGGCAGCGAGATAGGCGCCCGAGAAGGAGGTGATCTTGACCGGGTCGGTCGATTCCTTGGCGTAGGCAGGCAGCGGAGAAATCGCCATCCCTGCCACAATTGCCAGCCCCGCGAGCCAGCGCGCACGTCCTTGCCGCATCGTATCCCTTTCAGCCAAGCGCCATCCCGCGTCGGCGCGGAGAAGCCATAGACTCGATGTTTCCTGACAAAGCATGGCCTTTTTGGGGTCAGGCTTCAATCCGGGCCGAATTCACAATCGGGTCACCCGATTAACAAACCATGGCGACGCAGACACTATCGGTTCCGACAATAGCAGATCGGGGTTGGGAGCTACAGCCTGACATCGCGATATCCGCCTGCCGCGACAGTGCTGCACAGGCCGGCCCACTCGCAACCCTGGCAGGCCTCACGCGTCACGCCGGCTGCAAAGGCGGCGCGCAAGCCGGCAAGCGTTGCCGCGTCGAGGCTGAAGCGGACGCCGGCCCGGATCGGCCGGGTCAGCAGCTTGCCGACATCGCGTGCTGCCAGCTCGTCCCGGCCGGCGGCGCTTTCGCGCAAGCAGTGGGGCTCCGCCCCGCCGAGCAGCGGCTGGCAGATGTCGTCGGGGCCGGAGACGATCAGAATATCCTCGCCCCGGCCCAGACGTTTCGCGATCACGTCATAGTTGGCGACGAAGGCTGCGCTGTACCCTTCGCCGATATAGGTCAGCAGGCAAAGAAGATGGTGGGAGCGCAGCCGGACGGTCATCGGTCAGGACGCACCAGCGGAGCCTGTTCCATCCCGATGGTATCGGGATGGGGCTCCATCTCTTTGTTTGAGCATGATCTCTTCCGAAAACCGGACTCCACTTTTCGGGATCATGCTCCTGCCGGGTCCGCCTTGTTGCTCCAAAACAGCTTGAGCGTCGCGGCGCCGAGCGCCGATTTCAGCAGGCCGCCGACGAGGAAGGGCAAGAAGCCGAAGGCGATGGCCTGTTCGAGGCCGATCATGAGGGCGAGCCAGGCCGTGCCGAGAACCAGGCAGGCGAGGTTGCCGAGGACCATGCCGGCGAAGGCGAGCAGCACGCGGTTGCCGTTCCAGCCGCGCTCGGCCAGCCAGCCGACGAGCGCGCCGACAAGCGGGAAGGCGAAGAGATAACCGGCGGTCGGCCCGGCAAAATGCTGGATGCCGGCAGCTCCGCCCGACAGCACCGGCAAACCCACAGCGCCCTCGACGAGCCATGCGGCGATGGTGATCGCGCCGAGCCGCCAGCCGTAGAGCGCGCCCACCAGCGTCACCGCAAAGGTCTGCATGTTCATTGGAACCGGCAGCATCGGCACTTCCATGTAGGAGGCGAGCGCAATGGACAGCGTGCCGATGACGATGGCCGCGGCTTGCCAGGCATACGAGCGGGTTTGCAGGCGCAACGGGCTGAAGGAGGGCTTGGAGGGCGAAAAGGCGATGTCGGTCATGGCGGCCTCCCTGGCTGGTTTGAATTATAGATAATTTTGTTGTTCGATCTATTATCGAATCCATATTTGCGCGGGAATGGCAACCCTCGCCCCTAAAAAGGCTTGGGCTTGCGTGCCGAATAAAGGACATTTGGAAGGCTGGCGGGACAGCACCCCCCTCTGGCCTGCCGGCCATCTCCCCCGCAGGTAGGGAGATCGGATGTCGCCTCTGCTTTCGCCAATGCCGACGTTGCAGGACTAACGCAACGGCAAAGCTGTTGATCTCCCCCCTTGCGGGGGAGATGTCCGGCAGGACAGAGGGGGGTGTGAAGGATCGCTACGCGCGGAATCCGACGACTGTCCCTTCGTCCCTACCCGACGATGGCAAACGCTTCGCGCATCTTGCCCGACGCGGTCTTGACCGGTTTCTGGCCGATCCACTGCACGTGCCGGCCAAGCGTGGCCGCGGCCGATTCGGTGTTGCCCTGCCGCAGCGCGCTCAGGATCGCGCGATGGTCCTGGTCGGTGCGGATTTCCCATTCCGAACGCCAGGCGGCGAACAGGAAGCGGGCGCTTGCGGCGTGCAAATCGTCGATGGTGGCGATGAGCCGCGGCATGCCGCAGGGCGCCAGGATCAGCCGGTGGAAGGTGCGGTTGGCCTCCTCCCAAGAGCGGACATCGCGGGATTTGTCGCCGGCCTTTGTGGCTTCTTCGGCAAGATTGAGAATGGAAGCCGTCAGATGCGGCGCGGCATGGCGCAGCGCCAGCACTTCGAGGGCTGCGCGCATTTCGGCGACTTCCCTGACTTCGCCGAGGTCGAAGGCGGCGACGCGTACGCCCCGCCTGGGCTCACTGGCCGCCAGCCCTTGCGCCTCCAGGCGCCGAAAGGCCTCGCGCACCGGGACATGGCTGGTCTGGAATTCCTCGGCGATGTGATCCTGCCGCAGCCGGGCTCCCGGTTCGATCGCACCCGATATGATGCGATCCGCCAGCACCTTGCTGATGCGCACGGCGATGGTGTCGTCTGCGGTCTTTGCCATGTTTTATAGATAATTTGCACTGCTGCCGATTGTCGAGCGGTGATTGCCCGATTTTGCGTGCAATCTTGCTTTGGCGCCAGGCGCGGGTCAGTTCACCCGGCTGATGCAGAAGTCGATGACGTCGATCAGCGCCGATTTCTGCGGCGTCGCCTCCAGCGGCGCCAGCGCGTCGCGGGCGATCTCGCCGAAATGGCGGGCCCGTCCGATGGTGTCGGCAATGGCGCCATGGCGGGTCATCAGGCCGATCGCCTTTTCCAGGCCGGCATCGTCGGTGACATTGTCCTCGATGGCGCGCTTCCAGAAGGTGCGCTCGGCCTTGGTGCCGCGCCGGTAGGCGAGGATGACCGGCAGCGTAACCTTGCCTTCGCGGAAATCGTCGCCGACATTCTTGCCCAGCTCCTGGCTGGAGCCGCCATAATCCAGCGCATCGTCGATGAGCTGGAAGGCAAGGCCGAGATTCATGCCGTAGGAGCGCAATGCGGCGCGATCGTTGCGCGTCGCCGATGCGATGACCGGACCGACCTCGGCGGCAGCCGAGAACAGCGCCGCGGTCTTGGCCTTGATGACGGCGAAATGCTCGTCCTCGGTGGTATCCAGGTTCTTGGCTGCCGCCAGCTGCATCACCTCGCCCTCGGCGATGATCGAGGCGGCGCTGGACAGGATGTCGAGCGCTTCCAGCGAACCGACATCGACCATCATGCGAAAAGCCTGGCCGAGCAGGAAATCGCCGACCAGCACGCTCGCCTGGTTGCCCCAGATCATGCGGGCAGTCTTTTTGCCGCGCCGCATGCCGCTCTCGTCGACGACGTCGTCGTGGAGCAGCGTGGCGGTGTGCATGAACTCGACCGCGGTGGCGAGCTTGACGTGGCCCTCGCCGGAATAGCCGAACATCTGGGCCGCCGCGAGCGTCAGCATGGGACGCAGCCTTTTGCCGCCCGACGAGATCAGATGATTGGCTACCTCCGGGATCATCTCGACGTCGGAGCCGGCCTTGGACAGGATCAGTTTGTTGACGCGCCCCATATCGGCTGCTGTCAGGTCGATGAGATCCTTGATGGAGGCGGGTTCCCGCTTCCCGTTTTCGATGTTGAGAACGACACCCACCAACAAACACTCCCGTCTTTGATCACGCGTGCGACGGCACCCTGGTCCCGCCTGGGACTCTAGGGCGGCACATACGGGCACGGCAAGAGGCGAATTGGCGCGGCTGCGGTGACGGCGTGTCAACCTTAGCGACCGCATGCCGTTGCCCGGAAACCGCTCCACACTTTTCGGCGCCATGCTCCAGCGTTTACATCAACGCTGCAACCTGCGAACTTCGTCCGATGATAGAACTCGTGCGCACCAACGATGCCGTGACCATCTCCTTCGTCGAATCGCTGATGCGCGATGCCGGGATCGCCTGCTTCGTCGCCGACCAGAACATGAGCATTCTCGAAGGGTCGATCGGTCTTTTCCAGAAGCGCGTCATGGTCGATGCCGACCAGGCCGATCAGGCGCGGCGCATCTTGAAAGACGCCGGCATCGAGAACGAAATCCGCCAGACATAATGGCTGAAGCGAGCGCGCTTACCAGCGATACGCCGGCCCATACGGTCGATGCCTTCCATCGCGGCCGCTTCTGGCTGGTCCAGCCCAGGACAGGGCATCGCGCCGGGATGGATGCCATGATGCTGGCGGCAGCAGTTTCATCCGGTTTTTCTGGACGCCTCGCCGATTTCGGCGCCGGCGCCGGTGCGGCGGGTCTCGCCGTGCTGTCGCGCTGCCCAGAGGCGCAGGTCGTGCTCGTCGAACGGTCGGCCGAGATGGCAGGCTTCGCCACAACCACGCTCGCCCATCCCGGCAATGCGCATCTCGGCAATCGCGCCTCGGTGCTGACCGCCGACGTCACGCTGTCGGGCCGGGCGCGGACGCAAGCCGGCCTTGCCGACAATTCCTTCGATTTCGTCATCATGAACCCGCCCTTCAACGCGGCGCAGGACCGCGCCACGCCAGATCCGCTGCGGCGGCAAGCGCATGTCATGGACGACGGGCTGTTCGAGAGCTGGATCCGAAGTGCGGCTGCCGTCGCCAAGCCGCGCGGGGGCCTGGCCGTCATTGCGCGGCCGGAACAGCTTGGCGACCTCCTTGATGCGCTGTCGGGCCGCTTCGGCGACGCCGAGATGCTGGCTGTGCATCCACGCCCGGAAGCAGCCGCAATCCGCATTGTCGTTAGGGCAGCGCTCGGCGCGCGCGGCAAGCTGTCGATCCGCCCGCCTTTGATGCTGCATGGGCAAACGGGCGACGGCCCGTCGGAACGAACCGAGATGATCAACAACGGACTGGCGTCGCTGTTTGGCGATTGATTTGGGCCCGTCAGTGTCGTTGCCGCAAAACCGGCACACAGTTGGCTGAGATGGATTGCAGCATTGCCGTTGACCGGCAAATCCCTACATGCGTTGAAGCCATTTGGAGACAGCCACCTCGTGAACCGCCTTTTCAACCGCCTGCTGCCGAAATCCTGGCGATCCAGCGTCGTCACCATTCCCGTCATCAGGCTGCATGGCACCATCATGGCCGGCGGCGGCCCGTTCCGGCCGAGCCTCTCCTTGGCGTCCACCGCCGCCCTCATCGAAAAGGCGTTCCTGTTCGATGCGCCCGCCGTCGCCATTTCGATCAATTCGCCTGGCGGCTCGCCGGTGCAGTCGCGGCTGATCTTCAAGCGCATCCGTGACCTCGCGGTCGAGAAGAACAAGAAGGTGCTGGTCTTCGTCGAGGATGTGGCGGCCTCGGGCGGCTACATGATCGCGGTCGCCGGCGACGAGATCTTTGCCGATCCGTCCTCCATCGTCGGTTCGATTGGTGTCGTCTCGGCCTCGTTCGGCTTTCCCGAGTTGATGAAGAAGATCGGTGTCGAGCGCCGTGTCCACACCGCCGGCCAGAACAAGGCGGTGCTCGACCCGTTCAAGCCGGAGAAGAGGGAAGACGTCGAGCGCCTGAAGGCGCTGCAGCTGGAAGTGCACGAGACCTTCATCGACCTGGTCAGGGAACGCCGTGGCACCAAGCTGAAGGACGATCCGGACCTGTTCACCGGCCTGTTCTGGACCGGCAAGAAAGGGCTGGAGCTTGGCCTCGTCGATGCGTTGAGCGACATGCGCACGGTACTGAAAACCCGCTTCGGCGCGAAAACCCAGCTCAGGCTGGTCACCGCGCCGCGTGGCCTGTTTGGCCGCATCGGCCTGTTCGGCTCGAACTTTTCAGCGCCCGATATTGCCGCCGCCGCCGCAAGCGGCGTGATCGATGCGGCGGAAGAGCGCGCATTGTGGGCTCGCTTCGGGCTTTGAAAAAGCAGGGAAAGCGTCTAGCATGAGGGCTTGACAGTCTGCCTTGCCGCCTTGCGAGGGAGGAGCTTTGAAATGCCACAGATCATTTTCTTCGCAGTTGTCGGCGCAGCCGCTTATTTCGGCTACCGCACCTTCGTCCGCGAGGCCGAACGTGTGACCGCCAAGGTGCGGCGCACCGAAAAGCAGGCAGCCAACGGCACCAACGGCACGCTGGTCCAGGATCCCAAGACCGGCGAATACCGCCTGGCCAAGGACTGAGCATCATCCCGTCAGCAGCCGACAGTTTGGATGCCGCAGCCCGGACGTGGCTTGCGCCCGCCAAGATAAATCTGGCGCTGCACGTCAGCGGCAGGCGCGCCGACGGGTATCATCTGCTCGAGAGCCTGGTCGTTTTCACCCGCTTCGGCGACAGGGTCGAGATCGAGCCTGCCGACGCCGACCGGTTCTCCGTATCGGGCCGTTACGCGACTTCCGTGCCGATCGACGACAGCAATCTGGTGGTGAAGGCGCGCGAGGCGCTGCGCAGGCAGGCCGGCCAGCAGAGCACGCCGCCGGTTGCCATCCGGCTGGAAAAGAACCTGCCGGTCGCATCCGGGGTCGGCGGCGGCTCGAGCGACGCGGCGGCGGTATTGCAGGGTCTTGTCCGGACCTGGGGGCTCGACATCGGCGAGGCCGAACTGAGCCGGATCGGTCTCACGCTCGGCGCCGACGTGCCGATGTGTCTTGCGGCAAAACCGCTGGTTGCGCGTGGCGTCGGCGACGAGCTGTCGCTGGTGCCGGATTTTCCGGCGCTCGCTTTGGTGCTGGTCAATCCCGGCGTCGCCGTCTCGACGCCCGATGTGTTCAATGCACTTGAAAAACGCGACAATGAAGGACTGCCGCCGCTGCCGCGCGGTTTCGATTTCCACGGCGTCCGCAATTGGCTGGAGATCACCCGCAACGATCTTGAGGAACCGGCGCAAGCAATACAGCCGCCCATCGGCAGAGCGCTTTCCCTGCTGAACAGGGCCGGATCTGGATTCTCGCGCATGTCGGGCTCCGGCGCGACATGCTTCGGGCTGTTCGAGACCGGCAATGTCGCCAAGCGCGCCGCCGCCGAGATCCGCAGCCGCGAACCGGAGTGGTTTGTCGCCGCGACACGAAGCATCGCTTCAGAGGGGGCCGATGACCAAAATTGACGAAAGCCGCCTGTTCATCCCGGTGCGCATCGCGGTGCTGACGGTGTCCGATACGCGCAGCCTTGCCGACGACAAATCCGGCCAGACGCTGGCTGATCGCATCGCCGAGGCCGGCCATGTCCTGGCCGCGCGCGACATCGTCACCGACGACCGGGAGAAAATCCGCGACAAGGTGCTGGGCTGGTCGCGCGACGAAGACATCGATGTCGTCATCACCACCGGCGGCACCGGTTTTACCGGCCGCGACGTGACGCCGGAGGCGCTGGAGCCGATCTTCGAGAAGCGCATGGATGGCTTTTCCGAAGTGTTCCACCGCATTTCCTACGACAAGATCGGCACCTCGACAGTGCAGAGCCGGGCGACGGGCGGCGTCGTCAACGCCACCTTCGTCTTTGTGCTGCCGGGCTCGCCCGGCGCCTGCAAGGACGCCTGGGACGGCATCCTGAAACCGCAGCTCGACTACCGCCACATGCCCTGCAACTTCGTCGAGATCATGCCGCGCCTGGACGAGCATTTGCGGCGCGGCAAGGCCGCCTCGTAAACCAAGGCAAAGCCGGCCAATTGCTGCCTTTGTCAGGCAGAATGGCGCTGCGCCTTCGAGAGGTCATTTCCCCCGGGTCGTCGGGCGGATAGTCTGTCGCCAAGTCAAGACGGAAGAGATCCAATGAGCGCGCACCGCGGCGGCTGCCATTGCGGCAACATCCACCTGACCTTCGAAACCGGAATTGAGCCGTCCGAGATGGAGATCCGCGCCTGCCAGTGCGCGTTCTGTGTCCGGCATGGTTCGCGCGCCGCCGCCGATCCGCAGGGGCGATTGATCGTCGCGGTCGAGGACGAGGCCCGGCTGCACCGATACCGGTTCGGATTGCGCACCGCCGATTATCTCATCTGCCGGGACTGCGGCGTCTATGTCGCTGCTGTGACCACCGACGGCGAACCGAGAGCGATCGTCATCGTCAATGCGCTGGATGACCGGCCGCGGTTCAACCGCGAGCCGGTCCCAATGGACTATGATGCCGAGAACAAAGAGGGTCGCATTGCCCGGCGGCAAGCGCGCTGGATGCCGGTCGAGATCCGCTCCGGCCTCAGCGGATGACCGGTTCGCCGTGGAAGCGGCGGCGCGAGGGCGGCGAGACGCCGAAGCCGACCTCCATCATCAGCCGTGGCGTGGTGGACGGCACGGTGCCCATGTGGAAGCCGAACGGGTCCTCGACGAAGCCGAGGCCGGCCTCGCCGGTCAGCGTGACCGGGCTGTCGTCGCCATAGACCTTGAGCACGTCTTGCGCCGGATGGCCGACCAGCAGCGTCAACTGGTGCTTGAGGCTGCGCCTGTTGTGGCTGCCTTTGACATAGACATGCGGGCCGGTGCCGGCATCGCAGGGCTTGAGATAGAAGAAGAATTTCAGCATCCGCCAGTCGTCGAGATCGAAATGATATTTGCCGAGCGAGGCAAGGTTCTTGTCGGCGTCGGAAGCCTCGCCGGTCGGAAAGCTCCACCAGACACGCGTGGTGATCAGCTTTGCCTGCCCGCCCAGATAGTGCTGGGCGATGTCGAGCAGCAGCGGGTCGTTCTGGATGGCGAGTGCCGCCTTGCAGCCGAGGATGCGCTCGAAATAGTGTCCGCTGAGCAAAGAGCGGCCGAACCGCTTCTCGGCTTCTGCGTGTTCTCCGGGCATGAATTCGAGCCGGCGGTCGAAATTGCCGAAGCACGGCGTGCTCTGAGCAAAGCTGGCGATCTCTTCGTGGATTGCCTGCGGAAGGACCAGTCCGGAGAACAGGCCATCGGCGCGCAGCGCCGCGACGATCGACTTGAGGTCGACGCCCCTGAACATCGTCGCTCCGGCACTCTGCGCGGGGCGCGCGGCTTTGGCGCCAAGCCAGTGCAGTTTGCGCGCCGGCATGGTGCGGGCAAGCACGAACATCGGCAGCCATGCGGGATTTTCGCGCAGGTCGGACAGATAGGTCGGGATACGCACCGCGATGCGGCGGAGCAGGCTGCCGTTGCGGGCAATGGCCTCTAGACTGGGGGCGCCGGATTTGTCAGGGGACGAAAGGTTCATCGGGGTCCTCAGATATGAACGGCAGCAACGACGACGCGGCGCTTGCTTACCGCTCCGGCACTACCCAAACCCGATATCCCGCATCAACGGAATGCTAATCCCGCGTCAGCTTTTGTGCAATGCACAATAGGTTTTTGCGGCGAAAAAGCCGGACGGCGCAGCGGACAGTGTCAATTCCGGGGGGACGCCGACGCTGCCCCTCATCCGCCCTTCGGGCACCCTTCTCCCTGGGAACGGGGAGAAGGGAGAAACATCACTTCTTCGGCGCCAGCCAGATTTCGGCGTCGAGCCGCCTGGTGGCGAGACCGCGCGCAAGGGCTTCGGCGCTGTGCGCGTTCTTCGACAGGGCAGCGGCCTGGCGCTTGCTGATGACCAGCCCTTCGGCCAGCGCCCGGTTGCCCGAAAACACCCGTGACAGGAACGGCGTGCGGCTGCCGCGCGCACGGGAAAAGCGCGCCGGCATGGTTTGCCGCGCCGTGTGAGCGACAACGTCGTCGATCCAGCCCTCCGCCAGCCTTGCGCCGGGTTCCAGAAACAGCAGCCAGTCACCCTTCGCCTGCCTGATTCCCGCGGCAATGCCGCCGGCCACGAAGTGGCAGCCGGCATGATCGGCAACCCGATGCGTCTGGTCGGTCGAGCCGGTGTCGCAGACGATGACATCGCGCACCACGCCCTCGACCGCGCCGCCGATCAACGAGGCGAGCGTGCGGGCAAGGCCTTCTTCGTCATCCCGGGTTTCGATGAGAACGCTGAGCATTTTTAGCCGAATAGCGGAAAGCCCGGCGCAGCGCCAGTTTTGCATGGCCCAACGAAAAAGTTCTTGCTTTGTTCTCATCAGCGAAATAGGATTATTTTCATGAACAGAGCGATTCGACAGCCAGCCGACAGTCCTTGGGAAAGGGCCAAAATGGAACATATCGTGCGTGCGGACATTGCTGCTTTCGGAGCAGGGCGAGCCGAGATGGCCAATGCGATGATCGAACAGAGCGGCATGCGCGTCCGTCCGGATCGCAACCGCGGCCGTTCCGCAGGCATCAACCCGTCCGGCCGGTTCGAGCCGGTCAGCCGGCATGTGTTCGACGACGGCTGGAATTCGCTGGAGGAATTGCCGCCGTTCAAGACCGAAGTGCAGGTCGAGAAGCCGCGCACCATCATCACCCGCAACGAATCGCCCGACATTTCCTTCGACCGCTCGATCAACCCCTATCGCGGCTGCGAGCATGGCTGCGTCTATTGTTTCGCCCGGCCGACGCATTCCTTCGTGGGCCTGTCGCCGGGGCTGGATTTCGAAGCGAAGCTGTTTGCCAAGCCGGATGCGGCGCGGCTGCTCGACAAGGAACTGTCGAAGGATGGCTATCAGCCGCGCACCATCGCGATCGGCACCAACACCGATCCCTACCAGCCGATCGAGAAACAATACCGGATCATGCGCGAGATCCTCGAAGTGCTGGAGGCGCGCGGCCATCCGGTCGGCATCGTCACCAAATCCCATCTGGTGACGCGCGACATCGACATCTTGTCGCGCATGGCCGAACGGGGCTTGGCCAAGGTGGCGCTGTCGGTGACAACGATGGACCGCATGCTGGCGCGCACCATGGAGCCACGCGCGTCGACGCCGACCAAGCGGCTTGAGGCGATCCGGCAGCTTTCCGATGCCGGCATCCCGGCCTCTGTCATGGTGGCGCCGATCATTCCCGGCCTGACCGACCAGGAGATGGAGCGCATCCTCGATTCGGCACGCGCCGCAGGCGCCCGCGAGGCCGGCTATGTGATCCTGCGCCTGCCGCTCGAGGTGGCGCCGATCTTCAAGGACTGGCTGCTGCGCCACTATCCCGACCGCTACCGGCACGTGATGTCGCTGATCCGTTCGATGCGCGACGGCAAGGACTATGATTCGGAATGGGGCAAGCGGATGAAAGGCGCTGGCCCCTATGCCTGGCAGATCGGCCGGCGCTTCGAGATCACGGCCAAGCGGCTCGGCCTCAACGCCGAGCGGCGCACGCTCCGAACCGACCAGTTTGTCGCCGCCGCCAAGGCGACCGAGCAGCTGATGCTGCTCTGAAAGTAGCGCCTGCCCTGCCCTCGTGGCTGTCAGGCGACCCAAGAATCCCGTCCGGCCTGTCCCCCGGCCTGCAGACGGTGCCCTCCCGGTCTTGCCCCACTCGACCCTGGAGGGACTTGCGGAGAATCGGAGCCGATGCGAACCTCGCCGCAACATGGCTCGCGCACGTTCCGATTCTCCGCTTCTTTTCGAAATCGTCGAAAAGCCCGATTTCTCCTTCGAGACGAAGGCGATGGCCGAAGGCCTGTGGCCGGTGGCAGGCATGGACGAGGCCGGCCGCGGTCCGCTGGCGGGGCCGGTGGTGGCGGCGGCCGTGATCCTCGATCCCGCCAACATTCCCGACGGGCTCGACGATTCCAAACGGCTCAACCATTTGCAGCGCGAGGCGCTGTTCCTGAAAATCCTGGGGTCAGCGCTCGGCGTGTCGATGGCCTCGGTCAGCGCCGAAGGCATTGACGGCAGCAACATCCTCAAGGCCAGCCTGGAAGCCATGCGCCGCGCCCTTGCCGGCCTGCCGATCCAGGCGAAGCTGGCGCTGGCCGATGGCCGCGATGTGCCGCCGGGCCTCCTCTGCGAAGGCCGCGCGCTGATCAAGGGCGACCAGCGCTCGCAATCGATCGCCGCCGCCTCGATCGTCGCCAAGGTGATGCGCGACCGCATGATGTGCGGCTGCGGCAGCCACCACGAACGCTACGGGTTCGAAGTCCACATGGGCTACGCCACCGTGCGGCACCGCACCGCGATCGAAGCGCATGGTCCGGTGGCAAGGCTGCACCGGGCGTCATTCGCGCCGTTCAGGCTGGGTGGAGTTGAGGTGGTTGAGGAAGAAGGGTTTGTCGGGTTGGACAGCTAATCTCCCCCCTTGAGGGGGAGATGGCCGGCAGGCCAGAGGGGGGTCGCCGCGCGTGAAGCGCCAGCCCTTCTTCGCAGCAGAATGCGTCGCGCCCGGTCGCACCGACCCCCTCTGTCGCCTTTGGCGACATCTCCCCCTCAAGGGGGGAGATTGTCCGCGCTCAACAAAAAAGCCGCCAGGTTGCCCGGGCGGCTTGATGTCAGCGAGTTACCCCGCTCAGTTCAGCCTGGCCTTCACGTCCTGCAGCGCGGACTTGAACAGGTCGGCGCCGGCCTTGGCGTCGATCTTGCCGGCAAGCAGCGTGCGGGCCGCCTCGACGGCGATGTCGACGGCGCTGGCGCGCACTTCGGCGACGGCTTCGCGCTCGGCCTGGCCGATCTTCTGCTCGGCAAGCGCGGTGCGGCGGGTGACATAGTCTTCGGTCTTCTTGTGCGCCTCGGCGGCAAGCATGTCGGCCTCGCGCTTGGCGGCAGCGACGATGGCTGCGGCCTCCTGCTCTGCTTCCTTGCGCTTCTTCTGGTATTGGCCGAGCAGTTGCTGGGCCTCTTCGCGCAACCGGCGGGCTTCCGCAAGCTCGTCGCTGATCTTGGTCGCACGGGCGTCGAGCGACTTGGCGATCAGGCCTGGCACCTTGATGTAAACGGCAACGCCGAGGAAAATGACGAGGGCAACTGTTGCCCAAAGCGTTGCGAGAGATGTGGCGTCCATGATGTGCTCCTCACCGGGCCACGGATTTGACCGCAGCCGAGATCTCGGCCTTGCTCGTCTTGCCGCCGACAAGCGCATCGACGATGGCTGAAGCGGTGTCCTCGGCAATCGTGCCGACTTCCTTCATGGCGTTGGCCTTGATGGAAGCAATGCTGGCCTCGGCCTCGCCGAGCTTCTTGTCGAGGGCGGCCTCGACCTTCTTGCGGGCAGCCTCGGCTTCAGCCTTGGCAGCGTCGTTGGCCTGCTGGCCTATCGCGTTGGCCTTGGCCTTGGCTTCCGCAAGTTCCTGCTCGTAAGCGGCAACGGCGGCGTCGGCCTCGCCCTTCAGCCTGGCGGCCTGGTCGAGGTCCTGCGTGATGCGATCGCTGCGGACGTCGATGATGCCGCCAAGGCGCGGCATCACCACCTTCTTCAGGAACAGATAGAACAGCCCGAACGTGATCGCCAGCCACAGAAGCTGGGACGGAAACGTCGCCGGATCGAATGGCGGGAACGTGCCGTGCGCCTCGGCAGGCACGCCGGCGCCGGAATGCGTGCCGCCTTCCGTACCGGTATGGGCGCCTTCAGCGGCGGGTGCGGACTCTTGCGCAAACGCAGATGTCACGAACATGGACTATCCCCTGATATCAGGCATGGCCGCAGGAATGCGGCCAGCCAATTCTTCCCAATGCTCGTCCGACCGATATTGGCCGAACAGGGGCTCAGCCGAACAGGGCGAGAAGCGCGATGAGAAGCGAGAAAATGCCCAGAGCTTCGGTCACGGCGAAGCCGAAAATCAGGCGGCCGAACTGGCCATCGGCGGCCGACGGATTGCGCAGGGCGCCCGCCAGGTAGCTGCCGAAGATGTTGCCGAGGCCAATGCCCGCGCCGCCCATGCCCAGGCAAGCGATACCGGCGCCGATGTACTTTGCTGCTTCTGCGTCCATTTTAAACTCCTTTGGATCTGTAATTCGTTGCAATTCCATCCGGCGAAAGATGCCGGAAATTCTAGGTCAGTGCCCGGGATGCAGGGCGTCGTTCAGATACATGCAGGTCAGCACCGCAAAGACGTAGGCCTGCAGGAAAGCGACCAGCAATTCCAGCGCGGTCAGCGCGACTGCCATGGCCAGCGGCAACACCGAACCGGCAACGCCGACGGCGCCGAGCGCGCTCAGGCTGACGACGAAGCCCGAAAACACCTTCAGTGTGATGTGGCCGGCCAGCATGTTGGCGAACAGACGAACCGAGAGGCTGACCGGGCGCGACACGAAGGAGATCACTTCGATCAGCACCACCAGTGGCAGCAGGAACACCGGAACGCCATGCGGCACGAAGAGCTTGAGGAAACCCAGACCGTGCTTCGTGAAGCCGTAGACAACGACGGTTCCGATCACCAGGGCTGCGAGGCCGAAGGTGACGATGATGTGGCTGGTGACGGTGAAGAAGTACGGGAAAAGGCCAAGCAGGTTGGCGACCAGTACGAACATGAACAACGAGAACACGAAGGGGAAGAACTTCATGCCCTGCGTTCCGGCGGCGTCGCGCAGCATGTTGGAGACGAACTCGTAGCCCATTTCCGAAACCGACTGCAGGCGCCCGGGAACAAGGCTGCGGCTGGAGGTCGAGAGGTACAGAAACGCCGATGCGACGAGCACGGTCGCGACCATGAACAGGGACGAATTGGTGAAGGACAGGTCATAGCCTCCGATATTGATCGGAATCAGCTTGACGATATGGAACTGGTGGATCGGATCGACCTTGTCAGCAGCCATTTACATCCCCGTCAAAACCGCGAGCGGCCTTAAGTGTCCTTGTGCGCCATTGGCGGCGCGCCATTTCATTCTTTCGGATCGTGCGACTTCTCGCTTTTTCCGAATTCCGCCACAACACCTGACGAACGCAGGACATTGAGCACGCCGGCGCCAAAGCCCAGCAACAAGCCGACGACCAGACCCCATGGCGAGGTTCCCGCCACGCGATCCAGAAACCAGCCAAGGCCCACACCCACCACTATCCCGGCGATGAACTCGCTGGACAGCTTGAGCGCCTGGCCATATCCGGCCGTCGCTTTCGCGCCGTCATTCCCCTCGAGCTGATCCGGCCGTCTTGTCGCAAGCGATGCTCCAAGCTCACGCCGGCGGCGTTCGAGATCTTCGTCGCGGATGTCGGCCTCGTGCTTGCTGCCGCGGCCGGTTTCTCCGGTTCCGTCTGGCCCGTTCTTGTCGGCCATCGTAACCCCCCTGCCCGGTCAGACCGTCACCGTCCGTCCGCTTCTAAAGTCGCCGGCAACATAGTTAGAGGGTTTGCGCCCGTCAAGCCACGGGCGGGACTTCAAAGCCATGTATTTTTTCTATTGGAATCAACCACTTGGTGAGGTGCGACATCGTGCCCGGCACTATCGGGTCGGCACATGCCCCGAATCCGTCCGGCGACCGCTGTCCGATTTCGGCTTCCAGGGCCTTTGCGGTTCGTTTGCGACAGGCAAGCCGAAGGGCTCAGCTCCAGCCGCCGCCATACGTGCGGTAGAAGATATGCAGGCCGATCTTGGTCATCTTCTGCATCGTGCGCGCCCAGCCCGGATGGACATAGTTGGCGTAGTAATGGGTCGATGAGCCGACTTCGGGAATGAAGATCTTGCCGGCGGTGACCGCCATCGCGACGTCCTGCGCGGTCTTGTAGTGGGCGGGGCTCTCGATGCGCTTCTTGCGGCCGTCGCAGGCGAAGGAGAACTGGCAGCGGTTCAGCCAGTTGTCGTTCTGGTAGACGACGCCGCAAATCGAGTTCGGATAGGCCGGATTGCGGACTCGGTTCAGAATGACCTGCGCGACGGCGGCCTGGCCGCGCACGGATTCGCCGCGCGCCTCGAAATAGATGCCGTTGGCAAGGCAGGCCTGCTCCTTCGTGGAGAAGACGCTGGCCGGCAGCGGGTTCTGGATCCACGAATGATCGCCCTTGGCCATCGGCGGAATGAAGCGCCCGCTGCTCGGCTCCTCGTCCTGCAGCAGCGCTTCGAAGGGCGAGGCCTTGGCGTAATCTGGTTCGGCCTGGGCATAGGCGGTGGCCAGCACGTCCGGTCTGTCATTGTTGACGAGGGCGGCAAGCATGGCCGGCACGCCGGGATCGGGCTTCTTGTCCACATTGGTGTGGAAGGCCTGGGCGATCTGGATTTCCTTGCCCTTGATGCCGGGCTTGGCGAAGGCGAGCTTCAGGCCGCTGTCCATGCTCGGCCGCAGCAGCGAGGACGTGCGCTGAAAGATCGAGCCGGCATTGAAGTTCTTCGGCGGCGCCACCGGCGAGACCTGGATGATGCGGCCCTTCTTGTCGGCGCGCATGATGCGGTCCTCGTCGGGCGTGATGCCGGCGACATTGCCCTTGCCGCGAAACGAGACCTTGCCGACGCCGGGCAGGCGCACGCCCGAGCCCGAGAGCGAACCGGTGGTGACGGAATCGATGAAAGGCATTTCGGCGGCATGAACCGAGCCGGCGACGGAGCGCTCGACATAAGAGTTCCAGCGGGTGCCCGAAGCTTCGAGGCCGGAAATCAAGCTGCCCATGTCCTGGTAGGCGACGACGGTCGGAAAGCCGATCCAGATGCCGAGCCCGATGACCAATGGCGATACGAAGGAACGTTTTTTCTCACCGGCGGCGGCGGCCAGCCGCTTCAGGACACGTCGATGCACGGGGAACTCTCCAGAAACGCCACTGAGCCACTGGAGAGCCAAAGTGAAGCATTAACCTTGATGCGGGGTTAACGCGGTTGATCGTGTTTTTCCGAAGCGGCCCGAAATGGGACGCCGTTTGCCGACCGGCAACCCGTCAGTTCGGCCGCAGGAAAATTGGCCATGCAATCAAGGCGCAGAGCGCGCCCACCAGCCAGACGCCAGGCCACGACCAGATGAGCAGCAATGCCGGAATGGCGGTCGGCACCACGAAGAAGGCGATGAAGACGAAGCTGTTGGCAAGACCGAGCGCGGTTCCGGCGCGGCTGGCGCCGGCAAGCGTGGCGAGTTCGGTGTAGGCGACGCCATGCCAGGCGGAGACCGAAATGCCGGCAACGACCAGCAGCACGGCGATCGCCAGGATCAACGCGGCATGGGCGTCTGGCGTGGCTCCTGCCGCCAGGACCAGCAGGCCGACGGCCGCGAAGCCAAGCGCGCTTGTCATGCTGCAGAGGCGCAGGAACCAGCGGCGGTTGCCATGGCGGTCGGTGAAGCGGCCGCTCCAGACGCGCATCACCATGGCGCCGGTCTGCACCGCGGCAAGGCTGGCGCTGATCGTGAGCGTGGCCATGCCGGCGAAATCGTGCAGGAAGACCGAGGCAAAGGTCAGCACCGCCACTTGCGGAAAGCAGAGCAGGCCGATGGCGGTGGCGATGCGCCAGACCTCGACATTGCGCAGCGGCGCCGGACCGCCCGACTTTGCCATGGCCATGCTGCCGGCATTGTCCAGTTCCGGCGGCTGGTGCAGCCATCGCCAGGCAAACAGCGCAGAGACGGCGTTCATGGCGGCCAGCAGCCCGAAGACCGCCGCGAAACCGTGCACCGATGCCAGCGACGGCAGGACCAGCGCGCCGAGCCCGCCGCCGAGCGGCACGGCGGTCTGCCTAATGCTCATGGCAAAGCCACGTTCGCCTTCGTGGAACCAGGCCATGATGGCGCGGCCGCTGGAACCGTTGACGCTGCCGCCGAGCAGGCCGGCGACCAGAAGGCATGCGGCCAGCATTGCGACGCCAGGCACATAGGTCACTGAGGGCACGATGAACAACGCCATCAAGGCGAGCCACGCCGCGGTCGCGCCAAGGCCGGTCAACAGCACGCCGCGATCGCCCCAGCGGTCGGTGAGCAGACCCCAGGGCAGTTCGCTCAAGGCAACGCCCAGTCCGAGAAGGCCGAGGACCAGGCCGAGATTGCCATTGCTCAAGTGATAGCCCGACCGCAGAAACACCGCCGCCGCCGGTATGCCGGCGAAGGTGGCGGAGAAACTGGCATTGGCGGCAACGCCGATGCCAAGCACCTTCCAGCGATGATTGGCGCGAAATCGTTCAGCCTTCGACCTGACGGCGGCGGCTCGGCCAACCCGGCCTGGCTCACGATTTGCGTCGGCAATCGACATGGCGGGACTCCTGTTGATGCCCTTTCGGGACCTTGACGCCTCGTCTTTACCGCCATAACTTCATCCCGAATATCGGGAATTTTTTGACAATTGTTCCCGAAAAACAGGACCGTTTTGATGCGCCGCGTAACCTTCGACCTCGATGTCCTCCGAAGCTTCGTCACCGGCATGGAACTCGGCAGCTTCGCCAAGGCCGCCGACCGGCTTGGACGCTCGACTTCGGCGGTGAGCGCGCAATTGAAGAAGCTGGAGGACCAGGCGGCGACGCCGATCTTCCGCAAGTCGGGCCGCGGACTGGCGTTGACCGAAGCCGGCGAAACCATGCTCGGCTATGCCAGGCGGCTGCTCGAGTTGAACGACGAGGCGGCCTCGGCCATCCACGACGTGGAACTGGAAGGCTGGGTCAGGCTCGGCCTGCAGGAGGATTTCGGCGAGGCGGTGCTGCCGGAGGTGCTCGGACGCTTCGCCCGCGCGCACCCCAAGGTCAAGATCGAGGCGCGGATCGGGCGCAGCTATGAACTCGCCGAGCGGATCACATCAGGCAATCTCGACATTGCGCTGGCCTGGGACAGCGGCCAGGCGCTGCCTTACAGCCGGCATGTCGGCGACGCGCAATTGCGCTGGATCGGGCCGGCAAAGCTGATCGAGACCAGGCTGCGCGAGGGCGAGGCACTGCCGCTGGTGGCGCTGGAAGCGCCATGCCTGCTGCGCACAGTGACGACGGAAACGCTCGACCGCGCCGGCCTGCCATGGCGGATGGCCTTCTCCAGCCCCAGCCTTGGCGGCATCTGGGCGGCGGTCGCCGCCGGCCTCGGCCTGACGATCCGCACCGATATCGGCCTGCCGGCCAATGTCAGGGCGATGGCGCCGCAAACGCTGGGCTTACCCGCGCTGCCGACCATGGCGCTGGTGCTGCACCAGAAAGACGCCGAACTGGACCCGGTGGCGGCGCGGCTGGCGGATATATTGTGGCACGCGGCGGTGGCGGCGCTGCCGCAGGACGAGCGGTTGAGAGAGGTCGCTTAGACGGAAGCGGCTGTCCAGCGTAGCGTTCCGTCACACCCCCCTCTGTCCTGCCGGACATCTCCCCCGCAAGGGGGGAGATTGGATCTCGCGAATGCTTTCGCCAATTTTCAACGTTGCAAGAGAGGCTCCAAAGACGAAACGACTGATCTCCCCCCTTGCGGGGGAGATGCCCGGCAGGGCAGAGGGGGGTGCTGTCCCGCCAATCTTGCGGAGAATTCCGCAACCGTCATCGCTCACTTGCGCTTGTTCGCTCTCCCCGCGAACGGGTTGTCCGAAGTCCGCAGCGCTATCCGGATCGGCACGCCGGGCATGTCGAAGGCTTCGCGCAGGCTGTTGGAGAGGTAGCGCACGTAGGATTGCGGCATCGCGTCGGGCCGCGAGCACTGGACGACGAAACCCGGCGGCCGGGTCTTGGCCTGGGTGACATATTTGACCTTGAGCCGGCGGCCGGCGACGGCGGGTGGCGGGTGATGCGCCAGAATGCTTTCCAGCCAACGGTTGAGCTTGCCGGTGGAAACGCGGCTGTTCCACACCTTGTGCGTCTTGATGACGGCATCCATCAGCTTGTCGAGGCTGCGGCCGGTCTCGGCCGAAACCGTCACCGCCTGGATGCCGCGCACCTGCGGCAAAAGCCGTGTGGTCTTTTCGCGCAGTTCCGTCAGCAGTTCCTGCGGATTGTCGATCAGGTCCCATTTGTTGAAGGCGATGACCGGCGCCCTGCCTTCGCGGATGATCAGGTCGGCGATCTGCAGATCCTGCTTCTCGAACGGGATGGTGGCGTCGAGCACGATGATGACGATCTCGGCAAAGCGGATGGCGCGCAAGCCGTCCTGCACCGACATCACTTCCAGCTTCTCGTGGATCCTGGCCTTGCGGCGCATGCCGGCAGTGTCGAACAGTTTTAGCCGGCGGCCATGCCAGTCCCAGTCGACGGAGATGGAATCGCGGGTGATGCCGGCTTCCGGGCCGGTCAGCAGCCGCTCCTCGCCGATCAACGCGTTGATCAGCGTCGACTTGCCGGCATTGGGCCGGCCGACGACGGCGATGCGCATCGGCTTGGTGTCGTCATAGGCGGGTTCGGCGTCGGGATCGGTGATGTCCTCGCCGATCAGCACCTCGCTGGCGGCGACGTCCTCGGCCTCGTCTTCTTCCTCGCCGAAGGCGCGGTCTTTGCCCAGCGCCTCGATCACCGCGTCGCGCAGATCGGGCATGCCCTGGCCGTGCTCGGCCGAGACCGGGATCGGCTCGCCCAAGCCCAGTTCCCAGGCTTCCAGCATGCCGCCCTGGGCGCCCTTGGCCTCGGCCTTGTTGGCGACCAGCACGACCGGCTTGCCGGACTTGCGCACGATCTCGGCAAAGGTGCGGTCGTCGGGCAAAAGCCCGGACTTGGCGTCGATGGTGAAGAAGATCAGGTCGGCTTCGCGGATCGCGATCTCGGTCTGCGCGCGCATGCGGCCGGGCAACGTCGAGGCGGCGGCGTCTTCGAAACCGGCGGTGTCGATGACATCGAAATGCAGATCGTAGAGTTTGGCCGCGTGGACGCGACGGTCGCGGGTGACGCCCGGCGTGTCGTCGACAAGCGCCAGCTTCCGTCCCACCAATCGGTTGAAAAGCGTCGATTTGCCGACATTGGGCCGGCCGATAATGGCGACTTTGAAGCTCATCCGGCTATCCATATCATCGCCCAAACCGCAGCGCGCCCTTGGGTCAGGCCCGAGGGCAGGCTTTGGGCGATGCGTATCATGACGCGCCCGAGCCGCGGATCAATTCCGACATCAGCGTCGCCCGCTGGCGCGCGTTGCGCGGGGCGCCGTCATCGGCGGCGATCTGGTCGAACAGTTTCAGCGCATCCTGGGTCTTGCCTTCCTTCCAGGCGGCAAGGCCGAGCGCTTCGCGCGCTGTGTGGCGCAGCGTGTTGTTGTCGGCGGTCAGCGCCTCGACGCGGCTGGAGACGTCGGCGAAGGAGCCGTGATCGACGAGCAGCAGGGCGGCCCGCAGGCGCGCCATGTCGCGAATGCCCTGCGGAATGGCGGTGTCGGCGGCGACGCCATCGAAATCCGTAACGGCGGCGGCAAAGTCGCCCTTGTCGGCCTTGACGGTTGCGGCGCGCATACGGGCGAGCAGTGGATAGGCGCCGTAGCCATCCTTTTCCAGCTGTTCGAGCGCTGTCAGCGACTCGTCGCTCTTGCCGTCATTGGCAAGCTTCAGCGCCTGCGAAAACGCATCGCCCGAGCGGTTGGCGCGGGTCTCGTCCCAATAGCGGTAGCCGACGAAGGCAGCGGTGCCGAGCACCACCAGGACGGCGAGGACAAGGATCGCCGGGCCGAAACGATCCCAAAGCACCTGCGCCTTTTCGCGACGGATCTCGTCGTTGACTTCGCGGATAAAACTGTCGTCGGACATCAATCAAAACCATTGCTGCCCCAACAGGGGCGCTTCTTGAGCCCGCGTTTTAGCGAAATTTCGCGGGCATGGAAGGGGCTCGGCAGGAAAATCGGCTAATCGCCAGGCGCATAGCTGCCGACGTTGATCGCACCCACGCCACATTTTGCCGATAGCCGGCTTGGACTGCCTCCAGATCAAGCCCAGATTGCCGATGCCACGTTTGTCCCGCGTTGTTGCGTTTTCCTCAGCCGTGTTTGCCATGGCTGGTGCGGCTTTCGCCGACCCGCCGGCGGCGCCATCCCCGGCAAAGCCGAAGCAGATCGTCATCATCTCGTTCGACAGCGCCCGTGAGATATCGCAATGGCAGCGCAGCCGGGCGCTAGCCAAGCGCACCGGCGCGCATTTTACCTACTTCCTTTCCTGCGTGTTCCTGCTGTCGCAGCAGACACGCGCCGAATACACCGCGCCGGCCAGGTCCGCGGGCAAATCCAACATCGGCTTTGCCGTCTCGAAGCAGGAAGTCGCGGACCGACTCGACCAGATCGGGCTTGCCGCTGCGGAGGGCCATGACATTGCCAGCCATGGCTGCGGCCATTTCGACGGCAAGGACTGGAGCAAGGCCGACTGGCTGAAGGAATTCGCCTCGTTCGGGCGCATTCTGGAGAACGCCTATACGATCAACGGCATTGCGCCCGAGCCCGCAGGCTGGCGCGCTATTGCCCATGCCGTGGTCGGCTTTCGCGCGCCCTATCTGTCGACCAGCAAAGGGCTCTACGAGGCCCTGCCTGAAGCCGGCTACCACTATGACGCCAGCGGCGTCTCGAACGGCCCGGTCGAGCCGCCGACCGGCGGCGGCTTGACCCGCTTTTCGCTGCCACAGATCCCGGAAGGCCCGAGTTCAAGGCCGGTGATCGCCATGGACTACAATCTCTATGTCAGGCATTCCGGCGGTTTCGAGCGGCCGAGCCAGGCAGCCGAGTTCAGCGATCGGACCTACCAGGCCTTCCGTGCTGCCTTCGACAAGCAATATCAGGGCAAGCGCATCCCATTGGTGCTGAGCTTCCACTTCACCTTGATGAACAACGGCGCCTACTGGAACGCGCTGGAGCGCTTTGCCGACGAGACGTGCGTGAAAGCCGACGTCGAATGCATCAGTTTTCGCGATTATGTGCAGCGGCAACGTGGTAGCGAGAGGCAGGCGGCGGTGGGCGGCTGAGCCGCCAACCGTCTATGCAGATAGGATCAAGCCGGGTCGGGTTCCTTTCCCTGGCGCGCGAGGAAACGACGATCGATATCGGGAAGCGGCTCGCCGTGGATAATTGCCTCGAAGGCACGCAGGCGCTTGTAAATGGACAGAAGCTCGACAATCGTTGTCCACGCATTGACGAGATATTGGAACGAGGAGCGCACTTGCCCGAAGGCATCGAGAATTCGGTTCAATAGACCCAAACTGATTTTGGCGGCCACCATCGTTGGGACCAATACTATATAAGGGAATATATTATCTATCTGAAGATAAAATATGCGAGCCACATTGAAATACATGTAGTGAAAGTAAAGCCTAAAGTAATTTCGCCGCACATTGTTAAATAGTTCGGCGACAGTGGGCGGCCGAGCACGATTCGGATCATCTTCACCATAAACAAGTTCTTTTCGATAGGCAGCCTCGACGCGCTGGTTACGGAATTCGAGGCCTGGCAACTTGATGCCGACGAGCGCCAAGAAAGTAGTCCCAAAAATCGACCAAACAATCGCTACCACCACTAGGGAGTAAGGGACCTCTCCGACGATTGGCAATTCAGTTACATTTTTCGACAGAACGAGGAGAACGGGCAAGAATGCGATCAGCGTCATTACCGAGCGGACCAAATTCACACCGAGTGCTTCCATCGTCGTGGAAAAGCGCATGGTGTCGTCCTGGACACGCTGCGACGCTCCTTCGATAGTGCGAAGCCTGTCCCAATAGAACATGTAGTATTCATTCATCGCCGTGCGCCAGCGGAAGATCCAATGGCTCACAAAAAATAGGTTAAGGACACCCACGGCAACGGCCAATCCAGCGACCCAGGAGATGGTCAGCAGTTGGCTGTAGAAATCCCACGGCGTTGTCGAATACGCCTTGCCGAGCGCCCGCTGTATGAGATCGTAGAACGGTCCGTACCAAGCGTTAAAGGCTACATCCACTTGAACCTGGAAATAGATCACGAAGAGAATGAGCGCGGACCCAAGGATCGACCAGTTCTGCCAAGGATGGGGTGAATACCACCTCCAAAAGCCAGCGAAAAGCGCTACGCCCGTGCCGTAGTATAGGTAGAACCAGACGAACGGGTCAGACCAAAAGACTTCAACGCCAACGGGCGTGTCGGCTGCCACCGGAGCAAGCCCAATCAGGGTACCCAGCTCTTGGCCGCCGAAAAACCAAATTATGATGAGCAAAAGGCTCCAGACGGCGGCCGAGGTGAAAAACAGCTTCGGCTGCGGGAAGAAGGATACGAACACTGTGGTGAAATCCTCGGTCGGTGCGCAAATCAGCGGGGTTCAGCGGGCATAAAGTCACACATTAGGTGGAAAGCAAATGCCCGTACCCGATGCCCGGCATCGAGCAAGACCACAATCATGGCGATTTTGGCGCGGCCGACCAGGTGATCCCAGCAGATACCAGCAATACGCCAGCAGCGACGATCGAGGCCAGGAAGAAGTTGCCCGAGGCTTGCGCCAGCAGTCCGGCGACGATCGGGCCGACGATCTGGCCGATGCCGAAGGAAGCGGTCATCAGCGCAAAAATCCGGCGCGGCGCCTCCGGCACGAGCTGCCTTGCCGTCTGCAGGCCGAGCGCGGTGATGGCGATGAAGGTGCCGCCGAGCAGGACGCCCGCCAGCAGCGGCCCGGCGGTGCCGCCGATGGCGACGCTGGCGGTGACGCCGACCACCTCGACCAGGCAGCCCACGGCATAGGCGGTATAAAGCCCGATCCGTGCCGCTACCTTCTGCCACAGCCAGACCGAGGGAAAGCCGGCAAGGCCGGTGACCATCCAGACGCTTGCCTCGAAGACGCGGCCGCCGCCGCCCTGGCGCACGATGGCGACCAGGAAGGTCGCCGTCACCACATAGCCGAAGCCGAACAGGCCGTAGGCAACGATGACTTTTGCCAACGACCGGTCCCTCGGCAGTGCCGGTTCGCGGTCGGCCACGCCGCGGCCAGGTGCGGTGCTGCCGGCGAGCAAGGCGACCATCGCAAGGCCGCCGGCGGAAATCGCTGCCGACCACAGCCAGCCCGAAGCCCAGCCGGCATGTTCGGTGACCAGAACCGCCATCAGCGCTGAGGATGCCGCGATGCCGAGGCCGACGCCGCCGAAATGCAGCGCCTGCAGGTCGCTTCTGTTGGCGGCTGCCAGGTGACCGAAGACGATCGAGGCCATGAACACCATGACGAAGGCGCTGGCGAGACCGGCAAGGAAGCGGAGGACGACAAAGGCGGTCATCGTCTCGCTCAGCCCCATCAGGGCGGCGAGCGCAGCACTGGCGGCAAGGCCGCCAAACATCAGCAGGCGCTCGCGCCCATGCGCCCAGCCGCCTGCCGCCGCAAGCGCGCCGACGAGGTAGCCGAGATAATTGGCCGACGCGATCCAGCCGGCATCGGCCGGCGACAGATGCAGTTCTTCCATCATTCCGGGCAGGATCGGCGTGTAGACGAAACGGCCAATGCCCATGGCAACGGCCATGGCGATCATGCCAGCGAGAGCTTGGCGCAAGGGTGATGGAGCGGCGTTCATTGCAGCGCACCATAGAATTGGCGACCGATGAAACAATCCGCTTTGTGTTGGGCCAGCGGGCGCGACTAACGCCCCCGCATCTCAGCCGCAGCCGACCGCCCCGGTCTCGTAGGCGGTGCGGCGCGCCGTCAGCCGGAACGGGATATCTCCGAGTTCGCGTTCCGACATGGTGTCCAGCACCGGATGCGACAATGGGTCGGTAACCCAGTCGATGACATCGCCGCCGTGCATCCCATCATAGCGGTCCGGCCGGAGGCCGGCAGCGGCTAAGATCTTGAACAATGATACGATCGTCATCCTCGCCTCCTCGGTCTGACTGTCCCACTAAAATCTGCCTTGTCGGGCTGTCTTTCAATTGAGATTTCAGCCGCGCCGGTTTAGAAAAACTGAAATGGCTATGCTGAACCGCGTCCATCTCAACGGCCTGCGCGCCGTCGAAACCGTCGCCCGCCTCGGCTCGCTCGCGGCGGCGGCCGGCGAACTCAACGTCTCGGTCAGCGCCGTCAGCCAGCAGATCAACCGCACTGAAAAGCAGCTCGGACAGGCGCTGTTCGAACGCACCGCAAGCGGGCTGGTGCTGACCGAATTCGGAACGGTTTTTTCCGCCCGGCTGGGCGCCGGTTTTCGCGAGCTGGCGCAGGCGGTGGCGCTGGCCGATGAGGCAAGCCAATGCACGCTGGTGGTTTCGGTGGCGCCGGCCTTCGCCTCGAAATGGCTGCTGCCGCGATTGTCGCGGCATTTCGACCGCCATCCCAACGTGCTGCTGCGCATCGACGCCTCGGTGCGGCTGGCCGATCTCGAGCGCTCCGACATCGACATCGCCATCCGGCTTGGCGACGGCAAATGGCCGGGCGGCCGGGCGGAACTTTTGTTGGCGCAGGAAGTCTTTCCGGTCTGCGCGCCGGTGATCGCCAAGAAACTGAAGTCGATCGAAGACCTGGCGCAGACCTGCGCCATCACCGACGAACGGGCGATGATCAACTGGGAGAGCTGGTTCAAGGCTGCCGGGGCCGAGCCGGTCAGCTTCCGCAAGGGCGCGCGCTTCACCGACCCGATGCTGTGCCTGGAATCGGCGATCGCCGGCCATGGCGTCATGCTCGGCTGGCAATTGCTGGCCGCCGATGCGCTGGCCGACGGCCGCCTCGTCGCGCCTTTCGGCGTGCGGGCGCAGAGCGGCCTCGGCTACTGGCTGGTGACCTCGGCGACCAAGACCGAAAGCCGCAAGGTGCGCGATTTCAAGATCTGGATCCGCGAGGAAATCGCGGCGACCGTGGCGCAGTTTAGCGCGCTGGAAAGCGCTGCCTAGGGCTGTCCGTCGCGACGGTGCTGGAAAGGACAGCCGCGCCGGCCTATGTTGGAACTCTCACTCCCGGACCAAGGCAGGCAGGATCATGACCACACATTCGCGCGGCGTTTCCGCAACGATCGACCCGGTGAAGCTCGACAGGCTGGCGGAAGTCGCCATCAAGGTCGGGCTGCAATTGCAGCCGGGGCAGGATCTGGTGCTGACCTCGTCGATCGCCGCACTGCCGCTGACCAGGCGCATCGTTGAGCACGCTTATAAAGCGGGCGCCGGCCTGGTGACGCCGATCTTCAACGATGACGAGATCACGCTGGCGCGCTTCCGCTACGGCGCGGATGCCGGCTTCGACCGCGCCGCCGGCTGGATGTATGAAGGCATGGCGAAGGCCTTTTCCAACAATGCGGCGCGGCTTGCCGTGCGCGGCGAGGACCCGTCGCTGTTGTCGGCGCAGGACCCGGCGAAAGTGGCGCGCGCCAACAAGGCGAACTCGATGGCCTACCAGCCGGCGCTGGAAAAGATCACCGGCTTCGACATCAACTGGAACATCGTCGCCTACCCGGATCTCGCCTGGGCAAAACAGGTCTTCCCCGGCGATGCCGACGATGTCGCCGTGGTGAAGCTCGCCGATGCGATCTTTTCGGCATCACGGGTCGATGTGGAAGACCCGATCGCAAACTGGACGGCGCACAATGCAGCGCTGCGCGGCCGCACAAAGTGGCTGAACGAGCACAATTTCCATGATCTGCATTTCAGCGGCCCGGGCACCGACCTCACCGTCGGGCTGGCCGATGGCCATGAATGGATGGGCGGCGCCTCGACTGCCAAGAACGGCGTCACCTGCAATCCGAACATCCCGACCGAGGAGGTCTTCACCACGCCGCATGCACGGCGCGTCTCCGGCCGTGTATCCTCGACCAAGCCGCTGTCCTACCAGGGCACGCTGATCGACGATATCTCGGTGCGTTTCGAAGAGGGCAGGATCGTCGAGGCCAAGGCTTCGAAGGGCGAGGACGTGCTGAAGAAAGTGCTCGACACCGACGAGGGTTCGCGCCGGCTCGGCGAGGTGGCGCTGGTGCCGCATTCCTCGCCGATCTCGGCCAGCGGCCTGCTGTTCTTCAACACGCTGTTCGACGAGAACGCCGCCTGCCACATCGCGCTCGGGCAGTGCTATTCAAAATGCTTCGTCGACGGCGCCTCGCTCACCCAGGACGAAATCGCCCAGCGCGGCGGCAACAAGAGTTTTATCCACATCGACTGGATGATCGGCTCCGACAAGATCGACATAGACGGCGTGCACAAGGATGGCCGCAAGGTGCCGGTGATGCGCAAGGGTGAGTGGGCGTAAGCTCGCGGAGGGCGGATGGCCTTCGACCTGACGGTCAAGCGAATTTACGAAGCACCCGCGCCCGATGATGGGCAGCGGGTGCTGGTTGATCGCATCTGGCCGCGCGGCATCAGCAAGGAGGATGCCGCGCTGACGCTGTGGCTGAAGGAGATCGCGCCGAGCGATGAATTGCGGAGGTGGTTCGGACATGAGCCGGCGCGATGGGCGGAGTTTCAGGTGCGGTATTCGGTCGAGCTGGATGGGAATAGAGAAGCGGTGGCGAAACTGCGTGGCTTGCTCGGCAAGGCCAAGGTGACGCTGCTTTATGGCGCACATGACGAGGCGCATAACAATGCGGTGGCGTTGGCGGGGTATTTGCGCTGGACGGGTTGAGAGACAGCGACCGCTGCATACGCCGCAAGCGAAAGCCTTCACAATTAGCGATCGCCCTCCACGCGTTCGTCATCCTCGTGTCTGCGCTGCGTCGCTTCGCTCCTTGCTACGCCATAGGCTGACGAGGCAGGGCTACGCTACTTCACCACCCCTTCATAAGCCTCCGGCTTGAACCCCACCAAAATCTCATCCCCGACCTCGAGCACCGGGCGCTTGATCATCGTCGGGTTGGCCAGCATCAGCTTCCTGGCCTTCTTCTCGTCGAGCCCTTGCTTGTGCTTGTCGGGCAGTTCGCGGAAGGTCGTGCTGCCCTTGTTGAGCAGCTTTTCCCAGCCAACCTTGCCGATCCATCCATCCAGTCTGCCCGCGTCGATCCCCTCGGCCCGGTAGTCGTGAAAACGGTAAGGCACATCGTGGCCCTCCAGCCAGGTGCGCGCCTTCCTGATCGTGTCGCAGGTGGTGATGCCGTACATGGTGATCGTCAAAACGCACTTCCCTTGGGCTGGTGGTCGAATCCGCCGGACAGCCTAAAACCGTCCTTCCCGCTTTGCCAGCACCCCGGTCACATCAGCCCATTTTTAGGGCTTGCCAATACTAAGGAATTTTCCTAAGTATCTTTCTATACCCGTCGACGGACCTCAGGATCGCCCATGCCAAGCCTCCACGCCCCAACTACAAGTCTCCCGCCGATCGACGGCATCTTCCGCGCGCTGGCTGACCCGACGCGGCGGCGCGTGGTCGAGCGGTTGAACCGCAGTCCCGCCTCGGTCAGCGAGTTGGCGCAGCCTTTCGAGATGGCGCTGCCTTCCTTCATCGAGCATCTGAAAGTGCTGGAAGGCTGCGGACTGGTGCGATCGGAAAAAATCGGCCGCACCAGGACCTATCAGCTGGCGCCCGAACCGCTGCAGCTCGCCGAAAACTGGCTGGCCGAACAGCGCACGCTGTGGGAGCGCCGACTCGATCAATTTGACGCCTATGTGATGAGCCTCAAGGAGCAAGAAAAGTGAGCTATCCCTTCAAGCCCGACCCCAGACTGGACCTTGTGCTGGAGCGCAAGCTCGACGCGCCGCGCGAACTCTTGTGGAGCGCGATGACGGTGCCGGAGCATGTCAAGCAATGGTTCACGCCCAAGCCCTGGCTGATCACCGATTGCGAGATCGACCTTCGTCCGGGCGGACTGTTCCGGACGCGCATGCAATCGCCCGACGGCAAGGAGGTCAACGACCGCCATTGCTGCTATCTCGAGATCGTGCCGAACGAGCGGCTGGTGTGGACCGATGCGCTGCTGCCGGGCTATCGGCCCTCGGGCGAGCCCTTCATCACCGCAGTCATTTCGCTTCAGTCGGATGACAAGGGCACGCGCTACACGGCAACGGCCATCCATCGCGACCAGGCTACCCGCAACAATCATGAAGAGATGGGGTTCTTCGACGGCTGGGGCACGGTGGCCGATCAGTTGGCGCAGTATGTGAAGACCATTTGAGCTTTTCCCACTGCGGCCAGGACTTTGTCCCGGCCGCCTGGTTTTTGGGTCGTGCAGCGAAGTGCGCCGGAACCCTACGGCACCCGGGCTCAGTAGTAGAAGCGCTCTTCGGTGATCTTGCCGTTCTTGACCGTGTACAGGCCAACCTCGTCCATGGTGACCCGTTCGCCGGTCGCCTTGGGCGTTATGTCGAACTTGAAGCGCACCGCGAACTGGTCGCCGTTGACATAGGGGCCTTCGACAGAGCCGCCATGGACTTCGTGGTTCTCTTGCCACCATTCGCCCTTTTGCCTGAGAGCCTCCTTGCCACGGGCGATGGCCATCGGCCCCTCCATGGCTTCGAGGCTGACGATATCATCGGCATTGTACTTTTCACCAGCACCCAGGTGATCCCCCTGCTGGAGCATTTCAGTGAAATCCTTGGCAACATCCGCGATGGTCATGTGTGTTCCTCCTGTTCAGACTGGTTTGAAGTAGGGAAGCGCTTGCCGGCCCGCCACCTTTACCCGCACGACAGCTGACAAGGTGTGTCAGGACGATGATATAGCGCGGCTGTGTGACGACGATTGCGGCGGCGTCGGACAGCGACTTCGGTTGCAGACAAAAGCCAATTCCGCAATGCTGGGTGCATGTGCAACCTCTACAACATCACGACGACGCAAGAGGCGGTCCGCCAATGGACCCGCACATTGCGCGATATCAGCGGCAACCTCGAACCTTCGCTTGATGTCTATCCCAATCAACCTGGGCTTGTCGTTCGCAACAGGACGGATGGGGAGCGTGAACTGGCGAAACTGCTTTGGGGTTTGCCAACGCCGCCCGAGCGCATGAAAGGTAAGGCCGACTACGGCACCACCAACGTTCGCAATCCGCAATATTCGCACTGGCAGCAATATTTGGGCGTCGAGCACAGATGTGTCGTGCCGGTGACCAGCTTTGCCGAGCCCAGCCCTGCGGCGAACGATAAAGACCCGGAAACAGGAATCCAGCGAAATTACTGGTTTGCCCGTGGCGAGAGCCGGCCGCTGTTCTTCTTCGCTGGTTTCTGGACGTCTTGGCAGGGCGTGCGAAAGGTCAAGGACGGTCCCGGCGACTTCGAGCTATACGCCTTCATGACCACCAAGCCTAATGCTCTCATTGCGCCGATACATGAGAAGGCTATGCCCGTGATCCTCACCACGCCGGAGGAAACCGAGGCTTGGCTGACGGCGCCATGGTCGGAAGCACGGCGTTTGCAGCGGACGGCGCCCAACGACGCGTTGGTGATCGTTGAGAAGCCAGCCACACAGATCAAGTTCCCACCACAGGCCCCGGCCCAAGGGTCTCTGTTTTAGCCCGAAATCGGCTCTCCTCAATCGTCGTCTCGCCAGATTACCCGGCGAACCATGCGGATTTCGACAAGACGTCTGACGCGAATTTTAAGGCGTTCAGCAGCGCTTGGCAGAATGATGCCTGCATCGAGCTCACGACCTTTGCAGCGCTCGCACCGCATGTGCCGCTCCACATCCCAAAAGGGGATATCACCAACCAGCTTTGCGAGATCGCCAGGCAGATAGTGTCGAGTGATGTTGCAGTTCCGACATCGAACACGAATTAGCTGCCCGACTTCATGCGCCAAGCAGAGGGTTTGCACATTTCGGCGCGGTCGGGTGCTTAGTTCGGGCATCCCGCAAAGTAGGAATATGTTCCTTTGCGAGTCAATTCACACTTAATTCCACCTTGGCGATCTTCACAGCAGGTTAAATCCAACCGTCGATGAAGGGATTGGGTTGGATCAGCTTCGCAGCATAGGGCAGTTGGCACCACGGCGCAGGCTGATATGCGCCACGTCGCCGACGCTGAATTGAAAGCCCTCGGCCTGGCGCGGCGCATCGATCACCACCGGCAATCCCTGCCCCAGCTCAGCATGCAGCCGCAGCGTGCGGCCGTGGAAGACGATGGAGTTGACGCGCGCCGGCGCGGTGCCGGCGGCGGCATCGGTGGTGGCCAGCAAGTCCTCGGGGCGAACGCCGATGGTGCGCTCAGTGCCTTCGCCGGGTGTGTCGCCGGTTTCAGATGTTGCTTCCAGCGAAAGCCCGCCAGCGGCGAAGCGCAGGCGGTCGCCGTCGCGGCCGATGAAGCGCGATTGCAAGAGGTTCATGGTGCCGATGAAGCTTGCGACGAATTTCGTCGCCGGCCGGTCGTAAAGCGTAGCCGGCGGCGCGATCTGCTCGATGCGGCCCTTGTTCATGACGACGATGCGGTCGGAGATCGACAGCGCTTCGGTCTGGTCGTGGGTGACCATGACGAAGGTGGTGCCGAGCCGCGACTGCAGCCGCTTCAGTTCGACCTGCATCTGTTCGCGCAGATGCGCATCGAGCGCCGACAGCGGTTCATCGAGCAACAGAACGCGCGGCTCGCAGACTATGGCTCGGGCGAGCGCGACGCGCTGGCGCTGGCCACCCGACAGTTCGGAAACGCGGGCGCCGAGCTTGTCGGCGAGGCCGACCATGTCGAGGGCTTCGCGGACGCGCTTTGCCTGCTCGGCGCCGGACAGTTTGCGCAGCGACAGGCCGAAGCCGACATTCTCGGCGACGTTCATATGCGGGAACAGCGCATAATCCTGGAACACGGTGTTGACGGGACGGTCGAACGGCCTGAGCGCGGTGATGTCGCGACCATCGAGCAGCACCTTGCCGCTCGACGGGCTCTCGAAACCGGCAATGACGCGCAGGCTGGTGGTCTTGCCGCAGCCCGAGGGCCCGAGCAGGGTGATGAACTCGCCGCTGATAATGTCGAGATCGACGGCGTCGAGCCCGACAATGCCGCCGGGGAAAACCTTCGAGACCGTGTCCAGGCGTACCAGCGCATCAGGCGCCATCGCGAACCTCGGACGGCTTGGTGGTGTTGACCCAGAGGATCTGGCAAGGCTCGGTGCCGGGATTGCGGAAGGCGTGCAGAAGCGTGCTCTTGAAGGCAAAGGAGTCGCCGCTCTTCAGCACGTATTTTGTCGAGTCCACCACCAGTTCGACCTCGCCCGACAGGACATAGCCGAACTCGTGACCGATATGCGCATAGGCTTCCGCCGTGCCGCCATCGGCTTCCACGGTCACCAAGAGGCCGGTCAGCGCCGCGCCCGGCGGCGACAGCAGCGCCTTGGCGATGCCTTCCGACTTGACCGGGAGCTGCCGCCTTTTGTCGGCGCGCACGCAATAGAGATCGTTGGCGGCTTCGTTGCCGTCGGTGATCAGCGCCGAAGGCTCGATGTCGAGAGCGGCGGCCAGCGGCCAGATCACCTTGACGCGCAGCGAAGACAGGCCGCGCTCGATCTGGCTCAGCGCCCCAATCGACACGCCGGCTTTTGCCGCAAGCTCGGCCAACGACAAATTGCGCTCCAGCCGCAGCGCCCGCACGCGCCGGCCGACGCGAATGTCGGCGTCGGCCTTTGGTTTCTCGGTTGCGTCGTCAAGCATGTCCATGCGTGGGTCCCTGTAACTGTCCTATTGGCGCGGCGCAGCGCCGAAGAGCTCCCCCTTCTCCCCTTGTGGGAGAAGGTGTCGCCGAAGGCGACGGATGAGGGNCACCCCTCATCCGTCTCGGCGCTGCGCGCCGATCCACCTTCTCCCACAAGGGGAGAAGGTGAGGTCTGCGCTGCTCACCCCCCGGCCTTCACTTTCTCGAACATCTTCGCCACATCGTCGTTCTGCTTCATCGGGCCGGTGAAGATGGTGGTCTTCAGCATCACCTCCGGGTCCGCCGGCAATTGCAGCTTGTCCAGTTCGTCCTTCGCCACGCCGGCGAAGGCGGTGCTGAGCGAGCTGCCATAGCCGTAGGCCTGGATCAGGTACTTACCCGAGTCGGCGTCGAGCCGGCTGTTGATGAAGTCATAGGCGAGGTCGACGTTTTTGGCGTCCTTGAGCATGACGAAGCCGCAGGCCCAGGTCAGCATGCCCTCCTTCGGCTTCATGAACTCGACCGGCACGCCCTGCTTCTTCAGCGAGGTTGCCGACGCGTTCCAGGTCATGGCGGCGACCAGCTGGCCGCTGGCCAGCGCCTGTTCGACCGAGGTCATGTCGGTGGTGTAGTTGGAGAGGAGGGGACGCTGCTCGCGCAACTTTTCCGCCACCTTGTCCATCTGCTCGGGCGTCATGTCGAAGGGGTTTACGCCGGCCAGAAGTGCGGCAACGATCGGGGTGTCATGCACGGCATCGATGGTCGCCATGCGGCCGGCATATTGCTTGTCCCACAGAAGGTTCCAGCTCGCTTCCGGGTTCTTCACCAGATCGGTGCGGTAGAGGATCGAGGTGTTGCCCCAATCCCACGGCACCATCCAGACCTTGCCGTCGCCGGCCTGGATGTCGGGCAGGTTCTTGAACACCGGGAAGATCGAATCCCAGTTCTTGATGCGCTTGGTATCGATCGGCTGCAGCAGGCCTTCCTTGTTCCAGCGCGCCACCTTGTCGTAGCAGGGATGGGCGATATCGGGGCGGAAGCCGGCCTTGACCTTGGTGAAGGCATCGTCGTCGTCGCCGAAGATCGAGGCCTCGACGCCATCGGGATGGGCCGTCAGGAAGCTCTTGTTGAAGTCGGGCAGCTCGTACCCCGACCAGGTGAAATATTGCAGCTTGTCGGCGGCGAAGGCGACAGTCGACGACAGGACGATTGCAAGCGCGGCAAGCCCGGTGCGGGCTGTCTTTGCAGTGATCGATTTCGGGCCAGTGATCGATTTCAGCCCAGTAATTGATTTCGGGTCGAATGCCATTTCGGTTCTCCTCTTTATGGTTCAGGCTGGACTGGTGGGCGCCGNCGGGCTGTGCTCAGCCCGCGATGGCGCAGGATTTCGGCGATGCCGGCGATGATGACGGACACAGCAAGGATAGCTGTCCCCAGCGCCATCACGGTCGGCAGCGAGCGAGGAAAACGCAGTTGGCTCCAGATGTAGAGCGGCAGCGTCGGCTCGGTGCCGGCGAGGAAGAAGACGACGATGAACTCGTCGAAGGAAATCAGAAAGGCCAGCATGAAGGCCGAGACGATGGCCGGCAGCGAGAGCGGCAACATCACCCGCCGGAAGGTCGTCCAGTCGGAAGCGCCGAGATCGAGTGCGGCCTCGCGAATGGTTTTCGGAATTGCGGCAAACCGGCTGCGCATGATCACCACGGTGGTCGGCAGCGCCACCAGTATGTGGCCGAGAACGATGGCGATGCGCGACGGGCCGAGGCCGATGAGATTGACGAGGATCAGCAACGATATGCCGACGATGACGCCGGGGATCAGGATCGGCAGCCTGGAGATGGCGCTGATGGTGGCGGCGAGCGGCGAACGACCGTAGAGGTCCATATAGGAGACGGTGATGCCGCAGAGCGTGGCGCCGGCGGCGGCCACGACGCCAATGACGAGACTGTTCAAAAGCGCGCCGGACAGCGCCGGATTGCCATAGAGCGTGGCATACCATTCGAGCGTGAAGCCCTGCAGCGGAAACGCGGCCTGGATGGAGTTGTTGAAGGAAAACAGCGGGATCAACAGCACCGGCAGATAGAGGAAGACGAGATAGGCAAGCACATAGACGCCGAGCCAGCCGCGGCCATCATCTCTCCGCGCCGCGCTCATGTGCGGCTGCCGAATTTGCGGTCGGCGCCGCGTGCGACCAGCACCACGCAGAGGATGACCAGCATCACGCAGACTGAAAGTGCCGCCCCGAACGGCCAGTCATTGGCCTTGCCGAACTGCGACTGGATCAATGTGCCGATCATGGTGCTGGCGGGACCGCCGACCATGGCCGGGGTGACATAGTCGCCGACCGTCGGCACAAAGACGACGAGGGCGGCCGCCAGAACGCCCGGCATCGAATTGGGCAAGACGACGCGGCGAAACGCCGTGAACGGTCTGGCGCCGAGATCGGAGGCGGCTTCGAGCAGTGATTTCGGGATGGTGTCCAGCGCCACATAGATCGGCAGGATGGCGAAGGGCGCATAGGCATGCGCCAGCGTGACGACCACCGCCGCCGGCGTGTTGAGGAAGGCCAGCGTCGGCTCCGACCAGATGCCGCTTTCGATCAGCGCCGAGTTCAAGACGCCGTTGTAGGCGAGCACGATCTTCCAGGCGAAGACGCGCAGGAGATAGCTGGTCCAGAACGGCAGGGTCACCAGAAACAAAAGCAGGCTGCGGCGGCGGCCGGCATGGAAGGCGAGATAGTAGGCGACGGGATAGGCGGTGACGACGGTCGCCAGCGTCACCAGGCCGGCGATCACCAGCGAGCGCAGCGTCACTGTCCAGTAGAGCGGATCGGAGACCACGGTGATGAAGTTGCCTGCCGTAAAGCCGGCGCCGAGCAGCGAACCGTCATTGCCGCGCAAGGCGAGGAACAGCACGAGGCCGAGCGCAAACAGGATCAGGAAGAAGGTGACCAGCCCGCCCGGCAGCAACATGGCGAAGCGGAAGCCCCGGGCGGAGCCTGCTGGCGCTTCAGACGCAACGACGGTCGACATCAGGCTGCTCAATGGAAATATGAAATCGACTTAGCTTTTTTCATATTCATGAAACTGTCAAGCTGAATCCACGAGGCCTAAACGGCCGGCGCGCAATCAGCGCTCGAAGGCGTCGAGCATGCGGTACCAGGCGATCGTCGCGGCGACGCCGATCTGGCGAAAGGCGTGGAACGGAATCGGCCGGATCGGCGACAGCGGGAACGGCAATTGCGCTGCCTCACCGTTTGCCAAATAGCCCGCCATGCGTTTTCCCAGCGCGGTCATCATGCCGACGCCCCTGCCCTGGCAACCGACCACGGCGAGCAGGCCCTTTTCCGGCTCATGGATGTGCGGCAGGTGATCCGGTGTCATCGCCACGCGGCCGAACCAGCGCTTCTCGATGACGACATCGGAGAGCGCCGGATAGAGCCGCACCAGCGCGCGCTGCAGATGCGCCCAGTCGGCCTCGCTCCTCGGCCGCGCCATGCGGCCGCGGCCGCCAAGCACCAGATGGCCGTCGGCTGTTTTGCGGTAGTAGACGAGAATGCGCCTGGAGTCGGACACCGCCTGCCCTTCCGGCAGGATCGTCGCCGCAAGGTTGGATGACAGCGGTGCGGTCGCGACCTGGAAGGAATGCAGCGGCACGATCGTTTCGGCGAGGCCCGGAAGCAGTCCATCGGTATAGGCGTTCGTCGCCAGGACAACCGCTTTCGCCCGCACCTCGGCGCCGCTTTCGGTTGAGACACGCCAAAGGCCGGCCTCCTTGCGGAGTTTCACCACCTTCTGCCGCTCGGCAATGCTGGCGCCGGCGGCGGCGGCGATGCGCGCCAGTTCCACTGTATAGGCGAGCGGATCGATGATGCCGGCGCGGCGGTCGAGCCAGCCGCCGAGATAGCCTTGCGCGCCGGTCATAGCGGCGATCTCGCTTTCATTCAGAAGCCGGACATCGGCGCCACGCGCCCGCCATTGACGATCCCTGTTCGCCGCCGCTTTCAATGCGGTTTCGGTATGCGCGGCCTGGATCCAGCCATTGCGGGTGAACGGCACCGCCAGCTTTTCGTCTTGGATGAGATCGAACACCGTATCCGCCGTCGAGGCGGCGAAATCGACCAGCGCTTGGCCACGCTCGGGGCCGAAATGCTCGAGCAGCCATTCGGGATCATATTTCAGGCCGGGAATGACCTGGCCGCCATTGAGGCCCGAGGCGCCCTGCCCGATCTCGCCAGCCTCCAGCACCTGTACACCGAGACCGAGCCGGGCTGCGTGCAAGGCGGTCGACAGGCCCATGAAGCCGCCGCCGACGATGGCAACGTCGACCGGCGCAGTGACGAGCAACTGGAAGGCGGATGCGGTCTGCGGCTTCTGCCAGATCGGAACGGAAAACGGTGCGGGCAAGGCTTCACCTGGAGTATGCGGAAAATGAAAATTCTAGTGCCAGTTTCATTTTTTTGAAAGAGCGGGCCTCATGTCAGAACCGACAATTGCCTGCGCCACGGGATAGACCTTTGGCGTGAATCCGGTGAAAGTGCAGCGGCCCAGCTGCCATCTCGATCATCAAAGGACCGTAAGCCATGAAGAACCCAACGCAGCTTCCCGCCGACGGGCTCTTCATCGGCCGAGCCAGGGCAAGCGATGCCTCGCATCCGCTGGTGGTCACCGTGCGCGACGGCATCGTTTTCGACATCACTTCGACCACCGCACCCACCGTGCGCGACATTTGCGAGATGGCCGATCCGGCCCGACACGTGCGCTCAGCCAAAGGCGAACCGGTCGGCTCGCTCGACGCGATCGCCGCCAACAGTTTTCAGGCCACCCGCGATCCGGCAAAACCCTATCTGCTCTCGCCTGTCGACCTGCAGGCGGTGAAGGCGTCGGGCGTGACCTTCGTGGTCAGCCTGCTCGAACGCGTCATCGAGGAGCAGGCGCGCGGCTCGGCGGAAAAGGCCGACGCCATCCGCGCCGACATTGCCGGGCTGATCGGCCACGATCTGTCGAAGCTGAAGCCCGGCTCGCCTGAGGCGATGGAGATCAAGGCCAAGCTCATCCAGCGCGGCGCCTGGTCGCAATATCTGGAAGTCGGCATCGGCCCCGACGCCGAGATCTTCACCAAATGCCAGCCGATGGCGTCCGTCGGCTTCGGCGCCGATGTCGGGCTGCATCCTGTCTCCACCTGGAACAACCCCGAGCCGGAGATCGCCATGATCGCCGCCAGCACCGGCAAGATCGTCGGCGCGACCATCGGCAACGACGTCAATCTGCGCGACGTCGAGGGACGCTCGGCGCTGCTGCTCGGCAAGGCCAAGGACAACAATGCCTCGGCCTCGCTTGGGCCCTTCATCCGGTTGTTCGACGCAAGCTTTTCCATCGACGATGTCAAGCGCGCCACTGTGCGGCTGAAGGTCGAGGGCGAGGACGGGTTTTCGCTGGAGGGCGCGAGCTCGATGGCCGAGATCAGCCGTTCGCCCGAAGAGCTGGTCGCGGCCGCCATGGGGCCGCACCACCAGTATCCCGACGGCTTGGCGCTTTATCTCGGCACCATGTTCGTGCCGTCGAAGGATCGCGGCGAGAAGGGCAAGGGATTCACCCACAAGATCGGCGACATCGTCACCATCTCGTCAGAGAAATTCGGCGCGCTGGTGAACCGCGTGCTTCTGTCGCCCGATTGCCCGCACTGGACCTACGGCGCCAGCCATCTCATGCGGGACCTCGCCAAGGCCGACCTGATCTGATTTCGGAGCAGCCAGGACGAACGGATAGCCGATAAACGTTCCTATCCGGTCCCTGTAAGCCGTTTGTTAGCGGAATCCGGGTGACTGTATCGGAAATTCGCTCCAGGATCGGGGCGCGGTCTGTGGGGGCCGAATCGCATGCTCGGTTTGCCGATGATATCGGTGCGCAATCTCGCCATGCGTTATGGCGGCGTTGTCGCGCTCAGGGATATGAACCTGTCTGTCGGACAGGGGACCATCCATGCTGTCGTCGGTGAAAGCGGCGCCGGAAAGTCGACGCTGGTGAAGCTGCTTGCCGGCGTGCTCCGGCCCAACAGCGGCACCATCCGCGTCGGCGACCAGATCGTCACCGTCGACAGCCCGATCGCTGCACGCAAGCACAGCTTCGGCGTCGTCCACCAGGGGCTCGGCCTGTTTGCCGACCGCTCGGTGCTGGCCAATCTGTTCGTCAATCGCGAGCCGTTGCGCAATGGCTTCGTCTCCAGGCGCGAGATGGAGGCACGCAGCCGCACCTTGCTTCGGCAACTCAAGCTCGACGTCGATGTCCACGCTCCTGTGGGACAACTCGGCATGGGCGAACGGCAATATGTCGAACTCGGCCGCGCAATTCTGGAAGGCCCGAGGCTGCTGATCCTCGATGAACCGAATTCTGCGCTCGACCGGCGCCAGACCGAGCACCTGTTCACCGTACTAAGTGACCTCAAGGCCAAGGGCACGAGCGTGCTCTATGTCTCGCACCGGCTGGAGGACGTGTTTGCGATCGCAGACCAGGTCACCGTGATGCGCAACGGCCGTGACGTGCTGACAAGTGAGCGCTCGGCGTTGAGCGAAGCCGATGTGATCGACGCCATGATCGGCCAGCAGCGCGGCAGCCTGTTCCCGCCTGCACTGCCGGCCAATGCCAGCACGATAAGGCCGCGGATCACGGTGGAGGGTCTGAGCGGCGGCCGGATTTCCGGCGTCAGCTTCACCGCCCGCTCCGGCGAGATCCTCGGCTTGGCCGGGCTTGAGGGGTCGGGCGTTGAAGACCTGTTCGAGATGCTGTTTGGCCTGCGCCAGGCGCAAAGCGGCAGGGTGCGGCTCCCCGACGGCTACGGCTTGCCTGGAAATCCGACCGAAGCGGCGCGGCGCGGCATCGGCCTGGTGCCGGCCAACCGCCTGTGCAACGGCCTGATGCCCGACCGGTCGCTGGCCTTCAACATAGGCAACATCGCTACCGGCGCCCGCAACTGGGGGTCTCGCCGCTACTCGCCCAAGGCCGCGATCGCCGCCGCCGCAAGGCAGATCGATGCGCTGCGCATCAAGGGCCTGCCGGACGCGCCGGTGAATTCGCTGCTGGCCGGCGATCAGCAGAAGATCGTAATCGCCAAATGGCTGGAGACGGCGCCGCAAGTGCTGCTCCTAGACAATCCGGCTGGCGGTATCGAGGCGGCTGCCAAGCGCAAGATCTATGCGCTGATCCGGCAGATGGCGGCCAATGGCTGTATCGTTTTGCTGCGTTCGGTCGAGCCGTCCGAACTGACCAACCTCAGCAACCGCGTCCTTGTCTTCCACCGCGGCCGGGTCGCCGGCGAGCTGTCCGGCGCCGAGATGAAGCGAAGGACAGTGCTGCAACTGACCACCACCGGCGAGATGCCGGAGGCGGAGCGGCCGAAAAAGAAACTCGTGGGAGCCATGGCATGACACGATTGGATCCCATGCTACAGCTTGCCGGTTCGGCTGCCCACCCGAAGCGCAGCCTTCGCCTGCCAGTCGAACTCAGGCCGCTCATCGGGCTCGTTGTCCTTGTGGCGATTACAGGCTTTGCCCGGCCGGATTTCCTCGACGAGGCCAATGTGCTGTCGTTGCTGGAAACCGCTGCGTATCCCGGCATGCTGGCGATCGGCATGGTGTTCGTGCTCGCACTCCGCGAGATCGACCTTTCCGTCGGCTGGATATTCCATCTCGCGGCCCTTCTCACCGCATTCCTTCTGGCCGCCGGCATCGACCCGTGGCTTGCCGCCCTTTCCGGCGTGCTGCTCGGCGCCGGGCTCGGTCTCGTCAACGGCCTGCTGGTGGTGGCGCTGCGACTGCCGGCCATCGTCGTTACGCTGGGCACCTTTGCAATGTTCCGGGGCCTGGCGGCGGTGGCCGTCAAGATGCGAGCGACAGCTCCGGCCAGCCCAGGCGGCGACTTCTTTGAGATCGTTCACGGCAAGCTGTTCGGCCTTGTGCCGACGGCTGTCTTTGTCTTCGTCACAATGGCGGTGGTGATGCACCTCGTGCTTCACCGCAGCCGCTTCGGCTACCGGATCCAGGCCGTCGGCAGCAATCCGCAGGCGGCGCTCTATGCCGGCATCCCGACAGGTGCTGTGCGGCTGCAGACGCTGGTGCTGATGGGCATCGTCTCGGGGCTGGCGGGCGCGCTGTGGCTTGGCTCTCCCGTTACCGACGTCGACCAAGGCGGCGGTTTCGTGCTGATGGCGATTGCCGCGGCGATCATCGGCGGCACCTCGCTTTCCGGCGGGCGCGGCACCGTCTTCGGTGCGGTGATCGGCATGCTGATCGTCCAGGTCATCTTGAGCGGCGTGACCCTGTTCGGCATCGACGCCGCATGGAGCCCCTTCGTGATCGGCGCGGTGATGGTGCTGGCGCTCGCGCTCGACCGGCTGGACAAGGTGCTGCGCATCCGCCAGGCCGAGCGCTTTCAGGAAAATCCGCGCGCCTGAGTTTAAGCCCCGCCTGCTTGCCGGGAAATATCTCTATCTCTTGGTTGACGCAATTCCGGACGGAAAACCGTTTCACACTTTTCCTGGAATTGCCCTCTAACTGATGCGATCTGATGGGATCGATGATGGCGCGTTGCATCGCGCCACCATCCATTGGGCGGATGGAGGCTTGCCATCGGCCGCAAAAGAAGATGCTCTGCGCATCCGGGTCGGCGCTGGCAGGAGGAGAGGATCAAGGGCATGGCCCGGATCATCGCCGGACGTGGAGGTCGTTTTTCAACATGGGAGGAAAGCAAATGCTGACGAGGCTACGATTACTCGTGCTTGGCTTGATTGTGGCGCTGGCCATTCCGGCGGCGGCACAGGCCAAGACGTTCTACTGGATTTCGCATGGCGGCCCGGCCGACCCGGTCTGGACCTACTTCCTGGCCGGTGCCAAGCAATGGGCGAAGGACACCGGCAACACCGTCAACACCTCGTTCCACAATGGCGACGTTGCCTCGCAGCAAGAGGCCGTGCGTGCCGCGATCTCGGCCAAGGCCGACGGCATCGTCACCACCAGCCCCGATCCGGGCAGCCTGATCGAAATCGCCAAGGAAGCCAACACGGCCAAGATCCCGATCATCAACTTCAACACGCCCGATCCCAAGGCAAGCTTCGACGCCTATGTCGGCGGCGACAACGTCACCTTCGGCAAGCACTGGGCGCAATATCTGGTCGACAAGGGCCTGGTGAAGAAGGGCGACTTCGTCTGGATGCCGGTCGAAATCCCCGGCGCCACCTACGGCGTCCAGGAAGAGGAAGGCATCAAGAGCGTCTACGAACCGCTGGGGATCACCTATGAGATCACCGAAGCGACCCTCGACCAGGCCGAAGCCATCAACCGCATGGTCGACTATCTCACCGCCAACAAGGCCAAGGTCAAGGCAATCATCGGCCTCGGCGATCTGGTCACCGGCTCGATCAAGCGGGTGTTCGACCAGGCCGGCATCAAGCCGGGCGAAATCCCGGTCGTCGGCTGGGGCAACTCGCTCGACACCACCCAGGAAGTGCTGACCGGCTACGTCAATGCCGGCCAGTGGCAGGACCCGCAGGCGACCAGCTATGTCGCTCTGTCGCTGGCCAACATGGCGGCGTCAGGCATTCCCCCGGGCTTCAACGTCATCACCGGCGCGCTCTATGAAAAGGACACCGCGCAGGTCTACGACGACATCCTGTCCGGCAAATAACCCAGACCTTCAACAGTCGCGGCCGCAGCCGCGGTCGCGACTGTCTTTTCGCCGAACCTTTCGCACGACGTGCGAGGTTTCAGCCTTTCCCTTCCTGTCGCGGGTTATCAGTGGAAAACCGTTCGCTCATCCAACGCCTGATCGCGAGGCCGGAATTCGGGCCCTTCGTTCTGCTCATCGTCGAAATCGCGGTGTTCTGGAGCATCAACCACGATTTCCTGTCGCCGCAGAACATCTCCAACACGCTGGCCTTCACCGTCGAGCTCGGGCTGATCGCGCTGGCGATGACGCTGTTGATGACATCGGGTGAATTCGATCTGTCGGTCGGCTCGCTGTTCGGCTTTTCGCCGGTGCTGATGTGGACGCTGTTCAACAGCGGCCTGACCTCGCTGGAGGTCGGCTTCCTCGCGGCGCTGCTGATCGCCGCCTTCATCGGCCTGGTCAATGGCTGGTTCGTCACGCAGTTGAAAATCCCATCCTTCCTGGTGACGCTCGGCATGCTGCTGGTGGTGCGCGGCACCGCGCTGTTCGTCACCGACGGCTTTCCGCAGCGGACGTGGAGCGCCGAGGGCAGCTGGCTGGCCGAAGCGCTGGTCGGTGATTTCTTCATCGGCCCGTTCCGCATCTACATGTCGCTCTTCTGGTTCATCGCGGCGGCCATCGCACTGGGCTACGTGCTGACGCAAAGCCGGACCGGCAACTGGATCCAGGCAGCCGGCGGCAATCCAGGCGCCGCAAGGGCGCGCGGCGTCAACGTCAGCGGCGTCAAGATCGGCCTGTTCGTGCTGTCGTCGGTGATGGCTTCGCTTGCCGGCGTCATCTCGTCGCTGCGCACGTCGGCCGCCAACCCCAACAGCGGCACCGGCTACGAGCTGGAAGTCATCGCCATGGTGGTGATCGGCGGCACGGCGCTGACCGGTGGGCGCGGCACCATCATCGGCACCGTGCTCGGCATCCTCATCCTGCGCGTCATGCGCAACGGCATCGTGCTGATCGGCGTGCCCGGGCTGGCCTACAACATCTTCATCGGCGCCATCATCCTCGGCATGATGGCGCTGCATTCATGGCTGGAACGCCGGCATCAGGCAGGGACCTAGAACCATGGCTGAACCGCTCATCCGCATGACCAACATCAAAAAGTCCTACGGGCGCGTGCAGGCGCTCGAAGACGCCAATTTTCATGTCAACGAAAGGGAGATCGTCGGCCTGCTCGGTGACAATGGCGCCGGCAAATCAACGCTGATCAAGGTGTTGTCGGGGGCGGTGCCGCTGACCAGCGGCGACATTTTCATCCGCGGCAAGAAGGTCAATCTGCGCAGCACCAGCGACGCCATCGCGCACGGCATCGAGACGATCTACCAGGATTCGGCACTGGTGACGCAGCTGTCGATCGCGCGCAACCTGTTCCTCGGCCGCGAGCCGGTCAAGCCGCCGCGCTTTTTGAACCGCATGGACCAGGAGGCGATGAACAATGTCGCCCGCGACCTGTTGAAACAGGTCGGCATCTCCAAGAACATCCCGCCGACGACGCCGATCGGCTCCCTGTCCGGCGGCGAGCGGCAGGCCGTCGCCATCGCGCGCGCCATGCACTTCGACAGCGACCTGATCATCCTCGACGAGCCGACCAACAATCTCGGCGTCGCCGAGACGCAAGGCGTGCTGAGCTTCGTGCGCAACGCGCGCGATTCCGGGCATTCCTGCATCTTCATCGCCCACAACATCCATCACGTCTTCCAGGTGGTTGACCGCATCGTCGTCATGCGCCGGGGCAAGGTGGTGGCCGACGACATCGACCCGAAGAAGACCAGCGTGGCCGAGGTCGAACGCATCATCACCGGGATGTCGGACAAGGAGATCCGCGACGCCATCATCGAAGGCGGGCCATCGCACGGCTGAACCGTCTTCGCGCCGTCTGGCACGGAAACGCATCCGCTCTAACTCGTTGTAGAGCATGACCTTTTGACAAAACGGTTCCCGTTTGTCCGAGAAAACCGGTTCCCACTTTTCGGGATCATGCTCTATGACTGCAGCCATGAAAGCCACCGTTGCCGACATAGCCAGGAGCTGCGGCCTGTCGACCGCGACCGTCGACCGGGTTCTGAACAACCGGGCCGGCGCGAGCGCCGCCAACCGCCAACGGGTGATGGAGGCGGCCAAGCAGCTCGGCTATTTGCCGGTGGTCGATCAGGTGACGCTGCCGTCGCGGCCGGCGCATCTTGAATTCTTCCTGCCGATCGGCGCCAACGGTTTCATGATCGACCTCGCCGGGCACATCGAGGACTATGCGGGGCGCCTGCCGCTGGTCGCCTCGTGCCGGATCCACAATCTCGGCGGCATCTCGCCGGCAGCGCTGCAGGCGGCGGTTGAAAATCTGTCGCTGAAGGCCAATGGCGTCGGCGTCATTGCCGTCGATCATCCGCGAACGCGCAACATATTGCGCGATGTGGTCGAGGCAGGCATCCGCCTTGTCACGCTGGTCTCCGACGTTCCAGCCGCCCCGCGTTCGGCCTATGTCGGCATCGACAACCGGGTTGCCGGACGCACGGCGGCGCTGTTGATGGGGCGCTTCCTCAACGGCCGCCAGGGTCATCTGGCGATGGTCGTCGGCTCGCGTTCCTATCGCGGGCACGAGGAGCGCGAAATGGGTTTTCGGTCGGTACTGACAGAGGAGTTCCCCAATCTCACCGTCTCGAGTGCGGTCGAGATCAATGACGAACCCGAGGGCAGCTACACCGCAACGATGCAGGCGCTGCACAACGAGCCGGAACTGCTCGGCATCTATTGCGTCGGCGCCGGGCGCTCAGGTGTGGCGAGAGCGCTGCTCGAGGCCAAGCCAAAGAAGAAGCCGGTCTTCATCTGCCACGACCTGACCAAGGAAACGCGCGGCTATCTCGTTGACGACCTCGCCGATGTCGTCATCGACCAGAATGCGCGGCTGATCGCGGAGCAATCTGTGATCCGCCTGCTCGGCTCGATCGCGTCCGCCGCGCCCTACCTGACGAAGAAGTTCATCGAGCCACGGCTGATCTTCAAGGAAAACGTACCGGTGCAGTGATTTCGCGCCGTGGCGGTTTTTCCGATTTGTATGACAAGTCGGGCAGATGCCGCAAATCTGCACAGCAGCCATGCAACTTTCATTGTTGCCGAATCATTGGGCAACCCTTACTCATCTGGGTGTCGGCCATCTACTCCTCCCAGATGCGATGCCGACGCTGAGCGCGGTGCACCTCCTCCCGCATCTCGTTCGAAATCGAGCCCGCTGCCACCTCCTCCCGGCAGCGGGCTTTTTTCATTCTCAAATGAATCTAAATTAGAGTTGACGGGCAAGTTCGGAGAATAGCCAGGAGCCCCGCCGGATGATGGGGACTCCTCAACTCCGAAAGCTGGAATTCAGCGCGCCCTGAAAGAGCTGATCAGGCCTTCAGCCATGCGCACGAACTGCGTGCTGGGGCCCTGGCAGCCCATGGTCTGCACGCTGACGCGCGCCCCTTCGAACAGCAGCGACAGCGTATCGGCCAGAAGCTCGGCCTGACCGATGCCCGCATCCCGGCACAGCGCAACGAGGCGATCGCGCTGAGCGCTCTTGAGCTCCTTGATCACGCTCCTGGCGGGATGGTCCGGCTCGGTCAATTCGGCGGCGGCATTGGCCATGTCGCAGCCGCGACCGTCAGCCGCCAGGCAAGCAGCGGCCATGCGAATCCAGGCATGCAACTGGGCGAGCTTGTCGCCGGGATGCTCAGCCTCGAATTGGTCCCACATCGCGGCGCCTTTAGCCGCCGACGCGCGCAGGCATTGAACGATCAGTTCGTCCTTCGACTCAAAATGACGGTAGAGCGTCATCTTGTTGGTGCCGGCGGCTTCCGTGATTGCGTCGACACCGACGCCCTTGATGCCATGCTTGTGAAACATGTCCTGCGCCGTCTCCAGGATTCGGTCCCGGGGGCGCACGCGATCGGTAATGCCGTCTGCCATCGCAGTCTCCTTGTCTCCCTAAAAATTCGGTTCACCTCTTGACTAGGGTGTTACCGGTCTGTAACTATCCGAATGTTACTTACTGGTAACACCTATGTGGCCTTCCGTCAATAACAAGGCCGTGAACTGGTCCTGCCAGATCACAAAGGGTGAAAATTGCAGGTCATGCGGCTCCGGCCGGTGAAGAGATGAAAACCGGTTCGCGATCATCCGATGCGGGCCGCTGGAATGGAGACGCTCCAATGTCGCAGCGCAAGGATTTGACCATCGATGAAGCCATCCGGGATCCGATGATCCGGCTGGTGATGAAAGCGGACCGCGTCAACCCGCGCGCCTTCGAAGCGATGCTGAGGACCGTTGCCGATGAGCAGGGCCTCAGCGGCGCGGCGCCGTCTTCGTATTTTTTGCAGGACCCGGGTTCGGTGCGCAGCAGGCGGCTGTCCCGGTCTGCCCATTCATTTAACGAGGCCAGTTCTTTTAAAGAGGCCCGTTCTTCTAAAGAGGCATGCGTGTCGTGGTAAATTATTTCATCCATCGTCCGATCTTCGCCTCGGCCATCGCCATCATCATGGTGCTCGCCGGGACGATTTGTTATTTCCTTTTGCCGGTTTCGCAGTTTCCCGACATCACGCCGCCGCAGGTCGTGGTCAGCGCCCATTATCCGGGCGCCAGCGCGCAAGTGGTCGCCGATACGGTGACGACGCCGCTGGAGCAGCAGATCAACGGCGTCGAAGGTATGACCTACATGTCGTCGTCGAGCTCCAATGACGGCTCCTCGACCATCACCATCACCTTCGATGTCGGCTATTCCTTGAGCACCGCGGCCGTCGACGTCCAGAACCGCGTCTCGCAAGCGGCCTCGTCGCTGCCGGCGATCGTCAACCAGGGCGGCGTGACGATCAAGAAGCAGAACCCGAATTTCGTCCTCATCGTCAACCTGACCTCGCCCGACAGTTCGGTCGATCCGGTGGCGCTGAGCAACCTCGCCTATCTGCAGGTCGTCGATCCGCTGAAGCGGCTGCCTGGCGTCGGCGACGTCCAGATATTCGGCGAGCGCCGCTACTCGATGCGCGTCTGGCTCGACCCGGACAAGCTCGCCAATCTCGGCATCACCGCTGTCGACGTCCAGAACGCCATCTCAGAGCAGAACGTCCAGGTGGCGGCCGGCAAGATCGGCCAGTCGCCGGCGCCCGCCGGCACCGCCTTCGAGATGCAGGTCAACGCCGTCGGCCGCCTGAGCGACCCCAAGGAGTTCGGCGACATCGTCGTGCGCGCCAACACCGGCACCGGCTCGCTGGTGCGACTGCGCGACGTCGCCCGCATCGAGCTCGGCGCGCTGCAATATTCGTCGTCGGCCTTCTTCGGCAAGGACCCGACGGTGGTGCTCGCCGTTTACCAGATGCCCGGTTCCAACGCGCTCGATCTGCAGCAGCACGTCAAGGACAAGATGCAGGAACTGTCGGCCCGTTTCCCCAAGGGCGTCAGCTACGCCATGCACTACGACACCACGCGCTTCGTGTCGGCATCGATGCATGACGTGCTGATCACGCTTGGCGAAGCGCTGGTGCTGGTCGTGGCCGTGGTGTTCATCTTCCTGCAGAGCTGGCGCACGACGATCATCCCGACCATCGCCATTCCGGTGTCGCTGGTGGCGACGATGGTCGTCATGGAAATGATGGGCTTCTCGCTCAACATGCTCTCCCTGCTCGGCATGGTGCTGGCCATCGGCCTCGTCGTCGACGACGCCATCGTGGTGGTCGAAAATGTCGAGCGACAATTGGAGGCGGGCCTCAAACCGCTGGCGGCGACCAAGGCCGCGATGGCCGAGGTCACCGGACCGATCATCGCCACCACCGCGGTGCTGATGGCCGTCTTCGTGCCCGTCGCCTTCATTCCCGGCGTCTCCGGCAAGCTCTACAATCAGTTCGCGTTGACGGTGGCGATTTCGGTCGGCATATCCGCCTTCAACTCGCTGACGCTCAGCCCGGCGCTGAGCGCCGCCTTCCTGCGCCATCGCGGCGAGACGCAGTTCGCCCCGTTCCGCTGGTTCAACACGGGCTTCGACAGACTGTCGCATGCCTATGCCCATGGCGTGCGCATCCTCATCCGGCTGCGCTGGATCATGCTCGGTCTGTTCGCGGCCGGCCTGGTCGCCACCTACTTCGTCTGGCAGAAGCTGCCCTCGACCTTCCTTCCGGTCGAGGACCAGGGTTACTTCTTCGTCGTCATCCAGCTGCCTGACGGCGCCTCGCTGGAACGCACTGACGCGGTGGCCCAGAAGGCGCGCGACATCCTCCAAGCTACGCCCGGCGTCGAGATTGTCGGCTCGATCAGCGGCCTGAACTTCCTGACCAGTGCCGCGCAGTCGAACTCGGCTGTCGAGTTCGCCATCCTGAAGCCGTGGGAAGAGCGCGGCCCCGACCAGAGCGCGTCGAAGCTCGTCGCCGACGTGCGCGGCAAGCTGATGCAGATTCCGGAAGCCTTCGCGCTGTCCTTCGATCCGCCTTCGATCCCGGGTATCGGCACCACGGGCGGCTTCGAATTCGTCGTCGAGGATCTCACCGGGCGCGGCAGTTCAGCCCTCAACGACGCGACGCAAGCCGTGATCGCCGAGGCGCGCAAGCAGCCGGAAATCAATCCGCAGCAGCTGTTCTCGCCGTTCTCGACCTCGACGCCGCAGTTCAACTACGACCTCGACCGCAGCAAGGCCAAACTGCTCGGCCTCAACCTGCCCGACGTCTTCAACACGCTGCAGATCTATCTCGGCTCGCTCTACGTCAACGACTTCAACCTGTTCGGCCGCACCTTCCGGGTGACCATCCAGGCCGACAAGGATGCACGTGCCGACGCAGGCGACCTTTCGCGGCTCTATGTGCGCAACGCCTCCGGCGGCATGGTGCCGCTGAGCACACTGGGCAAACTGGTGCCGTTCGTCGGCCCGGAAACCGTGCCGCACTACAACAACAACGCCTCGGCCACGATCAATGGCGGCGCAGCCCCCGGCTTCTCGTCGGGCCAGGCGGTTGCCGCGATGGAACGGGCCGCCGCCACCGCTTTGCCCAGGGATTTCGGTTTCGAATGGACCGGCATCACCTTCCAGGAGCTCAAGGCAGGATCGATAGCGTCGGTCGTCTTCGGCCTCGCCATCGTCTTCGTCTTCCTGATCCTGGCGATGCAGTATGAGAGCTGGGCGATGCCGTTCATGGTGCTGCTGGCGGTGCCACTGGCCCTGTTCGGCGCCTTCGCAGCCCTGTTCTTGCGCGGCATGCAGATCGACGTCTACTCGCAGATCGGCTTCGTCATGCTGATCGGCCTCGCCGCCAAGAACGCGATCCTGATCGTCGAGTTTGCAAGGCGGCGGCGCGAGGAGGGACTGAGCATTGTCGACGCGGCAATGGAAGCCGCGCGGCTGAGGCTGCGGCCGATCCTGATGACGGCCTTCGCCTTCATCCTCGGCGTGCTGCCGCTGATGTTTGCGACGGGTGCGGGTGCGGCAAGCCGGCAGTCGATCGGCACCACCGTGTTTGGCGGCATGGTCGCGGCGACCATCCTGTCGCTGGTGTTCGTGCCAGTCTTCTACGCGGTCATCGAACAGCTGCGCGAAGGCCGCGTGCGCAGCGAACCGAACGCTGCTCATGACCAGGACAATAATGAACCGACTGCCGAACCAGCGCCGATGCGCCTGGCCGAAGCAGCCGAATAGAATTGGAGACCAAAATGCGTAAATGGAAAATAGCTTTGGGAACGGCCGTCGCCCTGGGAGCGATCTCGGTGGCAAGCGTCCACTTCCTCGACATGGGCAATCTCAGCCTCAATGCCGGCACGGCGGCAGCGACGGCAGCACCTGCGGCATTCGTTATGCCGGTGCCGGTGACGAGCGTGGTCAAGAAGACGATCCCGATCTATCTCGACTACGCCGCCCGCATCGAGGCGATCCGCAGCGTCACCTTGCAGGCCCGCGTGCCCGGTTATCTGCAGGAGCAGACGGCTGAGGACGGCGCGGATGTGCGCCAGGGTGATCTGCTCTACAAGATCTCGCCCGACGACTTCAAGGCGGCTCTCGACCAGGCCAAGGCCGAAGTGCAGCGCGACCAGGCGAGCCTCGACTATGCACGCTCCAATCTCGGCCGCGGCTCCGAACTCGCCAAGAGCGGTTATCTGGCCAAGGATGGGTTCGACCAGCGCACGAGCACCTTGCGTCAGGCCGAAGCGTCGCTTGCCGTCAACCAGGCGGCGGTGCGGACGGCCGAGCTCAATTTGAGCTACGCCGAAATCCACGCTCCGTTTGCCGGCCGCGTCGGCCGCAACCAGGCTTCGGTCGGCACGCTGGTCAGCGTCGCCGGGACGGTGCTGAACACGCTGGTGCAGCTCGACCCGATCTACGTCACCTTCAATCCGAGCGAGACGGACCTGGCCGAAATCGAACGGGCCCGGGCCGCCGGCCCGATCGAGGTCGAGGTGCTGCTGCCCGGCGAGACCGAAGCCAGCCAGAAGGGCGAACTCACCTTCATCGACAACACGGTCGACCACTCGACCGGCACGATTACGGCGCGCGCCACCATCGGCAATGCGAAGTTCTCGCTGCTGCCGGGCCAGTATGTCCGCGTGCGGCTGCACATCAAGCAGCTGCCCGACGCGCTGATGGTGCCGCAGGTGGCGCTGGGTTCGAGCCAGCTCGGCAAATATGTCTATGTCGTCGGCAAGGGCAACACGGTCGACCAGCGCATCGTCTCGCTTGGCGCGACCAGCGGCGACCTTGTGGCGGTCCTCAGCGGCGTTGCCGAAGGCGACCAGGTGATAACGGGCAATCTGCAGAAGATCGGACCAGGAATGCCGATCTCGCCGTTGCCCCAGGAGAAACCGGCCAGCTGATAACCCCCATCAGCCCCGGTCCTGCGGCGCCTTCGGCTTCCACGCCGAGGGCGCCGTTTTTTTATGGAGCGCCGCACGCCGTTTTTGGAGTAACCGCAAGGCACAAGAATCCGGAACAGACATATTGTAGGATTGTCGACAATCTGCTTGTCTGTTTCCGGCTCTCACTGGAGTGACGGAATGGCCAAGCTGGACTTCAATCCGATCGCGGATACGACACGCCGAGCCGAGATCGTTGCGCTGTTGCGGCGGGCGATCCTGATCGGCCAGCTGGAACCCGGCCAAAAGCTGAGCGAGCTGAGGATCGCCGAGCAGATGCGGGTCAGCCGCGCGCCTTTGCGCGAAGCTATGCGCGAGCTGGTGCAGGAAGGCATCCTGACCAGCATTCCCTATGCCGGCACCTTCGTCATCGATGTCACCGCCAAGGACATTGACGACGCCTACTCGCTGAACAAGGTGCTCGATGAATTCGCCATCGAGCGGACATGGAAGCTGCGCGACCAGCGCTTCTTCGATGAACTCGACCGCCGCCACGAAGCGGTGAAGCAGGCAACGCGCGCGCGCGACACCACCCGCCAGATCGAGACCGCACTGCAATTGCACGGGCTGATCTATGAATGGGCCGACAATTCGGTGCTGCTGGAAACCTGGCAGCGGCTGACCAGCCGGCTGCAGATGTACTTTGCCCTGCACCAGCAGGCCCGCAACGAGCCGGTGCCGGCCGAAGATCTCCACGAAACCTATGTGCGGCTCTTGAAGGGCGCCGACATGCGCGCTGCCCAGCGCCATGCGCGCGAGCATATCGACCTCGATTTCGAAGAGCTGCTTGCCTATGCGCGTGGCCTCGATCAGCGGAACATCGAAGGGCTGACCCTCCTCAACGCCTAGAGACAACGGACAGACAAGTGCAGATCAAAACCATCAAGGCCTATCGCGTCGTGCAGCCCTTCGTGGACGGGCCCTACCGCATGTCCAAGGGGCGGGTTGCAGACTGCTTCGATGCGGTGATCGTCGCAATCACCTCCGACAGCGGCGTAACCGGCTGGGGCGAGATGGCGCCGCTCGGCAATTTCTATTCGGCCGCCTTTCCGGCGGGAACGCGCGCGGGCGTGGTCGAGATCGCGCCGCACCTGATCGGCCAGGACCCGCGTGGCCTCGCCGGCATCGGCCGATTGATGGATACGGTGTTCAAGGGCCATCCCTACATCAAGTCGGCGCTCGACATGGCCTGCTGGGATCTGGCGGCCCGGGCCGCCGACGTGCCGCTGGTGACCATGCTTGGCGGCCGCGAGAGCGACATGGCGGAGACCTACCGCGTCGTCACCCACGGCACGCTCGACCAGATGGCGGCACTGGCCAAAAGGATCATCGCGGAAGGCTGCCGGCGGCTGCAGGTCAAGGTGGGCGGCAATGTGCATGACGACATCGACCGGGTGAGCGCAGTCGCTTCGGCCGTGCCGAAAGGCACGGTGATTTTCTGCGACGCCAATGCCGGCTGGACACCCTACCAGGCGCGGCAGTTCGCCGATGCCACGCGCGGCATCGACTACACGTTCGAGCAGCCCTGCACGACGATCGAGGAGAACATGTCGGTGCGCCGCATGCTCGACAAGCCGATGGTGCTGGACGAGAGCGTCATCTCGCTCGAGGCGATGCTGGAAATCCATCGCCTCGGCGCCGCCGATGGGCTGACGCTGAAGATTTCGCGGCTGGGCGGCGTAACCAGGACAAGGCAAATCCGCGACGTCGCCGTCGATCTCGGTTTCATGATCACCGTCGAGGATACGGGCGGCGCCGAGATCGACACGGCGGCGATGGCGCATCTGTCGCTGTCGACGCCGGAAGAACGCCGGCTGCACGCCATCGCCTTCCATGAGTGGGTGACGGTGCGCACGGCCTCCAACGCCCCACCGGTCACCGGCAGCCACATGGGCATTCCCGACGGGCCCGGCCTCGGCATCGATGTCGTGCCCGACCTGCTCGGCAAGCCTTTCCTAGAGATCGGCTGAGATCAAGCGCAGCATGAAGCTGTCACCCCACGAATCCTCCGTGGGAGATTTGGTCCTGCAGCCATTCTCCGATTTGTGGGTTGAAATATTTTTCAGATGGAAATAGGAATGTTCAAAATGATGATTTGACGCTGCGGCGCGTCGTGACTGGAGGAAGCGATATGGCCCATCCGCAATTTGCAGCGGAACTTCTGCAGCGCGCTGAAGCCCAAGGGCCCATCACCATCGGACTCGCCGGCGCCGGGCAGATGGGCACCGACATCGTCGTCCAGGTGGCGCTGATGCCGGGCATGCGGATCGGTGCCATTTCCGAGGTGCGGCCGCAAGCGGCGATCGATGCCGCACTGCTCGCCGGCCATGACCGCTCCGACATCGTCCAGGCTGCGAACGCCTCTGCCATCGACCGCGCCATCGAGGCCGGCAAGATCGCTGTCACCGAAGATCTGCATGCGCTGGCCGCGGCCGGCCGCATTGATGTCATCATCGACGCGACAGGCAATCCCAACATCGGCACGCTGTTTGCGCTCGAAGTGATGAAGAACGGCAAGCACATCGTTATGCTCAATGTCGAGGCGGACATTACGATCGGCCGCTTCCTCAAGGAGGAAGCGCGCAAGGCCGGCGTGGTCTACACCGGTGCGGCCGGCGACGAACCCGCCTGCACGCTGGAGATCATCGGCTTCGCCAAGAGCCTCGGCTTCAACATCATCGCCGCCGGCAAGGGCAAAAACAACCCGCTCAAGATCGACGCCATGCCCGCCGACTACGAGAAGGAAGCGGCCGAGCGCAACATGAATGCGCGCATGCTGGTCGAGTTCGTCGACGGTTCCAAGACGGCGATCGAGATGGTGGCTATCGCCAACGCCACCGGGCTGGTGCCCGACGTGCCGGGCATGCACGGCCCGACGGCGACGCTGGAGGAACTGGCCAGCGTGCTTTGCCCGCGCGAGGATGGCGGCGTGCTGCACCGCAAGGGCGTGGTGGACTATTCTATCGGCAAGGGCGTGGCGCCCGGCGTGTTCTGCATCATCGAAACGAGGCATCCGCGCGTGCTGGAGCGCATGGTCGACCTCAAGGTCGGCAAGGGCCCCTATTTCACGATCTACCGTCCCTATCACCTGACAAGCCTTGAAGTGCCACTGTCGGCGGCGCGCGCCGTTGTCTACAAACGCGCCGACATGGAGCCCCTCGACCATCCGGTCGCCGAAGCGGTGGCGGTGGCCAAGAGCGATCTCGGCGCGGGCCAATCGCTCGGCATGATCGGCGAGAACGACTATCGCGGCTTCGCCATGACCTGGGAGGACGCCCGCGCCAAGGGCGCGCTGCCGCTCGGGATTGCCGAACGCGCCAAGGTGGTCAAGCCGGTCAAGACCGGCGACTTCCTTACCTATGAAAATTGTGTACCCGACGATTCGATGGTGATAACGCAGATCCGCCGCCGTCTAGACCAGTCGGATGGACAGTTTGTGACCAACGCCGCCTGAACCTTCGGGATCTCCCTGTGATGGACGATGTCGTTATCGGGATCGATGCCTCGACGACGGCGGTGAAGGCGATCGCCTTCACCGGCGACGGCGCGGAGCTGTTCCAGGCGCGCGAGGCCTATCCGCTGGCCAATCCTAAGCCCGGCCATTTCGAGCAGGATGCCGAACATTGGTGGGCAGCCCTTATCAGTGCGCTGAAGCAGGTTGCCGACAAGGTCGGCGCCGCGCGCGTGGCGGCAATTGCCATAGCCCATCAGCGCGAGACCTTCACCCTGATCGATCAGGCCGGCACGCCGCTCATCCCGGCGATCCTGTGGCTTGACGAGCGCGCCCGGCCTCAAGTCGCCAAGCTGTCGGCCGAGCTTGGCCGCGAGACGATCCGCGACTGGAGCGGCAAGCCGCCGGATCCGACGCCGGCGCTCTATGCCATCGCCTGGCTGGCGGAACACCAGCCGCAGGTGCTGGCCAACGCCGCCGCCCTGGTCGATGTTCATGGCTTCTTCGTTCACCGGCTGACCGCACGGCTGGTAACCAGCACGGCAAGTGCCGACCCGCTCGGCTTGCTCGATGTCACGACAGGCGAATGGCACCCTGAGCTTGTCTCGGCTGCAGGGTTGCAGCCACGGCAGTTGCCGGCGCTGATCGGCCCAGGCGAAATCTGCGGCGGCCTTGCCGAAAGCATTGCCCAGCTGACTGGCCTCAAAGCGGGCACGCCAATTGTCGCCGGCGCCGGCGATGGCCAGGCCATGGGTCTCGGCATGGGCGTCTATGGTGCCGGCAGGAGCTATCTCTCGCTCGGCTCCGGCGTCGTCAGCGGCTGCTATTCCGGCACGGTCACCACTTCGGATGCGTTTCGCACGCTGGTCTCGCCGACCGGCTCCGGCTTCATGCTGGAAACCGTGCTGCGCTCGGGCATGCAACTGGTCGACTGGATCGTGCGCACCACCGGCGCGTCTTCCGCGGCAGAACTGGAGAAGGGTGCGGTCGATGTTGCGGCCGGCGGCGACGGTCTTTTGGTCATGCCCTATTGGGCCGGCGTCATGAGCCCCTATTGGGATGGCGCGGCGCGCGGCGCCGTTGTTGGCCTGTCGCTCGACCATGAGCCCAGGCATCTCTTCCGCGCCACGCTGGAAGGCATCGCTTTGGAGCAGGCCATCGCCAGCGAGGCGATGGAGGCCGAAAGCGGCGGCAAGTCGGGAGAGATGATTTCCGCCGGCGGCGGCACCAATTCGGCGCTGCTGATGAAGATCATGGCCAGCGTGCTGGAGCGGCCGCTGTTCGTGTCGCCGGTCAACGAGGCGGCGGCCCTTGGCGCGGCCATGCTGGCTGCTTCGGCGATCGGCTGGTTCGCCTCGGCGGAAGACGCCGCCAAGGCAATGGCGGCGGCGCCGGCCAGGCGTGTCGATCCGGATATGACGCTGGTGCCGGCTTACCGGGCGCGCAAGGCGATCTACCGCGACCTCTATCACGCGACACGCGACATCCACGCGCGGCTCGGTGCGATCTGAGTTCAAGCGCAGCTTGCCTGCGTGAGGCTCCCATGCCCAACCTGCCCAGCTTGCCGATTTTGCGTCCTGCCCGGCCAATGCTAGACTCATCGGGCTCATGAAAGCAGTATTTCACCTTGCCGCCCTGCCCTGGATTGTCGCGCTTGCGGCAGCTCCGATGACGGCGCGTGCGCAGGACGAGCCGCCCTTCGAGGTCACGCTCGACATGGACAATGACGGCAGGATGGATCGGGCCGCGATCGCGGCGGATTCCGACACCGGGCTGGCGGATCTCTCGATCTATCTGGCTGCCGGCGAAGGAAAGCTCGATCCTTCGCGCAAGCCTGACTTTGTCAAAAAGGCGCTGACGCAGGACCGTATTCTCGGGCTCGAAAGCAAGGGCAAGGGATCGCTTGTCGTCACCTCGTGCTTCGGCTGCGGCGCCAACAAATCATGGGATACAACGCTGACCATCGTCTGGCGCGGCGGTAAATTCCTTGTCGCCGGCTACAGTCGCGACTGGGACTGGAATGTGCAGAAAGCCGACGGCTCGGTCGAGACGACGCTGGGCGGTTGCGACATCAATTTTCTCACCGGCAGAGGCGTTGCCTCAAAGGACCTGGACGACGGCAAACCGGTCGCGGGAAAATTCGTGCCGATCGCACTGGCCGACTGGTCGGACGACAATCGTCCGGAGCCCTGCGAATTCTGACCGACGCCGGACAGCGCTCAACGGTTGAGCAGGCCTTTGGCCGCATCTTCATCGGTAATGAGCACCGAAATCCTGGTGTTGGCGAGCGCCGCGCGCATGACGGCGACCTTCTCCTGACCGCCTGACACCAGGATGATGCTCGGAATATCGGACAGATCCTGCAGCGGATAGGCGCAGACGCGGCGGTTGACCTCATGGTCGACAGGGTGGCCCTCGGCGTCGATGAAATGGCACAAGAGGTCGCCGACCGCGCCGGCCGCCTGCAATTCCTCGAGTTCGCTCGGTTTGATGAAGCCGTAATTGGCGATCGGGCTGTCCTTGGAAAACGAGCCGACGCTGAGCACGGCGATGTTGGCGCGGCGCGCGCGGAAGACCACATCCTGAACGCTGCGCTGGCTCATGAAGGCATCGCGCTGTTCCGGCTTGTCGGCATAGACCGGCACCGGCAGGAGGAAACATTCAGCGCCGATCTTTTCGGCGAACTCCCAGGCGCTTTCGGTCGGGTTGAGCGGCTGCGCGTGGGTGAGGCCGCCGAGCATCGAGACGACCGTCGTCCTGGCGATCGGCCGCCTCGGCAATTCGTTGATGGCGAATTTCAGCGTGCGGCCCCAGCCCAGCGCAATGACGTCGCCGGCATTCACATTGTCGGCGAGATAGGCGGCAGCCGCGTGGCCGATCATCAGCGGCGCGTTGCTGCGGTCGGCGGCCGACGGCACCACGACCGCCTGGCTTAGCCCAAAGCGCTGCTTCAGGCTCTCCTCGAGCTGCACGCATTCGACGACACTGTCGCGAATTCGGAACTGCACGATGCCCTCCTCGCGGGCAGCGGAGAGAATGCGGTGCACCTTGATGCGGCCGACGCCGAGGATCTCGGAGATGCGCTCCTGCGTCAGACCCTCGACATAGTAGTGCCAGGCGGCGCGGGCCTTGAGCTCGGCATCGGGGAAGCGCGAAGCCTTCTCGTTTTCGACGGTCGCCATCTTTTGCCCTCCCGCGGCAGATTTCGGAAATCTTTTCCGCAAAGCGCCGCCCCCTGGCCTTCCCTAGGACAAACCGCCCGGTGGCGCAAACCACCGCCGAATGGCGCAACGGCTCTTGACAATTTTCTAATGAACAGTTTAGCTGAACAAAATTGCATATCAAAGATAAATTGTTCACAGGGAGGTGCCTGGTGAACAAGAGCGGACGGCAGGCCATCGCCGTTTCGCTGACGGAGGAGACGAAGTGGCCGTGAGTAATGATGCAAGCGAGTCGAAGGCTGGCGAGTTGAAAGCCGCGCCCGGCACTCAAGGTGCGACGGCCGCGAAGCTTTCGGCACTGTTTGCCGGAACCATGGGACCGCTGATCGGACTGCTGCTGCTCTGCCTGGCGCTGACACTGACCACCGACACGTTCCTCACCGTGCGCAACATCCTCAACGTGCTCGACCAGATCACCGTGCTCGGCATCATGTCAATCGGCATGACGCTGGTGATCCTGATCGGCGGCATCGATCTCTCGGTCGGCTCGGTGCTGGCGCTGGCCGCCATGGTGATGGGCTTTGTCTCCCACCCCGACTATCTCAATCTCGGCCTTGCGGCCGGCGTCGTTGCAGCACTGGTCGTCGCCGGCCTTTGCGGACTGGTGTCCGGCCTGCTGGTGACCGTCACCCGGCTGCCGCCGTTCATCGCGACGCTGGCGATGATGTCGGTGGCGCGCGGTCTTGCCAATATGATCACCGACGGTTCGCAGATCGTCGGCTTTCCCGACTGGTTCACCAGCCTGTCGATCATCCGCCATTTCGGCTTCCTGTCGGTCACAGTCGGGGTGATGATGGTGCTGGCGATCGTCTTCGCCATCTTCCTCAACTACCGCGCCACCGGCCGCAGCCTTTACGCCATCGGCGGCAGCGCCGAGGTGGCGCGGCTCTCCGGCATTCCGGTGAAGTCACTGACCAACTGGGTCTACGCCATCTGCGGCGTACTTGCGGGTCTTGCCGGCATCGTGCTCGCCGCGCGGCTGGATTCGGTGCAGCCGAGTTCCGGCCTCGGCTATGAGCTCGACACCATCGCGGCGGTGGTGATCGGCGGCGCCAGCCTGTCGGGCGGCATCGGCTCGATCGGCGGCACCGCGGTCGGCGTACTCATCATCGGCGTGCTGCGCAACGGGCTCAATCTGCTCGGCGTCTCGCCCTTCATCCAGCAGGTGGTGATCGGCGTGGTGATCGCGCTGGCGGTCGCCAGCGATACCTGGCGGCGCAGGGCGCGATAGAGAACGGGCACAATTGAGAATTCGCCCGGAACGTCCGGGCGATAGACGGATCGGTCGATCCGAAACTGGGATGTTCCAAGGGGCGCGATGCGCTGGCGGGACAGTTTGACTATCAACGGAGGAAACACATGCTCACCAAACGTTCACTGCTGCTCGCCGCTGCCGCAATCATTCCTATGCTCGGGCTGACCGACATGGCCTCGGCCAAGGAGGCCAAGAAACTCGGCCTCGCCGTGGCCAATTTGCAGGCCGACTTCTTCAACCAGATCAAGCAGTCGGTCGAAGCCTACGGCAAGGAGAAGGGCATCGAGATCGTCACCGTCGACGCCAAGGGCGATTCAGCGACCCAGGTCAGCCAGGTGCAGGATCTGATCACGCAGAACATCGACGCGCTGATCTACATTCCGGCCGGCGCCACAGCCGCCACCGTGCCGACCAAGACCGCCAAGGCTGCCGGCATCCCGGTCGTCAATGTCGACCGCAACGCCGACGGCGCGCCCGGCGACACCTTCATCGCCACCAACAGTGTCGCCTCGGCGCAGGCGGTGTGCGACTACATCGCCAAGCAGGCCGGCGGCAAAGGCGAACTGATCATCATCCACGGCCAGAAGGGCACCACGCCGGAAGTGGATCGCTCGAAGGGCTGCGGCGAAGCGCTCAAGGCCTATCCCGATATCAAGGTGGTCGGCGAATTGTGGAGCGAAGGCTGGCACCAGGACGAAGGCTTCAAGCTGACGCAGGACCTGCTGCAGTCGCATCCCGATGTCTCCATCGTCATCGGCCAGGCCGATGCGCTGGCGCTGGGCGCGGCACAGGCGGTCAAGGTCGCCAATCCCGGCCACAAGGTCTGGGTCGCCGGCTTCGATGGCGACGTGGCCGCGCTCAAGGCGCTGAAGGACGGCGTGTTCGACGTCACCGCGACGCAGCAGACGCAAGGCATGGGCCGTCTCGCCGTCGATGCGGCGATCAAGCTGGTGGCCGGCGAAAGCGTTCCGGCCGAGCAGCTGCAGGATGCGACGCTGACCACCAAGGACAATGTCGAGCAGTTCATCGCCAAGCATCCGTAACGACCGGCACCGCTTAAGAGAGCACCACGATGTCTCCTGATCCTCGCCACAGCGAAAGCCCGCACAACGGGCTCTTCGTCAACGGCCTTTGCAAGAGCTACGGACCGGTCCAGGTCCTGGCCGATGCAAGCTTTGAGGTGCGGCCGGGCGAGGTTGTGGCGCTGCTCGGCGAAAACGGCGCCGGCAAGTCGACGGTGTCCAATATCATCGCCGGCTCGACCCGGCCCGACGCGGGCACCATCATCTGGCGGGGGAAGCCCTATTCCCCCGCCTCGCCCGCCGCCGCCATCGATGCCGGTGTGGGCATGATCCATCAGGAACTGAAGCTGCTGCCGGATCTGTCGGTGGCGGAAAACGTCTATGTCGGGCGCCTGCCGATGCGCGGCGGCCGCATCGACCGCGCCGAGATGAACGCCAAGGCCTCGGCGCAGTTGAAGCGGCTTGGCCTCGACGTCTCGCCCGAGCGCAAGGTGGGCACGCTGCGCATCGCCGCCCAGCAACAGGTCGAGATCGCCAAGGCGTTGACGCTCAATGCCGAATTGCTGATCTTCGACGAACCCACCGCAGCGCTCGGCGGCGAGGAAACGGAGCTTTTGTTCCAGCAGATCCGCAAGCTCAAGGCGGAGGGCATGTCCTTCATCTACATCAGCCATCGTCTCGACGAGATCGCGCAGATTGCCGACCGCGTGGTTGTGATGCGCGACGGACGCATCGTCGCCCGCCACGAGCGCGCCGATATTCCCGTGCGCACAGTGGTGGAGCAGATGGTCGGCCGCTCGGTCGAACGGATGTTCCCGCATCTGTCGCCGCCGCGCGAGGAGACGCTGCTCGAGGTCGACAACCTGTCCTCGCCGGAGAAGAGCTTCAACAACGTTTCCTTCTCGGTCAAAGCAGGCGAGATCCTCGGCATTGCCGGGTTGATCGGCGCCGGCCGCACCGAACTGGTGCGGGCGATCGCCGGCGCCGATCCGATCTCGTCGGGCTCGGTGCGCGTTGCCGGCAAACCGGTGCATCTCAGCGGGCCGGCGGCAGCCATCAAGGCCGGCGTCGTGCTGGTGCCGGAAGACCGCAAGGCGCAAGGCGTCGTTCTCGACCAGACCATCGGCGAGAATTTGGCGTTCGGCAATTTCGACCATGTCGCGCCGAAAGGCTGGGTGTTTCCGAAAGCGGTGCAGAAATTCGCCGAAGCCGGCATCGCAAGGCTCGGGGTCAAGGGCAAACCTGGCCAGGCGGTCAGCAAGCTTTCCGGCGGCAACCAGCAGAAGGTGATCATCGCCAAATGGGTGTCGCGACCGCCGAAGGTGTTCATCCTCGATGAGCCGACGCGCGGCATCGATGTCGGTGCGCGTGCGGCAATCTACGACGTCATTGCCGACCTCGCCCGTTCCGGCATGGCGGTGGTGGTGGTGAGCTCCGACCTCGAGGAGGTGCTGGGTCTGTCGCACCGCGTGCTGGTGCTGAGCCGCGGCCGCCAGCGCGGCATTCTCGGCCGCAGCGAGGCCAGCAATGTCGCGGTGATGGAACTCGCCACGAGCTGAGGACAGGAGTCGGAACAAAGCGCAGCAGGTGGTATCCTCCCAAGGACCGGACCGCGCGGGGCGCCAGCAAAGACTGGCGCCCCTTCATTTCAGGCGGCCGGCAGTTGGAGCAGAGGGACCGACGATGAAACTATTCGATCTTCACGGAGACGTGGCACTGGTGACCGGCGCCGGCAGCGGCATCGGGCAAGCGATCGCCATTGGACTGGCCGAAGCCGGCGCCGATGTCGTGTGTTTCGGCCACACCTCAAAGGGCGGGCTGGACGAGACCGCGCACAGGATTTCGGCACTTGGCCGCAAGGCACTGGTGCTAACCGGCACGGTGACGTCTGAGGCTGACCTTGCAGCGGCGATCGAGCGCACCGAAAAAGAACTCGGCGCGCTGACCATCGCCGTCAACAATGCCGGCATTGCAGGAGCCGAGGCCGCCGAGACGCTGTCGCTGGAGAAGTGGCAGAAAATCTACGACGTGAATGTCAGCGGCGTGTTCCTGTCCTGCCAGGCCGAAGCGCGCGCCATGCTGACGCGGCGCAAGGGCTCGATCATCAACATCGCCTCCATGTCGGGTTCGATCGTCAATCGCGGCCTGACCCAGGCGCATTACAATTCGTCGAAGGCGGCGGTCATCCACATGTCGAAAAGCCTCGCCATGGAATGGGCCGATCGCGGCCTGCGCGTCAATGTGGTGAGCCCAGGCTACACGCTGACGCCGATGAACAAGCGGCCGGAGGTCGCCGAACAGATCAAGATCTTCGAACGCGACACGCCCATGGGGCGCATGGCGACGCCGGAAGAGATGGTCGGCCCGACCGTGTTCCTGGCCAGCCGCGCCGCGAGTTACGTCACCGGCATCGACCTGATCGTCGATGGCGGTTTTGTCTGCTGGTAAGGAGAAAAGATGCAGAAGCGTTTTGAAGGCAAGACTGCGGTCATCACCGGCGCGAGCGGTGGCATCGGCGCGGCGATGGCGAAGCGCTTCGCCGAGGAAGGTGCCGCGGTGGTGGTCAGCGCCATCGATACCCGCGTCGAGGACGTCGCCGCCGGCCTGAAAGCGGCAGGCGCCAAGGTCGCGTCGATGCGCATGGACGTTACCAGGAAGGATGAGGTCACCGCGCTTTACGACCTCGCCGAGAAGGAATTCGGCCGTGTCGACATTTCGGTGCAGAATGCCGGCGTCATCACCATCGCCCGGATCGAGGCGATGACCGAGGCCGAGTGGGACAAGGTGATGGCGGTCAACACCAAGGGCGTGTTCCTGTGCTGTCAGGAAGCGATCGCCCGCATCCGCAAGCATGGCGATGGCGGCCGGCTGATCAACACGGCATCGGGCCAGGCGCGGCAGGGTTTCATCTACACGCCGCATTATGCGGCGTCGAAGTTCGGCGTCGTCGGCATTACCCAGAGCCTGGCCAAGGAAGTGGCCAAGGAAAAGATCACCGTCAACGCCATCTGCCCCGGCATTATCGACACCGACATGTGGGCCTATAATGACGCAGCGTGGGGCAAGCTGATGGGTGACTACAAGCCCGGCGAGCTGATGGCCGAATGGGTGAAGAACATCCCGATGGGCCGCGCCGGCAGCGGCGAGGACGTGTCCGGCCTGGTCAGCTTTCTCGCCAGCGACGACGCCACCTACATCACCGGCCAAACCATCAATGTCGATGGCGGCCTGATCATGTCGTGAACGTCAGCTCTGGCGGTTGGCAATCGACCAGTCTGAAATTCCGCAGTGCACAGGGCATCAGCCGTTGCGCCGCATGAACGTTGGTATATATAATTTCAGCTCATGAAACGGCCTTGGCGGGGATGGGGCTCGCCGGCCGAGACCATGGGACCTTGATGGCTCGCACGTCTGAGAGCGCCGCTGGAGCGGCGATCGATCTGTTGACGATTGCTCACGCAGCAATCCATCCGATGCCATGACGCGGGCCCGCCCGGCATCACATAAACACCAAGTCGAGCAACCATTTCGCCTGCGCAAGTTGCGGCCGCGGCACTGGCTTGGTGCGAACGAGCTTGCGTAACGACCCGCCTTTCCAACACAATCAAGAAAAGACGCAAGAAGGGAACGATCAAGAAATTTCCACATGGTTTGACAGGAGAACAAGCATGTCATTTCGCAGTGTGATTTCGAACCTATCAATGGGAGCCCTTGCACTTGCCGCCGCAAGTGCGCTTACATCACCGGTCCACGCAGCAGCACCCGAATCCAACGACCCGATCAAGATCGCGCTCTTCGACTGGACCAGCGTCAACCTCAACGCCAAGATCCTTGGCGGTATCCTCGAAAAGCTCGGCTATACCGTCGAATATCCGACCGCCGACTACCTCTCCAGCCTGACCACCGGTCTCACCAATGGCGACCTCGATGTCGGCCTGGAGTTCTGGGACACGACGGCCGGCGAGGCGATGAAGGCTTCAGACGCCACCAGCCAGACCGAGCGGCTCGGCAAGCTCGGGCCGAAGGCCAAGGAGGAATGGTGGTTTCCCGAATATATGAAGGAGAAATGCCCCGGCCTGCCCAATTGGGAAGCGCTAAAGGACCCGAAATGCGCCGAGGCGTTCTCGACAGCGGAGACGGCGCCGAAGGGCCGCTATCTCGGCGGCCCGGTAACCTGGGAGGGTTTTGACGACGAGCGCGTCGAGGCGCTGAAGCTGCCCTTCACCGTCATCCATGCCGGCACCGACGCGGCGATGTTCGCCGAGTTGGACTCGGCCTATCAGCGCAAGGCGCCGATCATGCTGTGGATCTATTCGCCGCACTGGGCGCCGGCCAAGTACAAGGGCGAGTGGGTTGAATTCCCGGAGTATACGCCCGAATGCTACACCGATCCGAAATGGGGCACCAACCCGGATGCCAAATATGATTGCGGCAAGCCGCATGGCGAGATCTGGAAATACTCCTGGTCCGGCATGAAGGACAAATGGCCGATCGCCTACAAGGTGGCCAAGGCCTACACGATCNCCCGGCCGTAACGGCCGGGTCCATATCTTCATTTTCCAGAAGGGCCATTGGATGACGGAAGCGACTGAACCGCAGGCGGCTGGCACGCCCAAAGATGTGCGGCCGATAAAGCTTGCCTGCCGCAATGTCTGGAAATTGTTCGGATCGAACGCGGCCAGCTTCATCCGCGAGCGTGACGGCAAGGCCAGCATGGCCGATGTCGCTGCCGCAGGACTGGTCGGCGCGGTGCGCGCCGTCGATCTCGAAATACGCCAGGGCGAGATTTTCATCATCATGGGGCTATCCGGCTCCGGCAAGTCGACGCTGGTGCGCTGCATGTCGCGGCTGGTCGAGCCGACCCACGGCAAGGTCGAATTCGAAGGCAACGACCTGCTCAAGATTTCCGATGCGGCGCTGATCGAACTGCGGCGTCATCGCATGGGTATGGTGTTCCAGAATTTTGCGCTGCTGCCGCATCTTAACGTGCTCGACAACATTGCCTTTCCCCTGAGCATCCAGGGCCAGGACCGACCGACGCGCGAAACGAGAGCGCGGGAGGTGATCGATCTCGTGGGCTTACGCGGCCGCGAGCATTTCTATCCGCGCGAACTCTCCGGCGGCCAGCAGCAGCGCGTCGGCATTGCCCGCAGCCTCGCGACCAAGCCGGAGATCTGGTTCCTCGACGAGCCGTTCTCGGCGCTCGACCCGCTGATCCGCCGCGAGATGCAGGACGAACTGATGCGGCTGCAGACCATGCTGCACAAGACCATCGTCTTCATCACCCATGATTTCGACGAGGCGATAAGGCTTGCCGACCGCATCGCCATCATGAAGGATGGAGAGGTCATCCAGACCGGCACGCCGGAACAGCTGGTTGTCAACCCGGCGACCGACTATGTCGCCGAATTCACCCGCGATGTCGACCGCGCCAAGGTGATTTCGGCGCGCAGCCTGATGCGTGCCTGCGATGGCGCCGAGCACGGCGGCACGGTTTTGCCCGACGCCAGGATCGCCAGCTTCTCGGCCAGCATTGTCGCGTCGGGTAAGCCCTTCGCCGTGGTCAACGGCACCGGCAGGCCGATCGGCGAGGTGACGCCGCAATCGGTGATCGAGTTGCTGGCCGGTATCGAGCATACGAGAGCCGGCGCATGACGGTGACGGCAAGCGCCAGCCAAACGAGGCCACCGGTTCAGCGCTGGCTGCTGGTCTGGGCGCTCGCGCTGGCCGCCGTGCTGGTGGTATTCCTGCTGCAGGAGAGGCTGCCATGGGCGGTCGACTATCCGGCCGATGCGGTCGTTCCCGTCGCCGACTGGGTCAGTGCGCTGATGCGCTGGATCAAGTCGAACTTGTCCTGGCTGACCCGCTCGATCACCGCGGTGCTCGGCGTTCCCCTCGATTTCGCGCTCGACCTGCTGGCCAAGAATTTCAAGATTGGTCACGGTGCCGATGCCTATGTCCTGCCGCGCCTGTCCTGGATCGGCGTCTGCGTAGCCGCCTTCATCGCCGGGCACGCCGTGGGCGGTAGAAAACTCGGCATGCTGGTCGGCGGCTGCTTCCTCTACACCGCGCTGTTCGGCCAATGGACCAGCGCCATGCTGACACTGGCACTGATTTCCATCGCGGTGCCGTTCTGCATCGTCACCGGCCTGTTCGCCGGCATCTGGGCGTGGCGCAAGCCATGGGCCGAGCGGCTGATCATCTCCCCTGCCCTCGATTTGATGCAGACCATCCCGACCTTCGCCTATCTCATCCCGATGCTGCTCCTGTTCGGCAACAGCCCGGTCTCGGCGATGATCGCCACCGCCATCTTCGCCACGCCGCCCATGGTGCGAGCAACGATGCTGGGTCTGTCGCGGGTGCCCTCCGAGATCGACGATTTCTCAGAGATGGCCGGCTGCACGGCGCGGCAGAAATTGTGGCGCGTGCTGCTGCCGTCGGCGCGGCCGACACTGATGATCGGCGTCAACCAGGTGATCATGCTGGCGCTGAACATGGTGATCATCGCCTCGATGATCGGCGCCGGCGGCCTCGGCTATGATGTGCTGCTGGCGCTGCGTGCGCTGAAGGTCGGCGAAGCGATGGAAGCCGGGCTCGCCATTGTGGCGCTCGCAATCGCGCTCGACCGGCTGAGCCAGGCGATCGCGCATAAGCAGGCAAAAGGCCACGTTCAACGGCAGGCGAACCAGAGCGTTTGGCGGCGCTATCCCAATCTGTCGCTGGCCATCGCCATCCTGGTCGTGACGACGCTGCTCGGCCTGTTCGTACCGGCCTTCGCGGCGGTGCCGAAGGCGATCACCTTCACCACTGCGCCACTGTGGAAGGCGGCGGTGAGCTGGGTGACGATCAACTTCTTCGACGTGATCGAAGCGTTTCGCGTGGCGCTCATCCTCAATGTACTGAACCCGCTGCGCGCCTTCTGCGAAGGCTTTCCGTGGCTCGGCGCGGTGGCCCTGCTCGGCCTCGCCGGCTATCAGCTCAGTGGCCTGCGTTTGGCCGCCCTTGTCGCGGCGCTGACCGCCTTCTGCGCCGTCACCGGCCTTTGGGAAAAGACTATGGCCACAGTCTATCTCTGCGGCATCTCGGCCTTCATCGCCTGCCTGATCGGCATTCCGATCGGTCTCGCGGCCGCCCGCAGCGACCGCTTCGAAAAGATCGTCACGCCCATCATCGACACGCTGCAGGTGCTGCCGTCCTTCTGCTTCATCATTCCCGTGGTGATGCTGTTCCGGGTCGGCGACGTCACCGCCATGATCGCAACGGTCGCGTTCGCCGTGGTGCCAGCGATCCGCTACACCAATCACGGCATCCGGCAAGTGCCGCCGGCGCTGATCGAGGCGGCGAAGGTTTCCGGCTGCACGCCGCGCCAGACCTTCTTTCGCGTGCAATTGCCGCTGGCGCTTCCCGAAATCATGCTGGGCGTCAACCAGACGATCCTGATGGCGCTGGCGATGATCATCATCTGCGCCATGGTCGGCACACGCGACCTCGGCCAGGAAGTCTTCATCGCGCTGTCCAAGGCCGATTCCGGACGCGGCATTGTCGCGGGTCTCGCCATCGCTTTCATCGGCATCGTCGCAGACCGGCTGTTCAATGCCTGGACGGCGAAGGCGCGGGCAAGACTAGGATAATTGTTGAATGTCCAATCCCGGCGAACCGCCTTTTGCCGTACTCGTCTTCGACATGGCCAAGACCGGCGAGCCGGACGGGGAGCACGTAGTTTCGGGGTTTGAGACGCTGGAGGCGGCGACGTCCTACGCCATTGCGCGGGTTCGCGCCTCGGTGGAGGAGTTGCGCAAGCCCGGCATCGCCACTGCTGAGCTTCGCCAGCTCTGGCACCTCTATGGCGAAGACTGTTCGGTGCTGAACGCCGGAGTGCGCGGCAGCGATCTACTCGACGATTTCATTGCGACGCCGTCGATGCCGGCCGAATGCAACTGGCAAGTTCTCGCGCCAAGGCTGCGCCGCTTCCGCGCCTCGCTGCTGATTTCCAACGGCAACAACGAATCCGTCTGGGCGGGCGGCTTCTTTCGCTCGACCTACAGGCTGACGCGAGACGGCCTCCTCGAGCGCTTTGGCGACGACGCCATTGCCGCCTTCAAGGCCAAGGGGATCGAGCCGGCGGAGCCGACGAAGCTCATGGTCGCCAATTACTTCGAGCTTCCCGACCCGCCCTACCCGCCGCCAGGCGTGACGCTGCGATCCTGGAAGGTCGAGGTCGGTTTTGTCTGCCATGACGTGAAGTTCGGCGGCGACGCCGCCGGAATCTTCGCCTGGCCGCAAGAGCCCACCGACTGGGCGCTCAGAACCATGCAGTTCCTGCTGATGGCCGACATGATGGCCATGCGCGGCGATGGCCCCGACTGGGCCAACGACTGCGAGATACTAACCGCCAAGGTGACCGAGACGGAGGCGCCTCCCGACTATCCGCTGGATTGAAGTGATGATCATCACCTGCCCCGTGGCCGGCACACGCGATCTCGGCCAGGAAGTGTTGGTCGCACTGTCCAAAGTCGCGGCATTGTCGCGGGCTGGCAACAACCTGCCATCGACATCATCGCGGTCGGTCTTCGACCCCTGAGCCGCGAAAGCTCAAGCACGGCTCGGATAGACGGTTTCGCCTCTTCTGGAGTTCGCCTCTTCTGGAAATGGCAGGCCGCGCTCCAGCTCTTGACTTTGACGCATTTTCGCGCGGAAAGCTGCTTCATCCTCGACCAGCCTGAGCTTGCTGCCGAATGCCCGATCAGCGCAAACCGCCTTTTACTGTCGTCGTCTTCGACATGGCCAAAACCAGCGAGCATGTGGTTTCGGGGTTTGAGACGTTGGATGCGGCTACGTCCTACGCGATTGCTCGGGTTCGCGCCTCGGTGGAAGAGCTGCGCAAGCCTGGCATCGCAGCAGCCGAGCTCCGGCGGCACTGGCATATCCATGGTGAGGATTGCACGGTGCTGAACGCCAATGTGCGCGGCAGCGATCTGCTTAACGATTTCATCGCGACGCCGGGGACACCGGCCGAATGCGACTGGCGGGCGCTGGCGCCACGACTGCGCCGTTTCTACGCCGCTGTGAACGTCTTCAACAACGATGGCAAATCTATCCGGGTCAGCGGCTTTTTCCGCGCGACCTACCGGTTATGGCACGCTGGCCTGCTCGCACGATTTGGCGACGACGCCATCGCCTCCTTCAAAGCCAAAGGCATCACGCCGGCAGTGCCGACGAGAGTCTCGGTCGACCATCACTTCGAGCAGCCCGATCCGCCGCGCCCGCCGCTCAGCGATATCAGGCCGTTGCTGTCGTGGAAGGTCGAGATCGATTTCGGATGCACCGATGTGAGGTTCGGCGCCAAAACCGACGGCGTCTTCGCCTGGCCCGAGGAGCCGACCGGCCGGGCACTCAACGACATGACACATCTGCTGATGGCTGACAGGCTGTCTATGTACGGCACCGGCCCGGAGGGTGCCTATTATAGCGAATTGGTGTGGGTCAAGGTGACGGAGACCGATGCGGCTCCCGACTACCCTCTGAATTGAAACTGGGCCGGTGCCGGCGCATTGTTTTGCATCACGCCGACCTATTCCGCCGCCACGCCCTTCACCTGGAGATAGCTTTCCATCGAGTCGTCCAGCGCCTGCAGCCAGGGCGTATGGTGCAATGGCGCCATGGTGCCGGTCATCAGCGAGCGGTAGGCGTGGTCGCGAAAGCTCATAATGTCTTCCGCCTTGTGGTGCTCCCATTCCATGAAGGTCTGGTTGACCGCCTCGACGTCGAAGCCGGGATAGTCGGTCTGGTCCATCAGTTCCTTGGTGTAGTCGCCCTGGAACCAGATCATCTGCTCGGCGTCTTCCAGTGTCTCTTCGCGTGCCCGCCACTTGGCGCCGTGCTCGGCCATCGCCTGTCCCGACGGCAGCTTGATGCGGCCCATGATGACGTCACGGGCGAACCAGGCCTGGGCGTCGAACATGTTGAAAGTGTAGAACTGGTCCTGCATGCCGATATAGGACAGTTTCGGGTTCTTCTCCCACACGACGCCCTCATAGAGCCCGTCCGGCCACATGCGGTTGGCGGTCTTCAGCTTCAGCTCTTCCGTGAGGAACGGGAAGGAATGCAGATAGCCGGTGCACAGGATGATGGCGTCGACATCTTTTGTGGTGCCGTCCTTGAAGTGCGCCGTCTTGCCGACGACCTTCTGCAGCAGCGGCACTTCCTTCCAGTTCTCCGGCCATTTGAACCCCATCGGCTTGGAGCGGTAGCTGGAGGTGATCGATCTGGCGCCGTATTTGTAGCATTGCGAGCCGATGTCCTCGGCAGAATAGGAGCGGCCGATGATCAGTATGTCCTTGCCCTTGAACTCCATGGCGTCGCGAAAATCATGGCTGTGCAGGATACGGCCGTTGAAGGTCGAAAAGCCTTCGAAATAGGGAACGTTGGGAACCGAGAAATGCCCGGAAGCGACGACGACATTGTCGAACTCTTCGGAGTAGGTGACGTCGTTGGTGCGGTCATGCGCGGTGACAGTGAATTTCCTGCTCTCGTCCGAGAAGGTGACCATGCGCACCGGGCTGTTGAAGCGCACCCATTTGCGCAGGCCTGATTTCTCGACGCGACCCTTGATGTAATCCCACAAAACGGCGCGCGGCGGGTAGGATCCGATCGGGCGGCCGAAATGCTCCTCGAACGTATAGTCGGCGAATTCCAGGCATTCCTTCGGTCCGTTCGACCAGAGGTAGCGGTACATCGAGCCGTGGACGGGGTCGCCATGCTCGTCGAGGCCGGTGCGCCAGGTGTAGTTCCACAGGCCGCCCCAGTCCGACTGCTTTTCGAAGCAGACGATTTCGGGGATCTCGGCGCCCTTGTCGGCAGCCGACTTGAAGGCCCTGAGCTGGGCCAGACCGGATGGCCCCGCTCCAATGACGGCAACGCGCGTTTTCATGGCAGGCCTCCCGGTGTCATTCGATTTTTGGAATTGCTCTTACGAAACAAATTTCACTCACAGGACAGTAATTGCCTCTTGGATGCTGTCAACAGGCCTTGTGGAGAAACCGCGTTTCGCCCCAGCGGATTTCCGGAAAAACGGATGACGGCGTAAATCCTGTTCGGACACCATTCGACTTAAGGGGCTTGCTGCGCGGTTGCGTTTCTGTATCGGCACCGAATATGTTCACCTGGAGTGAAATAATCATGGGGATTCGGAGGCGAGATGGCGAAGACAAGTTCCGATTCCAAGACTGCTTCGACAAGGGCAAAGCCACCGGCAAAGGCCTCCGTGGACGGAAAAACCATCCGCGCGCCGCTGACGCAGAATCCGCACGCCATTCGCGACACGCGCGAAAAAGTGCTGGAGGTGGCGATCGGGCGCGAGGTGCGCGCCTTCCGCAAGAAGCTCGGCATCACCGTCGCCGATCTCGCCGTCGCCACCGATATTTCGCTGGGCATGCTGTCGAAGATCGAGAACGGCATCACCTCGCCGTCGCTGACCACACTGCAGGCGCTGTCGAGGGCGCTCGGCGTTCCCGTCACCGCCTTCTTCCGCCGATTCGAGGAAGAGCGCAGCGCCGTCTTCGTCAAGGCCGGCGAAGGGCTAGATGTCGAACGCCGCGGCACCCGCGCCGGCCATCAATACAATCTGCTCGGCCATATCGGCTCCAACACCAGCGGCGTCGTCGTCGAGCCCTATCTGATTACGCTGACCGAGGATTCGGATGTGTTCCCGACCTTCCAGCATGAGGGCATGGAATTCCTCTATATGCTGGAGGGCGAGGTGGTGTACCGGCACGGCAGCAACCTCTATCCGATGAAGCCGGGCGACAGCCTGTTCTTCGACGCCGACGCGCCGCACGGGCCGGAGCAACTGACGAAACTTCCGATGCGGTATCTGTCGATTATTTGCTATCCGCAGAGCGCGGGGTAGTCGGACCGCCGCAGCCCGCTCACCCGGATTGCCCCGAGGGGAGAGGAGTCTGGCGTCAGCGCTGGCGATCTCTTCTCCGCTCGGGGAGAAGGTGGCCGCGCAGCGGCCGGATGAGGGGGCCTTTAGTCCGGCCCGAACCCCGGTGACGTCGCACTGCCATCATCCAGCTTCGACAGCCATTCCACCAATGTCGGCCGATACCGCGTCAGGCCCTTGTAGGTGGCCAGCTCTTCCGGCAAATCCCGGATCACCCGGTGCAGTCGCCTTGCCCATTTCGGCTGTGTCACCAGTTCGTCCATCTTGATCAGATAGCAGCGGATCGGGAAGACGATGCCGTTCGAGCGCGGCAGGCGCCAGAAGCTTTGCAGTTCGACGCGCAGATGCACCTTGTCGCCGACATTTTCGGGCGTCACCGTCGCGCGGTCCGGGCCCCATTTGTGGTAATTCTCCGGACTGGTGTCGAGGCGCGGGTTGATGGTCATCGTCCAGTTGAGACGCCGCGCCGGCTTGCCCTGCTGGATGTTGGTGAGGAACTTCAGCGCCCTGACGAAAATCCCCTTCTCATGCGCCAGCGGCACCGGCGCGTGCCATTCGAAGAAATTCATGCCGATGTCGAAATCGAGCGACCAGTCGGCCTGAGTGGTGACCATGCCGGCGTCCATCCAAAGATTGCCGTCGCGCTGATCGAGAATGCAGAAATCACCCTGGCTCTGGCGGGTGATGTACTCCATCGGCCCGTAAGGCAGTGTCGAGGTGTCGCCGAAGGTGAAGGTGTCGTCGATGCCGAGCGGCCGGTTGATCCAGCGCCAGCGGTCGCCGTCGCGGGTCAGGGTGAAATGCTCGGGATAGCCAAGTGCCTGTTGCTCCATCAAAAGTTCGAGCAGGTCCCAGCCGGCCAGCGTCATATGCGGCAGCGACTGGCAGCGCAGCGGATCGTCGGCCAGCACCAGTGCACGGTCCTGCATCTCGGCGACATAGTGCTCGTCGACGTCGATCAGGTTTTCCAGAACGCTGCCCTTGGGGCCAACCACATGCGGCTCGATGTTGACCGCATACATGTAGGCGTCTTCGTGGAACGGGAACGGAAACCGCCTGATGTGTTCCGGGCTGTTCCTGAAGGTGAAATCGTCGCGAAACGTTTCCTTGCGAAAGGTGATGCCCAAGCTGGCCTCCTATCTTTCCAGGACCAGCGACTTGCCTTCGAAGCGCGACACGCACGGCATGATCTTGCAGCCGGAACGATGGTCTTCCTCGCTGAGCCAGTGGTCGTTGTGGATGAACTTGCCGTCATACGAGACGACGTTGGTCTCGCACTGGCCGCAGACACCGCCGCGGCAGAGATAGGGCGGATCGACGCCGGCGGCCTCGATCGCTTCGAGCAGGCTCTGCTGCTCGCCGACGCGGATGGTCTTGCCGCTAACGGCAAGTGTGACGTCGAACGGCAGGCCGGGCTGGGGTGCCGCGAAATGCTCGTAGTGCACGGTCTCCGCCGGCCAGCCGAGAGCCGCAGCGCGCTCGCGCACCCAGTTGATCATGCCGGCCGGGCCGCAGACATAGAGATGGGTGCCGAGCGGCTGCGAGGACAAGAGACGGTCGAGTTCGATGCGCTCGTCGCGGTCGTCGTGATAGAGCCGGACGCGACGGCCATAGCGCTCCTGCAGCACATCGGCATAGGTGCCGAGCGAGGCGGTGCGGCAGGTGTAGTGCAGCTCGAAATTGCCGCCGGACCCGGCGAGCTGCGCGGTCTGCGCCATGAACGGCGTGATCCCGATGCCGCCGGCAAGCATCAGATGCTTCTTTGCCCTGAGGTCGAGCGAGAACAGATTGACGGGGTAGCTGACCACCATCTCCAGGCCAGGCTTGACGCTCCGGTGCATGAACAACGAGCCGCCGCGGCCGACATCGTCGCGGCGCACCGAGATGGTGTATTCGCGGGTGTCGAGCGGCGATCCCATCAGCGAATAGGGATTGAGCCTTGTGCGGTCGCCATCGCGCATCTCGACCACGACATGGGCGCCGCCGGAAAAGGTCGGCAAAAGCTCACCGTCACGGCGGCGGAAATGGAAGCGCGTCACCAGTTCGTTGACCGGGACGACGTCGCTGACGACGACATCGAGCTTGGTGGTGCCGGTGCTCATGGGAAGACCTCCTCTATGGGAGGGATCTCCGAGCGATCCTCGGCATTTATGCAGACGCCCTGGAATGCTGCCAGCCGTCGCGAATAATGATCGCGCACCAGAAGCAGCAGGCCGCAATGCGCGCAGGTGGCCGGCTGCGTCGTCACATTTTCGGTGATGCCTTTGCAATGCACGCACTGCATGCGCCGCGCCAATGAGCCGCGATGCTCGGTCTGCGTGGAGGTATGATCGATGCCGGCTTCGAGCGCCACCTGCATGGCCTGGCCGATCAGCCCTTCGGTGCCGGCGAGATAGAGGCGCAGGCCCATATGCGCGTTGGCAAGCGTCTGCTTCAGCCGGGGCAGCAGGCTGGCGAAGGTTGGCGCGACATGAAATTGCGCGGACTTCAGTGCCTCAAGAGCGGCAACGTGCTTGCCGTCGGCCCCGGGAATGAAGACGATTTCGGCGCCGTCGAAGAAGCCGGGGGGCGCCGTCCTTGCCATATCGACGATCGCCAGCGCGCCTTCCGCATCCGCCACGAAAAGATGATGCTTGCCGGGCTGCGGGGACAGGGTTCCGTAAATGGGCCGGCTGATGATCGTTTTGGCTGCCATTCTCTACTTCGTACCTCGAAACCCCTCGCTGTCGATTGTGCCTCAGCCTTTCGCCGTGCGCTTGGTCTTTTTGGGATCGTCGAAGGGCAGAGGCTGCGCCGTCGCCCTGATCGAACCGCTCTTGTTGCGGATCTCGAGCTTGGTGTCCTTGACCGCGCAGTCGACGTCGAGGCGGGCGATGCCCATCGATTTCTCGACCAGCGGCGAATACATGGCGCAGGTGACCACGCCCACCTTTTTGCCGTCGCGATAGACCGGCGCGCCCTCATCCGCGGGTTGCTTGCCGTCGAGCAGCACGCCGTAGATCTTGAAGCGCTCCTTGCCCTTGAGGCGGTAATGCTCTTCGGCGCCGCGAAAGCCGGTCTTGCCGGGGCTGACGGTGAAGTCGAGGCCGAGCTCCCACAGCGTGTCGCCGGGGCCTTCGTTCTCGAACGGATATTTCTGCGAGTTGTCATAGGGATAAAACAGCAAATAACTTTCGACGCGCAGCATATCGAGCGTGGTGAAGCGGCACGGAATGATGCCGGCGCTCTTGCCCTCGTCGAGGATCCTGTCCCAGATCGTGCCGGCGTCCTGGCCGCGGCAGAATATCTCGTAGCCGCGCTCGCCGGTATAGCCGGTGCGCGAGATCATGACGGGAAAGCCGAACAGCTGCGTCTGCATATGATGGAAATAGTTGAGGTCGCGAATGCCCGGCACATGCTTTGAGAGATAGTCGACCGCGGTCGGTCCCTGCAGCGACAGGTCGTGCAGATTGTCGTCGAAGCGCAGCGATACGTCGCGGCCGACGGAAGCGCGCTGCAATTCCTCATGGCCGGTGCCGGAGCCGTGCACCACCATCCAGGCGTTCGGCCCGGTGCGGTAGAGGATGCAGTCGTCGGTGAATTTTCCGGCCTCGTTCAGCATGCAGGCATAGGCCGACTTGCCGGGATAGATCTTCTCCACGTCGCGCGTCGTTGCCAGGTCGATGAGGTGTGAGGCGTGCGGCCCGGTGATGTGAACCTTCTTCAGGCCCGACACATCCATCAGCCCGGCCCTGGTGCGGATGGCGGTGTATTCCTCGTCGGCGTCCTTGTCGTAGGTCCAGGCGGTGCCCATGCCGCTCCAGTCTTCGAGCTTCGAGCCTAACGCGCGATGGCGATCCGCCAGGGTCGAAAATCTCCAGGATGCCGTCATCCGCAAATCCTCCGTTCGAAAATTCTATTGTGTTCCCGGCTCCCTGCGCGAGGCGGGAGCATTTGGTCGAATATTGATCGCAAACGTCCTGATGCCGCAATCCCCGGAAGCAAATAATTTCATTGTCAGGCAAAATTCGCGGCTGGGGACAAACGGTTAACCCAACGTAAAATCGGCTTGACAATTGCTGGATTCGGCCCGAATTTATGAAAAAAATTTCACTCTGTTGAAAGAGGGCAGCGGGCGGCCAATTCGGGGTCGGGCGCTGGAAAAGGGGAAACCGATGTCAGACCTGCAGCAGCGCATCGAAGCGCTGTACCGTTCCGACCTGCGCGGATCCGCGCTCCTGATCATCTGCCTTTGGGCGACGATCCTCTTCGTGCTTGTCATGACATGGCCCTACATCCCGGACACCGGGATCAAGATCGTCGTCGCTATCGCTGCCGCCGCCGTGCTGATCTTCAATACGGCCGCCATCCTGGCGATGGTCAATCACTACAAGGAAGACAAGGACTTCATCTACGGTCTCGACATCAAGAACGCCGACGCGGCCCGCAACCGCAAGTCCTGAAAACAGAACGTCCTGAGGGGTAGAAGTCATGTCGCGCTACACGCCGCCGGAACAAGGCAAGGCCGGGCAGATTTTCGATATCGTGGTCGTCGTGGTCGCCATTTTCGTGGCGCTGTGGCTGCCATTGAAACTCGGCCTGGCGGGTGCGGCGAAATCCATCGACGCGCTCGATGCCAAAACCTGGGAAGCGTTGGGACAGAACCCGACCATGGCCTCGATCTGGGAAAAGCTCGGCTATACGCCGGAGACCGCGCACGACATCATCCAGAACCGCTTCCACTACATCATCGACTGGCCGACGCTGATCATCATGGCGGCGGTGCTGATCGGCTATTTCGTCTTCCTGTTCCGCGCCTCCGACCGCGAATATCGCGACGTCATCAACGAAAAGTTCGACGACAAGTAACGCCAGAGATTTTGGGGAAGCACGCTCATGTGGGTCGCACTCTCTTACGCATCGTGGGGCATCTCGGTCGTGCTTGCGCTGTGGATGCTCTACGACTGGTTCAAGATCGACACGACCTATTCCGAGGAGGTGCTGACTTCCTCGCGCGAAGGCGAGCTTGAAGCCGCTTCCGAAAAACACCGGATCTGAGTGGGGATTGAACAATGACGATCACGCTTGAACCGGCAATACACGGCGACAGGGTTTCACTGCTACGCGTGCTCGGCCCGGCCCATGTCTGGGCGCTTGGCGTCGGCATCGTGCTGGTCGGCGAATTCACCGGCTGGAATTTCTCGGCCGACAAGGGCGGCGCACTGGCGGCGCTGATCGTCTGCTGGGTGGTCGGGCTCTTGTACACTTCGGTCGCCATGATCGACTCCGAGGTGACATCGACGGTTGCCGCCGCCGGCGGCCAATACGCGCAGGCCAAGCACATTGTCGGGCCGCTGATGGCCTTCAACGTCGCGCTGTTCCTGGTCTTTGCCTACACCATGCTGGAGGTTTCGGACGCCATCCTGCTCGGCGACACCATCGTCGCCAAGGCCGGCGTCGAAGGGCTCACCCACAACTCCTTCATTGCCGCCACCATCGTCGTGCTGGCATGGCTGAACTATCGCGGCGTGCTGATGACGCTCAACGTCAACTTCGTCATCACGGCGATAGCCTATGTCTCGATCGTTATCCTGTTCTTCTCGGTCAGCCCCTGGACGCAGGGTGCTGTGCTGAAGCTCAACGAACTGGTCACCCCCGGCAATGCGCTGCCCTATGGCTGGATCGGCGTCATCGCGGCCTTCCAGTTCGGCATCTGGTACTATCTCGGCATCGAAGGCACCACGCAGGCCGCCGAGGAAGTGCGCTCGCCGGCGCGTTCGCTGCCTTACGGCACCATGGCCGGCATGATCACGCTTTTGATCGCCGCCGCCATGACCTGGTATGTCTGCGCCTCGCTGATGCCCTGGGAGTACCTCGGTATCACCTATTATCCCTTGTGGGACGCCGGCAAGCTGACCGGCAGCCCGCTGCTGGAAAACCTGTTGTTCGTCGCCACGCTGCTCGCGGCACTGGCGTCGGCCAATGGCTGTATCAACGATGCGGCCCGCGCGTGGTTCTCGCTTGGACGCGACCGCTATCTGCCGACATGGTTCTCGGCCGTGCACCCGAAATACCGCACGCCCTATCGCTCGATCCTGTTCCTGTTGCCGATCGCGCTCGCCTTCGCCTTCATCGCCGACCTCAACCAGGCGATCACCTTCTCAATCCTGTCGGGCGTGCTGCAATACACCTTCATGAGCATAAACATCATGATGTTCCGCAAAAAGTGGCCGCTGGGCACGATCCGCCGCGGCTATACGCACCCGTTCCACCCGATCCCGGCGATCGTGCTGTTTTGCCTCTGCGTGGTGACCTTCTTTGCGATCTTCCTCGGCTACGGCACGCAGCTGATCGCCATGGTCGCCTTCTACTTCCTGATCTCGCTGTGGTTCCACTTCTACCGTTACCGCTATGTGCGCCGCGGCGACCAGTTCACCATGCCGTGGCCGAAGCCGCAGGGCTATTGACAGGAGAGGGCCTGCCGGTCTGGGCGGGCATGGCGTGACGAGGTGTCTGACGTGACGACAGCATTGCTGGCCGGGGCGGTCGCCGTGGCTCTCGTCCTGCACCTCGCCTGGCATACGCGCGCCAGCCGCAAAAAGGCCAAGGCTGATCTTGCAGCCGAGGCAGCCAGCATCCGGACCGTCATCACAGATGCCGTTGATGTCTCCGATGGCACAGCCGGCGTTGTCACCTGGGCCGGCACATGGAACGGACAGCGCGTGCAGCTGCGCACCATCGTCGACACGCTGGCAACGCGAAAGCTGCCGGCGCGATGGTTGAGTGTCACGATCACAGAGCCGGTTGCGGTGCCGGCGACCTTCGACATGATGATGCGGCCGGGCTCGCCGACGACCTTCTCCAATTTCGATCATCTTCAGCATACGCTGCCGAAGGCTCCGGGATTTCCGGCTGAAGCCGTGCTGCGAACCGACCTCAGGGCGGCGCGCTTTCCGCAGAACCTGATCGCCAGCCATCTCGACATCTTTGCCGAAGGCCGCGCCAAGGAACTCTTGATCACCCCGAACGGCGTGCGCATCGTCTGGCTGCTGGCCGAGGCCGAGCGGGCGCGCTACGGCGTGTTCCGGCAGGCCGCATTCGGCGGCGCAAGGCTGGATCCAACGCTGGTCGAGAGACTGCTGACCTCGGCCTCAGTGCTGCGCGATGCCATCAACCGACAGGAAAGGCAGGTCGCATGAGCGCACCCGCACCGACAAACCCGTATCTGGTGCTCGGCGCTGCCATCGTCTTACCGGCCAGCGGCCACGTCATTCTGGGCGTGCCCGTGCGCGGCCTGCAGTTCCTGTTCTTCATGGTGATCCTCGCCTGGGTGACGGCCAAGATCGCGCCGGCCGATGCCAGCTTCGTCGGCCGCCACGCCGGCGGCTTCCTGATCTATGCGCTGTCGATCCTCGATGCCTACAGAATAGCCCGCATCCGCACCGCCACATGGATTCACAGCGCCCGCGACGGCGGCGATAGTTCACAAGGCCGCATCGAGCCGGATACGTAACTACAGGAATATTTTTTTCATACGATTGAATTCGCACGACGCATTCGATACATCATCGTCTAGTGGTAACGTCGGGAGGCTGACATGTGTGGAATCGTCGGACTTTTTCTGAAAGACAAGTCGCTTGAGCCGCAGCTCGGCTCGATGCTGTCGCAGATGCTGATATCGCTCAGCGATCGCGGCCCCGACAGCGCCGGCATTGCCATCTATGGCGCGCCTTCCAGGAATGAAGCCAAGATCACCATCCAGTCCGCGAAGCCCGAGCGCGATTTCCGCGGCCTCGACGCCGAACTCGCGAAGGCCATCGGCGCGCCGGTGAGCATAGCGGTGAAGTCCACCCATGCAGTGTTGAGAACCGCGCCCGACAAGGTCGATGCCGCGCGCGAAGCGCTGCAGTCAATCCGCCCCGACGTGCGCATCATGGGCGCCGGCGAAGCGGTGGAAATCTACAAGGAAGTCGGTCTGCCGGAAGCGGTCGTCGACCGCTTCGACGTCCGCTCGATGACCGGCACGCATGGCATCGGCCATACCCGCATGGCGACGGAATCGGCCGTCACCACTATGGGCGCGCATCCGTTCTCGACCGGCGCCGACCAGTGCCTGGTGCACAATGGCTCGCTGTCCAACCACAACAATGTGCGGCGTGAGCTGGTGCGGGAGGGCATGAAATTCGAGACCGAGAACGACACCGAGGTCGCCGCCGCCTATCTCTCCTCGCAGATGGCGCATGGCAAGAACCTCGGCGAGGCGCTGGAAGGCACGCTGTCCGACCTCGACGGCTTCTTCACCTTCGTCGTCGGCACCAAGAACGGTTTCGGCGTGGTGCGCGATCCGATCGCCTGCAAGCCCGCCGTCATGGCCGAGACCGACCAGTATGTCGCCTTTGGCTCGGAATATCGGGCGCTGACCAAGCTGCCCGGCATAGACAATGCGAGGGTCTGGGAGCCGGAACCCGCAACCGTCTATTTCTGGGAGCATTGAGCCCATGCCGGCAACCAAACTTTCGAAGGCGGCGCAAGACCAGGCGTCCCGGGTCTTCGATCTTGATGTGTCGTCGCTGCGCGAGCTCAACCAGGCGCTTCACAATCTGACGCCCGGCTCCAACGAAACGGCGTGGGAAGTGCTGCACCCGAAGGGCAGCCATTCGGTTGCGGTCGGCGTCGACCAGCCTGTCAGCATCGATGTGCGCGGCAGCGTCGGCTACTACTGCGCCGGGATGAATGACGGCGCTGCCATCACCGTGCACGGCTCGGCCGGACCTGGCGTCGGCGAAAACATGATGTCGGGCTCGATCGTCATCAAGGGCGACGCCAGCCAGTATGCCGGCGCCACCGGCAAGGGCGGGCTGCTCGTCATCGAGGGCAACGCATCCTCGCGCTGCGGCATCTCGATGAAGGGCATCGACATCGTCGTGCACGGCAATATCGGCCACATGTCGGCCTTCATGGCGCAGTCCGGCAATCTGGTGGTGCTGGGCGATGCCGGCGACGCACTTGGCGATTCCATCTATGAGGCGCGGCTGTTCGTGCGCGGCAAGGTCGAGAGCCTGGGTGCCGACTGTATCGCCAAGGAGATGCGGCCCGAGCATATCGAACTGCTGCAAGGCCTGCTCGACCGCGCCGGCGTGACTGGCGTCAAGCCGTCGGAGTTCAAGCGCTACGGCTCGGCGCGCACGCTCTATAATTTCAATATCGACAACGCCGACGCGTATTGAGGCAGCATGACCTACAAGAACCCGCCGACGACGACGCGCAAATCCGCGACCTTCGACGACTACACACTCTCCGAAATCCGCCGTGCGGCTGCGACCGGCATCTATGACATCAGGGGCGCCGGCGCCAAGCGCAAGCTGCCGCATTTCGACGACCTCTTGTTCCTCGGCGCCTCGATCTCGCGCTATCCACTGGAAGGCTATCGCGAGCGCTGCGACACGTCGGTGGTGCTGGGCTCGCGCTATGCCAAGAAGCCGATCGAGCTGAAAATCCCGATCACCGTTGCCGGCATGAGCTTCGGGTCGCTGTCCGGCCCGGCCAAGGAAGCGCTCGGCCGTGGCGCCACACTCTCAGGCACGTCGACCACCACCGGCGACGGCGGCATGACCGAGGAAGAGCGCGGCCATTCCAAGCAACTGGTCTACCAGTACCTGCCGTCACGCTACGGCATGAACCCCAGGGATTTGCGCCGCGCCGACGCCATCGAAGTGGTCGTCGGCCAAGGCGCCAAGCCCGGCGGTGGCGGCATGCTGTTGGGACAAAAGATTTCGGACCGCGTCGCCGAGATGCGTACGCTGCCGAAAGGCATCGACCAGCGCTCGGCCTCGCGCCATCCGGACTGGACCGGGCCCGACGATCTCGAGATCAAGATCCTCGAACTGCGCGAGATCACCGACTGGGAAAAGCCGATCTACGTCAAGGTCGGCGGCGCCCGCCCCTATTACGACACAGCACTTGCGGTGAAGGCCGGCGCCGATGTCGTCGTCGTCGACGGCATGCAGGGCGGCACGGCGGCCACCCAGGAAGTATTCATCGAAAATGTCGGCCAGCCGACGCTTGCCTGCATCAGGCCGGCGGTGCAGGCGCTGCAGGATCTCGGCATGCACCGCAAGGTGCAGCTGATCGTGTCGGGCGGCATCCGCAATGGCGCCGACGTCGCCAAGGCGCTGGCGCTCGGCGTCGACGCGGTGTCGATCGGCACGGCAGCGCTCGTCGCGCTCGGCGACAACGACCCGCGCTGGGAGGCCGAATACAATGCGCTCGGCACCACCGCCGGGGCCTATGACGACTGGCACGAGGGTCGCGACCCCGCGGGCATCACCACGCAGGACCCCGAACTGATGAAGCGGGTTGATCCGGTCGCCGCCGGACGGCGGCTGGCGAACTACCTCAAGGTGATGACGCTGGAGGCGCAGACCATTGCGCGTGCCTGCGGCAAGAACAGCCTGCACAATCTCGAGCCCGAGGATCTCGTAGCCCTCACCATCGAAGCCGCCGCCATGGCCGGCGTGCCGCTGGCCGGCACCAACTGGATACCGGGGAAAAACGGCTTCTAAAAAACACATCAAAATAAGCGAGGAACTATAATGGGGAACGATCTCGCCGCATTCGCCAAAGAGAACGGCGTCAAATATTTCATGATTTCCTACACCGACCTGTTCGGCGGCCAGCGCGCCAAGCTGGTGCCGGCGCAGGCGATCGCCGACATGCAGAAGGACGGCGCCGGCTTCGCCGGTTTCGCCACCTGGCTCGACCTCACGCCGGCGCATCCTGATATGCTGGCGGTGCCGGATCCGGATTCGGTGATCCAGCTGCCGTGGAAGCCCGAGGTCGCCTGGGTCGCCGCCAACTGCATCATGGACGACAAGGAGGTCGAGCAGGCGCCGCGCAACACGCTGCGCCGGCTGATTGCGGAAGCCGCCACTGACGGTATGCATGTCAAGACCGGCGTCGAGGCTGAGTTCTTCCTGATCTCGCCGGACGGCAGCGTCATCTCCGACAAATACGACACGGCTTCAAAACCCTGCTACGACCAGCAAGCGGTGATGCGCCGCTACGATGTCATCGCCGAGATCTGCGATCATATGCTGGCGCTGGGCTGGAGCCCCTACCAGAACGACCATGAGGACGCCAACGGCCAGTTCGAGATGAACTGGGCCTTCGACGATGTGCTGGCGACCGCCGACAAGCACTCGTTCTTCAAGTTTATGGTCAAGTCGGTGGCGGAAAAGCACGGCCTGCGCGCGACCTTTATGCCTAAGCCCTTCCAGGGCCTGACCGGCAATGGCTGCCACGCCCATATTTCGGTGTGGGACAAGGCCGGCAAGGTCAACGTCTTTGCCGATAATGCGATGGAGCTCGGCCTGTCGGCCAAGGGCAAGAATTTCCTTGGCGGCATCATGAAACATGCCTCGGCCCTGGCCGCCATCACCAACCCGACGGTGAACTCCTACAAACGCATCAACGCGCCGCGCACCATTTCGGGCGCCACCTGGGCGCCGAACACGGTGACCTGGACCGGAAACAACCGCACCCACATGGTGCGCGTGCCCGGCCCCGGCCGCTTCGAGCTGCGGTTGCCGGACGGCGCCGCAAACCCTTATCTGCTGCAGGCCGTCATCATTGCCGCCGGTCTCGACGGCATCCGCTCCAAGGCCGATCCCGGCAAGCGCTACGACATCGACATGTACCAGAACGGCCACACGGTGAAAGGCGCGCCGAAGCTGCCGCTCAATCTGCTCGACGCGCTTCGCGAATACGACAAGGACAAATCGCTCAAGGCGGCGCTGGGTGAGGAATTCTCGTCGGCTTACCTAAAGCTGAAGCACCAGGAATGGAATTCCTATGCTTCGCACTTCACGCAATGGGAGCGCGACCACACGCTGGACATATAATCGTCCTAGCGGTGCGAGCGACCTCGGAATGACCTGATGAAATATTCGATCTTCTCGCTCGCCCGTGCTGCCCTTTCCGGCCACAAGAACTGGCAGCGCACCTGGCGCGATGCGGCGCCCAAGGACCACTACGATGTGGTTATCATCGGCGGCGGCGGCCATGGGCTCGCCACCGCCTGGTTCCTCGCCAGCGAGTTCGGCATCAGAAACGTCGCCGTGCTGGAAAAGGGCTGGATCGGCTCCGGCAATGCCGGTCGCAACACCACCATCATCCGTTCCAATTACGGCCTGCCCGGCAATACCGGCTTCTACGAGCTTTCGATGAAGCTTTGGGAGCGGATGGAGCAGGACCTCAACTATAACGCCATGGTCAGCCAGCGCGGCGTCCTCAACCTCTATCATTCCGACGCGCAGCGCGACGCTTATGCGCGGCGCGGCAACACCATGCGCATCAATGGCATCGATGCCGAACTGCTCGACCAGGCGGCGCTGAAGAAGATGCTGCCGTTCCTGAATTTCGACCATGCGCGCTTTCCCGTGCAGGGCGGCCTCCTGCAGCGCCGCGGCGGCACCGCGCGGCATGACGCGGTGGTCTGGGGCTATGCCCATGCGGCGAGCGAACTCGGCGTCGACATTATCCAGAACTGCGAGGTCACCGGCTTTGTCCGGGATGGCAACGGCAAGGTGGCCGGTGTCGAGACCTCGCGCGGCAAGATTGGCGCCGGCAAGGTCGGCATGGCGGTTGCGGGTTCCTCCTCGCGCGTCGCCGCAATGGCTGGCCTGCGCCTCCCGATCGAAAGCCATGTGCTGCAAGCCTTCGTCTCGGAGGCGATCAAGCCGCTCATTCCCGGCGTCATGACCTTCGGCGCCGGCCATTTCTATGTCAGCCAGTCGGACAAGGGCGGGCTGGTCTTCGGCGGCGACATCGACGGCTATAATTCCTATGCCCAGCGCGGCAATCTGCCTGTCATGGAGGATGTCTGCGAGGGCGGCATGGCGCTGATCCCGATGATCGGTCGCGTGCGGCTGTTGCGCCAATGGGGCGGCATCATGGACATGTCGATGGACGGCTCGCCGATCATCGACAAGACGCCGGTCGACGGACTCTATCTCAATGCCGGCTGGTGCTATGGCGGCTTCAAGGCGACGCCGGGGTCGGGCTTGGTCTTTGCCCATCTGCTGGCGCGTGACGAAACGCACAAGGAGGCGGCTCGTTTCCGCCTCGACCGCTTCCGGACTGGCGCCATGATCGACGAAAAGGGCCAGGGCGCCCAACCGAACCTGCACTGAGGCTGGCGAGATGCGTATTGTCTGTCCCTTCTGCGGCGAACGCGAACTCGGCGAGTTCAGCTATCTCGGCGACGCCAAGCCGGCGCGGCCGGCGGCGGGTGCCGGCGAGGATGCTGTCTACGACTACGTCTATCTGCGCGACAATGTCGCCGGCGTGATGGCTGAGAACTGGTATCACGGCGGTGGCTGCCGGGCCTGGCTGAAGGTCACCCGCAACACGCTGACGCACGAGATCTCGGCGGTGGAGCCGGCGGCGGGCGCCGGGGCGAGGCAGGTGGCGAAATGAGCTATCCTGTCGAGACCACAGCCGTCGCGAAAAGCGCCAGCCCCCTACCTCCCCCTTGTGGGGAGGTCGGACCGCAGGTCCGGGTGGGGGTCGGTGCCGCACCCCCCCCCCCCCCCCCCCCCGCGGCCCCCCCCCCCCCCNTACCCTCCCCCTTGTGGGGAGGGTCGCTGCGAAGCAGCGGGGTGGGGGTAGTGTCCCGCCGCCCTACGGATCCAACGGAAGAGCAGGCATGACCCCTGGCATTCGCAATCATGGCACCGACGCCCTACCTCTCCCTTGCGGGGAGGTCGGACCGCAGGTCCGGGTGGGAGGCCGGCGCCGCACCCCCACCCCGCTGCTGCGCAGCGACCCTCCCCACAAGGGGGAGGGTAAGGGGCGGCGCCATCCTTCGCCATGACACCATATGGATCAGAGGCTGGACATCGTGACCTCTCATCGTCTCTCATCCGGCGGTCTCATCGACCGTTCCACCCCCCTCACCTTCCGCTTCGACGGCACGACATTTTCCGGCTTCCAGGGCGACACGCTGGCGTCGGCGCTGGTCGCCAATGGCGTCAAGCTGGTCGGCCGCTCGTTCAAATACCATCGTCCGCGCGGCATTCTGACTGCGGGCTCGGAAGAACCCAACGCGCTGGTCGAACTGCGCACCGGCGCACGGCGCGAGGCCAACACCAAGGCCACGACGGCCGAACTGTATGAAGGCCTCGAAGCGGCAAGCCAGAACCGCTGGCCCTCGCTGCGCCACGATGTGATGTCGGTGAACCAGCTGTTCGCACCGATCTTCGTCGCCGGCTTCTACTACAAGACCTTCATGTGGCCGGCAAAATTCTGGGAAATGGTCTACGAGCCGGCGATCCGACGCGCCGCGGGTCTGGGTCGCGCGGCGGTCACCCCCGATCCGGATCACTACGACAAGGCCTGGGCGCATTGCGATGTGGTGATCGCCGGCTCCGGTCCGGCCGGTCTCGCCACCGCACTCGCTGCAGGCCGCAGCGGTGCGCGCGTCATCCTGTGCGAAGAAGATTTTGCGCCCGGCGGCCGTCTGTTGTCGGATGGCGGCACGATCGACGGTCTGCCGGCCGCGGAGTGGCTGTCGCGCACACTGGCCGAGCTCAGCTCGATGCCGGATGTCCGCATCATGACCCGCACGACCCTGTTCGGCGTCTATGACGGCGGTACCTATGGCGCGATCGAGCGGGTCAACGATCATCTGCCGGTGCCGCCCGAGCATCAGGTGCGCCAGCGCCTGTGGCGCATCGTGGCCAAGCGCTGCGTCGTCGCCGCCGGCGCGATTGAGCGTCCCATCGTCTTTGCCGGCAATGACACGCCCGGCGTGATGATGGCTTCGGCGATGCGCACCTATGTCGCGCGCTATGCCGCCACACCGGCAAAGCGGATCGCGCTGTTCACCAACAATGAGGATGGCTGGCGCACGGTCGAGACCGCACTCGACGCCGGGCTGCAGATCGCGGCGGTGATCGACGCGCGGCCTGACGTCTCGCCTGCCCATCGTTCTCTCGCTTCCAGGAACGGCTTCACCGTGCTGCATGGTTCGGTCAGCGGCGTCGATGGCGGCAAGGACGGCGTAAGAAAAATAGCGGTGTCGCTGACCGGCGGCGCGCGCGCCGAGGTCGAGGCCGACGGGCTTGCCGTTTCCGGCGGCTGGAATCCGGCGGTCGGGCTCACCTCTTACCATCGCGGCCGGCCGAAATGGCGAGACGACATCGCCGCCTTCGTGCCGGACGGCGCGCCGCCCGGTATGGTCGCCGCAGGTGCGGCTAACGGCGACTTCGGGCTAGGCGCCTGCCTGCGCGCAGGTTTCGAGGCCGGCGCCGCAGCGGCGCGGGACGCGGGACGCAATGGCAATCCGGGCTCTGCAGCTGTTGCCGGCGACGAGTCCTTCTCACTGACCCCGCTCTGGCACGTCGCCGGCAAAGGCAAGGCTTTCGTCGACCAGCAGCATGACGTCACCGCGTCCGACATCGAGCTGGCGCAGCGCGAGGGTTTTGAATCGGTCGAGCATCTGAAGCGCTACACCACGCTCGGCATGGCGACCGACCAGGGCAAGACGTCCAATGTCGCCGGCCTCGCCATCATGGCGGCGGTGTCGGGCAAATCCATTCCCGAGACCGGCACGACCATCTATCGCCCGCCGTACGTGCCGGTCGCCATCGGCGCCTTTGCCGGCCACCATCGCGACGAAAATTTCCATGCGACGCGGCTGACGCCGTCGCATCACTGGGCGGCCGAACAAGGCGCGATCTTTGTCGACACCGGCCTGTGGAAGCGCGCGCAATGGTATCCGCGCGCGGGCGAGAAGGACTGGCTGGAATCGGTCACCCGCGAGGTCAAGGCGGTGCGCTCGGGCGTCGGCTTCTGCGATGTCTCGACGCTGGGCAAGATCGATGTGCACGGCCCCGATGCCGGCGCCTTCCTCGACCGCGTCTACATCAACACCTTCTCAAACCTTGCCGTGGGAAAAGCCCGCTACGGGCTGATGCTGCGCGAGGACGGCCTCGTCTATGATGACGGCACGACCTCGCGGCTGGCCGAGGACCATTATTTCCTCACCACGACCACGGCGAAGGCCGGGCTGGTGATGCAGCATCTCGAATTCTGCCGGCAGGTGCTATTCCCCGAACTCGACGTGCAACTGACCTCGGTCTCCGACCAGTGGGCGCAGTTCTCGATTGCCGGGCCAAGGACGCGAGACCTGTTGAAGGAAATCGTCGACCCTGCCGAGGACCTTTCGAACGAAGGTTTTCCCTTCATGGGCGTGCGCGAAGTCGCTTTGCGCGGCGGCATCAAGGCGCGGCTGTTCCGCATCTCCTTCTCCGGCGAGATGGCGTTCGAGATTTCGGTGCCGGCGCGTTACGGTGAAGCGATGGCACGCAATTTGATGCTGGCGGGAAAACCGTTCGGCGTGACGCCGTATGGCACAGAAGCCCTCGGCGTCATGCGCGTTGAAAAGGGCCATGTCGCCGGACCGGAACTGAGCGGCATGACGACCGCCGCCGATCTCGGCCTCGGCAAGATGATGTCGACCAAGAAGGATTTCATCGGTCGCGTCATGGCCGGCCGCGAGGCGCTGGTGGCGCCGGACCGGCAGGTCGTGGTCGGCATCAAGCCGATCGACAAGGCGCGCCGCCTGCGCTCCGGCGCGCACATCATCCCGAAGGGCCAGACGCCCGGGCCTGATAACGACCAAGGCTACGTCACCTCGGTCTGCTTCTCGCCGACGCTCGACCAGTGGATCGGTCTCGGCCTTGTCGAGCGCGGCCGCGAACGCATCGGCGAGATCGTCCACGCGCATGATCCGCTGCGCGGTGAAGACTATGATGTCGAGCTCTGCAATCCCGTCTTCTACGATCCCGATGGAGGGCGCCAGCGTGGCTGATTTTTCCTGGGATGTTCGTAGCCCGCTCGAGCGGGCACTTGTTGTCGGGCCTTACGGCGCGAACGGCAATGTCGGCGTGTTGCTGACCGAAATCCGCAATTTCGACCTGATCCAGGTGATGGCGCGGCGCGGCAAGGCGGGAGATTTGGCCAACGCTGCGAAGGCAAGCTTCGGTGTTGCGGCTCCTGAGACACCCAAGGCGGTGCAGACTTCGGATGCGACGCTGATCTGGTCGGGACCGGACCAGTTCTTCGTGCTGTTGAAGGGCGGCAAGCATGGGACTGAAGCACTCGCCCAGACGTTCGCGTCTTCCGCTTCGCTATCGGACCAGTCGCATGCGCGAGTGCTGATCAGTATCTCCGGTACCAAGGCGCGGGCGATGCTGGGCAAGCTGTCGTCGATCGATCTGCATCCCGATGCATTTCTGGTTGGGGCGGCTGCCGCGACCTCGATGGATCACACCAGCGTCACGCTCTGGCGCGGGAATGACCGGCCGGATGGGCAGGCGGTGTTCAACGTGCTGATGTTTGCGACATTTGCTGAAAGTCTGTGGCACACGATGCTGGATTCGGCGGCGGAGTATGGTGTCGAGATCGGGCATTCCGAGGATTTGGCGTAGCGCTTGTGCGCTTCTTCCTTCTCCCCTTGTGGGAGAAGGAAGATCGGCGCGTTAGTGCCGAGACGGATGAGGGGTGTTCCAGGGTACGCCAACGTCTCACCGCTGGAACACCCCTCATCCGTCGCCTGCGGCGACACCTTCTCCCACAGAGGGAGGAGGGGGAGCCAGCCTTGCCAAACGCAACTGCGCTGCTATTCTTGCAGCTAAAGTAATTTTACACACAGGCAAACTTGTTTCTCGAACCGCAAGGCTGAGATGAGCCAGTCGCCCTACCCTTCAGTGACAGCCGGGCCGCCCCGGCCAAGCCTCATCCTGCGGCCCGGCCAGATCGCGCTGCCGCCGGGCATGGAGCGGTATGCGGCCCCCGGTAACGGCGCGGTGCTGATCGATATCGAGGCCGGCGATACATTTGCCATCCGCAATGTCGAGGGCGGCCAGGCCTGCGAGCTTTTGGCCTGGGACAAGTCAGGCGCCACCGACCCCGCCATCTTCGGCGAAAAGTCCAATAGCAATGCCGCCGGGATCAAGGCGCTATTGGCCGAGGGCGACGATAGCCTCGCTTCCGTGCGTCGCGGCCTTGAGCGCCGCCAGGTGCAGCTCGATCAGCCCAAGGCGGTGCGCGTCTTCGGCGGCGCCACGCCGGCCGGCAGCGAACAGGCATTCACCGTTGCGCGCGACGGCGCGATGCTGATTGCAGCGCCCGGCGGGCCGATGCTCGTCGACGGCCATGATACGGCAACGCCGCTCACCGTCATGGTGCGCCGCGCCACCGTGCGCCTCAAGACAAAGTCGCAGCTGACCGATCCGCTTGCCGATCCGGTGCTCGACCTGCGCGTTCATTCGGCGACGGCTGAATCCTACTTCGTCAAGGCCGGCGACTATCTGCAGATCATCGATGTCGACGGCCGCCAGTGCACCGACTTCCAGTGCTTTTCGGCGCGCAAGCTGGACAAGGGTCTCGACCATCCGCTCGATGTGACGACCACCCGCACGCTGATGGGGTCGAGCTATCCGATGCCCGGCCTTCACTCGAAATATTACGACCAGGACATGGAGCCGCTGGTCGAGGTGGTGCAGGACACATGCGGCCGGCACGACGCCTTCGCGCTCGCCTGTGCCGCAAAATATTACGACGACATCGGTTATCCCGGCCACACCAACTGCTCGGAGAATTTCAACCGCGCGCTGGCCGACAAGGGTGTTACCCCACGTGCCGGCTGGATGGCGATCAACTTCTTCTTCAACACGGCGATCGACGCGCATGGCGTCATGGTGTCGGATGAACCATGGTCGCGGGCGGGCGACTATGTGCTGCTGCGCGCGCTCACCGACATCGTCTGCGTGTCCTCGGCCTGCCCAGACGACACGACGCCGGCCAATGGCTGGAACCCGACCGACATCCATGTGCGAACCTATTCCGGCCAGCACAAATTCTCGCGAGCGATCGCCAGACGCATGACGCCCGATTCGGAACCGAAAATGACCCGCGAGACAGCTTTTCATTCATCCTTCGCCAAGCACACCCGCAACTTCGTGGAGTACCGGGGCTATTGGCTGGCCAACTCTTTCGCCAAAGAGGGACCGATCGCCGAATACTGGGCCTGCAGGCAGGACGCCGTGATCATGGACCTGTCGCCGCTGCGCAAATTCGAAGTCACCGGCCCGGACTCCGAAGTGCTGCTGCAGTACACGCTGACCCGCGACGTCAAGAAGCTCGGCGTCGGCCAGGTCGTCTATTCCGCCATGTGCTACGAGCATGGCGGCATGATCGACGACGGCACGCTGCTGCGGCTCGGCAAGGACAATTTCCGCTGGGTCGGCGGCGACGATCTGTCGGGCGAATGGCTGCGCGACACCGCGAAAAAACTTGGCCTCAACGTGCTGGTGCGCTCGTCGACCGACCAGATGCACAATGTCGCCGTGCAAGGGCCGAAGAGCCGTGACATTTTGCGAGAGGTGGTCTGGACCTCGCCGTTGCAGCCGTCGTTCGACGAGCTCGAATGGTTCCGGTTTGCGGTCGGCCGCATCGGCGGCGGCAATGGCATTCCGGTCGTGGTATCGCGCACCGGCTACACCGGCGAACTCGGCTATGAGATCTGGTGCCATCCGCGCGACGCCGAAAAAGTGTTCGATGCGATCTGGGAGGCCGGCCAGCCGCACGGGCTGAAGCCGATGGGCCTGCAGGCGCTCGACATGGTGCGCATCGAGGCCGGGCTGATCTTCGCCGGTTACGAATTTTCCGACCAGACCGATCCGTTCGAGGCCGGCATTGGCTTCACCGTGCCGTTGAAAAGCAAGACCGACGATTTCATCGGCCGCGAGGCGCTGATCCGGCGCAAGGAGCACCCGCAGACGAAGCTGGTCGGCCTCGACATCGACAGCAATGTCGCCGTCGGCCATGGCGACTGCGTGCATGTCGGCCGCGCCCAGGTCGGCGTCGTCACCTCCGCCATGCGCTCGCCGGTGCTGAACAAGAACATCGCGCTGGCAAGGCTCGACGTCACCCATGCGGCCATCGGCACAGAGGTCGAGATCGGCAAGCTCGACGGCCATGCCAAGCGGCTGCCGGCGCGGGTCGTCGCCTTCGCCCACTACGATCCGCAAAAGACCAGGCCGCGTTCCTGACGGCGTCGTGGCCAAGCCATGGTGATGGACAATTGACGGCAGTTATGGTATTGATTTGGCCATGGTGCTGATTTGCGCCGCGACCCGCCTCAGGCGGGTTTTTTCGTTTCAGGCCACCCGGCAGCGCTGCAAAAGCGAGCGTTTCGCAAGCGTGATGTGCACGACATCACAAATCGCTTGACGCGAAAGCGCGCCGGATCAATCTTCACTGTTAAGAAAAAAATGCGACTGAGTGGAAACACTGGAGTCGTGCGATCATGTGCCGGGGAACAAGCTTCGCGAAGCCGAGGCATCGCCGGCCGGGAACACAAAATGGGGAATTCAGACAGATGAGCACGATTACCACTGCCCTGGAGCAGCCTGCTGAAGGCAAGCTGCACCGCAACATCGACTGGCGCGGCGCCTTCTGGGTGGCGAGCGGCGTTCCGGCGCTGGTCCTGTTTTCGATCGGCGGCATTGCCGGCACCACCGGCACGCTGGCCTTCGGGATCTGGATCGCCTCCATGATCATGGGCTTCCTGCAATCCTTCACCTATGCCGAGATCGCCGGCCTGTTCCCGAACAAGTCCGGAGGCGCCTCGATCTACGGCGCCACCGCCTGGCTGCGTTATTCGAAATTCATCGCGCCGCTGTCGGTGTGGTGCAACTGGTTTGCCTGGTCGCCGGTGCTGTCGCTCGGCTGCTCGATCGCCGCCGCCTACATCCTCAACGCGCTGGCGCCGGTGCCGCTGTTCACCGAGACCTCGCCGGAAGTGGTCGCCTATATCGCCGCGCATGTCGGCACGGCGCCCGCAGACGCCCTCGCCGCAGTGGCCGCTGCCGCAACGCCGGCGATCCGCAACTGGACCTTGTTCAGCCATACGCTGGGTCCGGTCTCGTTCACGCTCAACGCCACTTTCTTCATCGGCGCGGTGCTGATGCTGATCATCTTCTCGATCCAGCATCGCGGCATTCTCGGCACCGCCAATGTGCAGAAGTATATCGGCCTGCTGGTTATCATCCCGATGCTGATCGTCGGCGTCGTGCCGATCGTCACCGGCCAGATCAACTGGGCGAACTTTTCGCCGCTGGTGCCGCTGGCCGCCGCCTACGCGCCGGAGCCCGGCTCGTGGAACATTGCCGGCTGGACGCTGGTGCTCGGCGGCATGTTCATCGCCGCATGGTCGACCTACGGTTTCGAGACCGCGGTCTGCTATACCTCCGAGTTCAAGAACCCGGGCACCGACACGTTCAAGGCGATTTTCTATTCCGGCCTGCTCTGCATGCTTCTGTTCATCCTGGTGCCCTTCACCTTCCAGGGCGTGCTGGGCCTCAACGGCATGCTGGCGACGCCGATCGTCGACGGCTCGGGTGTCGCCGATGCACTGGCCGGCATGGTCGGGGGTGGCGCATTGATCCACAGCCTCTTGGTGATGCTGATGATCCTGGCGCTGGTGCTGTGCATCATGACGGCAATGGCCGGCTCGTCGCGCACGCTCTACCAGGGCTCGGTCGATGGCTGGCTGCCGCGCTATCTCAGCCACGTCAACGAGCATGGCGCGCCGACGCGCGCCATGTGGACCGATCTCGTCTTCAACCTGATCGTGCTGGCCATCGCCTCGGCCGACGCGACGAGCTTCTTCTTCATCCTCGCCGTGTCGAACTGCGGCTACATCATCTTCAACTTCCTCAACCTCAATGCCGGCTGGATCCACCGCATCGACAACGGCCACATCAACCGGCCTTGGAAGGCGCCGAGCTGGCTGCTCGGCCTCGGCGCCATCTTCGCCTATGTAAACGCCATCTTCATGGGCGCCGGCGCCAAGGTGTGGAACCCGATGGCGCTCTGGGCCGGCCTGATCACAGCCGCCTTGATCATCCCGGTGTTCTGCTACCGGCACTACGTCCAAGACAAGGGCAAGTTCCCCGACCACATGCTGGCCGACCTCGGCATGGCGGGCGCAGACCTCTCGGTCAAAAAGGCAGGCATGCTGCCCTACCTGACGCTGGTCGCCGGCGTGGTGGTGATGCTGCTCGCCAACTGGTACTTCGTCATCTGAAAGTGATGGCTTGAAAAGAATGGGCGCGCTTCGGCGCGCCTGTTTCTTTTTATGGCAGGACGTCAGCCGGCCTTGCGAATGGCCCCTTCGGAGCCTTCGAAGAACCGGTTCGGCGGCCGCTTCAGGCCGAGATTCTCGCGCAAGGTGGTGCCCTCATACTCGCGCCGGAAGAGCTTTCGCCGCTGCAGCTCGGGCACCACCTTCTCGGCGAAGTCGTCGAGCCCGGCTGGCAGATAGGGGAACATGACGTTGAAGCCGTCTGACCCTTCGGCAAACAGCCATTCCTCCATCGAATCGGCGATGGTTTTCGGCGTGCCGACGAAAGCAAGGCCGGAATAGCCGCCGAGCCGCTGCGCCAGCTGGCGGACGGTCAAAGTCTCTCGGCGCGCCAGCTCGATGACGCGCTCACGGCCGCTCTTGGAGGCATTGGTCTCGGGGATTTCGGGCAAGGGCGCGTCGGGATCGAAGCCGGATGCGTCGTGCCCCAGCGCGATCGACAGCGAGGCAATGCCGCTCTCGTAATAGACCAGGCTGTCGAGCTTGGCGCGTTTGGCCTGTGCTTCCTCGACGCTGTCGCCGACGATGACGAAGGCGCCGGGCAGGATCTTGATGTCGTCGCGCGAACGGCCGAGCTTCTCGGCCCGGCTTTTGACATCGGCAAAGAAGCGCTGCCCGGACGCCAGATCGGAATGGGCGGCGAAGATCACCTCCGCCGTTTCGGCTGCCAGCTGCCGCCCGGCCTCAGATGCGCCGGCCTGGACGATGACCGGCCAGCCCTGCACCGGCCGCGCAATGTTGAGCGGGCCGCGCACCGAGAGATGCTCGCCCTTATGGTCGAGCACATGCAGCTTCGCGGGATCGAAATAGAGCCCGCTCTCGGCGTCGCGGATGAAGGCGTCGTCGGCAAAGCTGTCCCAGAGGCCGGTCACCACATCGTAGAATTCCCGCGCATTGTGATAGCGCTCGTCGTGCTCGACATGCTCGTCGAGGCCGAAGTTCAGCGCGGCGTCGGGATTGGATGTGGTGACGATGTTCCAGCCGGCGCGGCCGCCGCTGATATGGTCGAGCGAGGCGAAGCGACGGGCAATGTGATAGGGCGCGTCGAAGGTCGTCGATGCGGTGGCGACAAGGCCGATATGATCAGTGACGGCGGCGAGCGCCGACAGCAGCGTGAACGGCTCGAACGAGGTCACCGTGTGGCTGCGCCGTAGCGCCTCGATCGGCATGTTGAGAACGGCCAGATGGTCGGCCATGAAGAAGGCGTCGAACTTCGCCGCCTCAAGCGTCTGCGCAAAGCGCTTCAGATGGGCGAAGTTGAAGTTGGCATCGGGATATGAGCCGGGATAGCGCCAGGCCCCGGTGTGAAGACTGACCGGACGCATGAAGGCGCCGAGCCGCAATTGCTTATTGTCTACCATGGGATGATCACCTGATGCGAACGAGGGTTGCCGCTCCGATATGTAAGCAGGATCGGACGGCTTTGCCGTCCTGGGAAGGAATTCTGTTTTGCAAAACCGGCGCCGCGAAGCATTTTCATACAGGTGGCCGTTCAACCTATTTTGATGAACCCGCCTGGTGTTGAGATACTTGCCTGGGTGCTCGGTGCCACCGGCAAGGAGAAAGCCAGAACGCCGCACGTCAAGCGTACGGCGTTCCAGCATTTTCCAAGGAAGATCCTGTGCCCCAGCAGCGCCTACTCGGCGGCCAGCGCCAGTGGCGGCCTGTCATTGTCCTGCACGGCCTCATCAGCCGGCTTCCTGCCTTTCTTCGGCTCGCGGCCGAAGAACAGCGCGTAGCCTGCCGGCAGCACCAGGATGGTGAGTACGGTGGCGACGAGGATGCCGCCCATCATGGCGTAGGCGAGCGGTCCCCAGAACACCGCACGCGAGATCGGGATCAGCGCCAGCACCGCCGTCATCGCCGTCAGCACGATCGGCCGGAAACGGCGCACGGCCGAGCCGATGATGGCCTCCGATCGGTCCATCCCCCTGGCGATGTCCTGATCGATCTGGTCGACCAGGATGATCGAGTTGCGCATGATGATTCCGAGCAGCGCGATGACACCAAGGATGGCGACGAAGCCGAACGGCGCGCCGCTGATCAACAGAGCCGCCGCCGCACCGATGATGCCGAGCGGACCGGTGGCCAGCACGAGCATCGCCTTGCCGAAATGCTGCAGCTGGATCATCAGGAGCACGACGATGACGGCCAGCATGATCGGCGCCTTGGCGGCAATCGAGGCCTGGCTTTCGGCGGAATCTTCCGCACCGCCCTGGATCTCGATCTTGTAGCCGGGCGCCAGGCCGGCGCGCATGCCCTGCATGTCATTGTAGAGCTTGGTGACGACGTCGTTCGACTGCACGCCATCCGGCAGCGTGGCGCGCACCGAGATGGTCGGCAGGCGGTCGCGCCGCCATTCGACGCCCTGCTCGAGCACCGGCACCACCTTGGCCACCTGCGACAGCGGCACGAAGCCGCCGAAATCGGTCGGGATATAGACCGAGTCGACCGAGGACAGCAGGCTGCGGCTGGCGTCCGGTTCGCGGGCGACGATGGAAACCGTCTCCTCGCCATCACGGAAGTCATCGAGCGGCGCGCCGGACATCGCTGCCTGCAGCATCTGGCGGATGCGCTGCGAGGTGACGCCAAGCGCACGGGCGCGGTCCTGGTCGATGACCAGCTTCATCGCCGGTACCGGCTCCAGCCAGTCGTCATGGAGGGCGCCGAGCAGCGGATTTTCGGCGAATTTCGCCTTCACCTGGTCGGCGATGCGGCGCACCTCCTGGCGGTCCGGACCCATGATGCGCATCTGCACCGGCCAGCCGGTCGGCGGGCCGAGGAACAGACGGTCGACCTTGGAGCGGATCGAAGGGAAATCCTGCGCCAGGACTGAGCGCAGCTTGAGGATCAGCCGCTCACGCGCCGGCTCGTCATTGGCCATCACCAGAAGCTGCGCATAGTTCGGATTGCGCAATTGCTGGTCGAGCGGCAGGAAGAAGCGCGGCGCGCCTTCGCCGATATAGGTGGCGATGAAGCGCTTGTCCTTGTTGTCCATCATCCGGGCTTCCAGCGCCTTGGCCTGCGTCTCGACTTCCTTGATCGAGGTTCCCTCAGGCAACCAGAGATCGACGAGGATTTCCGGCCGCGAGGATTGCGGGAAGAAGTTTTGTGGGATGAACTGGAACGCCCACAGGCTGGTGGCGAAGGTGACCAGCGTCATCACCAGAACGATGATGCGGTGGCGCACCGCCCAGCCGACCGTGGCGCGCAGCCGCCGGTAGAAGCCGGTGTCGAAGGCGTCATGATGGTTGCCGGCATGCTTGCGCTGCTTGAGGATCATGTAGCCCAGCCACGGCGTGAAATAGACGGCGACGAACCACGACACGACGAGCGCGATGCCGACGACATAGAACAGCGTGCGCACATATTCGCCTGCGGTCGAGGCGGCGAAGCCAACCGGGATGAAGCCGGCGATAGTGATCAGCGTGCCGCTCAGCATCGGGAAGGCGGTCGAGGAATAGGCGAAGCTCGCCGCCTCGATCTTGACCAGCCCCTCCTCCAGCTTGCGCTCCATCATCTCGACGACGATCATGGCGTCGTCGACCAACAGCCCGAGCGCGATGATCAGGGCGCCGAGCGAAATGCGCTGCAGATCGATGCCGAGCTCGTACATGATGGCGAAGGTGGCGGCCAGCACCAGCGGAATGGCAATGGCGATGACCAGGCCGGAACGCCAGCCGATCGACAGCAGCGAGACAGCAAGCACGATCAGCAGCGCCTCGCCGAGCGCCTCCATGAACTCGTTGACGGCGTCCTTGACAACCTCGGGCTGGTTGGAGATCTGGTCAACCGCAACGCCGTAGGGCAGCGCTTCCTCAAAGCGCTTGTAGGTCGCCTCGACATCCGTGCCGACGTCCCTGACGTTAAAACCCTTGGCCATGACGACGCCGACCTGGACGCTTTCGTGGCCGTTGAAGCGGTACTTGCGCTGATAGGGATCTTCGAGACCGGAACTCACGGTGGCGATGTCGCCAAGACGTGTCACCTGACCACCGGCGCGCAGGCGCAATTCCCTGATGTCGGCAGCCCTGGTGACATCGCCCTCGACCGAGATGCGCACCGAGCGCAGGCCGGTGTCGACGGAGCCCGCCGGATCGACATTGTTCTGGCCCTTGATGGCGTTCTGCAGGTCGGTCAGCGTCAGGCCGCGTTCGGCCAGGGCCTTGGACGAGACGTCGATATAAAGCTTCTCCGGCTGGTCGCCGATGATGACGGCCTTCTCGACGCCCGGCGTCGTCAGCAGCATGTCGCGAGCCTGGGTGGCGAATTTCTTCAGCTCCGGATAGCTGTAGCCGTCGCCGCCGATCGAGTGCAGGGTGATGAAGGTGTCGCCGAACTCGTCGTTGAAATAGGGCCCGAGCAGGCCTTGCGGCAGGTCGCCGGAGATGTCGCCAACCTTCTTGCGCACCTGGTAGAAGGCGTCCTTCACCTCCTCTGCATTGGTGTCGCCCTTGATCTGGACGGTGATGATGGCGCTGCCGGCGCGGGTGTAGGAACGGACGAAGTCGAGGTGCGGCGTTTCCTGCAGCTTGCGCTCGATCTTGTTGACGACCTGGTCTTCCATCTCCTGGATCGAGGAGCCCGGCCAGATCGCCTGGACGACCATGACGCGGAAAGTGAAATCGGGGTCTTCCTTCTGGCCCATGCGCATTAGGCCGAGCGCGCCGGCAATGATGATCAGACCGAACAGGAAGCGCGCGATCGAGGGATGGCCGATGGCCCAGCGCGAAAGATTGAAAGGCTGCTTTTCAGTGCTGTCGGTGGTGGTCATCGGCGTCAGTCCAATTCGTTGATCGTGCGCGCATACGCTTTGCATGCAGCTAGGATATTCCGATGCTGGCTTCCGGGCGGCGAGGCTTTCCGAGCGGAGAGACACTCATCGCGGTGGGACGCGCGGATCGATGCGGGGGAACTCGATCTTGGCGTCTCGACCATCGGGCGCTCGCCGCCCGGAAACCCTGAATTCGCTTGCCCAGCCCTTTCGCCGAAGCGACGATCAAGCCGGCTTCATGCCTGCGGTCAGCGCAGGGCCTTTGCGGCATCGCCTTCCGCAGAGGCGGCCTGGACCGCATCGCCGGTCAGCTTGACCTTGAGATTCTCGGTCATGAACTGGGTGCCGGCGGCAACGACGACATCCCCCGGCTTGAGCCCGTCGGCGACGCTGACGCCGTCGGCGGTGAACTCCGCAACCTTGACCAGGCGCTCGTGCACCGTCTCGCCGGCGCGGTCGACGGTCCAGACAATCTTGCGACCATCCTTTTCCGCAAGCGCGCTGAGCGGGATCGACACCATCTCCTGCTTCTTGGCCACCGAGGCCTCGATGTTGGCGGTCATGCCGAGCAGCACGCGCGGGTCGTCGGGCAGCGAGACGCGGACGGCAAAGGTGCGCGACTGCTGGTCGGCGCTGCCGGCGACTTCACGCACTTTGCCGGAGAGCGCCAGCGCGTCATCGGACCAGAAGCTGGCCTTGACGTCCTTTCCCGGCTTGAAGGCGGCGATGTCCATTTCGGGAACCGCGATCAGCACTTCCTTTTCGCCGTCGACGGCAACGGTCATCACAGGCGTTCCGGCGCCGACCACCTGGCCGACATCGGCCGAGACCGCCGTGACGATGCCGTTCTCGCTCGCCTTGAGATCGGTGTAGACGACCTGGTTCTGCGCCTGGGCAAGGGTAGAGCGGGCGGCATCGCGCGTCGCTACCGCCTGGTTGTAGCTCAGCGTCGCCTGTTCGAGCTGCGACTTGGAGGTGAAGTTCTTGGCAAAAAGCTGTTCGGCGCGCTTGCGGGACAGATCGACCGTCTCGACCTGCCGCTCGGCGGCGTCGAGGCTGGCCTTGGCGCTCTTGACCGACAACTCATAGTCCGTGGGATCGATACGGGCTAGCACATCGCCTGTCGTCACATGCTGGCCGATGTCGACCAGACGCTCAGTGACCTTGCCCGAGATGCGAAAGCCGAGGTTCATTTCGGTACGGGCTCGCACCGAGCCGGAATAGGTGAGTTCGCGACTCTTTTCGGCCTGGCCGATCTCGACCACCTTGACCGGACGGATGATGTCCTGGACCTCGGTCTTCTCCTGGCTGCAGGCGGCGAGCCCGAGCGTGGCGACGATCAGGCCGGCGACCGGCAGCTTGCGGATGATGGAACTGGACAAAGACACTTTCGTACTCCCGACTGGAGATGAACGGTCGACGCCGGCGCCCGGCGGGCGGCGGCTATTACTTCAGAGCCTTGATCGCGTAATCGATGAGATCGTCGGGCATCGCCCGATTGGTCTTGGCAAGGCACTGCGCCACCATTTGCGGGTGGCACAGAATGACGGTGGCGGCGCCGAAGCAGCGCGATGCGATGACCGGATCCTGGTCGGCAAACTCGCCGGCCTCGATGCCCTCGCGGATGACCTCGGCAAACAGGTCGTGAATGCTGTCGATATGCTTGTCGATGACGCCCCAGTCGCGCTCGAGCGCGACGATGACCATTTCGTGGACCTTCTGGTCGTCGAGCATGACTTCCAGCGTCATCTTGTACTGCGCATGCACGTAGCGGCGCAGCCGCTCCTCGGCGCTGATCGGCAACCGGGAAATCTCGTAGGCCATGTTGTAGCTGGCGAGGAGCATGCGGCCGCAGACGGCCTGGTGGATTTCGACCTTGGAGGCGAAGAAACGGTAGATGTTGGCCGGCGACATGCCGAGTTCGCGGGCGATGTCGGCGACATTGGTCTTGCCGTAACCATAGTGCCGGAACAGGCGTTCGGCACAGTCGAGAATGCGGGTGACATTCTCCTGGCGGGTGGAGTCGGCCATTATGCTGGCGGCTTCGGACATGGCTCTCTGTCGATTTATGAGTGACGAATTTAAACTTTCGTCAGTCGTAAATCGAAAAGAGGGAAGTGTCAATGCGAATTCGACGTACGCGTATAATTTGGTGACAGATGGTGACAGAGGGTGTGCGCGAACTCGACCTTGCGTGCCGTTGCGCTCTGGAACTAAGATCCCTTCGCCATTTCCCGCAGCTGAAACTTCTGGATCTTCCCCGTCGATGTCTTCGGGATCTCGGCAAAAATCACCGCCTTCGGCACCTTGAAGCGGGCGAGCAGCGCGCGGCAGTGTTCGATGATCTCGGCCTCGCTTGCCACCTTGCCGGGCTTCAGCTCGACATAGGCGACCGGCACCTCGCCCCATTTGTCGTCTGCCTTGGCGACGACGCCGCAGGACGCCACGGACGGGTGTTTGTAGAGGGCCTCCTCGACCTCGATCGATGAAATGTTCTCGCCGCCGGAGATGATGATGTCCTTGGAGCGGTCCTTGAGCTGGATGTAGCCGTCGGGATGCATGACGCCGAGGTCGCCGGAGTGGAACCAGCCGCCGGCAAAGGCCTCTTCGGTCGCCTTCCTGTTCTTCAGATAGCCCTTCATGACGATGTTGCCGCGAAACATGACCTCACCGATCGTCTCGCCGTCGGCCGGCGTCTTCTGCATCGTCTCCGGGTCCATCACGGTCAGGCCTTCGAGTGCGGCATAGCGCACGCCCTGCCTTGCCTTCTTCTGCGCCTTCGATCCCTTGTCTAGATCGTCCCAGGCGCCGTGCCATTCGTTGACGACCGCCGGGCCATAGGTCTCGGTCAGCCCGTAGAGATGGGTGACGGCAAAGCCGGCATCGGCCATGCCCGACAGCACCGCTTCCGGCGGAGGTGCTGCCGCCGTATTGAAGGTCACCGTCTGGGGGAACGTCCGCTTGTCCTCGTCCCTGGCGTTGATCAGCACCGACATGACGACCGGCGCACCGCACAGATGCGTCACGCCGTGGTCGGCGATGGCATCATAGATCGGCTTCGGCCGCACCCAGCGCAGGCAGACATGGGTGCCGGCCTGGACGGCCATTGTCCATGGGAAGCACCAACCATTGCAGTGGAACATCGGCAGCGTCCACAGATAGACGGCGTGCTTGGCCATGCCGGCATGGATGGTGTTGGTGTAAGCCATCAGGGCAGCGCCGCGATGGTGGTAGACGACGCCCTTCGGATTGCCTGTCGTGCCGGAGGTGTAGTTGAGCGAGATGGCGTCCCATTCGTCGTCGGGCATCGACCAGGCGTAGCCCTGGTCACCGCCGGCGACGAACGCCTCATAGTCGATCGCGCCGATGCGCTCGCCCTTGGGATAGGGTGCATCGGCGGCATAGTCGGGATCGTCATAGTCGATGACCAGCGGCTTCACCTTGGCCAGTGCCAGTGCCTGTTTGACGACAGCGGAAAATTCGCGGTCGACGATGAGCACCTTGGTCTCGGCATGGTCGAGCTGGAACGCGATGACGGCGGCATCGAGCCTTGTGTTGAGCGAATGCAGCACCGCTTTGGCCATCGGCACGCCGAAATGCGCCTCCAGCATGGGGGGCGTGTTGGACAGCATGACGGTCACCGTATCACCCTTGCCGATGCCGCGCTTCGACAGCGCCGAGGCCAGCTTCAGCGAGCGCCGCCAGAAGGTGCGATAGGTGATGCGCTGGCTGCCATGGATGATGGCGACATGATCGGGATAGGTGCTTGCCGCCCGCTCCAGATAAGTGAGCGGCGTCAGCGGCTGATGGTTGGCGGCGTTCTTGCCGAGATCCTGCTCGTAGGGACTGCCCATCCCGTGCTCCCCGAATTTTCATTGTTGAGAACTTCTAACCACAGGTTCCCGCCACGTCACCATCGGCGATTCCCGACCGGGCACATTTGGCGCAATGATCGTCCAGATTCGATGGGCAAAGAGGTATCGTGTACCCACGCCAGTTTGACTTTTGTCGAGAGCCGTGAATAATGTCAGCCGAGGAGACGGCATGGCGATCCGACCGGCAGAACAGCTTATCCACAAGGCCGCATGGCTCTATTATGCCCATGGTCTGCGCCAGGACCAGGTCGCCAGCCAGCTTAACATTTCCCGCGCCTCGGTCGCCATGTATTTGCGCAAGGCGCGCGAGACCGGCATCGTCAACATCTCGACCTCGACGCAGCTGTTCACCGACGACGTGCTTGCGCGCCAGCTCGAGGACGCGCTCAAGCTTGATGCGGTGTGGATCGCGCCGGAGAATGCCTATGTCGTCGACCCTTCGACGGACGTTGCGGTGCTGGCGGCGGGCGTCTTTCTCGAACTGGTCAAGAAGGGCGACCGGATCGGCGTCGCCTGGGGCCGCACCGTCTACACTATCGCCGACGTCATGTCCTATGCCGACCTGCAGGACGTCACCGTTGTGCAGCTCTGCGGCAATCTCGGCGCGCCCTACTCCTACCGTCCCGACCAGTGCACGATGGAGATCGCCCGGCGGCTCAACGCCAAGGGCCTCAATTTCTACGCGCCGCTGGTGCTGACGACGGAATTGCTGGCGCATGGGCTGCGCGCCGAACCGGTGATCCGCGAACAACTGGCCGATATTGCCAACTGCGATCTGGCGCTCTATTCGGTCGGCACGGTCGATGGCGACAGCCATGTCGTCAAATGCGGCGCGCTCAGCCCCGGCGAGATGGGGCTGTTGCGAGAAGCGGGCGCCGCCGGAGTCGTTGCCGGCCAGATCATCGATGCCACCGGCAAGGCGCTCGACTGCAGCTACAACCGCCGCGTCATCTCGGCCTCGCTGTCGTCACTGCGCCAGATCGAAAAGCGGCTGATGGTGGTCCAGGAAGACAGCAAGTTCGAACCGCTGCTCGCAGCACTCGCCGGCGGACTCTGCACGCATCTGGTCGTCGGCGCCGGCATGGCGCGGCGGCTGCTCGAATATGCCGGAGCCAGCGCGGGGGCAAAAAAGGCTTCCTGACAAACGAAATCCTTGCAGCGGCGCATTGTCATCAAGGCGTCGCGGCACTCCTGTTCACAGCAACATCAAAGACAGCAAAGCGGACATAGCGACATGAAGAACCTTTGGAATGACGACGACGCGGAAAGACTGGTGGGCGATTATGCGAAAAAGGGCGTGGCCCGCGACCTCGCGTTGCGCGTCTACACCACCCGGCTGCTCGGCGGCGAGCCGCGGCTGGTGCTGCATGGCGGCGGCAACACTTCCTGCAAGACCAAGGCCATAGACCTCGTCGGCGACGAATGGGACGTGCTGTGCGTCAAGGGCAGCGGCTGGGACATGGGTGTGATCGAGCCGCAAGGCCTGCCGGCGGTCAAGCTCGGCGCGCTGCTGAAGGCGCGTGCGCTGGCCAGCCTCGCCGACGAGGACATGGTGGCGCTGCAGCGGGCGAACCTCATCGACCCCGCCTCCCCCAATCCATCGGTCGAGACGCTGCTGCACGCCTTCCTGCCGCATAAATTCGTCGACCACACGCATTCGACCGCGATCCTCGCCATCGTCGACCAGCCGGACAGCAAGCCGCTGATCAAGACCGTGTTCGGCGACAAGATGGGGTACGTGCCCTACATCAAGCCGGGCTTCGACCTCGCCAAGGTGGCCGCCGATGTCTACGACGCCGACCCCAGCGTCGAAGGCCTGATCCTCGACAAGCATGGCATCTTCACCTTCGGCGACGATGCGAAGCAGGCCTATGACCGCATGATCCATTATGTGAACGTGGCCGAAGACTATGTGGCGAAGAACGGCAAGCCGAAGACAGCGAAAGCCGCACTGCCGGCCAAGCTCGCAACGCCGGCAGCGATCGCGCCGATGCTGCGTGGCGCGGTCGCCGTGGCGCGTGGCGAAGGCCGCTTCGACCGCATGATCAGCGATTTCCGCACTTCGGACGCCATCGTCGATTTCATCAACTCGGCCGGCATTGCAGACTATGCCGGACGCGGCGTGTCGACGCCCGATCTGTCGATCCGCATCAAGACCGGACCGATGGCGGTTCCGGCGCCAGACGCCGACAAGGCCGGCGACTACAAGGCCGTCATCAAGAGCCATGTCGACGCCTTCGCCAACGACTACCGCGCCTATTTCGAAACCAATGACGCGCTGGACGACGTCGAGCGCACCATGCTCGACCCGATGCCACGGCTGACGCTGGTGCCGGGCCTCGGCATGTTCGGCCATGGCCGCACGCTGAAGGATGCGAAGATCGCATCTGATGTCGGCGAGATGTGGATCGAGGCGGTGCGCGGCGCCGAGGCCGTCGGCAGTTTCCATCCTCTATCGAAGGCCGATCTCTTCCCGCTGGAGTACTGGTCGCTCGAGCAGGCCAAGCTCGCCTCCAACAAGCCGAAGCCGCTGACCGGCCAGGTGGTGCTGATCACTGGCGGCGCCGGCGCGATCGGTGCTGCGACGGCAAAACTGTTCGCCGCCAATGGCGCGCATGCCGTCGTCGTCGATCTCGATGCGGCCAGGGCGGCCGAGGCGGCAAAGGCAGCCGGCAACAATTCGATCGGCGTCGGCGCCGACATCACCAACCCGGCCGAGCTGCGCGCCGCCTTCGACAAAGCTGTCGCTGTCTATGGCGGCGTCGACATTCTGGTCTCCAACGCCGGTGCCGCCTGGGAAGGCCGCATCGGCGAGCTCGACGATGCCCTGCTGCGCAAGAGTTTCGAGCTCAACTTCTTCGCCCACCAGTCGGCGGCGCAGAACGCGGTGCGCATCATGCTGGAACAGGGCACCGGCGGTGTGTTGTTGTTCAACACCTCCAAGCAGGCGGTCAACCCGGGTCCGAAATTCGGCGCCTATGGTGTGCCGAAGGCGGCGACGCTATTCCTGTCCCGGCAATATGCGCTCGACTACGGCGCGCACGGCATCCGCTCCAATGCGGTCAACGCCGACCGCATCCGCTCCGGCCTGTTGACCGACGCCATGATCGCCAGCCGTTCCGGCGCGCGCGGCGTGTCGGAGAAGGAATACATGTCGGGCAATCTGCTCGGACAGGAGGTGACGGCAGAAGACGTGGCGCAGGCCTTCCTGCACCAAGCATTGGCCGAGCGCACCACCGCCGATGTCACCACGGTCGACGGCGGCAATATCGCGGCGGCGCTGCGTTGAGCTTGCAGAAGCTGGATATTGTAGCTACATTGTGGCTCCATAGAAGGAGGCAGGATATGGCTACTGATTCAGTAGTTCGCGCTCGGATAGATGCCGCGACAAAAGATCAGGCGACTGAGGCATTGGCGGCGATGGGTTTGTCCGTGTCCGATGCCATTCGCCTGCTTCTGGTACGCGTGGCCGCTGACAAGGAATTTCCCTTTCCCGTGAAAGTGCCTAACGCAACCACGCGAAAGGCCATGGCAGAGTTGGAGAAGGGCAAAGGCAAGCGCTTCGCGTCCGCTGACGAATTGTTTGGGGATTTGGGTCTCTAGGCATGCCGGATGTTGTTCGCTCCGGGCAATTTCGCCGGGACGTGAAGCGCATGGAGAAGCGCGGCAAGAACCTTGGGAAATTGCGCGATCTGTTAAGCCTGCTTATCGCCGGGAACGAACTGCCGGCGGCGTATAAGGACCATCCTCTGAAAGGCGACTGGAAAGGCTTTCGGGATGCCCATATCGAACCGGACTGGCTGTTGATATACCGCGTTGTCGGCGACGAATTGCAGCTTGCCCGTACCGGTTCGCATTCCGACCTGTTCAACGAGTGAACTTACGGAAAAGCCGCCCGACGATGTGGCACAAGCCTTCTTGCACTAGGCGCTGGCCGAGCGCGCCACCGTCGATGTGACGACATTCGACGGCGGCAACGTCGGAGCGGTTCCAGACGAAAACCGCTTTCGCACGTCGTGCAGAAAAACTGCTCGAACCGGTCAAAATCCCACTCCAATCCTTTGTCTATTGCTCGACCAAGGGGCGTCTCGTGTTTCGCATGCGAGCTCCAACCCCGATCCTTGGTGGAGTTGTCGATGGCCGCGAAAAGACTTCGTATCGGCGTGCTCTTCGGCGGGCGCTCCGCCGAACATGAGGTTTCGCTGCTCTCAGCGACCAACGTCATGGCCGCTCTGGATCCAGCGAAATACGACGCCGTTCCCATCTTCGTCACCCGCGAAGGACAGTGGCTGCTAAGCCAATTCAAGGACGGCGCACTGGCGACACCATGCGACGGCACGCAGCTTTGCCTAGTGCCCGGTGGACATGGGCGGATGCTGGCGATCCCCAGCAAGGACGCGCCTCACGACCTGCCTGATCTCGATATGCTGTTCCCAGTGTTGCACGGCCTGCATGGCGAGGACGGGGCGGTGCAAGGGCTGGCCGAGGTGGCGCGCGTGCCGCTCGCCGGCTGCGGCATCCTCGGTTCCGCCGCCGCGCTCGACAAGGACGTCGCTAGGCGGTTGCTGAAAGCGGCAGGCGTGCCTGTCGCGCGCTCTGTGACGATCGAGGAGGGTGCAGTACCTTCGCTGACCGTTCTGGAAGACCAGCTTGGCCTGCCGCTGTTCATCAAGCCGGCGCGACAGGGCTCGTCGGTCGGAGTGGCAAAGGTCAATGGCAGCCAGGAATTCGAGCGGGCGCTGGCAGAGGCTTTCCAGCATGATCGCAAGCTGCTGGCCGAGGAATTCATTCGCGGTCGCGAGATCGAATTCAGTGTGCTGGAAAGCCCGGCAGGCGAACTCTTCGTCTCGCGGCCGGGCGAGATCGTGCCGGCGGATAGCCACGGCTTCTACAACTACAATGCCAAATACATCGACGAGGATGGCGCGGCGTTGGTGGTGCCGGCCGAGCTGCCGCCGGAGGTCGAGGCCGCCATGCGCGACGTGGCCGCAAGGGCGTTCAGGGCCGTCGGTTGCGATGCGATGGCGCGTGTCGACTTTTTCCTGATGCCGGACATGACATTCGTGATCAACGAGCTCAACACCATCCCGGGCTTCACCGACATCAGCATGTACGCCAAGGCGATGGCGGCAAGCGGCGTCAGCTATGCCGAAGTCATCGACCGGCTGGTGGCGTATGGGCTGGCGCGTGCCGGACGGTCGTGATGCAGAGGTCATATTCCTAACAAATATTGTTAGAGCTTGTTGGATGCATTATAGTGTGGGGATGAAAAACGAACCCATGCGCACGTTGACCATATCCCTTACCCCGCAGCAGGCGGCGCGCCTGCAGAGCGCCATCGAAGGTGGCGGTTATGCGTCCAACAGCGAGATTGTCCGCGACGCCCTGCGCCTGTGGGAGCAGCGCGAGGAATTGCGCACACTCGAACTCGAGCACTTGAAGCGGGCCTATGCCGACGGCATGGCCAGCGGCAAGCCGGTGGATGTCGACCCCGCCGAGTTCATTCGCAGCCTGAAGACAGAACGCCGCGCCCGTGGCTAGCTATCGGCTCACACCGCGCGGCTGTCCGATCCAAATCCTCCCTGGAATAAATTGGCTATAATAAGTTGTAGAGTTCTTCGGCGATCTCCTTCACCGTTTTTAGCGACGTGTTGAAGGCGACTTTGTCTGCAAGTATCGGACTGTACCGAGCAACTTCATCCTTGGAGACTTTATGCCAGATCGGCAGAATCCGGGTCTGGCCTCCCACCTCGAGCGCAGTGAGACCATCAAGCTCCCGGGCTGGCCATTCTTTGCTAAAGAATGCACTTGAGAGAACAACAATCCCGAAACGGGAATTTCGGAGCCCTGCATCTATGTTTCGTCTCAAACTATCGCCAATTTTAAGCGTAGCTTCATCGTAGAAGACTTCAGCCCCAAGCGCGGACAGATCCGATGCTAACGCGCGGACAAAGGCGTCCTTATCTTCGCTGGCGTGAGAAATAAAGAAATCAAATTTTCGGTCTGCGCTAAGCGAGGCTGCAGGTGTGTTCGCAATTCGGCGCATCTGCTCACTGATTTGCCTTACCTTGTTTTCCTGTTGGAGCAGTAGCCGTTTCTGCTCATCAGCTACTTTCTTTCGGGATCGCTCATCCTCAGTGGCCTGCTTTGTGATGTAGCTGTTCAAATCCTTCGTCTTCGATGCGATCTTTCCGGATAGTTCAGCTCGCTTCTTGCCTATGGATGCGAGATCGTTTGACCCTCGCTCAATCTCCTTCAGTTTGGATGTGATAGTTGAGACTGTCTTCGTGCGACCGATAGCTTCCCTCGCGCTGTGAACTTTCTTTAATGCGGCCGCTTCCTTCGACAGAAGGGCTGCATCTTCCTTCTGAAAACGGGCAAGTTCATTCTGTAGATGATTGATGTTGGAATGATATGACGGCATTTCCCCTCCCGCTCTGTGCGGAAGAAGGAACAGCGATACTAGCTCTCCCCGCAAACGACCTTCCATGCACGGAGACATCTTCGACAAAAAAACCGCCTGCAACAAGCTGCTGCAGGCGGTCTCGTATTTAGTTTAGAGGTTAGCCCGCTCTTCGGCGGGGAATTACTTCGCGTTCGGGTTCGGCATCCAGGCCGGCATGGCGACATCGGCATGGGCGAATTGCGGCAGCTTGGCCGACAGGTCCTCCATGTTCTTGATGTCCTTGTCGATCAGGTCCTTCTGGGTGATCAGCGTCGGCGGCACGATGACGTTGTGGCCGGGATCTTCACCGGCGAGCAACTGCGCCAGCGCGCGCACCGAGACCTGGCCGACGACGGCAGGGTTGGTGGCGGCGGTGGCGGCCCAGGCGCTGTCGGTCTCGCGCATGGCCGCGATGTCCGAGGTAGAGATGTCGGCGGAGTAGATCTTGATCTTCTTGTTCAGCCCCGCCTCGTCGACGGCGATCTTCACACCCTTGGCGAACTCGTCATAGGGCGCGAACATCACATTGATGTCGGGATGCGCCTGCAGCACCGAGCGCGCCTGGTTGGCGACCGAGTTGGCGATCGGGTTGTCGAGCGTGCCGAACATCGCGACTTCCTTGATGCCGGCATGTTTCTTCTTCACGTCGACCCAGGTCTCGTTGCGGCGGTCGAGCGGCGCGATGCCAGCGACATAGACATAGCCGGCGTTCCAGCTCTCGCCATTGTCCTTGACCGCCTGCTCGAGCGCCAGGCGCGCAAGGTCCTTGTCGGACTGTTCGATCTGCGGGATCTTGGGGTTTTCGACATTGACGTCGAAGGCGACGACCTTGATGCCGGCATCGACCGCGCGCTGGGCGGCGTCCTTCATCGATTCCGTCAGGCCGTGCTGGATGATGATGCCCTGCACGCCGAGTGCGATGGCCTGGTCGACCATGTCGGATTGAAGGGCGGCGTCCTGGCGGCTGTCGAGCACGCGCAGATCGATGCCGAGCGCCTTGGACTGGGACTCGACGCCCGAGAGATAGGCCTGGAAGAAATCGCCGGTCGAGAGATAGCGCACCAGCGCGATCTTGACGCCGGGCTTGTCGAACGGCGCCGGCTTGTCGGCGGCAAAGGCCGGGACCTGCATCAGCATTGTTGCGCCGGCCAATCCGAGCGCGACCTTCCCCAAAAGTCGTCTTGTGATGTTCACGTTCTTTCCTCCGTTTGTTGAACCCAAAACTGTCCCGGCAGCCATTCTATCTCCTGCCCCGGCCGGAAAGGGCGAAGGTAAAGACAAGGGCGACGACGAGAACCACGCCCTTGACGAAATCCTGCGTGTAGTAAGGCGCGTTCATCATCGTCAGGCCTTGCAGCAGGATGCCGACGAACAGCGCGCCGATGGCGGTGCCGAAGGCGTTCGGCTTGGCGGCGCCGAGCACCGCGTAGCCGATCAGCGCCGCGGCAACCGCATCGAGCAGCAGATTATTACCCGACGCGATGTCACCGCGTCCAAGCCGTGCGGCCAGCAAAATCCCGCCGATCGAGGCAAAAACTCCTGAAATGACGTAGGCCCAGATCTTGTATGCCTTGACAGGCGCGCCGGCGAGTTCGGCGGCCCGTTCATTGCTGCCCACGGCATACATCATGCGGCCGAAGCGTGTGTATTCGAGGAAGAACCAGATCAGCACGGCGAGCACGATCAGCACGACCACCGAGACCGGAATGAGGTTCGGGATGAAGAAGTCGAAGCGGTGGCGGCCGAGCGCCAGGAAGGCGTCGGAGAATTTGCCGTTGGCGACCGAGCCGTCCGGCATTGTCATACCGGTGGCGATGGAGCGTCCTTCAGTCGGGATGCGCTGCAAGCCGACGAGCAGGAACATCATGCCGAGCGTCGCCAGCAGATCGGGCACGCGCATATAGACGATCAGCCAGCCATTGATGAGGCCGACAAGGGCGCCGATGAGCAGGCAGATGAGGACAGCGACGACAACGTTCTGCTCCAGCACCACCATGACATAGGCAGCCGCCATCATGGCCGATGTGGCGACCGAGCCGATCGAGAGATCGAAGCCGCCGACAACCAGTGTGGCGGTGACGCCCAGCGCCAGCACGCCGGTGATGGCGACCGACTGGAAAATGAAGACGGCACTTTGCGGCGAGACGAACCCGTCGGCGGCGATGGCGAAATACGCGATCAGCCCGAACAGAAGCACGATGAACCCGTAGCGGATAGCGTAATCGCGCAGCGTCATTCAGCGCCCGCCGTCAATACCCAACTCAAACCCGTGCACTCCATTCCAACCCTCAGTTCTTCAATCATCGTGGCTCAGGCCGCACTGTGCAACGGCCCGCCCGCGACTTCGGCCAGCAGACGGTCGAGATCGACATCGGCGTTGCGGTGTTCGCCGACGATGGTCTGCTCGGACATCACCAATATGCGATCGGCCGTCTCCAGTGCCTCGTCGAGTTCGGTGACGAACAGCAGCGTGGCGCGGCCATTGGCGCTGGCCCTCAGCTTGGCGGCGATGTCGCGCCTGGCGGAGATATCGACGCCTTGGAACGGTTCGTCGAGAATGAACAATCGGGCGTCCTGCGCCATCCAGCGGGCCACCATCACCTTCTGCTGGTTGCCGCCCGACAGAGTGGTCATCTCGTCCTTCTCCGAGCGGCAGACGATGCCGAGATCCTCGATCTGCCGGCGGGCAATAGTGCGTTCAAGGCCGCGTTTGAGAACTGAAAAGCGCGACATGCGCTTGTGGAAGGGCAGGCTGATGTTTTCCTGGATGTTGAAGCCGCCGACGATGCCGTTTTCGCCACGGTCCTTGGCGACCAGAAACACGCCGGCGGCGATGGCTTCGCCGGTCGACGCGGGCGCATAGGGCTTGCCATATAAAGTCATCGTGCCGGACAGCGGTTTGCGCAAGCCGAACAGCGTCTCGGCGAGCGCGGTCTTGCCGACGCCGACGAGGCCGGTAATGGCAACGACCTCGCCGTCGCCGAGAGTCAGCGAGAATGGCCGGGCACCAGGGGCGATGCGGAAGGCATCGACGGTCAGGATCGGCTCGGCAGAACTCCTGGCTTCGATGCGGTCAAGATGGATCTTGCGGCCGAGCATGGCGTTAACGGCGCCCTCATAGTCGAGAGGCTTGCTGTCGAAGACGCCTGAGATGACGCCATCGCGCATCGAGACGATGCGGTCGGCCAGCCGCCTGATATCCGACATGCGATGCGAGATGTAGAGGATGGCGACGCCCTGCTCGCGCAAGCGGTCGAGCAGCGCAAACAGCCGGTCGGCCTCGGCGCTGGACAGCGACGAGGTCGGCTCGTCGAGGATCAGCACTTTCGGCTGGTGCGCCATGGCGCGCGCGATGGCCACCATCTGGCGATCGGCCAGCGACAGGTCGCTGATGCGGGCCTTGAGGTCAATGGCGAGCCCCATGCGGTCGGCCACCGCTTTGGCTTCGCGGCGCACCCGGCCGGGGTTGAACAGCAGCGGCGCGCCCTTGCCGCTCAGCCGGTCGAGCGTCAGATTGGTGGCGACATCGAGATCGGCGACGACGCCGTCATTGATGTTTTGGTGCACGGTAACGACACCGGCGCGGATCGCCTCTGCCGGCGTGTTCGGCACAAAGTTGCCGCCAGCGAGGTGCATGATGCCGCCGTCATGGTCGTAGACGCCGCTGATGATCTTGACGAGGGTGGACTTGCCGGCGCCGTTGGCGCCCATCAGCACGGTGATCTCACCGGCATGCAGTTCGAGCGAGACGCCGCCAAGCACCTCGATATGGCCGAAGGATTTCCTCAGCCCGTCCACGCGGAACACGGCATCATTGCCCATTCGTTCCTCCCTGAAGATGACGCTATGGGCTACGTCATCAATTGTCAACTCGATTGACAATTGCCAGTCAGCTTCCTAGCTTGGCCTCACCGCCATCGCTCCACTATGATTGGAGCGAGCAAGCGGGAGGGTGAGGAATGACTGCGAAATTGCCGTTTGAAGCACTGTCGGTGGAGACGCTTGCAACGCGCCTCGGTACGAACGAAGCGCTGTGCGCCAAAATCGGCAAGGGCCCTTGGAAGGTGCGCGAGGTCGGCGACGGCAATCTGAACCTCGTCTTCATCGTCGAAGGCGGCTCGGGTGCGGCGGTCGTCAAGCAAGCCCTGCCCTATGTTCGCCTCGTCGGCGACAGCTGGCCGCTGCCCTTGAAACGTTCCTTCTTCGAATATCACGCGCTGACGCGGCAAGAGGCGCGCGCGCCGGGTTCGGTGCCGGCGATCCTCCATTTCGACGAAGCCCAGGCGCTGATCATCATGGAATATCTGGCGCCGCCGCACATCATCCTGCGCCGTGCCCTGATCGACGGCCGCGAGTTGCCAAATATCGCCCGCGACATCGGCCTGTTCATGGCCCGCACTTTGTTCCGCGGCTCTGATCTCTCCATGCCCACCAAGGACCGCAAGGCCGACCTGGCGCTGTTTGCCGACAATGTCGAGCTCTGCGGCATCACCGAAGACCTGGTGTTTTCCGACCCATATTTCGATGCCAAGCTGAACCGGCATACGTCGCCGCAACTGGACGGCCTGGTTGCCGAACTGCGTGCCGACCGCGACCTCAAGGTCGAAGCGCAGCGGCTGAAGCATATCTTCGCCGCCAATGCCGAGACGCTGCTGCATGGCGACCTGCATTCGGGCTCGATCATGGTCACCGACACCGAGACGCGGATGATCGATCCGGAATTCGCCTTCTACGGTCCGATGGCCTTCGACGTCGGCATGCTGCTCGCCAATTTCTGGATGTCCTACTTCTCGCAGCGCGGCCATGAACAGAAGGGCAAGCGTGACGCCATGCGTGCCTATCTGCTCGGGGTGACCAACGACACCTGGACGGTGTTCCGCGCCGAGTTCTCGCATCTATGGCGCACCGAGCGCACCGGCATGCTTTACCAGAAGAGCCTGTTCGAGGATCAGGGCGACATTCTCGCCTCGGAGCAGGCGCTCGACCATGTGCTGCACCAGATCTGGACCGACCTCTTGGGCTTTGCCGGCATCGAGGTGCACCGGCGCATCCTCGGCCTCGCCCACAATGCCGATTTCGAGACCATCGAGGACGAGGATCTGCGAGCCTCCTGCGAGGCCAAGGCGCTGAAATTCGGCCGTCACATCGCCGTCAACCGGCGCCAGATTCACGGCATGGACGAGGTTAATAATCTGGCCGCTTTGATCGAACGGGAGAGCAGGATTTGAACGTCGGCGAGCGCCACTACCGCACCATCTGGCTGAGCGACGACCAGCGTTCGGTCGAGATCATCGACCAGCGCTGGCTGCCGCACGAGTTCCGGGTCGAGACGATCGGGAGCGTTGCCGGCATCGCCACCGCGATCCGCGACATGTGGGTTCGTGGCGCGCCGCTGATCGGCGTCACCGCGGCCTACGGCGTCGCCATCCAGATGGCGGACGATCCGTCTGACGAAGCGCTCGACGCGGTCTGGGAGACGCTGCACAAGACGCGGCCGACTGCGATCAATCTACGCTGGGCGCTGGACGAGATGCGGCGGTTCCTCAGGCCGATCGTATTGGGACAGCGCGCGGAGGCGGCCTATAAGCGCGCTGCCGAAATCGCCGACGAGGATGTCGATCTCAATCGCGCCATCGGCGAGAACGGGCTTGCCATCATCAAGGAGATCGCGGCACGCAAGAAGCCGGGCGAGCCGGTCAACATCCTCACCCACTGCAACGCCGGTTGGCTGGCGACGGTCGATTACGGCACCGCCACGTCGCCGATCTATCTCGCCGTCGAGGCCGGCATTCCGGTCCATGTCTATGTCGACGAGACGCGCCCGCGCAACCAGGGCGCCCAGCTGACCGCCTGGGAGATGGCCGGCCACGGCGTGCCGCACACGCTGATCGTCGACAATGCCGGCGGCCATCTGATGCAGCGTGGCGCGGTCGACATGGTGATCGTGGGCACCGACCGCACCACGGCCAATGGCGACGTCTGCAACAAGATCGGCACCTATCTCAAGGCGCTCGCCGCCTCCGATAATGAGGTGCCCTTCTACGTCGCTCTGCCCTCGCCGACCATCGACTGGACGGTGGGTGATGGCCTGACCGAAATCCCGATCGAGGAACGCTCCGGTGACGAGGTGTCGCTGGTCTGGGGCAAGACGGCGGACGGCAAGATTGCGCAGGTGCGGGTTTCGCCCGAAGCGACGCCGGCGGCCAATCCGGCGTTCGATGTGACGCCGGCACGGCTCGTGACGGGGCTGATCACCGAGCGCGGTGTGGCCAAGGCTTCGCGCGAAGGGTTGAAGGCGATGTTCCCCGAACGCGGATAATCTCCCCCCTTGAGGGGGAGATGTCGCCAAAGGCGACAGAGGGGGTCGGCGCGTCCTGACGCGACCTCCCAGCACCGACAGATGATGCTAGCGCTCCAGTCGAACCGCCCCCCTCTGGCCTGCCGGCCATCTCCCCCTCATGGGGGGAGATTAGCGCCTCACCGGCTGGCTACCGAATTTCGGCCATGCAACAAGAATTGCGGCCTCGATGGCCGCTGACGGTTGCGGTTCTGGCGAAATCCGGCCAGAAGCATCTGGCCGGCAACCGGCCGGCCCGCGACGTTGCGCTTGAAACCAGATACGGGAGACTATTGGGTGGCTCGCATAACACTGAGACAATTGCTCGATCACGCCGCCGAGTACGGCTACGGCGTACCCGCTTTCAACATGAACAATATGGAACAGGGCCTCGCCATCATGGAGGCGGCCGAGGAGACCAAGTCGCCGGTCATCCTGCAGGCAAGCCGCGGCGCCCGCGCCTACGCCAATGATGTGGTGCTGGCCAAGCTGATCGACGCGCTGGTCGAAATCCACCCCGACATCCCGGTCTGCATGCATCTCGACCATGGCAACAACGAAGCCACCTGCGTCACCGCCATCCAGTACGGCTTCACCTCGGTGATGATGGACGGCTCGCTGAAAGAGGACGGCAAGACGCCGGCCGACTATGCCTACAATTCCGGAATCACCCGGCGCGTCGTCGACATGGCGCATTGGGGCGGCGTGTCGGTGGAAGGCGAGATCGGTGTGCTCGGTTCGCTTGAGAGCGGCGGCGGCGAGCAGGAAGACGGCCACGGCGTCGAAGGCGCCATCAGCCACGACCAGCTCTTGACCGACCCAGTGCAGGCGGTCGAATTCGTCAAGGACACCCATGTCGATGCGCTGGCTGTCGCCATGGGCACCAGCCACGGCGCCTACAAATTCTCGCGCAAGCCGGACGGCGCGGTGCTGGCGATGAATGTCATCGAGGAAATCCACCGCCGCCTGCCCAACATGCATCTGGTCATGCACGGCTCGTCCTCGGTGCCCGAGGACCTGCAGGAGATCATCAACAAATATGGCGGCCAGATGAAGCCGACCTGGGGCGTGCCGGTGGAAGAGATCCAGCGCGGCATCAAGCACGGCGTGCGCAAGATCAACATCGACACCGACAACCGCATGGCGCTGACCGGCGCCATCCGCAAGGTGCTGACCGAAAACCCGAGCGAGTTCGATCCGCGCAAATATCTGACGCCGGCGATGGCGGCGATGCGCAAGCTGTGCAAGGAGCGCTTCGAGCAGTTCGGCACCGCCGGCAATGCCCAGAAGATCAAGCCGCTGCCGGTAGCCGAGATGGCCAAGCGGTACAAGTCGGGCAGCCTTGATCCGAAGTTTGGGTGAAGTACCTGGCGCCTCTTCCTTCTCCCCTTGTGGGGAAGAAAGAAGAGCTCTTGACATAAAAAAGGCCGGGCGCGAAAGCGGCCCGGCCAAAAGAAGGTCAAGAACCTTCAGAGGGGAACACCGCTCGGTGGAATGGGAGGAAACCGCCGAACGATAATTCCTATATGCGCGTATTCGCGGCAGATGGCGACGAACGGCTTTCTAAAACAACGCGAGATTCGGAAATTTCGTTCTCGTTTTGAAAGATTTCAGCCGGTGAGGCGTCGGTTTCCAGAAGATCGGCATAGTGCCGGCGCGCCACGTCGGGATGCGAGCGCAGGCGGCTCTTCAGCACATTGGTGCCGACATTGCGAAACAGCGGGTTGTCGGGGTCGCTGGCCGGCCCGCGCGCCTCGGCCGCCAGATTCTCGGGCAGGTCGAGCAGCGGAATCGTGGCGTCGAGCCGGGCGCTGAAGAAGAACGGGACCGAGACGCGCTCGACGCCGGCTGGCGGTGTCACCACACGGTGGACTGTCGCCCGGAGATAGCCGTTCGACGCCAGTTCGAGCAGTTCGCCGATGTTGACCACCAGCGTGTCGGGCAGCGGATCGACGTCGACCCAGGCACCGTCATATTCGACCTGCAGGCCCTTGCTCTCGTCCTGCAGCAGAAGCGTCAGGAAACCGCCATCCTTGTGCGCGCCGACGCCCTGGTCATCGCCGGTGGCGTCGCGACCGGGGTAGCGCACGATCTTCATGCGGTGGTTGGGCTCGGCCCGGTAGATCGGATCGAAGGCATCCTCGGTCTGGTCGAGCGACAAAGCGAAGGCCCTGAGCAGCCGGATCGCTACCGCTGTCGCCTTGGTCTGCCATGCCAGCAGAGCCGGCTTCAGCTCGGGCAGTGCCCCCGGCCACTGGTTCGGCCCTTGCAGCCGCGTCCAGGCGGGCACGCCGGGGCCTTGTTCGATGGCCGGGCGTTCGACGCCGATGTCGAGCTGTTCGCGCCAGTCGGCCTTGCCTTTGGTCAGCTCGCCGCCGGCGCGCGTGTAGCCGCGGAACTGCGAGGACTTCACCATTTCGATCGCCAGTTTGTCGGCTTCCGGCAAGGCAAAGAACCGGCGCGAGGCGTCGAGCACTTCTGCGGTATCCGCAGCCGATATGCCGTGGCCGGTCAAATAGAAGAAGCCGACATCGCGCGCGGCCGTGCGCAGGTCGAAGAGAAACGTTCGCCGTTCCGAAGCGCCCTGTTCGAGGCGGCCGAGATCAAGCACGGGTACGATCCTGGGCATGGTCAAGCTCCTTGTTCCGCTGTCACGGTGGCACGCAGGCCGGTCCGATCAAAGCAACGCGCAATCCAATCTCGGCGCCGATGGAGAAAGCCGGCGCTGCGTTTGGCAGCCTGCCGGCAAATAACGTTCGTGGCCGCTTATCCGCGCCGGTCCAGCCTGGCGACCAGCCGGTCGCCGACCCACTGGATGCCGCAAACGAGGATGATCAGCACAATGACCACGGCGACCATGACGCTGGTCTCAAAACGCTGGTAGCCGTAGCGGATGGCGAGGTCGCCAAGCCCGCCGGCACCGATGGCGCCGGCCATGGCCGAGGCGCCGATCAGCGTTACCAGCGTCACCGTGAAACCAGCAACGATGCCGGGCAAAGCTTCGGGCACCAGCACCTCGCGGATGATCGTCCAGCGATTGCCGCCCATGGCGCGTGCCGCCTCGATCAGGCCGCGATCGACCTCGCGCAGCGACACTTCGGCGATGCGGGCATAGTAGGGCGTCGCCGCAATCGACAACGGCACGATCGCCGCCCAGGTGCCGATCGAGGTGCCGACGATCAGCCGCGTCACCGGGATCAGCGCCACCAGAAGGATGATGAAAGGCACCGAGCGGAAGCCGTTGATGACGGCGCCGAGCGCGCGGTTCACCCACAGGCTTTCGGCAATGCCGCCGCGCTCGGTGGCAATCAATGCCAGGCCGAGCGGCAGCCCGAAGACGAGCGAGATGAGGCCCGATGCCGCCGTCATCAGGACCGTCTCCCAGATCGAACGCAGCAGAAGTTCAAACAGAACCGGCGACATGGCCAAGCACCTCCACCCGCGCGTCGCGGGCCTTCAGGAATGCGATTACTTTCGACAGATGTTTCGGATCGTTGCCCGCGACCGCAAGGAACAGCGTGCCGACCGGCTGCTGTTGGACATGGTCGATGCCACCATGGACGAGGCGGAAAGGCCCCGGCACCGCCACCGCAAGATCGGACAGCAGCGGACCGCGCGCGGCCTCACCGGCGACGTCGACCCTGAGGATGAGCTCGGCGCCGCCTCCGGGAGCAAGCCGGCCGGCAATCTCGGCCGGCAGTTGCGGGCGGATGCCGCCGAGCAGGCTCCTGGTGATTTCGGAACGCGGCTCGGCAAAGACCGACCACACCGGGCCTTGCTCGACGATGCGCCCGGCATCGATCACCGCGACGCGGTCGGCGATCGAGCGGATCACCTCCATCTCGTGGGTGATGAGCAGGATGGTCAGGCCGAGCTGCCGGTTGATGTCTTTCAGCAAGGCCAGGATGGAGCGCGTCGTCTCCGGATCGAGCGCTGAGGTCGCCTCGTCGGACAGCAGCAGCGCTGGCCGCGCGGCCAGCGCCCTGGCGATGCCGACGCGCTGCTTCTGGCCGCCCGACAGCGAGGACGGATAGGCCTTCGCCTTCTCCGACAGGCCGACGAGGTGGAGCAATTCGGCGGCGCGCGCCAGCCGTTCGGCCTTTGGGCGGCCCTCGATCTTCAGCGGCAGCGCGACATTGTCCTCCACGGTCTTGGCCGACAGCAGATTGAAGTGCTGGAAGATCATGCCGATGCGACGCCGCAACGGCTGCAATTCACGCTCGCCGAGCCGGCCGATCTCGCGGCCCTCGATGAAGACGTCGCCGGAGTCCGGCCGCTCCAGCCCGTTGAGGCAGCGGATCAGCGTCGACTTGCCGGCGCCGCTGCGGCCGATGATGCCGAGGATCTCGCCCTTCTTCACCGTCAGCGAGACGCCGTCGAGCGCAGGCGTCGCGCCAAAGCGGCGCTTGAGGTCGACGAGGCGTACGACATCTTCTTGCCCGGCCGATATATTGACCGGACCGGATGCCTCGGCCGTGACGTGCTGGTTCATCTCACTGTCCGTTTCAACGCTCGACAAATGCGACAGCGGCCCGCTCAACAGCGGGCCGCCTGCTCCTGACAACCAGGCGCCAATCAATAGGCGCTGATCCCGGTGCCCTTGTAGACCTTGTCGAACTCGGCCTTGACCGCCTCGTTCTGGTAGGACGCGACCAGCGTCTTCACCCACGCCTCGTTCTCGTTGCCGGATTTCACGGCGATGAAGTTGCGGTAGGGGTTGTCGGCCACCGGCTCCTGGGCGATGCGGTTATCCGGGCCGAGACCGCTCTTCAGCGCCCAGTCGGTGTTGACGACGGCCGCATCGAGATCCTCGACCGAACGCCCGACAATGCCGGCGTCCAGTTCCTTGATGACGACCTTCTTAGGGTTCTCGGCAATGTCGGCGGTGGTCGCCAGGATGCCGGTGCCGTCCTTCAGCTTGATCACGCCTTCGTTCTGCAGAACGCGCAACGCGCGACCCTCATTCGAGGGGTCGTTGGGCAGGCCGATGACGGCGCCTTCGGGCAGGTCGGCAACCTTGGTGTATTTCTTGGAGTAGAGGCCGATCGGCCAGACGCCGGTGTAGCCGACGCGCACGATGTGGTACCCTTGGGTCTTGATCTGGTTGTCGAGATAGGGCTGGTGCTGGAAGGCGTTGGCGTCGATCTCGCCGCGCTCGAGCGCCTCGTTGGGCTGGGTGTAGTCGTTGAACACCACGGTCTCGACGGTCAGGCCTTTTTCGGCGGCCTGGGCGACGACGACGCGCCAGACATCCTCATCCTCGCCGCTGATGATGCCGACCTTGATAGACTTCTTGTCCTCGGCGAAGGACGGCGTCGGCTGAGCCAGACCGGCAAGCGTGACGGCCGAGGCAAAAAGTGCCGCAAGGGCAGCTCGCCGGCTGATGGCTGAAAAAAGAAGAGAGCTGGAAGCGTTTCCGCGTTCGGACATTGTCGATCCCTCGTAATCCTGAAGTCATTGCGGCGAGGTGGAATACCAAGCCTTGACGACATCATCGGCAATGCTGCTTGCCGGATCAAAGAACCGCATTTCTTCTCAAACACGAAGCCGGGAATATTCTCTCAAAGATTTCGCAATTGCGAGAACGGTCACGCCGGACCGGTCAGAATGTCTCGACAAAGGGCCGCAGCTCGACCTCGAAGCTCCAGGCGCTGCGATGCTGGCGATGGGTCGCGAGATAGGTCTGCGCGATCGCATCGGGCGACAGCTGGCTGTCCGGTCGCTCGGGTTTCGTCCCGACCGGCTCGATCTGGCCGTCGATAATGAAATGGGCGACATGGATGTTCTTCGGGAAGAGTTCGCGCGCCATCGACTGAGCCAGACCGCGCAGGCCGAATTTCGGCATGGCAAAGCCGGCGGAGTTGGGAAAGCCCTTGATGCTGGCGGAGGCGCCGGTGAAAAGAATCGAACCGGAGCCGCGCGCAAGCAGCCGCCGCGCCGCTTGCTGGCCGACCAGGAAGCCGCCATAGGCGCCGACAAGCAAGGCTTGTTTGACCGCATCGGGATCGACCTCGGCGATCGGGCCGCGCGTGCGGCCGCTGGCATTGAAGACGGCAAGGGCCAGCGGGCCTTGCTTGTCGGCGGCGTCAAACAGGCCGGCGACGGAGGCCGGATCGGCGACGTCGGTTTCGACGGCCAGCGCGCCGGTTTCCCCGACCAGCGCCGCGAGCTTGGCCGTGTTGCGGGCGGCCAGCACCACACGATAGCCTTCCGTGGTGAGAAGGCGTGCCAAAGAGGCGCTCAGGCCCGCACCCGCGCCGGCGATCACTGCGACTTCGGATGCCATGTCGTTTCTCCTTGGCGATGACGTGTTCGTCTCATAGCTGGCGTCTTGAGCGGCGAGACGCAAGAACGGCGTTGCTCGATTTTCGCTGTTCGGTGAAAAACTCTGCCGGCAGGTTCGGAGCAATCGACCGCGGCCAGGGTCTTGCCTGGCGAGACAATCCGTCCGACAGGTGATTGCGTTGGAATCGCAAACGGTGTCGCAAGGGAGTCGACCGTGGAACCAATCTGGGCCGTCGGCCTGATGACCGGCACCGTGCTTGACGGCAATATCGACGTGGCGCTGATCAAGACCGATGGCGAGCGGATCGCCGATTTCGGCACCTATACGCTGGCCCCCTACCCCGCAGCGATCCGTGCCTTGCTGGAGGAGACGCTGCGTCAGGCCCGGGTGTGGAATTTCGACGGGCCGGAGCCGGCGATCTTTGCCGAAGCCGAGGAGGCGCTGACGCGGGCGCAGTCGGCGGCGGTGAAGGACCTTGTCGAAAGCTACGGCCTAACCANCCGAAGCCGAGGAGGCGCTGACGCGGGCGCAGTCGGCGGCGGTGAAGGACCTTGTCGAAAGCTACGGCCTAACCATGGGCGATATCGGCGTGGTCGGTTTCCACGGCCAGACCGTACTGCATCGCGCCCCGCAACCCGGACGCCTCGGCGCCACGCGCCAGCTTGGCGACGGCGAGCTGATGCATTCGATCCTGGGCGCCAAGGTCGCCTATGATTTCCGCTCGGCCGATGTGCGCGCCGGCGGCCAGGGCGCACCGCTGGCAGCCGCCTATCACGCGGCGCTTTTGAGGGAAGCCGACGCCAGCGGCGACACGGCGGTGCTCAATCTCGGCGGTGTCGGCAACGTCACCTGGTGGGACGGCAAGGACAACATCGTCGCCTTCGACACCGGCCCGGCCAACGCGCCGCTCAACGATTTCATCAAGGCAAACGGACTCGGCGAGATGGACCGCGACGGCGCACTGGGCGCGGCCGGCACCGTCGATGAAGTGCGGCTGGCCAAATTGCTTCAGCATCCGTATCTGACCAAGCCCTATCCGAAATCGCTCGACCGTTTCGACTTCGGCGCCGCCATGGCCGACGGCCTCAGCGCAGAGGATGGGGCGGCGACGCTGACGGCCTTCACCGTCTCGGCCGTCGGCAAGGCGCTCGATTTGTTGCCGCGCCGGCCGAAGCGCCTGGCGGTCAGTGGCGGCGGCCGCCGCAACCCGACGATGATGGCGATGCTGGCGAGGCGCGCCAACGTCGAGGTGGTGCAGGCCGAGACACTGGGCTGGAAAGGCGATGCGGTGGAGGCCGAATGCTTTGCCTTCCTTGCCGTGCGCGTGCTGCGCGGCCTGCCGATCAGCTTTCCCAGCACCACCGGCGTGCCGCAGCCGATGCAAGGCGGGCGGCTGGCAGGTTAGAGCTTCTTCTGCAGGAAGATGCGGCTGCGGCCGGTGGGAAAGTCAGGCAGTTCGCCGAAGCGCCGGTAGCCTTGCCGCTCATAGACTTTGGCCGCTGTCGGATTGAACGTGTCGATCCAGGCGTTCTGGCAGCCCCGGGCGACTGCTTCGCGCTCGGCAGCGTCCAGCATGTCGCCGGCCATATGCTGGCCGCGCAGGCGTTCGTCGACCCACAGCCATTGCACATAGAGCCAGCCCCAGGCGGTGTATCCCGAAATGCCAGCGACGACAGCGCCGTGCTCGTCACGAACGAAGACCGCGATCGGCTTGCGGCCGGAGGGGCCGACATCGCCGTCATTGAACGCCGTCAGCCGCTCGGCCAGGAAGGCGAGGTCGTCTGACGAGGGGTCGGCAGTGGTTTCAAGCGTCGTCTTCATCCGGGCGGGGCTCGCATGGCAAGCCAAGCTCTAGCGAAGGACGGGATGAGGACGCAAGCTTTACGGCTTGATGGGCGGAGGCGACCGCCATGACCCCGCTGCTGCCGCAACCAGCATCAGCACGGCGGCGACGATCGCGCAGATGGCAAAGCCGAACGATGAATAAAGCGGCCCGAAGCTGGTGGTGCCGATGAAGACGGCGAGGTAGGTGACCGAACTGTTCAGGCCCATGATGGTGCCACGGCGCGACGGATCGAGCGCGGTAAGGCGCATCACCAGCACGTTCAGGCCGAAATGATTGGCAAGGCCCCATATGGCGATCATAGCCAGGATCAGCACAAAATTGCTGCTTGCGAGCGCGATGGCGACATAGACGACGGCGACCAGCAGATAGGCGAAGGGCATGACGCGCCGCGCGCCGATGCGGTCGATGACGCCGTCGAGGAAGGCCGCGGCGCCGAAGCCGGCGCCATAGGCGAGCGCGGCCAGCGCATTGGCGCTGACGGGCTCGCCCAGATCCTGGTGCAGATGATCGCCGAGATAGCCGTAGACGCCGTAAAAAGCGGTCATGAAGGCGGTGCAGGCGATGAGCAGCGGCACGATCCCCGGAATGGCCAGCGCAACGAACGGCGACGGTGCCGGGCCGCTCTTCCTGACGTCGCTGAGCGAGGTCATCGACAAGGCAGCAAGCGCAATGGCGGAAAGCACCGCGACGGCGGCGAAGACGGCGCGCCAGTGCACGAGATCGGCAAGCACGGCCGACAGCGACACGCCGGCCACCATGGAGACCGTCCAGCCGGTCAGCACGACGCCGATCGTGCCGCTTTCGCGGCCGGGCGGCGCAATTGCCGCTGCACTGGCATAGATGGCCGGCATGGCGACGCCGGCGGCGATGCCGGCGACGGCCTGGGCCGCGACCAGCATGATCACCGTCGGCGCCAGCGCGCTGGCGAGAAGCCCGACGGCCAGAAGAAGCAGCGCGCCCTGCAGCATGCGGCGGGCGCCGACGCCGTCGATATAGCGGGCGAGGAACAACGCGCTGGCCGAAGTGCCGAGGCCGAAGGCGGCCGACGCGGCCATCACCGCCGGCACGCTGGTGCCGAAGGATGCGGCGACTGCCGGAGCAATTGGACCCAGGACCAGCGAGTTCGAGCCGATGACGGCGATGCAGCCGGTCAGGAGATAGGCCAGCGCCGGGATCGGCTGATGGAGCGTTGCAGCTTGATGCGCGTTCGTCATCGGGTCATAATGGCCGAACTGAATTCCGCGACAACAAGGAATTTCGATATGGACGAAGAAACAGATGGGGTTCTGCAGAACAAGGTAGCTCCCCGCGAGCTCGACGCAATCGACCGAAAAATATTAGGCGTGCTGGTCGAGGATGCGACGATCAGCTACGCCGAACTTGGCGAACGCGTCTGCCTTTCGCCGCCGGCGGCGCATGAGCGGGTCAAGCGCCTGCGGCGCAGCGGCGCCATCCGCGGCACGGCTGTGATCATCGACCCGAAGGCGGTGAAGAAGCCGCTGCTCACCTTCGTGCATATCGATACCAAGGGCTGGGGCAAGACACCGGAGCTGATGGCCGTCTCCCAATATCCTGAGGTCGAGGAAATCCATTCGGTGGCCGGCGACACCTGCATGCTTCTCAAGGTCCGCACCGAGGACACCAGGGCGCTCGAAGGCCTGCTGGCGCGTCTCTACGAAACGCCCGGCGTCACCTCGACGCGAAGCTATGTCGTGCTGTCGACCTATCTCGAGCGCCCGGTGCAGCCCGAGATCACGGCGCAATGGCCGACGCCCCGGCATATGGCCACGCCGTTGTACTGATCTGCGCTATCTTCGTCTTGCCGGGGCCACAACAATCCTTCACAAACGGCACCCTATATTGATGCCAGGCATTGATTTGGGGTGACGAGAGGCGCGGCTTGGAATTCGAACTGAAAACCATCGAGGCGCTGGCCCCCGATCAGGCGTCGCTAAGCGCCGCCTCGAAGCTCACCAAGCGCTCGAACTGGCCGCGGCTGGAGAAGAACGAGCAGCAGGCGCTGATCTGGGGCGAATGCCAGGGCTCGGGATCCAACCCCTATCGCACCGTCGTCGACACCGGCGACCACGGCTACAAATGCACCTGCCCGTCGCGAAAATTTCCCTGCAAGCACACGCTGGCGCTGATGTGGATCGCCGCCACGGCGCCGGCCAGCTTCACATCAGCCGAAACAACGCCGGAATGGGTCAATGACTGGCTTGGCCGGCGCAGGAAGACTGCGCCCCCGCCGGTCGATGCAAAGCCTGGCAGGGGCGCGTCTGGCAAGAGCATTGGCGAGGCCTCGCAGGCGGAGGAAAGCACCGTCGATGACGCCGCCGCGACGGAGCGCCGCGAGACGGCGCAGCGCAAGCGGGCGGAAGATACGCGCACCGCGGTGGCAGGCGCGCTGGACGAACTCGACCAGTGGATTGCCGACCAGCTGCGGCTCGGCCTTTCCGCCTTTGCCGACGCCAGCAGCGAGCGCTGCCGCCGCATTGCCGCGCGGCTTGTCGACATGAAGGCGACGGCGCTTGCCGGACGCATCGACGAAATCCCGGCCCGGCTAATGGCGCTGCGCAGCGAGGAACGGCCGGACGCGGCGATCCGCGAACTCGGCAAGCTGGTGCTGCTGGCCAAAGCCTGGCGCTCGGCGCCCGACGATCCCGAGCTGAAGCGACTGGTGTCGGCGTCCGAAACCCGCGACCAGGTTCTGTCCAGTCCCGACGCGAAGCAGGTCGACAGCCATTGGGAGGTCGTCGGCGAGAAGATCGAGACCCGCCGCGACGGTCTCGTCAGCCATTCGACCTGGCTGCTCGATCTGAAAAGCCCGACGCCGCAGTTTGGGCTGCTGCTCGATTTCTTTCCGGCTTCGGCCGGCCGCCGCTCGGCGGCGTTCACGCCCGGTGACCGGTTCCACGCCCGCCTGGTATTCTACCCGTCGCGCCAGCCACTGCGGGCCTTGGTGGCGGAGCGCAAGGGCGACGTCGTGTCGGGCGCCTGGCCGGATTTCGGCCTCGACGCTGTCAAGGACCCGCTCGCGGCGCATGCGGCGCACCAGGACGCAGCGCCCTGGTCGACCGATAGCCCGCTGATGCTGCCTGCCGGCGCGATCCTGCTCGATGAGCGCGGCACCGCCTGGTGGCAAGCGGCGCACGACCCGCAAGGGATCGCCCTGCCTGTTAGCGGGACCGTCGATCAGACCGTGCTTGGCCTCGACCTCGCGGCCACGGCAGCGCTTTGGAACGGCGCGCGGCTCGATCTGCTGGCCGCGCAAAGCGGCTTCGGGAGGCTCGATCTGTCATGAACGAGCTCGAACTAACCGGCCTGGCGACGATGCGCGACTGCTGGATCACCGGCGGAACCGCGTTCGATCTGGCGCCAACCGCATGGAAGGAGATCGCGCGTGGCGCAAGCCCGGACGAACGGGAGCGACGTCTGCTGGCGATCGCGGCGCAGGCGCTCGATGTCGGCCTGCGGCCGTCGGCGCCGAAGACGCTGAAGCGGCGCCCGCCGCTGCCGAGGCTTGGCCTGCCGCTGCTGCCGGAGCGGTTGCGGCCGCTGTTGCGGGCGGCCCTGAAGAACGCCGCCGATGCGCGGCGCAAGTCGCGCGTCGCGACGCTCGTCGCCAGCCGCGGCTACGTGCTGCATCCGATGGACTGGATGCCGTCGGCATCAGACCAGAACAGCCCTGACATCTATGCGCCGTGGATCGACTGGCAGGCCAGCGTCGAGGGGCTGAAGATTGCCCCGCAGGAGCAGCTGACGGCGCAGAACTGGGATGACTTTTACCCCGCCGCGCGCCGTATCGCGTTGGCCGAGATGCGCCGTCGCGATCCGGCCACGGCCCGCAGCCTGATGGAAGCCAAGGCGACGGGCGAGCCGGCTGAAGTCCGGCTGGCGCTCATCGAACTCATGCATTTCAACCTGACGCCCACGGACGCGCCATTCCTGAAAAGCCTGGCCACCGACCGCTCCGGCAAGGTGCGGGAGCTGGCGGGCCGGCTGCTGGCAAGGCTGGGCGAGCATGGCTGGCCGGGCAACGACGGAGCCGACGACCCCGTTGCCGAACTCGCCGCCTTCATTACAGAAGGCAAATCCGGCTTCATCCGCCGCCGCACCACCTACACGCCGGCAAAGCTCAAATCGCCGGCGCAGGAAAAGCGCCGCGCCGAATTGTTCGAGACCTGCAACCTGGTCGACCTCGCTTCCCGATTTGGGGTCAGCGAACCCGATTTCATTGCAGCCTGGCAATTCGGTGCCGACAAAAATGCGGACATCCAGATCTCACGAATGGTCGCAGCGTCGGGCAGCGACGCTGCCGTAACGCAGATGGCCGACACACTAGTCGCCGGGGGAGGCAAGCCGGCACTATTCGTGCTGCACCTGATACCGCGCCTGGATAGCCGCAGGAAGCGTGTCCTGGTCAGACTGATCCTGAAAGATACGCCGCAGTATATTGGCGCGCTCACCCTTGCCGAGGGCTTCGAAGCCAACTGGCTGGAATGGCCCGACCTGACGAACGGCCAGGGCTTGGCGGCATTGCGTTCGGCTGTCGCCCGCGATGATGACGCTATGAAGCGAACCGCCGACGACCTGCTGGAAACGATGGGCTTTCTGGCCACTGCGGCGACAGCGGAAAAATTGATCGAGCATGTCGTTGCGGCTGGCATGCCGCCGGCGGCAGCCTCGCTCGCTTTCCTGCGCCTCAACGCGGCCCTGACGGGAACCAACACATGACAATCCGGAGAACAGCACCATGAAGGCAGCCATCCGCCTCCCTGTCGAGCAGGCCTATGCCGCTGAACTGCAGGCGCTGGCGCGCAATGACGAACGCCAGAAGCCGGCCGGATGGAGCCTGTCGCCGAAGGCCGTGCTGACCTATCTGCTCGGCGGCAAGGCAAGCGACGGCACCGTGATATCGCCGAAATATGTTGGCCGCCGCCGGCTGATGGAAACCGCGGTGGCGACACTCGCTACCGACCGCGCGCTGCTGTTGCTCGGCGTTCCCGGCACCGCCAAGTCCTGGGTGTCGGAACATCTCGCCGCCGCCATCATGGGCAACTCGACGCTGATCGTGCAGTGCACGGCCGGCACCGACGAGAACCAGATCCGCTACGGCTGGAACTATGCGCAGCTTTTGGCCAAAGGGCCGAGCCAGGAGGCGCTGGTGCCGACGCCGCTCTACCGCGCCATGGAGAGCGGCAAGCTATGCCGCCTGGAAGAGTTGACGCGCATGGGCTCCGATGTACAGGATACGCTGATCACCGTGCTGTCGGAAAAGATGATGCCGATCCCGGAACTCAACACGTCGCTCTATGCCCAGCGCGGCTTCAACATCATCGCCACCGCAAACAACCGCGACAAGGGCGTCAACGAGCTGTCCTCGGCGCTGAAACGCCGCTTCAATGTGGTGGTGCTGCCGCTGCCCGAGGACATGGCGGAAGAGGTGGCGATCGTCTCCAAGCGGGTCGACGAGATGGCCGGCGGGCTCGACCTGCCGGTGCCGAAAAATGTCGGCGAGGAGATCGCTCGAGTGTTGACCATTTTCCGCGAGCTGCGCTCGGGCGCAACCGCCGACGGCAAGGTGACGCTGAAGACGCCTTCGGGTTCGCTCTCGACCGCCGAGGCGATCGCCACCATGGTCGGCGGCCTCAGCCAGGCGGCGTGGTTCGACAGCGGCAAGCTCGGCGCCGAAGGCCTCGCCGCCAGCCTTGTCGGCGCCATCGTCAAGGACCCGGTGCAGGACAAGGTGGTGCTGGAGGAATATCTCGAAACGGTGCTCAAGAAGCGGCCGGACTATGCCGGCTATTACGCGGCGCTGAACGCAGCGATCTGAGGTCATGAGCGACGTCGCCTATTTCGGCATCCGCCATCACGGGCCGGGCTCCGCCGACAGCCTGGTGCAGGCGCTGCGGGACTTGCAGCCGGTCGCGGTGCTGATCGAAGGGCCGAGCGACGCGTCCGCCCTGCTGCCATTGCTGGCGCGCCCGCAGATGCAGCCGCCGGTGGCGCTGCTCTGCTACCCCGAGGACGATCCGGCCGCGACAAGTTTCTGGCCGTTCGCCGAGTTCTCGCCGGAATACCAGGCGGCGGTGTGGGCGGTGGCGAACAAGGCGGCATTGCGGTTCATCGACCTGCCGTCATCGGCACGGTTCGCGGCACCGGCAACCGACGACCCCGACAAAACGGCTGACGCCGACAAGCCCGAACCCAAGGACGAAACCGGTGAGGATGGCGAGCCCGCATCGCATCGCGACCCGATCGGCACGCTGGCTGCGGCCGCCGGCTATGAAGATGGCGAAAGCTGGTGGGCCGACATTATCGAGCAGAATCCGCAGCCGGGTCCAATCTTCGCTGCCATCACCGATGCGATGACGACGCTGCGCGACGGCGAAGGTGCGATCGCGCCGTTCGAGGCCAAGCGTGAAGCGCATATGCGATTGGAAATCGCCGCCGCGCGCAAGGAATTCGCCGGACCGATCGCCGTCGTCTGCGGCGCATGGCATGTGCCGGCCCTGCAGGCCGCGCACACGCAGAAGAACGACCAGGCGCTGATCAAGGGAATTGCCCGGCGCAAAAGCATCATGACATGGGCGCCATGGACCGGGCCGCGTCTTGCGCTGGGCTATGGTTATGGCGCTGGCGTCGTCGCGCCCGGCTGGTGCAAGCATCTGTGGCGCACACGAGGGCGGCGCGACGCCGCGACGCTGTGGCTGGCGACGATCGCGGCGGTGCTGCGGGCGAAGGGCCATCTGGTGTCGACCGCGTCGCTGATCGAGGCCGAGCGGCTTGCGCGCACACTGGCTGCCATTCGCGAGCGGCCGAAGCCCGGCTTGGAGGAATTGCGCGATGCCGCGATCGCGGCGCTGTTCAACGGCGAAGCGGTGCTGTGGGCGCTGGTCGAGGCCGAGCTGCTTTTGGGCGCGGATGTCGGCGAGATTCCGCCCGACACGCCGCTGGCGCCGCTGATCGAGGACCTGCAGCGCAACCAGAAGGCGGCGCGGCTGAAGCCGGAGGCGCTGGAACGCGAGCTGTCGGTCGATCTGCGCAGCGAAAGCGGACTGTTTCGTTCGACATTGCTGCACCGGCTGGACGTGCTTGGCGTGCAATGGGGCAGGCTGGCCGACGCCGGCCGCAGCCGCGGCACCTTTCGCGAAAAATGGACGCTGGCCTGGGAGCCGGAATATGCCGTGCGCCTGGTCGAGAACCTGATCTACGGCCCGACTATCGAAAAGGCCGCCAATGGCCGCCTGATCCAGATGCTCGGTGCGGCCGCGAGCCTCGACACGCTTGCCGCCCTTGTCCAGAGCGCCATTACGGCGGATCTGTCGGAGGCCGCGAGCGCCGGCCTTGTAGCGTTGGAGGCGCGCGCAGCGCACAGCAGCGAATGCCTGGAGATGCTGGCCTCGGTGCCGCCGCTTGCCGACATCATCCGTTACGGCGAGGCGCGCAAGACCGAAACCAACCGGCTGTCCGGTTTGTTGGAACGGTTGATCGTCGAAGGCGCGATCGCGCTGCCCTATGCGGTGCGCGACCTGGACGAGCAGGCCGCCACCACGCTGGTCGGTGCTGTGCGCAAGGCCGACACGGCCATCCGGCTGGTCGAGCCCGGCGAAGGCGTGCTCGATGCATGGCGCAACGGCCTGACCGGCGTGCTGGAAGGTCCGGGCTCGACGGCGCTGCTCGCCGGCTGCGCCGCGCATCTGCTCTATGAAGCCGGCCAACTGTCGGCAGAGGACGCCGCCGGGCTGCTCGGACGCAGGCTGTCGCCGGGGACGCCGGTCGCCCAGGCAGCGGGGTTCTTCGAAGGTTTCTTCAGCACTGCCGGCCAGCGGCTGATCTACGACGAGGGCCTGCGCGGCGCCGTCGATGGGTGGCTGAAATCGCTCGACGAGGACGCTTTCATCGCGCATCTGCCATTGCTGCGCCGCGTCTTCTCCAATCTGGACTCGATGGAGCGGCAGCGGTTGATCGAGGCCGTGCTCGGCCGCACCGCAAGGTTGCCGGCCGGCCTGACCCCGGCGCCGGATGGCGGCGAAGGCTGGCGCCGTCACCTGGAGCAGCTTGGGCCATTGCTGGCGGGCGGAGTGTGACAATGGATGACGAAGCCGAAGTGCCCGAACCCGGCCCAGCATCCTCCGATAGCGGGCGCGAGCGCCGCTGGCGGCTGGCGATCGGCGCCGATGACGAGGCTTCCTCCGCCCTTTCCAGTGATGACAAAAAACTGTCTTCGGCGCTCGATGCGCTTTACGGCGACGGCGCCAATGCCGATGCCGACCCGCGCAAGCGGCGCGGCGGGCTCGGCCGCTCGGCGCCACGCGTGGCGCAATGGATGGGCGATATCCGCTCCTTCTTTCCCGCCCAGGTGGTCCAGATCGTCCAGAAGGATGCCTTCGAGCGGCTGAACCTGAAGCAGATGCTGATGGAGCCGGAATTCCTCAAGGCGATCGAGGCCGACGTCAACCTCGTCGCCGACCTGATCTCGCTGCGTTCGGTGATGCCGGCCAAGACCAAGGACATTGCCCGCACCATCATCGCCGACATCGTCGCCAAGCTGATGCAGCGGCTGGAGCAGAAGACCGCCGAGGCGATCCGTGGCGCGCTCGACAAGTCGCGACGCACCAACCGGCCGCGCCAACGCGACATCGACTGGCCGCGCACCATCTCGGCCAATCTTCGCCACTACCAGCCTGAGCACAAAACCGTCGTGCCGGAAAAACTGGTCGGCTTCATGCGCAAGCAACGCCGGCTAGTCGATCTCGACGAAGTGGTGCTGTGCGTCGACCAGTCCGGCTCGATGGCGAGTTCGGTGATCTACGCCTCGATTTTCGCCGCGGTGATGGCGTCGCTGCCGGTCGTGCGCACCAAGCTGGTCTGTTTCGACACGGCCATCGTCGACCTGACCGAAGAGCTCAGCGACCCGGTCGAGGTGCTGTTTGGCGTGCAGCTCGGCGGCGGCACCGACATCAACCAGGCGGTCGCCTATTGCGCCGACCGCATCGAGCGGCCGACCAAATCCCACTTCGTGCTGATCACCGACCTCTATGAGGGCGGCAACGGCCAGGACTTGCTGCGGCGGCTTGCGGCGCTGGTCCGGTCCGGCGTCAATGTCATCGTGCTGCTGGCGCTGACCGATCAGGGCCGGCCGGGCTATGATCCGGCGATGTCGGCTTCGGTCGCGGCACTTGGCATACCGGTCTTCGCCTGCACGCCGGACCTGTTTCCCGACATGATGGCGGCGGCGTTGCGGCGCGAGGATATCGGCGCCTGGGCAGCCGGCGCCGACATCAAGCTGATCCGCGCCGAGACGGAGCCGAGCAGTCAGGCCTGACTATTCGAACGAATAGGCAAACCCGTCAGTGGAAGCGCTGACGGTCACCTTGGTCATCTTCTCGCCGTCGAGCGACCGGTTCAGCACGCCGCGGCTGAGTTCCGGCAACAGCGTGTTGGTGAGGATGGCGTCGATCATGCGGCCACCGGACTCGATTTCGGTGCAGCGCGCCTTGACCAGCGCCATGACGCCGTCGCCGATCACCAGTTCGGCGTCGTGGCTGGCGCGCAGCCGCCGCGCGATCTTGCCGAACTGATGGCGGGTGATGGCCTCGATCATCGAATCCGAAAGCGGATAGTAAGGGATGGTCACGACGCGGCCGAGGAAGGCCGCTGGAAACACCTTCAGCAGTGGAGCGCGCAGGGCAGCATCGAGGCCGTCGAGCCCTGCCCTCACCGTGCCGTTGCCGGTCCGCTCCATGATGACTTCGGACCCGACATTGGACGTCAGCAGGATCAGCGTGTTCTTGAAGTCGATGCGCCTTCCCTCGCTGTCATCCATCATGCCCTTGTCGAAGACCTGGAAAAAGATCTCGTGGACGTCGGGATGCGCCTTCTCGACCTCGTCGAGCAGGATCACCGAATAGGGTTTTCGGCGCACGGCCTCGGTGAGAATGCCACCCTTGCCGTAGCCGACATAGCCGGGCGGTGCGCCCTTGAGCGTCGAGACGGTGTGCGCCTCCTGGAATTCGGACATGTTGATCGAGATCAGGTTCTGCTCGCCGCCATAGAGCGTCTCGGCCAGCGCCAGGGCCGTCTCGGTCTTGCCCACACCGGAGGGGCCGCAGAGCAGGAACACGCCGACCGGCTTTTCCGGCGCTCCGAGCCCGGCGCGGCTGGTCTGCACGCGCTTGGCGATCATCTCCATGGCGTGATCCTGGCCGACGACTCGTTCGGACAAAGTGTCGGCGAGCTTGAGCGCCTTTTCGGTCTGGCTGGACAGCATCCGTCCCGTCGGGATGCCGGTCCAGTCCTGGACCACGGCAGCGACCGCATTGCGGTCGACCGACGGCAGGATCAGCGGCGTCTCGCCTTGCGCGGTGGCAAGCTCGGCCATGAGTTCACGCAGCCGCGCCAGATCGGCGACAGGATCTGACGGCGCAGCCTCGGCAGCCGGCGCTTCGGTCTCGGACGCTTCGGCCTTGGGCGTCTCGGCCTTGGGCACCTTGGTCTTTTCTTCGTCCGGCGCTGCCGGTTCGGCATCGGCCTCAGCTGTCGCCACCGCATCGAGCGGGACGCCGTCGCCGCGCAGCCGCGCGCGCAGTTCGAGGATCTCGGCAACCAGCGCCTTTTCGCGCTCCCAGCGCTCCTCGGCGGCGGCGAGCATGGTCCCCGTCTCAGTGAGCCCGGCCTCGACCCGCGCCTGCCGGTCAGTTACTTCGATGCCGATCGCTGCCTCGCGGCCGATGATGCCGCTTTCGACCTCGAGCGCCTGGCGGCGCCGCAAAATGTCCTCGACCTCGGCCGGCGTCGCATGCTGCGAGATCGCCACCCTGGCGCAAGCGGTGTCGAGCAGGCTGACCGCCTTGTCGGGCAATTGCCGCGCCGGGATGTAACGATGCGACAGGCCGACCGCCGCCTCGATCGCCTCGTCCAGGATCTGCACTTCGTGATGCTGTTCGAGCACGCCGGCTACACCGCGCAGCATGAGCACGGCGACCGCTTCCGACGGCTCGTCGATCTTGACCACCTGGAAACGGCGGGTCAGCGCCGGGTCCTTTTCGATGTGCTGCTTGTACTCGGCCCAGGTCGTTGCCGCGATGGTGCGCAGTTCGCCGCGCGCCAGCGCCGGCTTCAAGAGATTGGCGGCATCGCCGGTTCCCGCCGCACCGCCGGCGCCGATCAGCGTGTGCGCCTCGTCGATGAACAGGATGACCGGCGTTTCGGAGGATTGCACCTCGTCGATCACCGCCTTCAGGCGCTTCTCGAACTCGCCCTTGACGCTGGCGCCGGCCTGCATCAGGCCGACGTCGAGCATACGCACGCTGATGCCTTGCAGCGGCGGCGGCACGTCGCCCTGGGCGATGCGCAGGGCAAAGCCCTCGACCACCGCGGTCTTGCCGACACCGGCCTCGCCGGTCAGGATCGGGTTGTTCTGCCGGCGGCGCATCAGGATATCGATGATCTGCCGGATCTCCGGGTCGCGGCCGACGACCGGGTCGATCTTGCCGTCATGGGCGCGCTGGGTGAGGTCGGTGGCGTATTTGGCCAGCGCGGAGTCCCCGCCCGGAGCTCGCCGCGGCGCCTCCGCGGTGGGAGCCACTGCTGCCATGGCGCCGGCTTCGAGCGAGCCCTCCACCACCTCGGCAAAGCGGGCGATGACCCCGTCGGCGTCGATCTTGTCGAATTCGCCGCTGATCTTCGCCATCAGGCCTTCCAGCACCGGCGTCTTCAGGCAGGCGAGCACGATATGGGCGCTGCGGACCTCCTCCATGCCAAATTCCAGCGTCGCCAGGTTCCAGGCTTCCTGGATGGCGTGGAAAATGTGGTCGGAAAATTCCTCGATCGAGGTGGCGCCGTAGGGCAGCTTGTCGACGGCGCGGGTCATTTCGCTGGTAAGCCGGCTGGCATCGACGCCGGCATCGGCAATGATCATCTGCACATCCGAACGCTCGGACAGCACCAGTTGTTCTATGAAATGGACGAGTTCGACGTAAGGATTGCCGCGCAGCTTGGCGCTGTCGGCGGCGGCCTTGAAGGCGCGCAGGCAGACCGGATTGAGCTTGCCAACCAGTTCCTTGCGTTTGAACCCCTGCGACGACCGGCGCTGTTCCATCGAACGTGCTCCTGCAATCTGCCCGTCGACAGCCTGCCACATAAGCAGCCGCTTGACAAAGCGCTTGATGCAGCCGGCCTTTTCCCTTTGTGGAGAGTCCCGCGCCGCCAAATGCAGACAACCACGATTTTTTCTAATCCTATGCGATGCGCTTCACATACGAGGTTGGCCAAGCACGCCATGAATTGCGCCATCCGAGACGCAGTTGCACCGACATTCATTAGCGCTCGTTAACTTTTGAGCGGATGGCGAATTGTGGGAATATGCAACCGTGTGCTAACGTTGGGTCACGTACGGTTTTAGAGCCGGTCGCCGGGGGTATCTGTGATCGATCTCGCACTCTGGCTTGCTCCGCTGGACGGTGAAAATCCGTCAGGCGAAGACTTGCGCAACGATCCGGCTTTTCATGAGCTGGAGCGGCTCACGGAGCCGCAGGTCAAGGTCGTCCATGACGGGCGCAACAAGCCAGCCGCGCAATCGACCATTCCGGTCGACTGGCCTGCCGTGCTCGGCAAGGCCGAGGAGTTGCGTTCGCATGGCCGCGACCTGCGCCTGCTCGTCATTGTCGCCCGGGCGCTGGCCAATGAAGAGGGATTGGCCGGACTGGCACAGGGCCTGACCCTGATTGCAAGGACCTTCGAGACGCATTGGGAGACGATGCACCCGGCGCTGCGGGCCAGCCCCCAACCACGCGAGGCCGCCTTGCGCCGCCTCAACGCGCTGGCCGACCTGCAGAACGGCCAGGAAGGCCTGCTGGCGAACCTCAGGCAGATGGTCTTCTTCGCGCCGCGTCCCATCGGGCCGATCAGCGGACGCGATCTCGAACAGGGTGCGCTCGACGATCGCGTCATGCTTCAGGAAGCGGCGTCGGGATTGAATGCCACGGAGAAGGCAGCACTGGTCAGCGCGCACGGACAGCTCCTGAACCGGGTGGGCAGCGGTTGTGCCGCCCATCAGGACCAGGCCGGTGAACAGATGACGGCGCTCATCGCCGGGGCGCACGCAGCGATCGAGGCGCTCGACGCGGTCGATGCGGCGCTGAATGCCCGCCTTGACAGCAACGGGGCTGCCGTCCCGGACCTGAAGCGGTTTTTGCAGCGCGTGCTGACGACGCTGGAACGCAACACGGCGGTCGAGACCACGGAAGAGGCAGCGACGAAGGGGGCTGCCAGCCCGGCTGCTCCCCCGGCAAGCCCGGCCGCGCCGGTCAGAAACGGTCATGGAGCCGAGACGATGGCAAGCTACGCGGAGACCGGTGCGGGGCTCCCGGACAGGATTTCCTCGCGCGACGATGTGGTGAAGTGCCTCGACCTTGTGGTCGCGTTCTACGACCGCACCGAGCCGTCGAGTCCGATCCCGCATCTCGCCCGCCGGGTGCGCAGGATGGTGCACATGGATTTCGTTGAACTGATGGAAGACCTCGCCCCGTCGGGGCTCAAGGAATTCCGGCTGCTCGCCGGCGTTCCCGACGCCAAGAAGACTGCCCAGAAGGATGAAAGGTAGCAACACATGCCAGCCGAAAGCAAAGCGAAGGTCATCGAGCGAAATCGCGCCCCGCGCGTGCAGATCGCCTACGATGTCGAAACCTACGGCAGCCCGACGACGATCGAACTGCCGTTCGTCATGGGCGTGATGGCCGACCTGTCGGGCGCATCGCAGACCAGGGAAGCGTCCAAGACGGTGCTCGACCGTTCCTTTGTCGAGACCGATGCCAACCGCTTCCCCAAATTCATGGAAGCGCTGGGACCCAGGGTCAAGGCGCGGGTGAAGAACACGCTGCCGCAGGCCGAGGGACAGGAGCGCGACGAAGAACTGGCGCTCGACCTGACCTTCACCAAGATGGGCGATTTCGCCCCCGACAAGATCGCCGAACAGGTCCCGCAACTGGCCGAAATCCTCAAGATGCGGCGCCAGCTCGAGGAGCTGCTCGGCTTCATGGACGGCCGCGTCGATGCCGAAAAGCGCATCGCCCAATTGCTGAACAACCAGCCGCTGCTTGGCCAGATCGCCGCCCAGGCGCTGTCCGACGACAAGGGTGAGGAATAGATCATGGCCGAACAGCAAAAGACCGCAGCATCCGTCGCCGAGGCCGAGGCCGTCGATCTCGGCGAATTCAGCCAGCTCTTGGAGAAGGACTTCAAGGTCAAGAAGGACGACAGCGAGAAGCTGCAGCAGCTGGTTCGCAACCTGGCGCTGGCGGCGCAGTCGCGCTCCGAGACGACGACGATTTCGTCCAACTCGATCAAGTCGATCAAGTCGTTGATCGCCGGCATCGACAAGATGCTGACGACCCAGGTCAACGAAATCCTGCACGCGCCGGAAGTGCGGCAGATGGAAGGCACCTGGCGCGGCCTCTGGTATCTCATCAATAACACCGAGACGGATCAGAAGCTGAAGATCCGGGTGATGAACATTTCCAAGGAGCAGCTGGCCGATACGCTCGAAGACTATGAAGGGCAGATGTGGGACCAGAGCCCGATCTTCAAGAAGGTCTACACCGACGAGTATTCGATGCTCGGCGGCGAACCGATCGGCTGCGTCATCGGCGCCTACGAGTTCTCCAACCACCCGCGCGACGTCGGCCTGTTGCGCAACATCTCCGGCATCTGCGCCTCGGCGCACACGCCGTTCATCGCCGCCGCCTCGCCACGGCTGTTCCGCATGGACAGCTGGCAGGAACTGCCCAACCCGCAGGACCTGCAGCAGATCGTCTCCAACCCGGCCTACGCCTCGTGGCAATCGCTGCGCGAGAGCGAGGATGCGCGCTATATCGGGCTGACCATGCCGCGCGTGCTGGCGCGGCTGCCCTACGGCTCGGAGACAGTCCCGGTCAAGGGCTTCTCCTTCGAGGAGGAAGTGCAGGGCGATCACAACAAATATGTCTGGATGAACGCTGCCTTCCCGATGGGCGTCAACATCAACCGCAGCCACAAGCTCTATGGCTGGGGCACCCAGATCCGCGGCGTCGAAAATGGCGGCACTGTGCTTAACCTGCCGGTGCACTCCTTCCCGACCGATGACGGCTCGATCGCGATGAAATGCCCGACGGAAGTCGCCATCGACGACCGGCGCGAGGCGGAACTGGCCAAGCTCGGGCTGATGCCGATCCTGCACCGCAAGAACACCGATCTCGCGGCCTTTATCGGCGCCCATTCGCTGCAGGATGACGAGACGCGGGCGGGCCGCCTGGTCGACCCCGACGCCCAATCCAACGAGCGGCTCTCAGCCAACCTGCCCTATCTGTTCCCGGTCTCGCGCTTCGCCCACTACCTCAAGGCGATTGCGCGCGACAAGGTCGGATCGTTCAAGGAACGCACCGACATGCAGATCTGGTTGACCGAATGGATCAACCGGTACGTGCTGGCCAACCCGGCCTTCGCCGACGACAAGGCACGCGCCAAGCGTCCGCTTGCCGCCGCCGAGGTGCAGGTCGACAGCGTGGAGGGCCGGCCGGGCTACTACAACGCCCGCTTCTATCTGCGCCCGCACTACCAGCTGGAGGGCATCAACGCCTCGCTCAGGCTGGTGTCGGAATTGCCGTCCGTGAAGACCTGATTGCAGCAACCAAACCTTTGTTTGAAAGCGGTGGAGAACGAAAATGCCCACAATGAAGATCGACGGTTTTCTGAAAGTTCCGGATATCAAGGGGCCTAGCACACGCGACGGCCATGACGACGAGATCGAAATCCATGGCGTCGATTACAAGATGGTCGCGCCCTACGACCCCAATTCCCTCTCGCGCCGAGGCCGCGTGTCGATGGGCATGATCAAGTTCACCAAGCACTATGACAAGGCCTCACCCTATCTGGCCAAGGCCCTGTTCGAAAACAAGGCGCTGGACGAGGTCAAATTCTCCGCGCGGCGGACCATCGACGGCGAGAGCAAGGACTATCTGGTCGTTACCCTGACCGACGCCTCGATCATGGAATACGACATGTCGCAGGCCGATGATGAAGCCGACCTGATCCAGGAGGAAGTCTCCTTCGCCTACAAGAAGATCAAGTTCGTCTATGACGACAATGACGAAGCCGAAATGGATGTCTATGTCGGCAAGTGAGGGGCGAGCAAAGCGCCCTGCCGCCGACAAGGTACAGGCGGGCGGTTCACGGGCCAAGCGCGAGGCGGTACAGCCTTCGCTGTGGGACCGCCTCGTCAACGATCTGCCGGGCCTGAGCTCGGAGATAGACGGGCTCAGGCAGGCTCTGCAGGAGGAGCTTGGCGCAGAGCGCCTGGACGAGCTGCTGGCAGACGGACCGAGGCGCATCGACGCCGATGACGCATTGAACCCCGATCAGAAGCGCCGGCTGCACCGGCTGGCGTTTCAGAACCGGCACCGTGGCGAGCTTGAAAGCCGAGGCATCGTGGTGTCGCCCGATGTGCTGCGCGAGGCCGTGCGGCGCGACATCGAGGCGCTGTTCAACACCGAGCGTTTCGAATCCGCGCCGCTGCTATCCGATCTCGAGGCCGAGCAGATGACCGACAGTCCGACATCGCTGGCCGACTTTCCGGAGGTGCGCCGCAGCGTTGTCAATTATGGCGTGCCGTCCTTCTCCGGCCGGTCGTCGCGCGACTTCGATCGCGATGTTCTGGCACGCGAGATCCGCGCCGTGCTCGCCACTTTCGAGCCGCGGCTGAAGGAGAGCGCGACCAAAGTCACGGTCAACCTCGGCGACAAGACCGGCCTGAAGATCGAGATCGACGCCGTGCTGATCATGACGCCGACGCCCGAGCGCATGCGCCTGCGCACGACGATCAATCTCGACAACGGATTGGCGCGCACCGAGTTCAGGGAAGCCTGAGAGATGGACCGGGTCTTCGTAGAATATTACGAGGAGGAACTGTCCCACATACGCGGGCTGGCGGCGGAGTTCGCCGACATGCATCCGGCGGTCGCCCGCAATTTGTCGCTGGATACGGTGCCGTGTCCCGACCCTTATGTCGAGCGGCTGCTCGACGGCGTCGCCTTCCTCGCCGCGCGCACGCGCCTGAAGGTGGATGCCGAGCGCTCGCGGTTTTCGCGCAGCATCCTCGACGTGCTCTATCCCGATCTCGTCACGCCGGGGCCGGCAACCGCCATGGTGGTGCTGAAGCCCGGCCAGCAGGTGCAGACGATGCTTGCCGGCCATGTCGTCAAGCGCGGCACGCGGCTGGTCTCCAGCCTGCAGGCCGGCCTGTCGACGCGCTGCACCTTCACCACCGCGCAGGACATGACGCTGTTTCCGATCGCGATCAGTTCGGTCGGCTATTTCCAGGACCGCAGCGCGCTTGCCGCCGCCGGCATCGGCCCGATCGCCGGGAAGGCCGGCGAAGCGGCACTTCGCATCACGCTGGCGCGGACCGGCAAAGGCAAGCTCGACGAACTGGCGCTCGACCGGCTCGACTTCTATTTCGCCAACCGCACCAAGGCGCCGCTAATCTTCGACGCCATCTTCGGAGTCTGCTCTGGTGTCGGCGCTCGACCGGAAGGCAAGACCAATCCATTGTCGCCGCTACCGCCGCCGGAGATGGTCGGCATTGCCGATGCCGAGGCGCTGATGCCGCGCACGCGGCCGACCTTCGAAGGCTACCGCCTGCTGCGCGAATATTTCATGATGCCCGAGCGCTTCCATTATGCGCGCGTCACCGGCTTGCTGCCGGTCGTGCGTAAATGCCAGGCCGGGCTCGAAATCGTCTTTTTGTTCAGGCGTCCCGTGCCCGAGCTCGCCGACCTGACGCCGGCGGATTTCGATCTGTTCGCGACGCCGATCATCAATCTCTTCGAGCGCGAGTGCAACGTCATCGAGCTCGACCAGCGCAAGACGCGGCAGGTGTTGCATGCCGACCGTACGCGGGCGCGCGACTTTGAAATCTACCGGGTCATCCGCGTCGAGGACGCCGATGCCGAGGGGCCCGATGCCGAGATACCGGAGCTGTTCAGCCTTGGGCAAAACCGCGGCAGCGGCTGGGTCTATTCGACCGAGCGGCGGCCGCGCCGGCCAACCGAGGACGAGCGGCGCCAGGGGGTGACCCGCACCTCCTATGCCGGCGACGACGTCTTCCTGGCGATCTCGCGCCCGGTCCACAGCCAGGCCAACAGGCCGCTCAAGCGCGTCGATATCATGGCGCTTTGCACCAATCGCGACCTGGCCATCCTCGACGACACGCCGACCCTGACGCTGGAAGCCGGCGACCCTGTGGAGACGGTCCGGCTGCTCGGCGCATTGCGTTCGCCGCAGCCGGCGATCCCGGCAGCGCTGCCGACCGGCGCCGACGGCGAGTCGCGCGCCGACGACCTGGCCTGGCGACTGGTGTCACAGCTGGCGCTCAACTTCCTCAGCCTGGCCAAGGAAGGCCGCGGCGTCGATCCGCTGCACGCGCTGCTCGATCTCTATGCCGAGCGCGGCGACCCCGGGCTCGCCCGCAATGTGCGCTCGATCGTGCGCATCGACTCGCGCGCGGNTCTCTATGCCGAGCGCGGCGACCCCGGGCTCGCCCGCAATGTGCGCTCGATCGTGCGCATCGACTCGCGCGCGGTGATCGAAAGGCTGGCGATCGAAGGGCCGATGTGCTTCGGCCGCGGCACGGAAGTGACGCTGCATGTCGACCAGTCGGTGCTGGCGGGACAGAGCACTCTGCTGCTGTCGGGCCTGCTGTCGCGGCTGTTTGCCCGCCATGCCGGCATTAACGGGTTCGTGCGCACGCGCACGCGGTTGCTCCAGAAACAGGAGGATGTGCCATGGCCGATGACGCCCGGCAATCGCTACCTGATCTAGAGCGAGCCGCAACCCTGTCCGAGAGTTTCGACTTTTTCGAACTGCTGCGCCGGCTCGAACGGCAAGGCGGCCTGTTCGGCCATTCCGGCCGGCCGGACCGCGAGCCGGCAAGGCTCGGCCAGAATGTGCGGCTGTCCTTCGCAGTGCAGGACGTGGTGGATTTCCGCGAGCCGACGGACAAGTCGCCGGCACGCGTCACGGTCAACAATCTCGGCCTGCTCGGACCCGAAGGGCCGATGCCACTGCATCTGACGCGCTGGGTGCTCGATCGCCTGTCGCAACGCTGGTATGCCGGCGCCGAGGCGCGGCAGACGAGCGACACGACCTTCGTCGATTTTGTCAATATCCTGCAGCACAGGATGATCGCGCTCTACTATCGGGCCTGGGCGGATGCGCATCCGGCTGTGCAGGTCGAACGCGGTGTCGGCGGCCGCGTCCGTTCCATGCTGGAAGCGATGGCCGGCATCGGGCTGCCGGGCACGCAGGATGCCGAACTCGATACAGTAAAACTTCGCCAGGCCGCCTCGCTCGCTGCCCAAGTCGACGGCCCCGAGCGACTGACGCTGTTCCTGGCCGAAGCCTTCAAAGTGCCGGTGGTGCTGAAGGAGTTCGTCGCGGCCTGGATGACCATCCCCAAGGCGCTGCAGACGCGGCTTGCCGGCAGCTATGCCACGCTCGGCCGCAGCGCCACCATCGGCCCGCGCAGCTTCAGCCGGCAGAGCCGCATCGAGCTGCGCATCGGCGCGCTCAGCTATATCGATTACAAGGCCTTCCTGCCGGGCGGTGAGCGGCTGAAGCTGTTGAAGCAGGCGGTGCGCGACCTGATCGGCGAGACCATCGATGTCGATCTCAGGATCGTGCTTGCGGCAAAGGCAGTGCCGCCGGCGAAGCTCGGCACCGTCCAGCTTGCCCGCACCACCTGGCTGGCGCGACCGGTCGAAAAGGGGGACGCCGACGACATGCGGTTGCGGACCATCGTCGGCTGGCGGGAAGAGGTGGCGGCATGAGCCTGCTTCTGATTCTCGAACAGGGACCACGCGCGCAAGTCACGCGGCAGGCGCGGCTGGACGAGGGCGAGCTGGTAATCGGCCGCAGCGCCGACGCCGACTGGCAGATCAACGATCCCGACATGTTCGTCTCGCGCGCCCACTGCAAGATCACCAGCAAGCAGGGCGGCTATTTCGTCACCGATACCTCCAGCAGCGGGTTGTTCATCGACGATGCCGCCAGCCCGCTCGGCGCGGGAAATACCGCGCGCCTGCAAAGCGGCATGCGACTGCGACTGGGCGACTATGTGGTGTGGGTCGATTTGCAGACGGCGAAGACCGAGGCGCCGGCCTCCAGGCCTTCAGCGCCTGCCAGTAAGCCGGCGGCGTCGCGGGCGCCGGTCAGCCTCGGCGGCGACGATTTCTTTTCGTCCACCACGGAAGAAGAGCCGGGACGGCCACGCCCTGCCAACCTGCCCGATCCATTCGAAAAGCCGGTGCCCGGCGCATTCGCGCGTGCGCGGTCCGATGAACGCAGCTCGCAGGCGTTCGACGATCCGTTCAGCCTCGACCCTGTGGCAACGCCGGTGGCCGAGCCCACTGACAGAAACGGCGCCAAGCCATCGTTCGACGATCCCTTCGGCCTCGACTCCGCGCCGCGGTCGAGAGAGCCGAGCAGATCCAATCCTGAGAAGCTGCCGGCCTACGATGACGGGTTTGGTTTCGGCCCTGCCGGGTCCACCAGCCTCGACGCCGGCGTGACGGATGGCGGTGCAACCGATGCGCCCTCGCCTGCCCCCTCTGCAGCGCCCTGGGATCTGCCAGTCCGCGCGGTCGAGCCATCGCCACCGCAGCCACCGCCTCCCCCGTCTCCACCGCCACCACGCGCTCCTGTCCGCCAATCCGCGGCGCGGCCGTCAGCCGGACCGTCGGACGCGGAATTGCGCGCCGCTTTCCTGCGCGGCATGGGCATGGACGAGGCCGATTTTCCCGGCGGCGATCCGGTGGCCGACATGGAAAAATTCGGCCGCGAGTACCGGCTGATGATGGAAGGGCTGATGCAGCTTTTGCGCAAGCGCGCCGAAGAGAAGGGCAACGCTCGCGTCGCTCAAACGGTGGTTGGCGCATCCGAAGTCAACCCGCTCAAATTCCTGCCCTCGGTCGACGATGCGCTGGTAACCATCCTGGCCGAGCGCAGCCCCGGTTTCCTCGGCGCCGAGGCGGCGATCAAGGACGCGGTGCGCGATCTGGCGCAGCATCACGTTCGCGCCTGGCGCGGCGTGCAAGGCGCGCTCAAGCGCATGATCGACCGCTTCGATCCGGCGGCGATCGAGCAGGAACTGAAGTCGAGTTCGGCGATCGGCAATCTGCTGACCGGCGGGCGCGGAGCCAAGCTCTGGGAGTTGTACCAGAAACGCCACCGTGAAATCGCTCACAGCGCCGAGACGCGTTTTCTGGGCGAGATCGGCGCTGATTTTCGTGATGCATATGAGGAGGACTGAGACATGATCGACAGACGCGAATTTATCCTTGCCATCGGGGCGACGGGACTGCTGACGGCTTGCCAGAGCGGCCCGCCGAAACCATCCGTCATCACAGTGAATCTTGCCGGCGGCGCCGGCATGAACCCGGGACCGGGCGGCGGCGACAGGCCGGTGACGGTGATGATCTTGCGCCTGAAGAGCACCGGCGCCTTCAACTCGGCCGACTATTTCGCCCTGCAGGGCGGTGCCGGCGCGGCACTTGGCGGCGATCTCATCGGCTCCGACACGGTTTCCGTCGGACCCGGCAAGACCGCATCGAAGACCATCACGGTCGAGCCAGAAGTGGCAGCACTCGGCTTCGTCGCGCTGATCAGGGAACCCGGCGGACGCAACTGGCGCACGACCAAATCGGTTTCGCCGGGATCGAAGTTCACGGTCAATGTGAAGCTCGGCAGCGGCGGGATTTCCGCCTAAAGCGCGTCGCGTTTGAACGGATCCAGGCGACGCGCTTTAGATCTTTATTTTTATGCATGTCGTTCTCTCAAAACCGTGACCACTTTTGAGCGACATGCATGGGCGGCAAAAGTCCGCAAGCCGCGCAACATGATGAGCAGGAAGCAGAGAGTGCCGGCATGAGCGATGCAAACAGGGTGCTGTGGTCGGAGGGACTGTTCCTCCGCACCCAGCATTTCCAGCAACAGGACCGCTTCTTCGAAGCGACGGTGCGCGGCGCCTTGCAGGCCGGGCATCTGCATACGTTCGGCTTTCGAACGCTGACGCTCGATCAGGCACAGCTCGATGCCGGCCAGATCTCGGTGCTCTCGGCACGCGGCATCTTTCCAGACGGGACGCCGTTCGCGATCCCCGAGACGATGGATGCGCCGCGGCCGCTGGCGGTGACGCCGGAGATGGGCGCTGGACCGGTGCTGATAGCGCTGCCGCTCGAACCGCCCGGCGGCGTCGGCTTCGACCCCGCTCACGCCGAGCCGTCAGGCGCACGCTATCGCGGCCGGATCGTGTCGGTGCGCGACGCCGTGCATGGCGGCTCCGACCCCGAGGAAATCGAGATTGCGCGGCCGCAGGCGCTGTTGCTGGCGCCGGGCACGGCCGTCGGCGGTTACACCGCGCTGCCGGTGGCCGAGCTCAAGGGCGTGCGCGCCGATGGCGGCGTGGCGCTCGACGACACCTTCCTGCCGCCGACCTTGGTCATCGGCGCGGCGTCCTGGTACAGCCGCCTGCTGCAGGAAGTGGTCACCGGCCTCGACCAGATCGCCGAGGCGCATGGCAAGATGGTGCTGGGCGGCCCCGGCCGCAGCGTCGAGGATCTTCTGATCCTGAACCTGGTCAACGCCGCGCGGCCGCGGCTGGCGCACATGCTGGCGCAGGACGTTTTCCATCCGGCTGAGGTCTACATGGAACTTGCCGGCCTTGCCGGCTCGATGGCGACCTACGGTTCGAGCGCAAGGCGGCTCGGCGAACTGCCTGTCTACGACCACATGGCGCCCGGACCCGCCTATTCGGCGCTGGCCGACGCGCTGCGTTCGCTGATCCTCAGCCTGCGCTACATCGAGCCGAAATCGCGCGCCCTGCCGGTCATGCGCCATGCCACCAATGTGTGGAAGATCCGCATCGACAACCCGAAACTTCTGGTGGCGAGCCGCATCGTGGTGCGGATCGGCTCCGAACTGTCGGAGGATGCCTTGCGCAAGATTTTCGTCAACCAGGCGACGGTCGGCTCGGCCAGCGAATTCGAAGGGCTGTGGAAATCACGCCTGCCCGGCATTCCNCATTCCGCTGAAGCCCCTTCATTCGCAGCCGCGCGAAATTCCCTATGACGGCGACCGGCTGTGTCTCGAACTGGACCAGAAAAGCGAGCACTGGGCCTCGCTGCTCGAAGCGCCGGGTTTTGTGATCGGCGTTTCGGGCGTGCTGCCCAGCGAACCGCAGGTCGACTGCTACTCGGTCAACAGGTGAGATGATGAGCAGGGACGATCCGTTCGGACTGTCCGAGGATCGCGAGCGGACGCGCATCCGCCTGAGCGGAGCGCCAACACCCCGCGCCATGCCGCTGCCGGCGTCGGGCGTCACCGCGAAGCGCTCCGCGCGCGCGCATCCGAACGTGCTCGTCAATGCGTTCTCGCCGCTGCTGGAGTTTGCACCCGAACTGGAAAACGCGCAGCCGCCGGAGAACCCGGAAGCCCTGCGCACCAGGCTGCTGGAGGAACTCGTGCGCTGCCGCGACGCCACGATGGTGCAGGGCTCCTCGCTCGAGCGAGCCGACCAGGCGGCATGGCTGGTGGCTGCGTTGCTCGACGATCTGGCGCTGAATACGCCGTGGGGCGGAGCCAGCGCATGGCCACGCCAGCCGCTGGTGGTGATGCTGCGCGGCGACGTCGATGCCGGCGCGCAGTTCTTCGCCCGGCTCGAAGAGCTTGAACGCCATCCCAATCGCGACCGCGAAATGCTGGAGTTGCAATATCATTGCATGGCGCTCGGCTTCCGCGGCAAATATCGCGTGCCTGGCCGCTCCGGCGACCGTTCGCTCAATGCGGTGCGGGTGGCCGCGGCGCGTTTCCTGCGCGACAGCGACGCCGAAGGCGCACCGCTTTCGCCCAACTGGAAGGGCGTGATCGCCTCCGACGAACCGCAGCGCTTCATCGTGCCGATCTGGGTGATGGTTGCGGCGGCGGCGGTGATCGCCACCGCCATCCATATCGGCCTGTCGATGAGCCTGAGCAGCCAGGCGGTCGAGCTTTCGGCGCTGGTTCGCGCCTTGCCGCCGCCGACGCGTACGGATGTCGCCCGCGCTTCGCCGAAGGTCGACGCGCCGCCGCCGGTGGCGGTGGATTTCGCGCTGCTGCCGGAATTCCAGGCGGCGGCGCCGGACGAGCTCAAGAGAGCGCTGAGCGGCACGGAGAGCGTGTCGCTGGCGCGGCTGGTCATCCAGGCCTCCAATCCCGAACTCTTCCAGTCGTCGCGCGCGCAGCTGACAGACGGCTTCGATCCGCTCATCGCCTCGGTCGCCAAGGTGATCCTCGAGAACCAGGAGCTGATCGGCGATATCACCGTGGTCGGCCACACCGACGGCGTTCCCTTGCAAAAGACCAACCCACTGTCCACCAACCAGCGGCTGTCGGAAGCCCGCGCCGCGGAAATTGCCGATATCCTGATTCAGAACGGCGTGCCGAAGGAGCGCGTGCGCTCCGAAGGCCGGGCCGCCACCGATCCGGTGGCCGACGACGGCACACGCGAAGGCCGGGCCTTGAACCGCCGCGTCGAAGTGCTGGTCGAAAAGAGGCTGTGACATGTTCATCCTGCGCTTCCTCTGGGCGGTCCTGACTTCGCGTTTCCTGTGGACGCTGATCGGCCTGGCGCTGCTGTCGCTGATCATCTGGGTATTCGGCCCGATCGTACGGGTCGGCGACTATGTGCCGATGGCGTCGGAGACGGTGCGCATCGTCATCATCGCTCTTCTGGTGATCTTCTGGCTGATCTGGCTGATCGTCGCGCAGCGCCGCGCGATCCGCGCCAACCGCATGTTCGTCGCCGAGATTTCCGCCCCGGTCGAGGAAAAGCGGCTCAGCCCGGGCGAGGAAAACGTCGCCGCGGTCGGCGCCAAGTTCCAGGACGTCATGGTCGAGTTGAAGCGTGGCAAGCTCGGCGGCCGCAAGTTCCTGCGCGAGATGCCGTGGTATGTGATCGTCGGCCCCCCGGCGACCGGCAAGACGACGGCCTTGCGCCAATCCGGCCTCAACTTTCCGATCGACCTCACCGACGATCTGCAGGGCATCGGCGGTACGCGCAACTGCGACTGGTTCTTCTCCGAAAACGCAGTGATGATCGACACCGCCGGGCGCTATGTCCAGCAGGAAAGCCAGCCCGATGTCGACGCCGTGGAATGGCTGGGTTTCCTCGATCTGTTGAAGAAGCATCGTGGCCGTCGTGCGCTGAACGGCGTCATCGTTGCGCTTGGGATCGACGCGCTGTCCGAGGGCGACGAAGCCGTCAAGGCGCATGGCCGCCAGATCCGCAGGCGCATGGCCGAGCTCGAAGAGCGGCTGGAAATCCGCCTGCCAGTCTATCTGATGCTGACCAAGGCCGATCTGATCAGAGGCTTCGAGGCCTTCTTCGGCGGCCTGTCGACGGTGGCGCGCGAACAGGTATGGGGGACGACCTTCCCGCTCGATGCACGCGTCGACGCCAAGACGATCGCGGGCGAAATCACGACTCTGTCGAGGGAGCTGGAAAAGCGACTGGTGCCGCGGCTGGAAGACGAGGACAAGCTGGCCGAACGGGCCGAGATCTTCCGCTTTCCCGCACAGCTGCAAAGCCTGTCCGAGCCGATCCAGGTGCTGGTCGAGGCGATGTTCGGCGAGAGCCGCTACGAGGAGGCAGCCTGGCTGCGCGGCCTCTATCTGACCTCGGCCACCCAGGAAGGCGCGCCAATCGACCGGCTGACCGCGGCGCTCGCCTCCTCCTTCGGGCTGCCGGCACGACGCACGATGCCGGCGCAGCGCTTCGAGAAGCGCAGCTTCTTCCTCAAGAACCTTTTGACCGAGGTGATCTTCAAGGAGGCCGGGCTCGGCACCTTCGATCCGCTGGCGCAGCGCCGCCGCAGCTGGATCTGGCGCGGTGCCGCCGCTGCCTGCGCGGCTGCGGCCATACTCGCCGGCGGCCTGTTCACCTGGTCCTACTACGACAACCGCAACGCCATCGCCGCGCAAGCCGGCCAGTTCGAAGCACTGCAGGCGCCGCTGACGTCGACCGCCGCGACGCCCGCCTCGGTGCTGCAGCCGGCTATGGACGTTGCCCTGACCGCCATGGACGAAGTCGTCAATGCCAGGACTGCGCCTCCGAACAAGGCACAGGACCTGCTCGGACCATCGGCTTCGGCCGAGATGATGCGGGCGCAGACCGACACCTATGACCACGCTCTGCGCAACGTGCTGGAGCCGCGGATGGTGGCGCTGCTCGAAGCGACCATGTGGCGGCAGATCCGCGATCCGGACTTCATGCTGGGGGCGCTCAAGACCTACCGCATGATGACCGGCCTGTCTCAGATGGACTCCGACTTCGTCGAGAATTGGTGGGTGAACGACCTGCCCGAATTCGCGCCGGCCGCGCCCTTCCCGACAGCCGATGCGGAAGAACACCAGCTGGCAGCGATCCGCCGCATGGCGGTCGACGACAGCTACATCGCGCCCGACCAGGCGCTGGTCGCCGAAGCGCTGAAAACGGTCTGCACGATCTCGCTGCCGGCGCGGGCCTACAAGCAATTGCTGGCCGATCCGGCGGTGGCCGGATTGAAGGAATGGATCCCCGCCAATTTCGCCGGGCCGAACGGCGCCAAGGTGTTTTCGCGACGCTCCGACAAGACGCTGCGCGTCGGCATATCAGGCGCCTTCACCTATGACGGCTTCCACGATGCGATCCTCGACCGGGTCGAGGATGTCGCCGCCCAGGCGGCACTCGACCGCGCCGTGTTTGCCGGCGGCTGCTCGGAAAATTCCGAGACGTCGGTGTCGGCGCTGTCGGAAGATATCCTGAAGCTCTACTATGACGACTATATCGCGCAGTGGGACAGTTTTTTGCGCGACATGCGGCTGGCGCCGCTCAGCGACCTCAACATTGCCAGCGAGAATCTGAAAGACCTTTCCAGTGCCGATTCCGCGTTGAAGCGGCTGTTGACGGCGGTGGTCCAGGAGGTCGACCTCACCCGCTCGGACGACGCGCCGGCCGGTGACGACAAGGCGGCGGCGAAGGGCGGCTCGAAACTGCTGGGCAAACTCGGCAAGCTTGGCAAGATCGTCAAGACCGGCGCCAAGCTGCTGCCGCGCGCAGGATCGGCCAGCGAAGTCGACCTGACCGGCACGTTGGTGGCCGAGCACTTCAAGCCGCTCAAGAGCACGATTGCGGAGGTCGACGGCCAGCCGCCGGCGCTCGATGCCGCGGTCGTTGCGCTGACGGCGCTGTCCAATGTGCTGCAGACGGTGACCGCCAATCCCGACCCGCAGGACGCGATCAAGAAACAGGGCGGGCTGGCCGAACTGACCGGCGCCGTCGCCCGCCAGGCACAGATCCTGCCCGACCCCGTGAACACCTGGCTGAGCGGCATTGCCGGCGACACCAGCGGGTTGACGCAGAAGGCCGTCGCTTCCGAGCTCAACGCCATCTGGCGCGCCGACATCCTGCCCTTCTGCCAGGCCGCGCTCAACGACCGCTATCCGTTCAGCCCCGACAGCGCGGTCGACGTCAATGTGCGCGACTTCGCCCGCCTGTTCGGACCGGCAGGCATGATCGACGGCTTCATCAACGACCATCTGATCAGCTATGTCGACACCTCGGCGCAGCCTTGGAAATGGCGTGCCGATTTCGGCCTCGACCCATCCGCACTTGCCGCCTTCGAGCAGGCGCGGCGCATCCGCGACGATCTCTTTCCCGGCGGTCAGGGCCCGGTGATGGCCTTCACGCTCGAGCCGACCGACCTGTCGCCCAACGTGACCCGCGTCACGCTCAACCTCGACGGCCAGAACCTGGTCTATTTCAACAATGCGACGCGACCGCAACCGATGACCTGGCCCGGCAAGGACGGCACCGGCGTCATCTCGCTCGCCTTCCAGCCGATCGACGGCTCGCCCGAAATCATGCTCAACGAGACCGGCAGCTGGGCGTGGCTGAGGATGCTGCGCGGCGGCCGCTTCACCGGGACGTCGCTGTCCGATGTCTACAGCCTGCGGCTGGGGACGAAAGGCATGTACGCCGATTTCAAGCTCAAGGCGGCGAGTGTCGAAAATCCCTACAACCTCCAGATGTTCAAGAAATTCTCATGTCCGCCGCAGATCTGATCCTGCCTGGCTTCTACGGCAAAATGCCCGCCACCGGCGACTTCGTCAGCCGGCGGCTGACGGGCGAGTTCGTGCGGCTTTGGGACCGCTGGCTGGCGCAGCATCTGGTGCCGCTGTTTGGCCAGGACATCTGGCCGCCGGCCACGGCGCTGCGGTTTCTGGCCGGCCCGAACTCCTTCGGCGCGTCGGCGGGCATCATCCTGCAGAGCGCCGACAAGGTGGGCCGGAAATTCCCCTTGAGCGTCGTTGCCCTGCTACCCGAAGCGCCTGTCGCGCTGACGCATGCCGAGGCATGGTTTGCCGGAATCGAGGAGGCCGCCACCGCCGCCCAGCAGGGCGAGCTGACGCCCGAAGAACTGGATGCAGCTTTGACGGCACTGCCGATGCCACAGGCCGAGCCGGGCGAAGAGCTGATCGCCGACATGGTGATGTGGACGGCGCACTCCGACATTTTCGATATCGGTCCGCACGCGCCGCAACCGACGCTGGAGACAATCCTCGCCGGCAGCTGGGAGACCAGCTGATGGGAGCGCAACTCTGATGTTCGTCAGCCAGAACACCACCCCGTTTCTCGCCGAGACTTTTCCCTATCAGGACAAGCATTGCGTGAAGCATTGCGTGGCCGTGATCAGGGCGACGTACGACGTCGATGAACAAGGCAACTGCACTCCCAGCAAGGAACAGTCACCTTTCGTCTACGCCGATACCCACTACGGCGATCCGGAAGTCACCTCCATCCGCGTCGAGACCGACTTTGCCCCTGTCAAACCGAAATGCGAGGTTCTGCTCGATGCCATGGCGGTCGCGCCGAAGGGGCGGCAGGTGGAAGCGATCGAAGTGCGCCTGGTTGGGCCGGGACTGGACAAGCGCGCGGTGGTCACTGGCCAAAGGCGCTGGTTCAGAGGTGGCTTAGGTATCCAGCCCTCGCGCCCGACCCCCTTTGTTTCAATGCCGTTGGCGTGGCATCTCGCATTTGGCGGCACTGACCGATCCGATCCTGATCCTGCTAAGCATCGTGGCGACGCCGTCAACCCGATCGGCAGCGGCTACCTTGTCGGCCAGGGTAATATTGACGGCACGCCGCTGCCTTGTGTCGAGCACCCGCAATCGCGCATGGCGATCTGGAACGACAGGCCCAGGCCGATCGGCTTTGGTCCTGTACCACGCTTCGCCAAGGAGCGGGCGAGATATGCCGGCACCTATGACAAGCATTGGATGGACAACGTGCTGCCCTTCCTGCCGCAGGATTTCGACGACCGCTACTTCCAGGCGGCGCCCCAGGACCAATGGCTCGACAGATTGGACGAGGGCATGGTCTTCGGCTGCATCGGCATGAACGAAAGAGGTCGGTTCGGGGTAAAACTGCCGAGACTGTCCGTGCCGGTGCGCTTCGTGTTCGACGACCATTTGGAACGAAAAACGATGGTGCCTGATACGCTCATCATCGTTCCGCACGAGAGCAGAATCGTGCTGGTGGGCCGGGTAAGCACGAAGCTGCCGCGCAAGTTCGTGAGACTTGAGGAGGTTCAAGTCGGCAACGACCTCATCCCCCGCGACGGCGAGAAGCCGCACTATGCGGGGCTGAAAGTCGCAGTTGCCGCCCTGAAGGAAATAAGGCGGCTAAAATGACGGTCATTTCCTGCCTCAGCCTCGTGTCGCCGGTCGGCTATTCGGCGGGGAGTACGGCGGCCGCGATGCGGGCAAATATAGCGGCGTTCGCCGAACTCTCCTATCGCGACGCCGACGGCGAGCCAATACGTGGCGCGTCAGTGGATGCCCTGCCGGCGACGATGCGCGGCCGCGATCGCGTTGCCGCCCTGACGCGTCTGGCCGCCGATCAGGTGGACCCAAAACAGGCGGACCGGCTGCCCTGGGGCGAGATGCCGATCATCTTGTGTACGCGTGAACCGCAGTTTCCGGGCGCGCGCCTCAACGGCATTGTGGGCGGGCTGGCGCTGCCCAATGGGGCATCTCTTGTCGGACCGCATTCCGTGCATGTGACGGAAGGGGCAGTGTCCACCTTCGTCGGCATCTGGCACGCGCGCAAACTGCTCGCCGAACGCAAAGTTCCCGCCTGTATCATCGTGGCCGTGGATACGCTCATCGATTCGCGCACCCTCGGCTGGCTCGACAAGGCGGGCCGTCTAAAAACGAGCATCGTCACGGATGGCCTCATTCCTGGCGAGGCGGCGAGCATCTCCGTCGTCAGCGCTCGTCCGCTGCTCGAATCACATGTGACGGTGCATGGCCTCGGCTTGGCGCGCGAGACCGCGACAGTGCTCAACGAGGAGCCGTTTCGCGCAGATGGCCTGGCCTCTGCGCTGCGGACGGCCCTGGCGGAAGCCAGGGTGGAGATTCACGATGTTGCCTTCCGCCTGTCCGACGTCGCCGGCGAATCCTATGCTTTCGAGGAGTTGGTGGTGGCGCAAATGCGGGTGATGCGCACAGTCAGGCCGCAACAACTGGTCTGGCTGGCGGCGGGCTGCATCGGCGACTGCGGAGCGGCTGCCGGTTCCATCCAGTTCGCATGGGCCGAGCAAGCCTTCCGGCGCGGCTATGCACCGGGGCCTTCCGCGGTGCTCTACGGCAGTTCGACGTTTGGTAACCGCGCAGCGGCGATCGTTACAGCATAGGGTCGAGAGAGATGACCAAGAACGTCTTCGCGGAAAAATGGGAGATTGCCGGAAATAACGGCATGAACAAGTCGATCGCGCGGTTTCCGGATGTCTGCCTTTCGCCGCCATCCCCACCGGCCGGGCCCATCCCAATTCCCTACCCGGACACGTCGTTCTCCAACAATCTGAAGGAAGGCTCCGAGACCGTGCTGATCGGCGGCAAGCCCGCCGCGCTGGCGCAGAAATCCTACTACAAGGAGCCGATGCTCGGAAACGAGGCCGCAACCCGCACGTTCGGATCTTCGGTCGTGACCCACCAGATCACCGGCAAAACATACTTTCAGGCCTGGTGCATGTCGGTGAAGTTCGAAGGCAAGAACGTCTGCCGGCATTTTGACATCACGACAAGCAACCACACGTCCTACGTTGGCGCGACCCCGCCGGCGCCGGCGCTCGAGTCGCTGAATGCAAAGGATGCCAAGGCGGCCGTGAAGGCCGGGAAGTGCCCGTGCTGCGGTGGCCCGCTGCACGAATGGCAGAAGGATGCTTCCGGCAAGCCATATCCCGTGGTTAAGGAAAAGACGTTCTGGACGAACAAGATCAAGCAAATGAAGACTGGGACCGCCGACCAGATCGCCAAAAAGGGTGAGTTCGAGGTCAAGCTAAAAAAGATGCTCAAGCTGAAGGCGAAGCATCGGCGCTTGCGAAAGGCTGGCAAGCCGGCGTGCCCAAACGTCCACAACAATGACAATCAGGGCTGCGCCATGTATTTCGACATTCCAAAGGGCGCGAGAACCTCTGGCGGAGTCAATACTCCGGCGCAAGAAGCCAAGTTGGCCTTCGACTCTGGAGTGAAGGCCGGTTGTATTCTGGCCTGGGAAACGGCAAGTGGTTCAGCCATCAGAAGAGGGCCAAACGCTAACCCCGCCAAGAAGCCCTACCATTCCTTGAACCATACAACGCCTCACATGGCCGGTGGGTGCAATGAGCCGTCAAATGTAGTCCCCCAAGACATTATGGATTCGGGAGAATGCCAGGAAATCGAAGATTTGCAGAGCGACCTTGAGAAGGTCAATGACTCAATCCCGTAAGGTCTTTCTATGGCAAGATACACATCAATTCCCGATACCAAACTCAAACAGCTCTCTCTGGGATTCTATGTTCCTGGTGTAGACTTGAGCTCTTATGATCCAGCGCGTCTTCTTCAAAGCGACGAGATATGGGAACAGATCGCTGGTCTTTTTCTGGCCTGCGAAGTGGGCGACTTGTCCGCGCTGCACCGCATTCCCTCAATCATAAAGGAAAGCGATGCCTATCTCGTCTGGCAGGCGGGCACCAATCTAGCTGGACTGGCTGGCAACCTCAGTTCTGTAAAGGACGTCTTCAAGCCGTTCGAAAAAGACGGCTCTGGTACGGAATATTTCATGACAATTGCGTTGGGCCAGACGCTGGACCCTGACGCGATCGAGATGTTGCTGACGCTGCACAATGATGCATCGGACGAAGAGACCCGCTATCAGATTGAGAGGGAGTTGTCGTATCTGCTCGAGGACACCAACGGACCGATAATCAGGGGCGCAGACGAGTCCATCGAGTCCGAGGATGAAGAGACTGTTCACATCATCAATCGGCAGGACTACTTTCCCAAGGTGACGGCGGCGTTGTCGCTGGTGCGAGCGCAGCTTCCGGTCCCCAATACCCCCATCCTAGGCGGCAAGGTTTTCGATGTGGTCAAGCTTGCAAGGCGGCTGCTTGAACGGGTGGGCAGCGCAGCGCCGGAGATAGGCCGCATCCACCGTCATCGTCTCATTTTCGAGGCCGCCACCGGCGTGAACTGTGCCGCCTTCTTTGACAGCCCGGTCAAACTCAATTCGCTTCAGGCGACGGCAATACTGGAGACGTTCCTCGATAGCGACGACGTCAAAAGATTTGTCCCGGGGCAGAGGTATTTCTTTGGCCATCCCGTCGGCGCCTGATCCGACCGGAAATGAGAGCTGTAACATCGTTTCAGTCGCGCAGGACACCGGCCGTCTTGCCCCATTCAGCAACCTTATCGGCGAGCGGCACCCGTACAATGCTGTCGCTGAAGTAGTCGATGAAGTCCGGGCCAACCTCTTCCATGTAGGCGGAAGACAGTTCATCCCAGGGAGCTTCTGGAAACAATTCCGCAAATGATGCGCCCGCTGCGATCGATACCGGCGGCTCGCGCATCCTCTCAACAAGCCAGGCAAGCCGGCCGCGATCGCCCAACATGCCGATGCTGCGAACCGCGATTGAGGCGGTCTGGGGCGACTGCATTAATCCGCCGAGCCATGCCCGAACTTCCGTTTCAGGCCCGCTCTTGATCGCGGCACGGAGCGCTATCAGCCTGTCCTTCCCCGGCGCTTCAACCGCTGCCCTCAATGCGTTTTGCGCCAACCGGGCATGACCCAGTTCAACCAGCGACCATGCCGACCAGAATCGCGCATCTTCGTCGGAATCGTTGAGCGCAGCGTTCGCCTCGCCGGCAAGATCGGTTCGTTTGAGAACGCCCACCAGCCGTAAGCCCGCCGCACGAACGCGGGGATCGGGATCGCGGGCTAGCCGCGGCAGCAGGTTCTTTGGATCGACCGAATGCACCAGACATGCCGAAACGCCGAGAAAGCGTTTGAAGGCGTCGGCATCGGTGATCCAGTCCCTCACATGCGGTCCGATTCGGTCGGCCGCGTGCCACCGCAGGGCGCCGATGAACCCGTCCGGGCTCGGTGTCAGCTCGCGGGCATGCCCCACCGCTTCTGAAAGCCTGACTGGATCGTTGAACTCGATCGCGGTCCAGGCAAAGGCAAACAGTTCCCCACTGTCAGGATAGTCTTGCAGTTGCTGGAGCAGGCTCGGCCACGCGGCCTGGCCTGCGATGCGCAGTCCGTCCAAGTTGGCTTCGATACGGTCGTCGATATCCTTAGCCGCCACCGCCGCGGGTGGCTCTTGCGCAAGAAGGCTCTCACGCTGCACCCAAAGAAAGGCTACCAGTTCCGCGTGCTGCCTAACCACAAGGCTAGCGATGCGTGGGCGATGGAAGCTTTCGACGGGCGACATCAGTTCAGATTGATCGAGCCGCCACGGATATGATTCGGCCCGCTGGAGTGGCTGACCAAGTATGTACCGCGGATGACGATCTGCCCATCACTATCCATCACGATGGATGCCTTGCCGCAACGCAGTTCGAGCCGGTCATTGGCGCGGATGCGCACACGCTTGCCGTCGCGGATAACCTCGACGCCGGGCCTGCGCGCCGGCTCGACGATGCGACCGACGATCAGCGGCTTGCGCGGATCGCCCTCCTGGAAAAGCAGCGCCACCTCCTTGCCGACCATATCGGAAGACAATTCGCTGAGGCTGCGCGCAGGCTGCGCCGTTTCCTCGGGATTGCCGGCAAAGACCACGAGGGGTACGCCTTGTTCGCCGAACCCCATGAAAACTCCGATCACAACGCCATCGATCGTGCTCTTGACCCTGCCCATCACGTCCCTCAATTCTCGTTGATCTTCGAGCCTTTGATGATGACATCGCTCGACGCCTTGACGTTGATTTTCCCTGAACCCTTCACCGTGATATCCTTGCCCTCGATGATGATCGTACCGTCCTTCTTCATCACGATCTTGGAGCTGCCGCACTTGAGGGTAATGTCGTCAGCTGCTTCCACTGACAGGCTCTTACCGACCTTGATGCCGGTATTCTCCTTCACGTCGGTAAGGCTGCCCTTCGCTACCTTCAGGATGTAACCGCCGCCGACGTCGGTGCTGTCGTTCGACTTGATGTTGGCGGCGCGCGAGGCGCCTACGTCCGTCGTCTGGGATGTAGCGATCGCAACCGACTGTCCGGCACCGATGCTGATGCTCTGTCCCGCGCCTATGGTCCATGTATCGCTCGTGCCTATGCTGTGCGTCTGACTGATGCCCACGGTCATTGAGCGTGTCGCGCCGATGGTATTGGTCTGCACCGCACCCACGGTTCGGGTCTCGGAGGCCCCAACGGTATCGACCCGCGCCGCACCGACCGTGATCGTCTGCACGATCGCCACGGTCTGCGTGTGATTGGCGCCGATCGTCTCGGTCGAGTTCGAGCCGATGTTGATCGTCTCGTCGATGCCCACCGTCAGCGAGCGGTTCTTGCCGACCGTCTCGGTGTCGTTCGACCCGATATTCGTCGTCTGGTCGACGCCGACCTTGACAGTCTTGTTGTTGCCGACGTCCTCGTCGAGGTTGTGGCCGACGGAGTGCTTGGCGTCGTGGTCGATGCGGTCGGACTGGTCGTGCTGGACCAGCTTCTGGCGATCATTCTTGATCAGAAGGTGGTGGTCCTTCTGCGCCTGGAAGTTGACCAGCTCCGAGCCGGCCTTGTCCTCGAACATCAGCTCGTTGTAGCCGCCACCGCCCTTCGACGAGTTGGACTTCCAGCCCGACTGCGTGGCGTTGCCGGGCAGTCCGTAGGGCGGCATCTGCGAGGCGTTGTAGACCCTGCCGGTGATGATCGGCAGATCCGGGTTGCCTTCGATGAAATCGACGATGACTTCCTGCCCGATGCGCGGGATCTGGATGAAGCCCCAGCCGCTGCCGGCCCAGGTCTGCGACACCCGCACGAAGCAGGAGCTCTTCTGGTCCTTCTTGCCGAGGCGGTCCCAGTGGAACTGCACCTTCACCCTGGCATATTTGTCGGTGAAGATCTCCTCGCCGGACGGACCGACCACGGTCGCCGTCTGCGGGCCGCGCATGATCGGCCTTGGCGTGATGCGCGGCGGCCGATAAGCAACTGAGGTCGGCGCCACACCGAGCACCACCTTGAAATTCTCGCCATCGGTGTCGACGCCGGCGCGATAGCCCGGATCGAACAGCCGGTACTCGGCGCTGATCACCAGATACTCCTTGTTCTGGTCGTCGCGCGGAAAGCCGTCGAGCTTGAAGGTGCAGCCGGAGAACAGGCCGCGCACCGTGCCGACGGCGGCAATGCGCAGGTGTGGCGCCTGGATTTCTTCGCGCCTGATCGCCGCCAGGCTGTCGCCGCGCCCGACTTCCAGATGCGCGCCGGGGTGGCGATAGTTCTCGCCCGCGGCCTGCTTGTGGCCGAAGGGCTGCGCCGACTTCGCCATCAAATCGGCGGCGGGTTTTTCGAAGTCATAATCGGTGTGGGCATAGGCGCCGGGGCGCACCGCGCTGCCTGGAATCCAGTCGGTGATGTATTCGACGTCGCGGCGCGAGCCCTGCCCTTCGAACTGATATAGCACCGTCTCATAGCCCGGCGCCGGCTTGAGCTTGCTCATGGCGTCGGCCAGGATCAGTGTGTGCTCACCCTCGGCATGCTCGAAGAAGTACATTATGCCTTCATGCTCGAGCAACCGCTGCACGAAATCGAGGTCGCTCTCGTCATATTGCACGCAATATTCGCGCGGCGGATAGGAGCCTTGCAAGCGCTTCTCGAACTTGGCGATGCCGCCATATTTGGAGAAAATCTCCTCCACGATCTCGACGGCGGTCTTGTCCTGGAAAATGCGGCAGTCGGTGGTATTGCCGAGGAACCACAGCCACGGCCTGACGACCGCCTCATAGTGAGCCAGCCGATCTTCGATGCGGGTAAGGCGAAACTCGGCGATGAGGCCGCTGAACCAGCGCTTGGGGTCGGCCTCGCCTTCGATCGAAACGGCGCCGCCCAGCATCTTCAGCGGGTCGATATCGGCATTGGTCGAAACAAATCCAACGGTGTAGGCAAGGCAGCGGCTGATCTCGTCGCGGCCGACGAGATGCGTGAAAGTCAACAGTTCGGCGCCGACCGGCGTCTGCACAAGCGCGGCGCGTTGTTCACTCGGCATGGGTCGTGCCCCTCCTGAGCGCTAGTGTGGCAGGTTCGAAGCCCTTCTTGTGTTAACGACCTCACGTTCAGGGATATTTCGCAACTTGCCACCCAAGCCATGTTGAGCCTACCACATGTTCTATGGCAGACCAAAGAGGACAAGCGGCAGGCCGTTGCTGTTTGCGCCGCTTTCGCCAGTGTGAAACGCCGCTCTCCCGCTGTGCCCGCAAGCTGCTAGACTGTGGCACATCGGATCAATGGAAACGGCAGCGGTCGACGGTCCATAGCGCATGTTCATCAGTCTGCAGATCAGCAATGTCGATGTCCTGCCTGCCGGGCTGCCGCCCGGCTACGCATCGCGCGACCGCGGCTTCGAGATCGGGCGGGAGAACTGCGCCTGGACCTTGCCCGATCCGGACAAGTTCATCTCCGGCCGACATTGCGAAATCCGCTACGAAGGCGGCGCCTTTTTTCTCCACGACGTCTCGCGCAACGGCACATTCGTCAACGGGTCGAGCCAGCGCCTGACCGGCCCGCATCGGTTGGCGCAAGGTGACCGGCTCCGGATCGGCCGCTATATCGTCTCGGTGTCGATCGATGACGGGAACCCAGCCTTCGGTGGCCATGGTTCGACGCAACGGCAGATGCCCGTTGCCGGATCCTTTCCAGACCATGTCGCATCGCCACGGTCACCGACCGCGCCACCCGCTTCGGTCTCCAGCCGGCCGCAGCAAGCCGACGAGATCCTGCGCGCGATTGCCGCCGGCGCCGGCATTCCGCCAGAGGTGCTTTTGCTGCGCCAACCGCAGGAGGTAGCCGGCGAGATCGGCGCGGTGCTGCGCATCGTCGTCGACGAGCTGGTGTTGCTGTTGAAGGCGCGCGCCGCTGCAAAAGTCCTGGCCAAGACCAGCGACCGGACCATGATCAATTCCGCCGACAACAATCCGCTGAAGTTCGTGCCCGGGACAGACGAAATCCTCGACATCATGTTCGCGCGGCGCAGGGCCGGCTATCTCGATGCCAGGCACAGCATCGAAGACGCTTTCCACGACCTCAAAACACATGAATTCGCCACCTTCGCCGCCATGCAGGCAGCGCTGTCGCGGTTGCTTGACGATCTGTCGCCCGAGGCGATTGCGAAAAAACTGCCGCCATCCTCCTTTGCCTCGAAGAAGACGCGCGCCTGGGACGCGCTGGTCGCGACCTGGCGGGCCAAGGAGGAAGCGCACGAGAACGGCATGCTGGACATATTCCTCACCTATTTCAGTGAAGCCTATGCCAAGGCCGCCAAACAGAAGACCGGCAAGGGCTAAGCCCGCGCACTTCTGAAGACACCGTGAAGGCGACCCGAGCACGGGCCGGCCACCAAAATTGCGCCGGGTTTCCATCGCAACCTTCTGAGACTACGATCACATACGACGATTGAGCACGCGGGTACGGTTGGTCGACCTCGGGGGTCTGCGGCACATGTCATGTCACGGCGAGATAGCGTCCTGCGGTCCGCGTTTGCGCGGACATGGCGCTGTGCGTCGCGGCGCGCGGGCGTAGAGGCAGGGATCGGCGATGAGCTCGAAGGATGATCCTTTCGATCCGACCGGCAAAACCGTCATCCGCCCCAGCCGCCCCAATCCCGGCCGCAAGCAAAAGACGGTTCTCGCCCGCGATGCGCCGGCCCCCGGCAGTACGGTGATCGCCCCTGCCAGCGTCCCGGAACCCACGGTTTTCGATCCCAACGCCGGCCGCCAGCCGCCGTCCGACGTCACGGGGACGGTGATCTATCAGGGAACGCCCTTCGCCAACGCGCCGGCCGATCCGCCCGTTCACGGCTCAGCCGGGACGGCGGGGAAAACGCCATGGGATGCGCTGCTCGGCGCCAGCGATGCCGTCGATTATGGCGCGGCCAACCCGATCGTCGCTGCCGCGGCGCCCTTGCTGATACTGCTTGGGCATCTGCGGCTGATGGCTGTCGAAAGACCGGCCGAGCCGCTGGCGCAGCATGTCGCCGGCCTGATCGAGGATTTCGACCGCAAGATCGCCAGGACCGATACCTCGGAAGAGGATGCGCGCATCGCCAGCTATGTGCTTTGCGAAACCGCCGACGATATCGTCGCCAATCTGCCCGGTTCCAGCCGGGATGCGTGGGCGCAGCACGCCATGCTGCAGCGCTTCTTCCAGGTCAAACCCACCGGCGCCGGTTTTTTCCAGGCGCTGAACACGGTGCTGGCGACGCCGGAACCTCATCGCAATCTCATCGAGCTGATGCATGTCTGCCTGTCGCTTGGCTTCGAAGGCCAGTATCGCGGCCAGCCGCGCGAGAGCCTCGAACGGGTCCGCCGCGACGTCTACGAGACATCAGCCTATTTCCGCGTCCTCGGTGACGACGACATCTCGCCGCGCTGGCAAGGCTTGTCGGTCACATCGGCGCAAGGCTCCAGGCGGGTTCCGCTCTGGGCCATAGCCGCTGCAACCGCGGCAGTTTTGACCGCAGCCTTTTTCACGCTGCGCGTGCTCATCACCCATGATGGCGAGGCTGTTGCCGGCGAGTTGCTGGCGCTCAATCCGGCGACGCCGGTCACCATCGAGCGCACCGGTTTCGTGCCGCTGACCGAGGAGGTGAAAGTCGTCGCAGCGCCAACGACGATTGCGCAGGTCGATCGCATCCGCACTGCCTTGGCCAAGGAGATCGAAGGCGGCGGCGTCAGCGTCGGCACTAAGGGTGATTTCATCATCGTGGAAATCAGCAACGCCCTGCTGTTCCAGTCGGGACGAGCCGAGGTCAAGCCGGAGTTCGAGCCGGTGGCCGCCAGCATCGCGGCGGCTCTCGACGCGGAGCGCGGGCCGATCCGGATCGTCGGCCACACCGACAACGTCAAACCGAAGAAGACCAGCGCCTTCAAATCGAATTTCGACCTCTCCGTCGCACGTGCCCAGTCGGTGGAAAAGATGATCGCAGCGCATTTCAGCGATCCGTCGCGGACAAAGGTCGAGGGCAAGGGCGAGGACGAGCCCATCGCCGACAATGCAACGCCGGAGGGCCGCGCCAAAAACCGCCGTGTCGATGTAATGATCCCGCGGGAGGAGATGCTGTGACCGGCTGGCTGCTGCGCATCTTCAGCGCGCTCGCGCTCGCCGGCTTTGCCGCCGCGGTCTGGTACGCCGGCCCGTTAATCCGCTTTGCCGGCGCCCGGCCGTTGGATCCCATCTGGCTGCGGGCAGCGATCATCGGCATCGTCGTCGGAACGGTGGCGATCATCTATGCAATCCGGTTCTGGCGCAGGCGCAAGGCGCAGAAGGCGCTGGAGGCTGCCATGGCCAGCGCCGAGGATGACGGCAGCGATGCAAAGGTGCTGGAAGCTCGCATGAATGAAGCGGTCGCGACGCTCAGGCAATCGAGCGGCAAGCGCAACTTCCTCTACGACGTGCCCTGGTACATCGTCATCGGCCCGCCGGGCGCCGGCAAGACCACCGCGCTGGTCAATTCCGGCCTGAACTTTCCGCTTGCCGGGTCGGGCCAGGCGCAGCCGGTGGCGGGTGTTGGCGGTACGCGCAATTGCGACTGGTGGTTCACCGACGAGGCGGTGCTGATCGACACGGCCGGGCGCTACACGACGCAGGATTCCCATGCACGGACCGACAGCAAAAGCTGGCTGGCGTTCCTGTCGCTGCTCAAGCGGCACCGGACGCGTCAGCCGATCAATGGCGTCATCCTGGCGATCAGCCTTGCCGATCTGATGGCGGACGGCGAGCAGGCGGCCCGTGTCGCCGAGATCCGCAGCCGCCTGCAGGAAATCCACGAGGTCCTGAAGGTCCGCTTTCCCGTCTATGTGCTGTTCACCAAGGCCGACCTGGTCTCCGGATTCATGGAATATTTCGGCGGTTTCGACGAAGCACGCCGGCGCAAGGTGTGGGGCGCGACCTTCCAGACCGCCGAGCGCGGCCTGAACATGGTCGCGGAAGCGCCAGCCGAATTCGACGCGCTGGTGAAGCGCCTGACCGAAGAGATGAGCGAGCGGCTGCAGGCGGAGACCGATCCGGTCGCGCGCATCGCCATTTTCGGCTTCGCCGCGCAGCTCGGCGCGCTGAAAGGCCGGATCGTGCATTTCCTCGAGGGCGTTTTCGAGCCGACGCGCAAGCAGCTGAACGCCCCCCTGCGCGGCCTGTATTTTTCTTCCGGCACGCAGGAAGGCACGCCGATCGACCAGTTGCTGGGCAGCATAGGCCGCAGTTTCGGCAGGAGTGCCCAGGCGCATCTTTCCGGCACCGGCAAAAGCTTCTTCCTGCACGATCTGTTGAGCCGCGTCATTTTCGCCGAGTCCGGCTGGGTGTCCTATGACAGGGCGGCCGACAGGCGCGTTGCGATCGCCCGCTACGCCGGCCTGACAGCGATCGCGGCCATAGCGATCGCCGCGCTTGGCGTTCTCGGCCTGAGCTTTACGACCAACAAATCGCTGGTCGCCGCGACCGGCCAGGCGGCAGGCCAATACCGCGCGACAGCCGCGCCGCTGCTGGCCAGCACGACGGTGTCGGATGCCGACCTCGAAACCGTCATCGGTGCGCTAGATGCGCTGCGCGGCCTACCAGCCGGCTATGACACCAAGGATCAGCCGACGCCGGCCACGGCGACGTTCGGCCTCAGCCAGCGCGAGCGTATCCTTTCGGCTTCCGAGACTGCCTACCGGCAAGGGCTGGAGCGCATGTTCCGCTCGCGCCTGCTGTTCCAGCTCGAACGCACGATCGAGGCCAGGATGGCCGATCCGATGGCGCTGTACGAGCCGCTGAAGATTTACCTGATGCTGGGCGGCAAGGCGCCGAAAGTGGATGACGAGCTGGTCGTCACCTGGCTGAAACGGGACTGGGAACAGAACCGCTATCCCGGCGCCCACAATCGCGACGGCCGGGCGCAATTGGAGAAGCATTTGCGCGCCATGCTGGCGCTCGACAACGACCAGGATCCCTCGTTCGAACTCAACCGCACGCTGGTCGAATCCGCCCAGCGCTCGCTCGGCCGCATGAGCCTTGCCGATCGCGCCACCGCGCTCATCCAGTCGGCCACCTATGCGGCGGCGCTGGACGATTTTTCGGTGTCATCGCAAGCCGGCGCGGAGGCGCCGATGCTGTTCGAGCGCAATGACGGAAACGATCTCGCCGGCCTTCGCGTCCCCGGTCTCTACACCCATGCCGGCTTCGACTTCTATCTGGCGCAACTTGCCAGGAGCGCGCAGGCGCTGGTCGACGATCAATGGGTGATCGGCTCGAGCGGCGAGCAAGGCGGTTTCGACCAGGAATTGCTCAAGCTCGGCCCGGAGCTGCTCGATCGCTATGGCAAGGGCTTTGCGGCGGCGTGGAACGAGGTGCTCGACAGGTTGAAGTTCAAGGCAATGGCCGCCGACAAACCGCAATATCTGGCGCTGTCCGCAGCGGGATCACCGAGTTCGCCGCTGATGCAGCTGTTCGAGGCGATCGCGCGCGAAACAGCTTTGACGCAAGAGCGCAATCCGGCTGCGCCGTCTCAAGACAGCGGCCAGGAAATCGCGGCACGCGCCAAGGGCCTCGCCCGCATCGGCATCGAGCTTGCAGCGCGCAAATCGCAGAGCAGGGCCGGGACCGCCTTTGTCAGTACGCAGAACCAGGATCCCGGCGCCAACATCGAAGCCCAGTTCCGGTCTTTCCAGGCTTTGGTGGCCGGGGCGCCGGGGCAGCGGCCGCTCGACGCCCTGACCCAGAATTTCCGCGAAATTTATCAGAGCGTGCGGCTGGCCGCCGATGTCCCCGCCCAGACGGACCAGGCCAACGCCAATCTGCAGCTGCAGATATCGACTCTACGCGCCAACGCCTCGCGGCTGCCGAAGGCGCTGGCCAGGATGGTGAGCGCGGCGGCGGACGATTTCGAGGGCACCGTCGCCGAAACATCGACCACGCATCTCAACGAGATGCTGGAGGAGACCGTCGGCCGTCCGTGCGAAGAGATGATTGCCGGGCGCTTTCCATTCGCCCCCGCCGGTACCGACGATGTCGCCATGGCGGATTTTGCCAGATTGTTTTCTCCAGGCGGGGTTCTCGACCGGTTCTTCGCGCAGAACCTGGCGTCGCTGGTCGACATGAGCGGCCAGGACTGGGACTGGAAGCAGGACACCAGGTTCGGCCGCAATCTGGCGAAATCGACGCTGAAGAACTTTCAGCTCGCGGCACAAATCCGCGCGGCTTTCTTTCCGCTCGGCGGGCCGGTGCCGTCGATCAACATCACCTTCACGCCGCTGTCGCTGCATGGCGATGCCGACATGGCGCTGCTCAATATCGACGGCCAGGTGCTGCAGGCCACCCAGGCCGGCAACACGCCGGGACTGATTCCGTGGCCGGGCAAGACCGGTTCGGCCAGTCTCAGCCTGACGCCGGAGCTGCCCGGCCGCGAGTCCGCAATCAAGTTCGACGGTCCCTGGGCTTTGAAACGATTGCTGGACAAGGGGCAGGTCACCGCCAATGGCGATAGTCTCGAAGCGCATTTCCTCATCGGCGGACGGGATGTCGCCTACACGATCAAGACCGGGGAGGACGGCAACCCATTCACGCTGCCGGCGCTTTCCGCGTTCAGCTGTCCGAAGGCTTTCTGATGGGGAATTGCATGGCAGGACCAGCGATTGCAGGACGCAGAGACAGCGGCGGTACCACACGGTCCGTCATCAGCGGCTTAGATTTCGATACTCTAATGAATGGGGCTGTGGCAGACTGGCCAGGCACGTCAGCCAAGGCGTTGCGGAGCGTAGGCAAGTGAACGATGCCGCCTTTGAGAGCTACGGCGTGAGCCACAAGGGCTGCGTGCGCGACCACAATGAGGACAGCTTCCTGGTCGAGCCGCGGATCGGCCTCTGGGTGGTGGCCGACGGCATGGGCGGGCACGAGGCCGGAGAAGTCGCTTCGGCAAGCATTGTCGAGCATCTGGCGACGATCGGCATCGCCAGTTCGGCGCCGGATCTGCGCGCCCGCTTTGAGGATCGGCTGAACCGGGCGCATGCCGAGATCCGCCGGATTTCGCGCTCACGCGGCGTGACCATCGGCTCCACCGTTGCCGCACTGCTGGCCATGGACGGCAGGTTCGCCTGCCTGTGGTCGGGCGACAGCCGCGTCTATCTCGTGCGCAACGCCGCGATCTCGCAGATTTCGCGCGACCACACCGAGGTCCAGGAACTGCTCGACAGCGGCGCGATCAGCGCAGCCGAAGCGGAGAACTGGCCGCGCCGCAACGTCATCACCCGCGCCATCGGCGTCAACGACGAAATCGCCATCGACTTCCAGCAGGGAGAGACCCTTGCCGGCGACATTTTCATCCTCAGCACGGACGGCCTGACGGCGCATGTCAGTGACGCGGAGATTGCGGCTGCAGTGCTCTCGGCAGCGCCGCAGGCTGCCTGCGAAAAGCTGCTTTCCATGGTGCTTGAGCGCGGCGGCACCGACAACGTCACCATCGTTCTGGTCAAGATCAGAGACAAAGGCAATGGCCTGTCCCGAGCAGAAGGCCGCGACCGATGAGCTCCGACGACAAGACCCGGCTATTGCCCAACATGGCGGATACCAGCGTCGGCACGCAGCTCAGCGGCATCTACGAGCTCGACGAACGCATCGCGTCGGGCGGCATGGGCGAAGTCTATCGCGGCCACAACATCCAGACCGGCGATCATGTCGCGATCAAGATCGTGCTGCCGGAATTCGCCCGCGATCAGACGATCCTGTCGCTGTTTCGCAAGGAAGCCTCGATCCTCAACCATCTGTCGCATGACGCGGTCGTGCGCTACCACGTCTTCACCATAGATCCCGGCATCGGGCGGCCCTATCTGGCGATGGAATTCGTCGACGGCCAGTCGCTGTACGACGTCATGCGCGGCGGGGCGATGGCGACTCCGGATGTGCGCAAACTGTGCCACCGGCTAGCCTCGGGCCTGAGCGCCGTGCACCAGGCCGGCGCCATCCACCGCGATCTGTCGCCCGACAACATCATCCTGCCGGGCGGCCGGGTCGAGCGGGCAAAGATCATCGATTTCGGCATTGCGCGATCGGCCGCGGTCGGTGGCGAGACGCTGATCGGCGGCAAGTTTGCCGGAAAATACAATTACGTCTCCCCCGAGCAACTCGGGCTCTATGGCGGCGAGGTCAGCGAACAGTCCGACATCTACAGCCTGGGGCTGGTGCTGGCGGCGGCGCTGCGCGGCAAGCCGATCGATATGGGCGGCTCGCAATACGAGATCGTCGAAAAACGGCGGACCGTCCCTGATCTCTCCGGCATCGATGCCGATTTCAGGGACATTGTCGAAGCGATGCTGCAGCCTGACCCGGATGATCGACCGGCCAGCATGGCCGAAATCGCCCGGTTGACGCGCGACGACAGCGACGCGACCTTGCCGCCGGCATCGCTCGCGCCCCGGCCCGGTCTGCCGCGAACCGGGCAGACCGCAGGGCCTGTCTCGAAGGTCGGGGACTCCCCGGCCCAAGGCTTCGGTTCGGCCCCGCCAAGCGGCACGGCGGAGCCGTCTTTCGTGCCGCACGTGCGCCCGGCGCACCTGTCGCACCCGAAACCGGCTGCTGAAACTCCCAAGCGAGCAAGCACACCACCGAAGCGTGCTACTACAGGCAGAAATCTGACGATCGCGGTGCTGTCGGCGGTGGCCGTGGTATCGCTTGGAGGGCTCTATGCATCGGGTATCGTGGGATTCGGAGACCGGCCTCGCGTCACCGACACCGGCAAGCCGCTCCAACCCGAACTGACAAAGCCGATCGTCGCTGACAAGCCCGTTTCGGACACTGCGCCGGTCGAGAAGACGGTGCCAAAGCCGCAACCAGCGGAGACTCCGGCTGAAGATCAGGCCAAAGCGCCGGTCGAGCCGCAGCCGACGCCGCCAGTCGCGTCGAGCGCCACGGCCCCGCTGCCGGCCGCACCAACCGACAAGACCGTCGCGCTGCAACCGCCATCCGGCCCGTCACAGTCCGATGCCGCGAAGAACCCCGAGCCTGTCAGTCCGCCGGTAGAGCCCAAGGCGACAGCGCCAGCCACGCAAACACCTGAACCGACGGCCGAGGCCCCCAAACCCACAGCACCGACGCCGGAACCCACCGCTCAAGCGCCCGAGCCCAAGGCGCAGGCGCCTGAACCGACCGCGGAGCCTAAGCCGAGCCAGCCCGATATCGCCAGCGGTGAGCAGGCCGACAAGCCGGCAGAGCCCGACATTGCCATGAACGTGCCCAAGCCGGAGGTGCCGCCACCGGCCGATGCGGCCGCGGAGCGGGTCACCTGGGTACGCGCCTTCAATGGTGGTGACTGTTTTTATGCGACGGTGACGTCGGCCACCGACAAGGGTGTCGCGATCGAGGGCTTCGGCACGTCGGTGCCACCCTTCGAACAGTTGCTTGGGGAATTCCAGGCGAAGTTCCATGTCGAGCCGGATATCAGCGTCCGCCTTATCCAGCCCCCGCAATGCGGGATCACCGGCTTCCTGCGTTTCATGGGCGCGAGCACGGCCGACAGGCCGCAGCTTGTCCTCGACCAGACATCGGTGCCGGACGGCTCGCCGATCGACGGCACGCTGGTGACGCATGGCGGGCTGGTGTCGAGCGTGTTCCTGATCGACCACAGGGGCATCGCCTTCAACCTCGACGACCATGTTGTCGTACAAGCCGACAAGGCGACCTTCTCGATCCCGATCGGGCTCGGCGCCGCCGACAAGGCGGCAGGCAAGGCGTTGCCGCAGATCATCATGGTGATCACCGGGCCGCAGGACATTAAGGCGGCGGACTTCACAACGCCGACGCCGGCCTCGGTGCTGTTGCCCAGGATACTCGACGAGATCGGCGCCAGGAGTTCGGCATTTTCGGCGACCGCCAAATATTTCCGCCTCGGCGGCTAGCACCGACGCCGATGCAACGCCGTCGCCGAGATCCCGTCCTGCTTGCCCGGAACGTGCGCGTGAAGCTCGCCGCGAGCGCGGTCGCGACGCTGTTGCTGGCGCTTCTTTCCACCGGGCATGCGCGCGCCGAATTCACCGTCTGCAACCAGACGCTCGACGTCGTCAATCTTGCCGTCGGTCAGAAGGTCGACGATGCCGACCAGACCGATGGCTGGTGGACCATCGGCGCCAATCAATGCGTCAACGTCATTCGCGAGGAGCTGACCAACCGCTACATCTACATCTACGCGACGGATGTCTTCGGCCACGCCATTCTGGCAGGCTCCACCGACATGTGCATCGAGCGGCGGCGGTTCTCGATCCGCGGCATCGATGAATGCTGGCAGCGCGGCCATATCGCGGCGAAGTTTCTCGAAGTCGACACGCAGGAACAGGTGCGCTGGACCTTCTTCCTGACCGGAAGCGCACCGTGACGCACAGCATCGACACCAGCTTCAAGGCAAAGAAGCAGGCGCGCGCCGCGCTACGCAGGCGCAGGATCTGGCTCGGGCTGGCGGCTGGCCTGGCGACAATCGTCCTCGCCGCGATTGCCACCGGCTTCTATCTTACCGCCGACTACTGGTCGTTCCGCGACGAGGACGAGGAACTGCATGCCGTCGAAGACTCGGACGACGTGCCGGCCGACGCATCGGTCTACGTGCCGGCCATCATCGACCTTGCCGGCGACCCGATGTGGATCACACTGGCGCCGGAGGCGGGCGCCGCCAAGAGCCGCGGGATGCCGCGCCCGACGGAGCTCGACCAGGCCGGCATCTCCCCTCAGATCATGGTTCTCTCCGACGTGATGCTGAGCGCCAGCGAAAAATTCATGACGACGATCCCCTCGACGCAGGAGGATTTCGCCTTCTTCCAGGCGCAGCGGAAGACCGCGGTCGCGCCACCCGCCGAACCCAACGATCCGCAGAATGACCTGCAGAACGATCTTCAACCATCGCCCGGCGCGGACGGGGCTCCGGCGGCCTCCGGCCCAGCTCCTGACCCGCAGGCTGCTCCGGGTGCATCGGCGGCGGCCGATGACCCCGAGGCCGGCTGGGGCGAGACCATCGATGAGGGCGAAGCAGCACTCCCCGCCTTTCAGAAGACAGCGGTCGAAAACAACACCAGCGTTGCCAACGTCAGCTCGGAACATCAGCGCTTCGAGGCGACCGAGGACATTTTCGTGAAAATCCTCAACGACCGCAGCCTGGACAGCGTGGCGCTCGATGCGCATTTTTCCGCCGACGACGCAAAGCTTGCCGGCGAGGCGCTGAAGGCGCTGTTCGACAAGGACGGCCTGCAGCCTGGTTATGTCGTGGCGATGCGCGGCTTTAGGCCGACGCGCGAGACCACGACGATGTCGCTGATGCAGGTCTCGATCTACGCCAGGAACGTCTTTGTCGGCACGCTGACACGCAACGCGGCCGGTGCCTTCGTGTCGGGCGTCGACCCGTGGGTGCGCGAGGACCTGTTCAATTATTCGGGCGCCGAGACCGAAGGCACGCAGAAACGACAATACCGCCTGCTCGACGCGATCTATTCGACGGCGGCCCGCAACAATGTGCCGAGCGGCATCATTGGCGAAGCCATCATGTATCTGTCGCGGGGACAGGATCTGGATGCTTTCGCCAGCGAGGACCAGCGTCTTGTGCTGATCTATTCGCAGACGCCGCGCGGCAAGAACGAGACCGACGGACGGGTGCTCTATGTCGGTATCCAAGGCACGCAAAAGAGCTTGGATTGTTTCGTTTTCCAGCAGAGCGACGGCCAGTTTTCCTGCGTCTCGGGCGATGACCAGGTGCGCTCGCTGACGGTGGCCAACGGCATGGTGACGCCGGTCAACGGTGTCATGACGTCGACCTTCGGGCCGCGCAAGCATCCGATCCTGGGCGTTGTTCGCATCCATAAGGGCGTCGACTGGGCAGCACCCGTGGGGACGCCGATCGCCGCAGCCTTCGACGGCGAGATCATCTTCCAGGGCGACGGCGGCGGCTACGGCAATGTGGTCAAAATCGCCCATGGCGGCGGCCGCGAGACGCGCTACGCGCATATGTCGAAATTCGCCATTGCCAGCGGTGTCGGCACCAAGGTGAAGGCCGGCGACATCATCGGCTATATCGGCACCACCGGCCTGTCGACCGGGCCACATTTGCATTTCGAACTCTATCAGAGCGGTCAGGCGATCGATCCGCTCGGAACAGTGACCGCTGCAATCGCCGTCACTTCCAGCGATCCCGCCGTCGAAACCCTGACCGACCGTATCGTCCACGTCGAATCGGGCGGTAGCGCGCGGGCCAAGAACCCGCTGTCTTCGGCAACAGGCGCCGGCCAGTTCATATCCAAGACCTGGATCCGGATGATGAACACCTATCGTCCCGAACTGGCGCGCTCGCTGTCGACCGCAGACCTGCTCGCTTTGCGCTACGACGCCACCATCTCGCGTGAGATGGTGCGCAATCTGGCGCGCGAGGGCGAAGCCTATCTCAAGGCGCGCGGCCATCAGATTACCGCCGGCCGGCTCTATCTCTGCCATTTCCTCGGCATGGAAGGCGCACATCAGGTGCTGGCGTCGCCGGGATCGGCGCAGTTGAGCGCCGTGCTCGGCTCGTCCGTTATCCAGGCCAACCCGTTTCTTGCCGGCAAGACCGCCAGCTACGTCGTCGACTGGGCGGAACGGAAGATGGGCCGCAAATTGCCGACGCCCGCCACCACCGATGCGGGCCAGCAGACGACGACGGAAGTCCGCCAGACATCGCCGGAGTTCGAAAAATACAAGCAGGCGATAACGGCACTGGTCGGCTCGATCCAAAATACTCTTGAGCCGGGCTAGAGCTGGCAGTTCGCCCCGGCTTTCGCCAAGCCGATTGGTTCTGAGGCCGGCGAATGGTATGTTTGCGGATATTTGGGAAGGTTTTTGGGTCCTTGTGAACCAAAACTGTGGCTGGGATCACATACGCCCAACAGCCATTTTGGCAGAAGCGATACAGTCGCTGGTGAAATTTAGCATGCGCAGCCATCAATAACGCGCCCCATTGGGGCGGAGGGCCGATCCCATGAAAGCGTTTGCCGTCCTTTTGAGCGGATTTTTTCTGTTAATGCTGACCGCGCTTGGCACCGTCCAGGCGGCGGCGCCGGATGCCGGTGGCGTCAAACGCGTCGCGCTGGTCATCGGCAACAGCAAATACGTCCATGCCGTCGAATTGCCCAATCCGGCCAATGACGCGCATCTCATCGCATCGACGCTGCGCAATGCCGGCTTCGAGGTGATCGAGGGCGTCGACCAGGACAATGCCGGCATGCACAGCCTGATCAGCAAATTCACCGAGCAGTCCTACGATGCCGACCTCGCCGTCATTTTCTATGCCGGCCACGGCATGCAGGTCGACGGCAAGAACTTTTTGATCCCGGTCGACGCCGAACTGACGTCACCTGCCTATCTCAAGACCCGCACCGTCCAGATCGACGACTTCATGGCCGCATTGCCACCCGACCCGGCGGTCGGCGTCATCATCCTCGATGCCTGCCGCGACAATCCGCTGGCACGCACACTGGCGGCCGCGATGCCGAAGACCCGCTCCACCGCGCTGGGCACCGGCCTGGCGCCGATCGACCCTAAATCAGAGGGCGTCGGCACCGGCGGCATCCTGATTGCTTATGCCACCGACCCGGGCGCCATCGCCTTTGACGGCAACGGCGTCGACAGCCCCTACTCGACCGCGCTCGCCAGGCACCTGACCGAACCCGGCATCGAGATCCAGAGCGCGCTGACGCGGGTGCGCGGCGAAGTGGCCGAGACCACGCAAGGCCGCCAGCGGCCATGGCACAACGCATCGCTGGGCCGCGAGGTTTTCCTTGGCAAACCGGCCGCCGAAGCCGTGCCGGTGGCAAAACCGGCCGCCGACGACGCGAACGCCGCGACAGCGCCCGCCCCTGCCCCCGTCACCAGCGAACCGCCTTCGTGGGAAGTCGAGCAGCGGCTTTGGGACGAGGCCTCGAAGCGCAACACCGCGCCATTCTACGAAGCCTATCTCGAACAGTTCCCGAATGGCCGCTTCGCCACGGTGGCGCGGCTCAACATCGATGCGCTGAACGATCCGAAAGCCCAGGAACGGCAGGTGGCAGCGCTCGATGCCGACGAAGCGAACTCGGGTTCTGCCGTGCGCACCTCGGTCGGCATTTCGGACGACATGAAGAAGGTGCTGGGCACCGAGGCGACGGAGAACGCGATCGGTCTCGATCGCCAGGGCCGCATCGACCTGCAATTGCGCGTCGAGGCGCTGGGCAACGAACTTGGCCGCGTTGACGGCAATATCGGCGCCAAGACCCGGCAAGCGATCGGCGACTGGCAAGAGGGGAACGGGCTGCCTCCGACCACCTTCCTGACGCGCGAGCAACTGGCATTCCTGGTTATCCAGACGGATCCGATGATGGAGGCCGTGCGTGCCAAGCATGAGGCCGACCAGGCCGGCGTGGACAAGCCGAAAAAACAGATGGTGCAGAAGGCCCGCACGCTGAAGCCGGTGGCGGAAAAGCCACGCAAGAAGCAGTACGCCCAGAAGCCGCGCCGACAGCAGCAGTTCGTGCAGAAAAGGCGCAACCGGGAGGTCGTGCGCGAGGATGAGCCGCCGCCGCGGGACAACAATGATTTCCTGACCAAGGCGCTGATCTTCGGCACCGGCGTAGCGGTCGGCGGCGTGCTCAAGAACTGATCGATCACATCGAACGACAAAAACGCCGCGTGTCCGTTGGACGCGCGGCGTTGATGGCCGGAAAACGCAGCCGGCGACGCTACTGCGCCTTGATCCGCATCTCGACCCGGCGATTGACGGGATCGTAGGGGTCGGGGTTGCGTGGATTGGCCTCGCCGAGACCGACCGCCTTGATGCGGGTGGCTTCGATGCCGTTGGATTCGAGGAAGGCCGTCACCGACTGCGCCCTGCGCTGCGACAGCCCCTCATTGTAGGTCGCCGAGCCGGATGCGTCGGTATAGCCTTCGACGACGAAGGACAGCTTGCTCAGCCGATCGTCCTTCAGCGCCTTGGCGAATTCGTCGAGTTCGCTGCGCGCCTTGGCGTCGAGCTCGGACGAATCCAGGCTGAAATTGATCAGCATATCGAGGCCGGTCTTCTCCGGAGGCTTTTCTTTCTGGCCGGTCTTGCTCTTGCACTCGTCCTCGGTGCCGACACAAATCCCGCGTGCCGCGCCGTGATCGATCGTGCCGGCAAAGAACTTCACAATGTCTTCCGATTTCTGAAGTGGGTCGGCATAGACGTGAGTCGAGAAAAGCACGGTCGCCAATGCCAAGACTGAAATGTGCCGCTGCATAACGGTTACTCCCGTTTCGAGCATCCGATTTTCACTCAGGCCCGATCCATGGATCCGGGCCAACTCTTCCTGTTCGACAATGATCTGTCGAGATCACGGTCGGCTGTGGAATATACCAAACCGTGAGGCGTTTGTCTGTGAACAACGTCATGGACATGTGGTGGTCGACAGACTTGACCCGCGCCTCGCAGGCGGGTTGAGTGAGGGCTGGGGGAGGATAACAGCAGCGATGGTCAACGGGCTTCGATTCCAGACCGCACGCGATCTCTTCGCCGCGAACACGGCTGTCGCTCGGGACATGACGGCCGTTCCGACCGACCAACCCTCGCTCGAGTTCTGCCGCCGGCTGATGGCCGGGCGCATCCCCGAGGAAGCGATTACCTTTTGCGCCTATCTCCTGCCTGACCGGGCCGCAATCTGGTGGGGCCATGAGTGCCTTGGGCATCTGACCGAGCTGCTCGAAGAGCAGGATCTCGCAACGCTGGCCCTGATCCAGGACTGGGTCGGCGACCCCAACAATGCGAGCCGCCGGGAGGCTGTCGCCGGGGCGGCGATGAGGCAGCAGCACACGCCTGCCGGCTGGATCGCGCTAGCGGCGCAACGGCACATCAATGGCCTGACGCCGCAGACCAACGGGTCGAGGCTGCGGCCGCTGCCGGCTGCGCATGCCGTCAATGCCGGCATACTGGCCGGACTGGCGCGGGTTGCGGTGGCGGACCGTTTCTCCGTGCTCACCGCCTTTGTCGAGATGGGCATCCATCTGGCCGAAACCGAGGCGCTGCGCCGAGCCTGATTGCTCTGGACGTGATGAGATTTCATTGAAATCTGATCCAACCCATTGTTGGCGGTCTCATTTGCAGCCGTTTTGCGCCCATTTGCCGAGTGCCACCTTGAAGCGCGTGCCCAGCGGGTGTTGCAGGCGCAACACCGAGACATCATTGGTGACGTAGGTCTTGGCCTGGTCGCACAGCCGCTCCTCGGTCCATTGATGACAGTTGCTGCACTGGTTGTCCCAGACGGACTTTTCCAGGCCCTCGACCGGACTGAAGTGCGGCTTGCCCTGGATGAGTTGGGCGATGCTCTTGCCGTCGATCGCCGGGTCGCCGAAATTGACCGGAACGTCGAAAAGGACTGGCGCGTCCGAGCCCAGCTTCGGAATTTCCTCACGCAGCTGTTCCAGCGCCTGCTCGCCGGCGTCCGCACCCGGCGGATTGGCGGCCGCGCCGGTGCGCGCCTGCGTATCGCCTTCGGGCGCAGCCGCGCCGGAATCGCCGACGATCAGCGGCGCCTTGAGATCGACCTTGTGAAGCACGACATCGGTGGTCAGCGAAACGTTGATCCAGGGCCGCTGGCGTCCGGCTGTGGCCTTGAACACATCCGACGTAACCCGGTTCATCGCTTCGGTGATCGAGACGTTGACCTCGCCGATATGGGCAAGCAGCGCCGCCGAAAATGGCGAGTGCTCGCCCGGTCCGTCATAGGCGAGCTGGTTGGGACTGGCAGCGAAGGCGACCAGCGTGCCGGCGCCGCCATTCTCGATCGGTATTTCGGCAAGGCCGCTGCTTGCCGTGCTGTCGCCGCCAGTCTCCTTGGCAAGCACATCGGCGAGCGGGTTGTCGCGGCAGGCGTCGAGGAACACCAGCCTGATGCTGGTCTCGCGCGACATCTGCCGCAGGATGAAGTCCACCTGCACGGCTTCGAAGTCGAGCGAGGTCTCGTCCTCCAGCGCCGCATCGACAGGCAGCAGGTAATTCCTGCCCGAGACCTGCAGGCCATGACCGGCATAGAAGAACAGCGCGATATCGGCGCCACGCACCTGCCGCGCGAATTGCGCGATCTTTTCCTGCGTCTGCGCCTTGGTGAGATCGAGGCCGGAGACGATTTCGAAGCCCAGCCCCTTCAGGCGATCGGACATTGCCTGCGCATCGTTCACCGGATTGGGCAGCACCGGCGCGTTCCGGTAATGGGAATTGCCGAGCACCAGGGCGATGCGGCGTTCGGCACTGGCCGCGGTCATGGTAATGGTCATGGTCAACGCAAGCGCCAGCACCGCGAGGCCGATGCCGCGCATGAAGTTGCCGCAACTTGCAATCATGTCCAAACGCACCGGATTCCTTTTCGGTTGACGGGCCTTCTCAGTTAAGGACCGGCTCAGTTGGCGAGCGGCGTGGCGGAGAACTCGATCCGCCGGTTCAGCGCCTTGTTCTTCGGCGTATCGTTCGGCGCCACCGGCTTTTCCTCGCCATAGCCGGAAGCCGTGATCTGCGCCGATGGAATGCCCGCAGCGATGATCGCGTCGGCGACCGCCTTGGCGCGCCGTTCCGACAGGTTCTTGTTGGCCGTCGGCGACCCGTCGGAATCGGTATGGCCCGAAACCTCGACCTTCAGTTTCGGACATTTGCCGACGACGCCGACCACCTCGGCCAGCAGTGGGCGGCTCTTTTCATCGAGCCGAGCGCTGGCTGGGCGAAAATAGACGGCGCCGGTGCGCGACAGCACCTCGAACCTGTTCAGGCATTCATCGTCGCTGAAGGACGTCTTGCCTGCATCTGTGGCGACCGGCCCGGCATCGGCTGGGGCCGCGACGGCAGGCGTGGCCGCAGGCTTGGCGCCATCAGCGGTGAAGACGAAGTCGAACGACACCGAAGCCGTCGGGACGATGCTGCTGACATTGGCCGCCTGCTGGAGTTTTTCGATGTTGGGCAACAGGCCGAAATCCTCGACATGCACGGCGACCGGCGCCTCCGAGGCGATCGACACCATGCTGTCGGTGATCATGGTGACCACGACATTGGCCTCAAGGTCCTTGTCGACGCCGTGCAGGCTCAGGCGAAACGGGATATGCGCGCTCATGCGCCGTTTGGTGGCGAGATCAGCAAAAGCGGCGGGATCGACTTTCGCCGTCACTTCCGCCGTCGGGAATTTGAAGGTTTCGAAGAACAGGAAGCGCATGCGGACATTGCGAAGGTCGATGCCGGTGTCGACCGAGTTGAGGTCGAACGTGACCTTGGCGGCGCCATCCGATGTCAGCGTGCCCGAGAGGTTCCTGATCTTGTTGGTTTCGACAATGGTGTTCTTCTTCACCGATTGATAGGTGAGCGTCGAATTCGCCGGATCGAGCGTCCAGTTCGGCTTCGCATTCGCCACTTCCGGTGCGAGCAGCAACAGCCCGAATACAGCGGCGACGAGAGCAAGGGCGCCGACGATGCGCCGGCCCTTTGAGAACGGCATTCGTTGCCGAAAAAATCCGCCGACCTCGAACATTGATGCCCCGCCTCAGGACAACAGACCTCAGTTCCGATCACGGCTGTCGAACGCAGTGATGCCAGCGAGCATAGAACATATGATTTGGCTTTGCGAGTAGCTCCGCCTGTCTGCCCAAGGGGAGAAGACAGCTCAAAAATCCGTCATCACTGGCAGCTTAACAGGCGTCAAATCCAGAGGCGCCTTGCGCGATCACGAGCGCTTCGGCGGGCCTGTCGAACGCAGAAAATGCCATTCATAGCCTTGAATATACTACAATATTAGCAACTCCTTGACAATCGACCGAAGCTCTGGTTTCTTGACATATTAAACAAAGTTCGTTGCGTTTTTTACGGACGTGTTCCCATGTCGAGCTTGGTAGTCGCGGACCCGCGGGGGGTGTATCTCGCCGGTCTGGAGTGGGTTTTGCGGAAGGCGGGACACAGCGTTGTCGCAGAATGCCACCACACGATTGAGGTTCTCCCCTTGGTGGAGCGCCACCGGCCCGATCTTGTCATCATAGGGTTGGATGGTGTGGACCGGCAGACGGCCGGCCTTTCCGCAAGGCTGAGAGCCACCAGCAGCCCTTTGGGCATCATCTACATCCTGCAGCCAAACGGCGGATTCGACTTCAACGAAATCCCCAAGCTCGATGCCGACGGCCTGCTGATGGACGGCATCAGCCACAGCTACCTTGTCGAATGCGCCAATGCAGTGGCAGGCGGCCGAAAGTGGGTCGACGACCATATCCTCCAGCATCTGCTGACGCCGAGATCGCTGCCTCAGCGCGCGCCAAAGCTTACTGGACGCGAGACGGAAGTCGCCGGCCTTGTTTCACGCGGCCTGCGCAACAAGATCATTGCGCAGCGACTGCATGTATCCGAAGGCACGGTGAAGATGCACCTGCATCACGTCTACGAGAAGCTCCGCCTCGGCAGCAGGGCGGAACTCGCCTGGGCGACTTTTGGCGAAGCTTCCGACCATCTGGGACCAAGTCACAAAAGCGGGCTTTGATCCTACCTTCGGCGAGCTGGCAAGGCAGGCTGCGTCGACAAGATGCCGACAAAAGGCCGGAAACCCACGGCATATCGATCGATCCATACCAACGCGGTTGCCCGCGAGCGCCTGTCGCGGCTCGATCTTTCGAAGGATGTATATCGTTCGATCAGGTAGGGGCATTCACCATAACACTATCGAACCGCGAATGGACGCGTCCTCTGCGTCGGCGGCACAATGGAGGATAAACGGCCGCAATTCTGTGCGCCGGCGGATGCCCTGGGGTAGGTGCATCCGACATCGGGTGGGGGTGAACCCCTTTTCTTGATGTTGTTCAAAAAGGGGAGAATCTCCATGGCAATCGACATCACAGCTCATGACATCATCATCGATGAGAGCGCTGGCCTCACGGACAATGATATTGACCCATCCGATCCGCTGTACAGCACCAACACCACGCTGCAATATCTGCTGAATCTTGGCACCGCGCTGGAGGTCGCCTTCAAGGAGGACTTCGTGGTGGCCTCTGCGGACCCAGGGGAGACCATCACCTCGGTCGTTCTCGCCCAGGACTCTTCGGGAACTGCGTTTTCACCCACCGACGGCGCGGTCACCGGCATCCGGACGGTCGATGGCAATTATGTCTGGCTGTTCCAAGACCCGAACAATGCAGACGTCGTGATCGGCGTCATTGGGACCTCTGACCCGACCTCAGTTGGCGAGCCCGATCCATTACTCGATCCCCTCGCCTTCTCGTTTGCGCTGGACGGCGACGCGGACCTGTACCTGGTCCAGTACGTGGCGTTGATGAATCCGGACCCTGACAACGCGGACGTCGATCTAATCGATCTGGATCAGCTAGTCTACGCCTCGGTCACCGGGACCAGCGTCCTGAATTTCAGCTCGCTTGGTGACGCCCCTCCCGGACACAACAAGTGGTATATCCTCGACGCTGACACGGCGAGCACGCAGAAGATCCTGGTCACGGCTCATGACAATGGCGTACAGGCTGAAGTCAATGTCAGCACGCAAGGCCTGGGCGTCTCATCACAAGACGTGCGCTTTGGCCGTGAGCTTCAGATCGACCTGATCAACGGCGGCACCCAGAGCGCCGGCAAGAACTTTACCAACACGCCGACCGCGCCGAACTACACAGATCACATCGAGACCGTCTCCACCGCGGGTTTCTCGATTTCGCAGTCTACTCCGACCCATACCGTGGCTGACATAGAGGTCCACGCCTACAACAATGATGACAACGCGAAAGGCGCCACGTTACCGGGTGATGACAACGATGCGGAAGTCAACATCGCCTCAGTGACTTTCAAGCTGAACGGCGTGGTAACGGATGCCGCCACCCTGGGCATCACGGTTGATTACACCAACCTGGGAGTGATCCTTCACAATGTCGGCGAGGGTGTGACGGTCGATTTCACCGCAGACGCAACCTTTGACCGCTTCACTATCAAGAACATTGACGAGCAAAAAGACTATTTCGATGTCAAGGAAGTGCATTTCGGCACAGATCAGACCAACGTCGCCAGCGCAGAGGTCGGCTCCTTGATCAACTTCGACGATGACGGCCCATCGATCGTGCCGTCCGGCAATGACGTACCGACCCTGGTGGTCGGCGATTCGGACTTCGTTACCGACGACTCGACCAGCTTCGCGGCGCTGTTCACGCCGAACTTTGGCGTCGATGGACCAGCGGCCACCGACGATGTGACCTACACGCTGGATGTACTCGGCGGCGGCAGTAACGTCGCCAGCGGCGTGTTCGATACGCTCAGCGGCCTTGAGGTGCTTCTCAATGTTGTCGGCGGCGACATCGTCGGCACTGCCGGCACGGATGAGGTGTTCCGCATCTCGGTCGATGCCGACGGCAACGTGACCCTCGACCAGTCGCGTGCGGTTGTCCATGGCGATCCAACCGATCCCGTAGAGGCGGACACTCCGGTCATCCTTGCCGCCAACCTGGTGAGCCTGACCGCAACCGCAACCGACGGCGACGGCGACAGCGCGCACACCTCGGTCGACATAGGCGGTGCCTTCACCTTCGAAGACACCGGGCCGGCAATTGCTGTGGAGAACGCAACCGGTGACTACGACAGTGGCGCCCATGGCACCTGGACGCACGACCCAGGCGCCGACGGGTTCAACCTGCTGGGCGTAACGCTGGACGATTATACAATCGACTCCAACCCGACGGTAACGTCGGGCCTATCCCTGACACCGGACGCGGCAGACCCTTACACCTTCACAGGCTCGATCCACGATGACTTCAACGGCGACGGCACGGCTGAAGACGTGGACTTCACACTGACCTTCGATCCGGTCAACGGCACTTACGACCTTGACGTCGACACCCCTCCCGGAACGATCACGACCTTCGACACCACACAGGGTTCGCTGAAGGCGGGCGGTCCGGACGCGGTGCAGACGCTGCAATTCCCGCCGACCGGTCACGACGGTGACGTCATCTTCTTCAGCAATCTGGTGACCGCTCCCCTGGAGAATGGGGCGGGCAGTTTCCCGAACGACATCGAAGACCTGGTCAACAATGACCCTACCGAGGCAACGCTGGAGGGGTATGGTGCCACTAGCCTGATCAACAGCTCATCGAAGATGAACGTGTCGACTTCGGGCATCGGCGTCAACAACAACAACCTCGACGGCAAGAGCGGGGGTACCCCGCTGTTCGCCGGCACCTCAATCACCTCGGGCGACGAGAGCTTCGTGGTCAATCCCCAGCAAGACGTGGATAAGGTCACGGTCTATATCGACAACTCCGTCGGCGGCTACAACCCGGCTACGGAAGACCTCTATTACATCGTCTACTATACGGACGGTACCGTCAGCGGTCCTACCGACGTGACGGCGGGCATGCTCAGCAATGCCCCGCGCCACGACCCGCTCATTCCTGACGTCGCGGAGGGCGGGAAGTACTTCGAGATCGACGGCGGCGCGAAGCAGATCGAGGCGGTCCAGCTCATCATGGGCGTGGGCACCGTCAAGATCCCCGTGATTCAGTTCTCGCTCGAGCAGGAGTCCAACCCGGCGCCGCTCGACCTGGATTTCACGGCCAATCTCGTCGACGGCGACAATGACAGCTTTACCGACACGTTCTCGGTCCATGTCGACGCCCCGGACGGCATCATCTGACCCGACACCGGGCGGGCGCCTTTCCTGGCGCCCGGCCGGCACAATCCAAAGCATCACAATGGGGGGCGAGCCGTGCCGCAGCCAAGACCGCAGTTCGAAGAGGTAATGCATCTGGCCCGGCGCCAGGCGCCCGCCCTGCTCATCTTCAGCCTGCTTGCAAACGTCCTGATGCTCGCCAGCACCGTCTACATGCTGCAGATCTACGACAGGGTGCTGTCGAGCGGGTCGATCGACACGCTGGTGTGGCTCACCCTGGCGGTGATCGGCGCGATCGCCGTCTATGGCCTTTTGGAACAAGCCCGCCGCATGATCCTCGGCCATATCAGCCAATGGCTCGACGACCAGTTGAACGTCCCGGTGATCGAACGAGCCATGGAGGCTCGCCTCGCGGGTAGCAACGTCGAGGCCGGCCTGAAGGACGTAGCGGACCTGCGCGGTTTCGTCGGTGGCGACAGCATGCTGACCTTTCTCGACGCGCCGTGGACGCCCGTCTTCCTGGCTTTCATGTGGCTTCTGCACCCAGCACTGGGCGTGCTCGGACTCATCGGGGCGATCCTTTTGTTCTGCGGCGCGCTCGCCAATGATTTCTTTACCCGCCGCAGGAGCCAGGAAACGTCGGCAGAGCTGCGTCGCAACCAGGTCGCGGCCGGCCAATACATCGATGGCGCTGAGACGTTGCGCTCGCTCGGCATGTCGGGCTCGGCGCTGCAGCGCTGGGAAGAAAAGCAGCAGTCGTTGATGACCATCCAGGCGCAACTTCTCGGTCGCACGACCAGCATCGGGAGCCTGTCGCGCTCGCTGCGCATGGCCCTGCAAGTGGCCGTGCTGGGACTTGGCGCCTACTTTGTCTTGCGCGGCGAACTGACGGCCGGATCGATGATCGCGGCATCGGTACTGCTGAGCCGCGCGCTTGCGCCGATAGAACGCTCGATCGGAGCCTGGCGCAGCCTGGTTACCGCTCGCACCGCGCGTCGCAACCTCATGCGCCTGTTCGCGGACACCAATTCTAGGCAGGGCGGTGAAGTGACCTTACCCCGCCCGCAAGGCCGGCTAAGGCTCGAGAACGCACACTACCATGCGCCGGGTACACAGCAGGCCCTGATGAACAAAGTATCCTTCAACGTCGAGGCCGGCGAGACCTGCGGCGTGATTGGTCCGTCGGGTTCCGGCAAGACCACACTTTGCCGCCTCATGGTGGGAACGTTGCGGCCTTCGCTCGGTCATGTAAGGCTGGACGGCGCAGAGCTCGCGAGTTGGCCTTCGGACCAGCTTGGAATGCACATCGGCTACCTGCCGCAGCAGGTCGAGCTGTTTCCGGGAACGATCGCCGACAACATTGCGCGCTTGCGCGATGTCGATAGTGCCGCAGTGATCGCCGCGGCGCAGGCCGCAGGTATCCACGAGACGATATTGCGGATGCCAAATGGCTATCAAACGGAGGTGGGGCCGCATGGGGCGCGAATCTCGCGTGGCCAACGTCAGCGCATCGCTCTCGCCCGGGCGCTATTCGGCAATCCCGCGCTCGTCGTGCTCGACGAACCGAACACTGGCCTCGACGGCGATGGTGAAATGGCTCTGTTCAATGTTCTTCACCATTTGAAGGAACGGGGCTGCACCGTCATTCTCGTCAGCCACCAGACGAACCTGCTGCGTACGGCGGATCATGTCGTTTTCATGCACGACGGCACCGTTAAGATGTTCGGCACGCGCGACGAGGTGCTGGGCGCGCTGGGCGGTCACCGCAAACCGACTGCCGTGCCGTCGTCCGGGCAAGACAAGACCAGCGTCGTCGTTCCGGCAAAATTGAAGGCGGCGGAGTGAGCCATGAGCGACCGATTTAGCGACCTGTCGAAGATGATGGACATGCTGATGGCCAGCCTGCGTGACGTGCTGGACAGGTTAGTTGTCGCTGCTGGAGATCTAGCTGCGGCGGCTTCGAACCGTTTCGACAGCCTGGACGTGCCGGCGCGCGCCGCGCTGGCTGCAACTGCCACCGCGCTGTTCGTGCTCGTGCTTGTCGGGCTTGTCGGGCTTGTCCGGCGGCGTTCGTCTGCATATCGCGATAGCAAGCGCGACCTGAATCGCCGGACGCGTCCAGCGCGTATACTCGGCTATTTCTCCGCGCTGTTCTTTGTCGGCGGCATCGCCCTCTGGTCAGACGTGGCCCTCCTGGCCAGCGCCATCGTGGCCCCCGGCATCGTCAGCCCGGACGGCTACCGGAAGACCGTTCAGCATCTGGAGGGCGGCATCATCGGGATGATCCACGTGCGGGATGGCGACAAGGTCACAGCGGGCCAGGTTCTGATAAGCATGAAGACGACCGATGCACAGGGCCGCTACGACGAGCTGCATGAGCGCTACATTCGCTTGCTGGCGGTCGAAGCGCGCTTGGGTGCGGAGGTTGCCGGAGAAGATCAGATCATTTTTCCCAAGGAACTGACATCGGCTGACAACCAGGCCGGGCAGAAAGTGGCCGCTGAAGAGCAGGAACTGCTTCGCAGCCGCCTTGCCACTCGCGAGGGGCGCGAGCAGATCCTCAACAAGCGGATACGGCAGATAGAGGAGCAAATCACCGGGTCCAGGGAAGTGATCGCAGCCGAGGAGGAGCAACTGGGGCTGATCGACCGCGAGATCGCTTCGGCACAGGAAATGTACAAAAAGGGATTGGAGCGCCTGCCGCGGATCCTTGCGCTGCAGCGTGCCCAGGCCGACATCCGAGCGAGCCAGGCGTCGAACCGGTCGCAGGTCGCGCGCAACGAACAGCAGATCGGCGAGACCGAGCTGCAGCTTCTCAATTTGCGGCAACAGGATGGTGAGAAAGCGAACGAGGATCTTGGCAAGGTGCGCGGCGATCTGGCCGAATTGCGGAGCCTGTTACCCTCGCGTCAGGATGTGCTGGCCAGGACTGACATTGTCGCGCCGATCGCGGGAACAGTGATGAACGTGCGTGTCACAACTGAATCTGGCGTGATTTCCAGCGGCCAGCCCCTCCTCGATATCGTTCCGAATGGGTCCAACCTGGTCATCGATTCACGGATCAAGCCGCGGGACATCGACATGGTGCATCCGGACATGCCGGCACGCGTTGTGCTGTCAGCCTATCCAACACGGCATCTTCCGCAAATCCACGGGTTGCTCACCTCGGTATCGGCCGACCGGCTGACGGACGAGAGGACCGGAGAACCCTATTTTCTCGCCAAGATCAAAGTCGATATGGCTGACCTCGCAACCCTCCATGACGTAAAATTGTCGCCCGGCATGCCTGCCGAAGTGATGATCCTGACTGGCGAGCACACACTGCTCGACTATATGCTGGCGCCGGTTCGCGACTCGCTCAATCGAGGATTCAGAGAGAATTAGAGTCTTCTACTTTCCCGTATCCCGACGCCATCCAATCCTCCGAAAAGCCGCCCGTCGAACGATACGGCTCGAGTGTCATGGCATTGGCGATTCCTTCGCCAGCGCGCCCCCAGCAGTGTCGGGAGCGCCGCTTCGCGGAACTGGACGATCGCTATAAGCAATCCGTCCCACTGCGCTCAGCTTGACGCCAAGCCCGGGATCAGGCCGATCGGCTGGCCCACAGCACCCCACGCTCGAGAATGGTGCGCATTTGCGGCACGGAAAACTCATCCGCGGTGTGGCCGAGCGCGCTGAAGAAGACGCGGCCCTTGCCATAGCGGCGCTTCCAGACCACGGGCATGACGACGCCGTCGATGAAGTCGAGATGCTCACCGCTGAACGTCGTCGTCGCCAGCACCTCGTTGCTCGGGTCGACATGCATGTAATACTGCTCGGAATGGTAGGCGAAACCCTCGATACCCCTGACGATCGGATCGTCGCTGATGATGTCGACACGGTAGTCGATGATGTCGCCGGGGTGCGCGACCCATTGGCCGCCGGTCATGAACTGATAGGCCGGTTCGTTGCGAAAACTGTCGCCCATGGTGCCATGGAAGCCGGCAAGGCCGGTCCCGCCGCTGACGGCGGCGGTGAGGTTTTGCAGCTCCGGTTTATCGATCGTCGACATGGTGATCACCGGCACGATCAGATCGATGGCCGGGAGCTGCGGATCGGCGAGCGCCGATGTGCCCTCTTCTATCCGCACTTCGAAGCCATGCCCCGTCAATATCTCGCTGACGACAGCGGCGCTGCGAGCCGGCGTGTGGCCTTCCCATCCGCCCCAGAAAATCAGTGCCGTCTTGCTCATGCTCGTCTCTCCTTTGGTCGGCAATATTGATAGGCAAGCGGAACGCTTTTGTCTTCCTTCCATGATGGGCATTCTGGGACGGGCATTTCTGGTCGGAAATCACGAACCGGCGATGAATTCCGTGGATGAGGACCGATTGGCCGCGCTGGCGTCTTGTTTCAACGCCGGGCTGCACTCAAATCAGCTGTCTTCGCGTTTGCGCAGACATCGGTCCGATCCGCCGCAACCAGCCGGAGCCTTCCGGGGAGACCGCTTTATGAGTTTCGACCAGACGACTGTCGCCGCCTATCTGGAAGTCATCACCATCAACCTTGTGCTGTCTGGCGACAATGTCGTGGTGATCGGCATGGCGGCCGCAGGCCTCGCCAAGGCGTTGCGGCAGAAGGCGATCATCGCCGGCATTGCCGCGGCGGCGGTGATCCGCATCGTCTTTGCCGTGATCGCGGTGCAGCTGCTGGAAATTCCTGGGATCATGCTGGTCGGCGGCATGCTTTTGTTCTGGGTGTGCTGGAACATGTTCCAGGAGTTGCGCTCGGCCGGCGACGGCGAGGACGTCGACAATGAAGCCGCAGCACTTGCGACGGCGCGGCCGGCCAAGGCGCTGCGCACCGCGATCCTGCAGATCGTCGTCGCCGATGTCTCGATGTCGCTGGACAATGTGCTGGCCGTGGCGGGCGCCGCCGCCCACGACATGAATGCGCTGGTGTTCGGTCTCATCCTGTCGGTGGTTCTGATGGCGGTCGCCTCGACGCTGGTGGCGGCGCTGCTTGCCAGGTATCGCTGGATCGGCTGGCTCGGTCTGGCAATCATCGTCTATGTCGCGGGAAATATGACTCTGGACGGCGTCGAGCAGATGAGAACGGTCGGCTTCCACGCGCTGCTCTCGCCAGTTGCAAGCTAGATCCTCCTGGCGATCAAATGATATCGAAAATCCGCCCTGGGTTGAGAATGTTGTGCGGATCGAACGCCACCTTCAGCCGGCGCATGGCTGATAGTTCGGCGTCGCTGCGCACGAGGTTCAGCCATTTCTTCTTGTCGAGGCCGATGCCGTGCTCGGCCGAGACGGCGCCACCGCATGCCGCTACCCCGTGATAGATGATCTCATAGGCGGCCGCCGGTTCCGTGGTGTCGACCTGATAGTGCAGATTGCCGTCGCCGAGATGGCCGAAGACGTAGATCTCGGCGCTGCTGTCGACGGCGTGGATCGCGGCTTCGGCGTTGCGCAGGAAATCCGCCATGGCCGCCAACGGGATGCTGATGTCGACGCAGAGCATTCCCTCGATCGCAAACAGGAATCGGTTAGCCTCTTCGCGCACATCCCATAGCGCACGGAATTCGCGTGGCGACTGCGAGACGACCACGTCGTCGACGATGCCGTCCTCGACCTCCTGCATCAGCACCGAAGCGAAACGCTCGCCGTCCAGCTCGGCCTGGCTGCCCTGGATCTCGGCCAGCACATAGACCGGCGCGCCGACAGGCAGCGGCGCCGGCGCCGCCATGCCGGCAATCATGGCGCCGTAGAGCGGCGAGAAGTTTACCTCATAGGCCGAAGCAAGGGCCCGAGCCGCTGCTTGAGCAACCCCAGCAACGCAATCGCCGCCTCCAGCGAGCCAAGGGCGCAAAAGGCGGCAACCTCGGTGGCGGGCTTGGGATGCAGCCGCAGGCAGGCGCGAGTAACCACGCCCAGCGTGCCTTCGCTGCCAATGAAAAGCTGGTTGAGATCGTATCCCGAATTGTCCTTGGCCAGGCCACGCAACGAAGTCAGGATCGAGCCGTCGGCAAGCACGGCCTCCAGCCCCAGCACCTGGGCGCGGTACATGCCGTAGCGCAGCACGCGAATGCCGCCAGCATTGGTGGCGATGTTGCCGCCGACCGTCGCCGTGCCGCGCGCGCCGATATCGACGCCGAACATCAGGCCGGACGCATCGGCCGCTTCCTGCACCATTTGCAGCGGCGCGCCGGCTTCCGCGATGATGGTTGCCGCGGCGCCGTCGGGCGCTTCGACCGCGGTCATGCGCTCCAGCGACAGCACCGCTTCGCCCGGCTGCACGCGCGCGCCGCCGGCCAGCCCGGTGCGGCCGCCATGGACGACCAGCTTCTGGCCGATACCACTGCATAGGCGCAGGATTTCGGCGACGTCGGCGGCGTTGCGCGGACGCAAGACCAGTTCGGGCTGGCCGCCGCCCTTGCCGGAGAGGTCGTCGCCATAGCGCGGATCGATAGCATCGCCGATCACAATCGCGGCGGCATCGAGCCGACGATATAGCTGGGAAAGAAGCCGATCGATCTGTTGTGTCATGGTGCCTGGACTTTTCAGCGCTCTTTGTGACCGAGACTTTGATGCGCGACAATTTTCGCGTCAATTGAACAAATTTACGCACGGTATAATCTGTTATTGCGCGTTGAACCCACTGACGTTTCCTGTAAATTTCGTCTGCCGTTGCGTGGCGGACGCGCCGGCTGCAGGACCGTGGGCAGCGTCAAGGGATGACCGAGGTTCTGGCGCGTGCCAGACGAGGATTGAATGCCAATGACGCACAAGACGATGGAGGATTTCGCCCGCTCCTGCGGCGTCTCCAGGCCGACGCTGTCGAAATATTTCGACGATCCGACCAGCGTCAAGCCGGCAACGCGCAAGCGCATCGAAGAGGCGTTGCGCTCATCCGACTACCAGCCCAATCTGTTTGCCCGCAACCTCAACCGCAAGCGCACCCGCGCCATCGGCATTGTCGTACCGACGGTCACCGACCCCTTCTATTCCGAAATGGTCAGCCGCATCGAACTTCGGCTGCGCGACGAGGGCTACTGGCCGATCGTCATCTCCTCGCATGGCTCTACCGAGCTCGAAATGGAGGCGACACGTACCATCCTGTCGCTGAAAGTTTCGGGCGCGCTGATCGCGCCGCTCGGCTTGCGCTCGGACCGGCGCACGCTGGAGAAGCTGACCCAGACAATGCCGGTCGTCTATTTCGATACCTATCTCGAAGGCGGCACGCCCTTTGTCGGCAACAACAATGCCCAGAGTGTCTCGACCATCGTCGACTATCTCTGCCGCTCCGGCGACGCCCCGATCTATTTCGACATCCCGCATGTCAATCACAATTCGCCGGAGCGCCTGAACAGTTACGTCGCCGCGATGCGTCAGCTTGGCCAGGAGCCGGTGGTTATCGGCAACACCCGAGACTACACATGGGATTTCGAGCGCATCGGCTACGAGCAGATGGAACAGATGCTCGGGGCCAGCGGCCTGCCGGGCAAGACCGGGGGTCTGCCCGGCAAGACCGGGGGTCTGCCCGGCAAGACCATACTGTGTGCTAATGACCGCCTGGCCTTCGGCGTGATGGCGGCAGCCTTCGCGAAAGGGCTGAAGATCGGCCGCAAGGCCGATTGCGACCTGCGTATCGCCGCCCATGACGACCATCCGCTGAGCCGCTACACCTGCCCCGCACTGACCACCATCGCGCAGGATTTTGCCGCCATGGCGGGGCGCAGCGTCGAGACTCTGCTCGCTTTGCTCAACGAGGATAGGGCAAACGTCGCGCCGAAGGTCAGCCTCGACGCCGCCCTGGTGATGCGTCAGTCCGCTTGAGCCTTTCCAAAGGCAGGATCGAAGCTTCGCCACGCGGCAATGGCGGCGGCAACCGCCTGTCTCGCTGCCGGGCCGTGACGGCCCATCGAGACGAAGCCGTGGATCTGACCGGGCCAGTGTTCCAGCACGACCGACACGCCGGCCTGCTGCAGACGCCTGGCATAGGCCTCGCCTTCGTCGGCAAGGATGTCGCGACCGGCGATGGCGATGAAGGTGGGCGGCGCACCGGCGAGGCTTTCCGCCTTCAGCGGTGAGGTACGCCAGTCGCCGATGTCGGCGGCATTGCGGATATAATGGTCGCGGAACCAGGCCATGGTCGAGGCGGTCAGGCCAAAGCCTATGGCGAAGCGGCGATAGCTGTCCGTCGTCTGCCCGGCATCGGTGTTGGGATAAAACAGCAGCTGCGCTGCCGGCGGATTTTTGTCCCCCCGCGTGAGCAGGCCGAGCACCGTAGCGAGATTGCCGCCGGCGCTGTCGCCGGCAACCGCAATGCGGGCAGCCTCGATGCCGAGTTCGTCCGCGGCGCTTTGCATGAAGTTGAGCGTTGCGCGGCAATCCTCTATTGCCGCCGGGAATTTGTGTTCCGGCGCCAGCCGGTAGTCGACGGAAACGACGACTGCGCCCGCCTCGTTGGCGAACCAGCGGCAGATCTCGTCATGCGAGTCGAGATTGCCGATTACCCAGCCGCCGCCATGGAGATAAAGCAGCGCCGGAGCGCCTGCCGAAGGCGCGCCCTGCCCGCGATAGATCCTGAGCCTAAGTGGTCCGCCGGGTCCGGCGACGATGCGCTCGCTGAGTGCCGCTACCGGATCACGCTCGCCTTGCAAGTTTGGGAAGCCCTCATTGTAGGCACGGCGCGCCTGTTCAGGCGTTCCCGTTTCGAACGGCGGCGCGCCGGCCTGGCTGCCGAGTTCGAGCACATGCCGGGCCTCCGGATCGAGTGTCGGCAGGGACGGTGGCAATGTCACGGACGAACCTCCCGTCAGGCAAGCAGGCTTGCCGCTTCGTCTTCGCCAAGCAGCGGCGGCTGGTCGACCGTGCCGTTGACCGCGACGGAGCCGCGGCTTTCGCCCGAGGCCAGGATCGCCTCCATGATCTCAAGCACATGCAGCGCCAGCTCGCCCGAGGCGCGCGGTTTTCTGCCCGCGTCCAGCGCGCGCGCCAGATCGGCGACGCCGAGCATGCGGTAATTGGCACGGTCGGGCGCGGCATAGGGCCAGTTGCGGGCGCCGTAGAGTTCGTTCTTGCTGGCGAAATCGGCCCAATCGGCGCCACGTTCCGACAGCGAGACCGTGCCGCCGAACGTGTCGGGATCGGGTAGCCTGAGCGAGCCTTCGGTGCCGTGCAGTTCGATCGGATGGTTGGAGTGTTTGAACACGTCCCAGGAGGCGCCGAAGGTGACGGTGGCGCCGGAACGGAATTCGAGCAGCGACATTATGTTGGTCGGCGTGCCGACCTTGAATGTCGTGTTCTTGAACGGCCCGTCGGCCGTGATCAGCCTCTCCTCCTGGCCGCGCGTCGCCATCGCCATGACGCGCTCGACCGGCCCGAGCAGATTGACCAGCACGGTCAGGTAATAGGGACCCATGTCGAACACCGGACCGCCGCCGGGCTGATAATAGAATTGCGGATTGGGATGCCAGTGCTCCATGCCCCGTCCCATCATGAAAGCGGTGCCGGTCACCGGCTTGCCGATCGCGCCGTCATCCATCAGCCGGCGCGCGCGGCGGCCGGCTGCACCCAGGAATGTGTCCGGCGCCGAGCCGATCAGCAGGCCGCGCTTCGCGGCCTCGGCGACAAGGCGGCGGCCGTCGGCGGCAGAGGTTGCCAGCGGCTTTTCGGTGAAGACATGCTTGCCCGCCGAGAGCGCTGACAACGAAATGTCGAAATGCGCCGCCGGGATTGTCAGGTTCAGCACGAGGTCGATATCGGGGTCGGCCAGCAGCGCGTCAACGCCCAGGGCGCGGATGCCGTATTCCCTGGCGCGCAGCTCAGCCATGTCAGCGGAAATGTCGGCGCAGGCGCGTAGCTCGACACCACCGAAGAGCGCTGCATTGCGCAGATAGGTCATCGAGATGTTGCCGCAGCCGATGACACCGATGCCGAGCTTTGTCTCTGATTTTCCGTGCATTTCCAGCTTTCCTCTCAAGCCAAGGGCATGCTGCGCAACCGTTGCAGTTCCCACGACCCCCCGCAATCCGCTATACAGGACTTTAAATGTTGACGCGCGTAAAATTTTTATAGAGCTTATGAGAATTCTGGCGTGCACTGGGAGGCCGCCAGCGCAAGGAGGAGAACATGACCGGCATGAAAAACGGCCGACGGCCGCTGCGAAGCCCGTGGGTCATGCGCGCTTTCCGTCGCGCATCAGAGACCGGGATGGGTTCAGGCATAGATCACCTTGGCCCCGATCCTATCAAGCTCGCTGCGTATTGGACCGGGCAGGCCATCGTCGGTGATCACCGCATCGACGGCCGACAGCGAAAATGCCTTGGACGTCCCGCTGACGCCCCATTTGCTCGAATCGGCGAGCAGGACAACGCGCCGGGCCATGCGAACGAGGTTTCGCTTCGTTCGCGCCATGTCTTCGTTCACGTCGACCACATCCAGTGACGAGTCTATCGCATGCGCTCCAACAAAGACCTGATGCGCTACCAGGCCGCCGAGAGCCGTATCGGCATCGGTGATCAGCGTGCTCACCGTGTCGGGATAGACCCGGCCGCCGATCATATGAACGTCGAGCCCGGGACGATGCATAAGATGCTGCACGATATTCATGGCCGTGGCCGCGACCACGACATTGCTGAGCGGCGGTAACTGCATGGCAAGTTGCATCAAGGTTGAGCCGCCGTCGAAGATGACCGATTGGTTGTCCTCGAACAGGTCCAGCGCCGCCCGGGCGATGCGCTTCTTTGCGTCGAGGTTCGTTTGCATCCGGCGGGCGAACGCGGCCGTCGTCGAATCGGTGGTCCGGGTCACCGCCCCTCCACGGGTCTTGGTCAGCAGTCCCTTGCGGTCCAGTATTTCGAGGTCGGAGCGCACCGTGACCTCCGACACGCCAAACCCGTCCGACAGGTCCTTGATGCGAACCTGTCCGCTGCGTTGCACCTCGCCCAGGATCGATTGGCGTCTCTGCTCCGACAACATTGCCCTGCCCCTGCCTGCCTGCGCCGAGCAATCGCGCCGGCCTCGGCTCACCTTACCGAAAAATATGGAGATTCGAAAGCTTTCGAAAGATTGTTTTTCTTTTTTCTTTCGGAAACACTGGATCGAGCATTTTTAAATCAACCGATCAGGGAATTTTGGACTCATGAGCCTAGGAACCAAGGTGCGCCTCGCGCGCCTCTTCTCGCATCCATCGGGGAACCTTTTTGGCGGCGCGGTCGACCACTTCGTCGGCTATGGCGACGTGCGCAAAGGCGGCCTTGCCGACCTGCCGGGTGCGCTCGCACGCGTCATGGCGGGCAAACCCGACTACGTCAGCATCCAGCCTGGCACCGCGCGCCATCTGTGGCCGCAATATGCGGGCAAAGCTTCCCTGGTGATTCAGGCGGGCTGCTTCACCGCGGACGATCGCATCAGCGAGTTGATCGCAACGCCCGAGGACGCGGTGCGCGCGGGGGCCGATGCGTTGGCCGTGGCCATTCCGGTGCGCGGCGCGACGGAGGGCAAATACATACGCTGGCTGACCGATTCGGTGAATGCGGCGGCCCGCTACGGCATGCCTGTGGTGGCGCATATCTACCCTCGCGATTTCACCGACGGAGCAAAGATCGTCTTCACCCCCGACGAGATCGCCTATGCGGCGCGCATCGGCTACGAGTCCGGCGTCGACGTGATCAAGATCGGCTACACCGGGGATTTCGAGTCGTTCCGGGAGACCGTCCGGACCTGCCCGGTGCCGGTTGTCATCGCGGGCGGTCCAAAGACCGATACGCTGCTCGGCGCGCTTCAGCAGACGGCGGATGCCATCCGTGCCGGCGCGCGCGGCGCCGTGGTCGGCCGCAATCTCTGGGGGCACGGCGATCCGGAGAAGGCAGCGCTTGCCTTTCGCGGCGTCATCCATGACGGCCTTTCGGCGCAAGACGCCCTGGCGAAGGCGGGTGCCTGAACGATGCCCACCATCCCCTCGATCCTCGGCTTCGGCGCTATTGCGATCGACGACATCGTCTACGTCGATCAGCCATTGTCGGCGGGCAAGGGTAAGGTTCTGCAAAGTACCCGCGCCTTCGGGGGAAATGTCGCGACGGCGCTGGCCGCCGTCGCGCGGCTCGGCGGAACCGCCGGGTTCGTCGGATGGCTGGCCAGTGCCTCGGACGACGCGGTGCAGCTCGATCTCGTGGCGAGCGGTATTGAAACCGCATTCGCGCCGCGCCATCCCGACGCGCGCCCGGTGCACTCGCGGATCACCGTCGGCTCGGACGGGGAAAGGTTCATCGCGTATGACGACGATGCGATGCTGGGCACCGCTCCGGACTTTCCGGACGATATCCTCAGCCGCGCGACCGTCCTGATCGTCGATAGCTATGCGACCGGGTCGCTGGATGTCGTGGCTCGGGCTCGCGATCTCGGCCTTGCGATCCTGGGCGACATCGAATGGAGCAGCGGTCCCGCCACGGAACGGCTGATCGCGCTCTGCGACCATCTCATTCTTCCACTTAGCTTTGCACGGACTGCCACGGGGCGCCGATCGCCTGCCGAGATGCTCGATGCCTTGTGGTTGCCATCGCGATCCGCCGTGGTTCTGACCGATGGAGGCAGGGGTGTGTACTATCGCGGCCGTGAAGAGACAGGTCTCTGGCACCTGCCCCCGCACCGGGTTGCGGTCGTCGACTCCACGGGCGCGGGTGACTGCTTTCATGGCGCCTATGCCCATGCGTTGACGCGCGGAGCCGACACCGCGGGCCGGATCGCATTCGCGGCCGCGGCGGCGGCCGTTTCGATAACGGGGCGTGGCGGGCGCGAGGCGCTTCCGACCGAGGACCAGGTCACGCAACTCCTGGCATCGGCGAACGCGCCGTCAGCAGTCGACCTGAAAAATGCGCATGTGGATGCTGGAGTATGACCTGAAACGATCCGACGAAACATTTCGCAGGCGAACACAAGCCCAGGAGAATCATAAAAATCAGGGCTTATACTTGTGGAGGCAGGAATATGGCAGAAGTCATTCTTGAGAAGATCTGCAAAACCTACGGGAACAGTTTTCGCGCAATCGACCAGTTGAACCTGTCGGTCAAGGACGGCGAGTTCTTGATCCTCGTCGGGCCTTCCGGCTGCGGCAAATCCACGGCGTTGCGAATGATCGCGGGGTTGGAAGACATCACCAGCGGCAGCCTTCGGATCGGCGGGGTCGACGTCGTCGACATGCCGCCCAAGGACCGCGACATCGCGATGGTGTTCCAGAGCTACGCGCTCTACCCGCATATGACGGTATCCGAAAACATCGCCTTTTCGATGCGGCTGGCAGGCAAGCCGAAGGCCGAGCGCAAGAAGCGCGTGGACGAGATCGCCAAAACTCTTCAGCTGACGTCTTTGCTGGACAGCAAACCCGCGAACCTGTCAGGCGGGCAGCGTCAACGGGTTGCCATGGGCCGCGCCATGGTGCGCGAGCCGGCCGCCTTTCTCATGGACGAGCCGCTTTCCAATCTGGATGCGAAACTGCGTGTGCAAATGCGCGCCGAAATCACCAGCCTGCAAAAGCAGCTCGGCGTCACGACCATTTACGTGACCCACGATCAGATCGAAGCGATGACGATGGGCGACAGAGTCGCGGTGTTGAAAGGCGGTGTGCTGCAGCAGGTCGACACACCCAAGAGGCTCTATGAATCGCCGGTTAACGCCTTCGTTGCCGGCTTCATCGGCTCTCCTTCGATGAACCTTTTCGAGGCGACCCTGAAGGGCGGCGAGCTCGCTTTTCGCGACTTCGCCGTCCGGCTGCAGGATGCAGCCTTCGTGCGCAGGCCGGCCTTGAGGTCGTATGCGGGGCGCAAGGTCGTGTTCGGGATCAGACCGGAGGATCTTTATGACAGCAGCCTTGAATCCGGCCGCAAGTATCAGACGATACCGGCCAGGGTGACCTCGATCGAGGAACTCGGCTCCGAACAGATCGTCCACATGAACATCGACGCGGTCCGGGTGGACTCCGGCGATCCGGATGCGGTGGACGATTTCGGCCTGGCGTCGAACGCGGTGGCGAGGTTCGAGCCGATCAGCGCCGTCCGCTCCGGCTCGGAAATCCGGTTGGCCGTGGATGATGCCAAGTTCCATTTCTTCGATCCCGAAACGCATCTGGCGATCTGAAGATCTGCGGAAGACCGCGGGCGGGAGCGAGGTGCCTGCGGAAGATACAAGAAGGCTTCTGAATGAACAGACGATCGTCCGCATTGTGCGGCCGACCTTGAAGAAGGAGGAGAAAATGATGTTTCGGATACGACCCGCGATGCTGAAAATAGCCGCGGCCGCATGGTTGCTTGGTGCAACCGGCGCCATGGCGGACACGACGCTGGAATTCACCCAATGGTGGGAGCCCGAATTGCCGGCGGGATCGCTCAGGGCAATCATGAACGACTTCGAGGCTGCAAACCCCGGCATCAAGGTGACGCTGGTCAGCGGTCCCTATGCGACTACGCGAGACCAGATCTCGGTCGGCGCCGCAACCGGAACGCTCAGCGACGTCGTCGGTCTCGACGGCGCCTGGGTGAACAATCTGAACGCGCAGGGTGCGCTGGCCGACATGAACCCGATGATGGATGCGAGCGGGTTTGACAAGACCCAGGTCGCGGATATCATCAAGGTGGACGGCAAGGCGGTGATGTTTCCCGTGGCTTCGTTCGTCTATCCGGTCTTCGTCAATCTGGACCTCGCCGCCCAGGCAGGCGTCACCAAGCTGCCGTCGACCCGCGCGGAGTTTCTCGAAGCCGCCAAGAAGATGACCCATGCCGACAAGAACCAGTATGGCTGGGTGCTGCCCCTGTCGCTGCAAACGCCGTCCGGTGTCCAGAACGACCTGATGTCGTGGGTCTGGGCCTCGGGTCAATCGATGATGGTTGAAGGCAAGCCGGCTCTCGAGGGCAAGCCGGTCGTCGATATGCTCACTTTCGTCAAATCGCTGAACGACGCCGGCGTCATCTCGCCCGGCATTGCCACCAAGACCGAGCAGGAAAAGGTCGAGGAATTCGTCAACGATCGGGTCGGAATGATGATCGACTCGCTCGCGCATGTGAATCTCATCCGCAAACGCAATCCCAAGCTGAACTTCGACCCCATCCCGGTCCCGGTCGTGGCGGACTACAACGGCAAGCGCGGCCTTCCCTATGCCTCCTGGGGCATCGGCATCTCCGCCGCCTCGAAACATCAGGATGAAGCCTGGAAGCTCGTCCAATATCTGATGAGTGAAAAGGTGAATGCCAAGCTCGTGTCGCTTGCAAACGCCTTCCCGGGCAACGTCAACGCCAAGCCCGATTTCGTGACCTCGGACAAGGCTTTCGCCAAGGCTTTCGAAATCTTCAAGACCGGCTATCTCGCCAACGAGTTCACGGGGCTGCCGGTGGCCGAAGACCTGATGACCAAGTTCGATGTGGAAGCCCAGAAGATGCTCGCCGGCGAGCAGTCTCCGGAACAAGCCGCAGCCAACGCTCAAAAGGGCTGGGTGGAGAAATTCTGAGCTGCCCATTGCCCGTTTGCTATCTTCCACCGGGTGGCCCGGCCTCGGCCAGGCCCCCCGTCAACAACGGATCGCAATTTGAGATGGACCTGTTTTTGAAGCGCACCTTCCTCCTGAAGGCACATCCCAGGGGTCGCACATGACCGGGCAGAAGCGCTCCCACCATCGACTGAAACGAGCGGTCGCACCCTATCTCTATCTGTCACCATCGCTCCTCATAATCGGCCTTCTGATGCTGCTGCCGATGGTGACGGTGATTGGCTATTCGTTCCAGAACAGCGCGGTGCTGCGTCGCGACCCGTCCTTTGCCGGACTGAAACACTACCAGGCGATCTTTGCCGATCCGGTGTTCTGGGCCTCGCTGTGGCACACGCTCTACTTCACCTGCATGAGTGTCGTCTTCCATATGACCATCGGCATGCTCTTCGCACTCATGCTGAACAGCGACCGCATCAATCCGACGCTGCGCAACATTCTGCGCGTGCTGTACATACTGCCCTGGCTGTTCACCGCGGTAATTATCGCGGTGATCTGGCGCCTTCTGCTTGAGCCGAATGGTGTCGTGAACAGTGTTCTCATGCAGATGGGCATCATCGGTTCCAAGGTCGAGTGGTTTTCCTCGCCCGCGACCGCGCTGCACGCCGTCACCTTCGCCAATATCTGGGCGGGCTACCCGCTTTTCATGGTCAGCCTGCTCGCGGGCTTGCAGGGCATTCCCGAGGATTTCTACGAGGCCGCCGATATCGACGGCGCGAAGGCCTACCAGAAGTTGATCTTCATCACCATTCCGCAGCTGATGCCGATCATCATCAGCATCTCGCTGCTCGACTTCATCTGGACCATGCAGGTCTTTCCATTGATCTGGATAACGACGGGTGGCGGTCCGATCTACTCGACCGAGGTCCTCAGCACCTACACGTACAAGCTGGCGTTTTCGAGCTACAACCTTTCGCAGGCCTCGGCGAGCGCCGTGGTCATCCTGCTGATCTCTCTCGGCCTGACGCTGTTCTACATCCGCTATCAAAAGGCTCGGTAGTCACATGAGGAAAAGGCACACGCCCAAAGACAGGCTGATCACCGCCGCGCTCCATGTCGCGCTTGCCGCAGGGCTCTTTTTCGCGGCCTTCCCGATCTACTGGATGCTGAGCAGCTCGTTCAAGTCGAACACCGAAATCTTTGCCCTGCCACCAACCGTCCTGCCGAAGGCCTTCACGCTGGAAGCGTATGCGGCCATCCTTGGTGATCCGGTAAAGCTGCGCTTCTTCTTCAACAGCTACTTCGTGGCTGGAGCGGTGACCGTGCTGACGGTGCTGATCGCCTTGCTGGCGGCCTATGGGTTCAGCCGTTTCAATTTTCGCGGCAAGGGCAGCCTCAACACGCTCATCATCAGCACGCAGACGATCCCGCCGATCACGCTTTTGATCCCGTTCTTCGGGCTTGTCGTCTCGTATGGCATCTTCGACACCTATGTCGCGCTGATCCTGACCTATCTGGTGTTCACGCTGCCCTATGCGATCCTGCTGATGACGGGATATCTGAACACCTTGCCCCGCGACCTCGATGAAGCGGTGGCTGTCGACGGCGGCACCAGTTGGACCGCACTGTGGCGGGTGATCGTCCCGATTTCACTGCCTGGTATCGTGGCGACGTCGGTCTACACCTTCCTGTTGTGCTGGAACGAATTTCTCTTTGCGCTGACGCTAACGAAGTCGACGTCCATGCGCACCGTCCCGATCGGCATCCAGCTGTTGATGGGACAACATGCCTTCGAATGGAACCAGATGATGGCGATGAGCGTGCTCGGCTCGCTGCCACTGCTGGTCATCTACCTGGTTGCCCAGAGGTTCTTCCTCGCCGGCATGACCGCGGGCTCGGTCAAGTAGGGTATCCCTCGAACGGAGGTGGAATCAAGGAATGAAAGGATGACCGTGAAAGACCTGAAAGTCGGCTGCCAGACCTTTACCTGGGAAATGCTCGGGGACCGCTTCGCCGGCGGCCCGGACGATCTGCTCAAGGCGATCGCCGATGGCGGCTATGCCGGCATCGAGATCACCGACACGATGATCGGCCGCTATGCCGAAAAGCCGGCGGAGTTCGCGGCCGCGCTGAAATCATCCGGACTGACGCTCGTCTCCTTCGCCTTCGGCTCGAAGAGCGGTTTCACGCTCAGGGATGAGATCGGCGCCGACCTCGAGACCGCCAAACGCTGGATCGACTTCGCCGCCGCCTTTCCCGGCGCGCTGGTGTCGATGGGCTCGGCCACGATCGTTTCCGACGGGCCGCGCGACGGCAAGTTTGCCATCGCCGCCGAGGTCTACAACAAAGCCGGCGAGCTCGGGCGCGAGGCCGGCGTCCAGGTCGCGGTGCATCCAAGCTCGCATCACAATACGCTGCTGTTCGACCGCGCCGACTACGACCGCATCTTCGGGCTGCTCGACGCCTCGCTGGTGGGCTGGGTGCCCGACACCGGCCACATCTCGCGCGGTGGCCAGGACATGGCGGATACGCTCACCACTTATCGCGACCGCATCCGCTATTTGCATCTGAAGGATGTCGACGCGTATGGAACCTGGGCGATGCTCGGCAAGGGCGTCTGTGACACGGCGAAGGTGATCGAGATCGCTGGTGCTGCACCCAATTTCAACGGCTGGCTGGTGCTGGAGGAAGAATCCGAAACGGCTGCCGCCGACCCTGCCGGCGCCGTCAAAACCAACCGCCAGACAATGCGCGGCTACGGAGCCTGAGACGATGACGACGAACAAGCCCCTGTCCGGCCCCGCCGCAATTGCCGCTCTGCCGCGCAACCGGCTTATCGGCGAGTTTTCGCTGTGGTCGGCCGACCTCGCCAATATGGAGCGCGATTTGAAGCGCATCGAGACCCATGTCGATGTTCATCATATCGACGTCGCCGACGCCCGATTCACCCCTGGCTTCCTGTTCTTCCCGGACCTGGTGGCGCGCATCGCCAAGCTCACCGCAAAGCCTATCCATGTCCATTTGATGGTCGAAGCCGAGATCGTCGAGGAACAGACGCGCCAGTTCATCGAGGCCGGCGCCGACCTGATCAGTGTGCACGCCGAAAACGGCGAGACCGGTCTGCGCGCCGTGAAAGTGGCGCGTGAACTCGGGGCCGAGGCCGGCGTGGTGCTGCGGCTGGAAACACCGGTCGCGGCCGTCACGCCCTTCCTGCCGGAAGTGGCGTTTATGACGCTGCTCGGCACTTCCATCGGCGTCAAGGGCCAGAGCCTGTCGGAGCAGGCGTGTCCGCGCCTGATCGAGGCCCGCGCGCTGATGCGCAAAGCCGGCCGCGAGGCCGACATCGTGCTCGCCGCCGATGGCGGCATCCGCCACGAGACCGTGCCCTTACTGCGCGCCGCAGGTGCGGAGACCGTGGTGCTGGGCTCGCTGGCCTTCGGCGATCCCGACCTTGCCCGGCGCATGGCCTGGCTGCACGGGCTGGAGGTCGCCGCCTGATGACCAAGCTTGCGCTGGCCTTCGATCTCGGCGGCACGGCGCTGCGCGGTGCGCTGGTCGAAAGCGATGGCCGTATCGTCGCTCATGCTTCAGCGTCGACGCTTGCCGGTGCGGGATCGGAGGCGGTGATCAGCCAGATCGTCGCTTTGGCAGGCACGCTGCTTAGGGAACACCCGCAGGCAAAGGTCGCCGGCATCGGCGTCGGTGCGCCGGGGCCACTCGACCCCAAGGCGGGGATCGTCATTGCGCCGCCAACGCTGGCCGGCTGGCATGATGTGCCGCTGATCGACATTCTGGGGCGGCATTTCGGCCTGCCGGTGCGGCTGGAAAACGACGCCAATGCGGCGGCGCTCGGCGAATGGCGTTTTGGCGCCGGACGCGGCAGCGGATCGCTGGTGTTCGTGACCGTATCGACCGGCATTGGCGGCGGCGTCGTCGCCGATGGCCACATCTATCACGGCAGGCGCGGACTGGCGGCCGAGATCGGCCACATGACCATCACCGGTGAAGGCGACCGCTGCTTTTGCGGCGCCATCGGCTGCTTCGAGGCCGTTGCCTCCGGAACCGCGCTCGGCCGCCGCGCCACGCGACTGACCGCGCCGGGCGACGGCTCGCTCTTACGACGGCTGTCAAATGATGGCGACGTCTCGGCCAGGCATGTCGTAGAGGCTGCCAAGGCCGGCGACGCCAACGCTCTCGACCTGATCGAGGCGGAAGCACAATGGCTGGGCATCGGCTTCACCAACCTGCTTCATCTCTATTCGCCCGATCTGATTGTCATGGGAGGCGGCCTTTCCAACGGGTTCGACCTTCTGGCACCGTCGATCAGAGCGGTCATCCAGCAGCGGGCGATGCCGGCCTATCGCGACGTGCCGATCGTGCAGGCTGAACTCGGCGACCGCGCCGGGCTGATCGGCGCCGCCAGCCTGATCCTGTGGGAAGGCGGTGCGCCGCTGGCGATGGCGCAGGACGACAAGGACAGAGGCGCGACCCCCGATGCCACGGAGGCACGCCATGGCTGAACTCGAGCTGCGCGGCGCGCGCGAAGATGGTGAATGGTCCAGTTTGAATGCAGCGCCAAGGTCCCCGAAGAGGACCCCTACCCTTCGCGATTCCAGCTGGCGTATTTTCGGATCGTTTGCCGCTTGTCTTCCGACAAGCCAACAAGGAGATTCTCCTCGAGATAGCCTTGCCGGATGAGATTGGCGAAGACCTGTATTAGCTGTGAATAGCGATAGTCGAACATCTGGTCCATCTTCCGTCGCTGCTGCAGCAGAAGTCTTCGACATCCCACATTTCGGAAGGCGTTGCCGCAACGTGGGCCCTGCTCTTGAGTTCAGCCAGCGTCTTATCGAGCGCCACCTTCAGCGCTGCGTCATAGGCAGTGCGGGGCGACTTTCTTTTCGGACGGAGACCATTTCTCATCAGCGGTCATCGACTGTCTCTCTCAAGTTCGCGGCGGCCGTCATCCGGTAAAACCTGCGACGCAGGACAACCCCGCCGTTGGGACCAATCTACTTTCCGCAATGGTGATCGTTGACCTTGTTCAGCGCATTCGCGTCCGGCCCGACCCGGTCGTAAGAGCACGGGCCGGCCGCCGTGGTGATCAGCATCTTGTCATAGTAGCGCGGGCCGCCGAACAGGGCATAGACGAGGTCGCGATGGGCGGGAACGTAGCGTTGCTCCGGTTCCGGCTGGCGATGGCGGTGCTTCTTCTCCTTGGCGAGCGCTGCGGTAGACAGGCTGCAGCCAAGCGCGAGAACAAGGGCGGAGATCGCGAGGATCTTGATGGTCATCGGCAATACCCTTCTGACGGTTCGGAATCGCAGCATATTCAAAAGCGTGGGCCGAACAAAGGTTCCCTGATTACCATAGCCAGCGAAATCAGCCTGTAACGGCACTGCGCGCGCGCCGCCGTTCGGCTGCAACCAAGAGGTCGACGAAAGCGCGCACCTTGGCCGGCCTGAAGCGCGCCGGCGGGAAGACGGCATGGATGCCACCGGACGGCAAGGTCCAGTCCGCGAACACCCGCACCAGCCGGCCGCGCGCAATGTCGTCGGCGACACTGTAATCCGGAAAGATGCCGAGGCCGATGCCGGCCAGCACGCAGGACAGCACGCCTGGTGTCTTGTCGCAGCTGACGACGGGGTTGAGTTCGGCCAGCACCGTTTCCGTGCCCCTCGAGAACAGCCATTGGCCGACCCCGCGCAACTGGGCGTTGCCGACCCAGGGCAGCGACTTCGCCTGCCTGGGGCTGGCTTCCCCAGGCAGCCTGGCGGCCAGTTCCGGGCTGGCGACGACGAATTGCTGCAGGCTGCCCAGCCGCCGCGCCAGATTGCTGGAATCGGCAAGCCAGCCGACGCGGATGCCAAGATCGATCTGCTCGTCGACCAGGTTGCTGACCGCATCGTCGAAGATCGTCTCGACCCGCATTTTCGGGTATTTTCTGATGTAGGCGGCGATGGTCGGCGCCACCACCTTCTCGCCATAATCGAGCGGCGCCGTCAGCCGCAGCGTCCCCGTCGGCTGCGCCGCTCGCTGCGAAATGTCGCCATAGGCTGCCTCCGCCTCGCGCAGGATGATCGCGGTCCGGTCATAGAACAGACGACCCTCTTCGGTCGCCGTCACGCGCCGGGTCGTGCGCCGCAACAGCGTAGCGCCAAGCTCTTCTTCGAGCTTGCCGACCTGATGGCTGACCACAGCCTTGGCAACATCGAGACGGTCGGCAGCGGCCGTGAACGAGCCGGTCTCCACCACGGTGGCGAAGTAGACGAGCCGGTTGAGATTGAGGAGTTCGGTCACAGGCCGCTCATTGTCCGATTTTATCAGACAGTTTGTATGATTGATCGCTATTTTTCGCAAGCCGTCCAGCTGTCATCTATCGGGCAACAGAATGAGGCCGCCATGACCAATGTAACCCTAACCTATCTTTTCGACCCGCTCTGCGGTTGGTGCTATGGCGCCACGCCGATGCTGGATCGACTGGCCGCCGGGACCGCGCTCGAACTGCTGCCGGTGGGGCTTTTCTCCGGTGCCGGCGCGCGGCCGCTGGATGCAGGCTTCGCCGCCCATGCCTGGGACAATGACCAGCGCATCGCACGGCTGAGCGGACAGCGCTTCAGCCAGGCCTATCTCGACAATGTGCTCAATGTCAGCGGCACCTTGCTCGATTCTTCCGCTGCCACCATGGGCATCAACGCCGCCGGACTGGACGACTGGCGCAAGGAACTTGCGGCACTGAAGGCGATCCAGCATGCGCGCTATGTCGACGGCCGCGATATTGTGACAGTTGACGGCGTCGCCGCGGTACTGACCGACGCCGGCATGAGCGACGCGGCAAAGCTCTTGAAAGCGCCGACGCAGCCGTTTCTGGCGAAGCATCACGACCTGGTCAGCCGCGGGCGGATGTTGTTCCAACGGCTGCATGCCAATGGCGTTCCCGCGCTGGCGGTGATCGGCCAAACGGCGCCGCGCCTGATCGGCGCCAACGCGCTGTTCGGCAGCTACGACAATCTCGTCGCTCACATCGAGGCGGCGTAGTCCCAGAAATTCTCCCCAGACGAAATTCTCCCCAGCGAAAGGAAAATCCCCATGAAAATCGCACTTATCGGCGCGTCCGGCCAGGTCGGCTCGCGCCTGCTTAAGGAACTCTCCGATCGCGGGCACAGCATCACCGCCATTGCCCGGCATCCAGACAAGATCGCGGCACTTCCGGGCGTGACTGCCAAGAAGGGCGACGTCTTCGACAAGGATGGCCTTGCCGCCCTGATCAAGGGTCATGACGCGGTGATCTCCTCGGTGCATTTCCTCGACAGCGATCCCGATACGCTCATCGCAGCCGTGCGTGCTTCCGGCGTCAAACGCTACCTCGTCGTTGGCGGCGCCGGCAGCCTTGAGGTTGCGCCCGGCAAGCGCCTGGTCGACACGCCGACCTTCCCTGATATCTACAAGGCCGAGGCGCAGAAGGGCGCCGACTTCCTCGACACGCTGCGGACGGTCGACGATCTCGACTGGACCTTGCTGTCGCCTTCGGCGCTGTTCGTCGCCGGCGAGCGGACCGGCAAATACCGCATCGGCAAGGACACGCTGCTGACGTCCGACAAGGGCAGCAGCATTTCCTTCGAGGACTACGCCATCGTCATGGCCGACGAGATCGAAAAGCCGGCGCATATCAAGCAGCGCTTTACGGTCGGCTACTGAGCGCACTTCATTGACAGGGGCACTCGACGGAGCGGCCCGCGTCGGTTCCTATCGACGATAGTGCCATCGGAGCCTCCGATGGCACTATCGCTTTCTTCCGTTTCCACTCCTGCCGCCGGTCTGCGACTCTCGCCGGAGCGGTTCAGGACAGGAACGGAAACATGGCAGACATCGCAAAATCGAAAATCGCTATCATTGGCGGCAGCTCCGGAATGGGGCTGGCGTTGGCAAGGCGGTGCCTGGACTCAGGCGCCGAAGTCATCATCGTCAGCCGCAGTGAAGCCAGGCTCAAGCGTGCCGGCGAGGCGCTGCAGAACCCTTCCGCTTTGAGCGCCGTCGCGGCCGATATCGCCAGGGAGGATCAAGTCGCTGACCTGTTCAAGCGAATTGGCCGGCTCGACCATATTGTCAGCACCGCCGCCGACATCGAAGGCGCCTATGAGCTATTGCCTTCAGTCGACCTGAAGGCGGCGCAGCGGGTCGTCGAAAGCAAATTCTACGGGCCGCTGCTGCTCGCCAAGCATGGCGCGCCGCAGCTTTCGGCCAACGGCTCCATCACCTTCACCTCAGGCATTGCCGCCTACCGGCCGGAGGCGCGCGGCTCGGTCGTTGCCGCTGTCAACGCTGCGCTGGAAGGGTTGGTGCGGGCGCTGGCGGTCGAGCTGGCGCCGGTCCGTGTCAACGCCGTCTCGCCGGGCTGGGTCGACACGCCGATCTGGAGTTTTGTGGCCGGCGACAAGAAGGACGAGACGCTCGATGCAATGGCCAGGCGCCTGCCGGTCGGCCGCGTCGGACAGCCGGACGACATTGCCGATGCCATCGCCTTTCTGATGGGCAACGGTTTTACGACAGGGACGGTTCTGCATGTCGAGGGCGGTCACCGGCTGATCTGAGCGCAGCGAAATTCCTGGCCGCGGCCGCCAGCAGTTTCAGCGCCGGCGGCTGAACCCGCCGGCGGCGCCAGATCATGACCAGCGACGCCGTGCGGGCCGGACCCGGCCACGACAATTCGACGATCTCGCCGCGATCGAGCGCGTCGGCAACGGCCAGCCGCGGCACCAGGCCCATGCCGACACCAGTCGCCACCAGGCCCGCAATGGCGCCGATGCTGCCGACTTCGGCGGCAAGTTCTGGCGCTGCCATCTCGGCAAAGGCAGTGTCGAACAGATGCCGGTAGACGCATCCGGTTTCCGTCACCACGAAACGCATCGCGGCGAGCGCGGCCAGGTCGCTCTGCCCCGATGCGGGCGCATGTTCGGGTGAGGCGACAAGGACCAGCGGCTCGGCCGATATCGTGCGCCGGGCCAGGCGTTCATCCAGACCGCCCTTGTCGAAACAGAAGGCGACGTCGATCTCGCCTTCTTCGAGCTGCCGCAGCAGGGCATCGCTGCCGGCGATTTTGAGCCGCAGACCGATCTCCGGGTGGTCGCCTCGAAAGGCCGCCAGCCATTGCGGAAGTTTGACAGTGGCAATCGTCTCCAGCGCGCCGACCGTAACCGTTCCGGCGGTCATTCCCGTCGTTGCCTCGACGGCAATACGCGCCTCCTCCGCCAGTTGCAGAATCTCTTCCGCATAGGGTTTCAGCGCGTCGCCGGCCGTCGTCAGGTCGAGGCCGTGGCGCGAGCGGATGAAGAGGACGACGCCAAGTTCGCTTTCCAGCGACTGGATCTGGTCGCTGACGCTCGACTGCGCCAGATGAACCTCCCGCGCTGCGCGGGTGATATTACGGTGCCGCGCCACGGCGAGGAAGGTCTTGAGCAATCGTGGGTGCATGCCGTTTCCGGATCTGTCTCTGTTCGACATTTCGGGCTTGGCTGGTCCATTTGCAACCCTGGTCCATTTGCAACCCCGGTCCATTTGCAACCCATTGACGCCGGCGTCATCTGGTTGCGGCAGACCGAAGGGCCAGAATTTCGCGGCAATGACCCGCAAGTTTTCCCACGGCCGGCGCGGTGGCCCAAGAGATCGCCTCTGGCAGATCGCATCGTACGTATGCTCTATGCCAAGCTGATTTCCAGCACCGATGGAAGGACCGACATGCCCCGCCCGCAAGGTACCATCGCCCCGATCCTGACACCGTTCGAAAACGATGGCCGTATCGCTCGCGACCTGTGGATCTCACACGCCAAATGGGTGCTGGGCCAGGGCGCGGATTTCCTGTCGCCGTTCGGCACCACGGGCGAGGCACTGTCGCTCTCGCTCGACGAGCGCATGCAGGCGCTGGAATGGCTGGTTGCATCAGGCATTTCGCCGGGGCGCATGATGCCCGGCACCGGCGTCACCGCATTGCCCGAAACCGTCGAACTGTCGAAGCACGCGGTCGGCCTCGGCTGCGCCGCCGTGATGGTGCTGCCATCGTTCTTCTACACGGCCGCCGGGGACGATGGCCAGGCGCGCTACTACAGCGAGCTGATCGAAAGGGTGGCCAACCCGGCGCTGAAGATGATCCTCTACCACATCCCGCAGAACTCCGGCGTGCCGGTAAGCCCTGCCCTGACCGCCCGGTTGAGCGCGGCGTTTCCAGAGACGGTCGTCGCCTACAAGGATAGCGCCGGCGACTGGAACAACACGGCGGCGGTGATTGCCGCCGCACCCGACGTCGCGGTGTTCCCCAGCTCGGAGGCGCAACTGACCAAGGGGCTCGCCAGTGGTGCTGCGGGCTGTATCTCCGCGACCGTCAATCTCAACGCTGCGGCCATCCGCGCCCTCTACGACGCGACGATCGCTGGCCAAGACGTCACGGAAGCGGACGCCGCGATCAGGGCGTTCCGCAAGGTGATCCAGGATGCAGGCCTGATCCCGGCAATGAAGGCCGTGCTGGCGGTGCGCTCCGGCGACAAACGCTGGCTCAACCTGCGCGCGCCGCATGAGAATGCGACGCTGGAAAGCGGCAAGGCGCTGCTCACTGCGCTCGGTCCCGCGGCGGACCATATTGGTCGAGGTCGGGCATGATGGTGGCTGGTGCATGCTCGCATCTTTTCAATCGGCCTAAAGTGACGACCAGCCGCTTCTAACGCCGACTCGGGCTTAGGCAGCCGCGGACGATCAGCCCCTTCCAGGCACAGTGCGATACCGCCATTGGCCCTTGAACGGTCAAAATGGAGGCGTACCATCGCGGCATCTGAAACTGAGTCTTCTTCATTCGTCTGGGCTAATGTCCGGACCGGATTGGATATTTTCCTTGGCAATGGACGCAACCAGCGGCGCGGCGAAGCGCGGCAAATCGTTTGCCCATGTGGCGGAGGCGTCCTGGGGCAAGGGCCTCAGCACGCTGCTGCGCATCGTGCGCATGACGCTGCGCCATCCTTGGCAAGTTGCGATCACCATCGCCTCGACTTTCATCGCCGCGACGCTGCAGCTGTTCATCCCGCGCCTGCTCGGCCACGCCATCGACCAGGCGCAAGGCGTGATGGCTGGAGGCGGCGGCGCGGCGGCTGAGCAGGCGCTGTGGACGACGGCGATCACCTTGCTCGTCGTCAGCATTCTGCGCGGCCTCTTCACCATGGCGCAGAATTATTATGGCGAGGCCGTTGGCCACCGCACCGGCTATGAGCTGCGCCTGGCCTTCTACGAGAAGATCCAGCGGCTGAGCTTCTCCTTCCATGACCGGGTGCATACCGGCGACCTGATTACGCTTGGCCTGCTCGACCTCGACGGCGTGCGCATGTTCTTTTCCACCGGCATATTGCGCGTGGTGCTGCTCGGCGTGCTGATCGGCGTCGGCTCCTATCTCCTGATCAGCACCGATCTCGAGCTCGGGCTGCTCAGTCTGAGTTTCGTGCCGTTCGTCGCCTGGCGCTCCTCGGTCACACAGCTCAGGCTGCGCAGCACCTGGCTGACGCTGCAGGAGCGGCTGTCAGTGCTGAGCCGGGTGATGGACGAGAACCTCGGCGGAATCCGCGTCGTGCGCGCCTTTGCGGCGCAGCGGCATGAGCTGGAAAAATTCGACCGCGCCAAGAAGTCGGCGCTGGAGCTTGCCGACCAGCGCGTCGACATCCGCGTCTCTAACACCAGCGCCATGAATTTTTCCTTCCTGGCGGCCATGGGCCTGGTGCTGTGGTTCGGTGGCCAGAAGGTGATCGCGGGCCAGATCAGCGTAGGCACGCTGGCGCAGTTCCTCACCTTCATGACCATCCTGCAGATGCCGGTGCGCCAGCTCGGGCTGATGGTCAACTCGTTCGCCCGCGCCTCGACCTGCGGCACAAGGCTGTTCGAACTGCTTGACGCCGAACTTGACATCGAGGATGCGCCTGATGCCAAGGATCTCGTGGTCACCGAAGGCTTGCTGCGCTTCGACAATGTCGGCTTCCGCTACGCGGGCGCCGGCGGCCGGCCGGCGCTGTCGGGCATTTCCTTCGAGGCCAGGTCCGGCGAGACCGTCGGCATTGTCGGCCCGCCTGGCAGCGGCAAGTCGACCATCGCGCATCTGATCCCGCGCTTCTACGATGTGACGTCAGGCGCGATCACCATCGACGGGCAGGATATACGCGAGGTCACGCTGCAATCGTTGCGCAAGGCGGTCGGCGTCGTGCAGCAGGACGCCTTCCTGTTCACCACCTCGATCGAAAACAACATCGCCTATGGAAATCCCTGGGCGCGCGAGACCCGCATCGGGCAGGCGGCTGAATACGCCCAGTTGCACAATTACATCATCGGGCTTCCGGCCGGCTACACCACGGTCGTGGGCGAGCGCGGCTCATCGCTTTCCGGCGGCCAGCGGCAGCGCCTGACCATCGCCCGCACCCTGATGCTGCGGCCTTCGGTGCTGGTCTTCGACGATTCCACCGCGGCTGTCGACGCCGGCACCGAGCAGCGAATCCGCACCGCGATGAAGCGCTTCGCCAAGGACCGCGTGACGCTGATCATCTCGCACCGGCTGAGCTCGCTGATGCATGCCGACCAGATCCTGTTCGTCGAGAATGGCCGCATCTCCGAGCGCGGCACGCACCAGGAATTGTTGGCGCTGGGTGGACGCTACCGCGCGCTTTACGACCTGCAGCTGCGGCCGGACGACGATTTGCCGGTGGCGGTGGGAGCCGCATGATGTCGACACAGAACGACGACCAGAAGGAAGACACCAGCCGGCGGCCCACAAGGGCCGTCGTCGGTTCGCACCGCGACGAGGAAGAGGTCTTCGGCAAGGTCTACGATCCGCGCATCGTGCGCCGCATCTGGAGCTTCGTGAGACCGTATCAGGGCCGGATCTTCATCTCGGTCGCCGCCGTTTTGGTGTTCACTCTGACGCAATTGGCGATCCCGCTGGTCATCCGTTACGCCATCGACCACGGCATGGCGGCGGGCAAGGCCGACAGCTCCGTCATGAACTGGGCGATCGGTGCCTTCGCCCTGATCATCCTGATCAACTATGCCGCCAGCTATATCCAGGAAAGCGTCGTCGGCAAGGTGGCCGAGAATGTGCTGTCGGATTTGCGCCGCGCCATGTTCAGCCATCTGCAGCGCGTCTCGCTGAGCTTCATGGACAAGACCGAGGTGGGCCGGCTGATGTCGCGCCTGCAGGGCGACGTCAATTCGATGCAGGAATTCCTCGAGACATCGGTCATGTCGGTGGGCGACATCGTGCTTCTTTTCGGCATTGTCAGCGTGCTTTTGTGGCTCGATTTTCGTCTCGGCCTGTTGACGCTGTCGACCATGCCGGCGCTGTTCATCGTGCGCCTGTTCTGGCTGCCGCGCGCCAAGGTCGCCTTCATGGCCGCGCACGAAACCAATTCGATTGCCAATGGGGCGCTGGCGGAAGGCATCCATGGCGTGCGCACTGTGCAGAGTCTCGAACGCCAGCACGTCAATTTCGACCTCTATGACGAGAAGGTGCTGGCCAATCTCAGGGCTCACCTGACCTCGGCCAAATATGCGCAGGTGATGGTGCCGATCGTCGACACGCTGACCGGCATTGCGATGGCGACGGTCATCGTCGTCGGCGGTTCGATGGTGCTGTCGCACAGCCTCGACATCGGCGTCATGGTGGCGTTCCTGTTCTACATCCAGCGCTTCTTCGACCCGATCCGCTCGCTCACCATGCAGTACAGTGTCATGCAGCGCGCCATGGCGTCGGGCCAACGCATCTCCGAAGTGCTGGACGTGCCGGTCGACGTTAGCGACAAACAAGGCGCGGTGGCGCTGACGCGCGACATGGACGGTTCGGTCGAGTTCAGGAACGTCACCTTCGGCTACCGGCAGAACCAGCCGGTGCTGAAAAACATCTCCTTCCGCGTCAATCCGGGCGAGACGGTTGCGCTTGTCGGCCCGACCGGTTCGGGCAAGTCGAGCTGCATGGCGCTGGTGCACCGCTTCTATGATGTCTGGTCGGGCGAGGTGCGGGTCGGCGGCCACGACGTGCGCGACGTGACGCAGGATTCGCTCGGCGACCAGGTGGCGATGGTGTTGCAGGAGCCATTCCTGTTTTCCGGCACGGTGCTGGAGAACATCCGCTACCACAAGACATCGGCTACCCGCGAGGAGGTGGTGCGCGCGGCGCAGGCCGTCGGCGCGCACGACTTCATCGAGCATCTGCCCGATGGCTACGACACCGAGCTCGAACAGCGCGGCGGCAATCTCTCGCTCGGCCAGCGTCAGCTGATCAGTTTTGCACGCGCACTGGTCGCCGATGCGAAAATCCTGGTGCTCGACGAGGCCACGGCGAGCATCGATTCCTACACCGAGATGCTGATCCAGAAAGCGCTGGTCACGCTGCTGGAAGGCCGCACCGGGCTGGTCATCGCGCACCGGCTGGCGACCATACGCGGCGCCGATCGCATCATCGTTCTACAGAACGGCGAGATCGTCGAAAGCGGCAACCACGAGCAGCTGATGGCGGCCAAGGGCCTCTATGCCAGGCTCTACAACATGAACTACGCATCGTTCGACGATATTGCCGAGGAAGACATAGGCGCGCCGGCCGGCAAGGCGACGTGAGCTGCTGCCGGTTCGGCTCGACTGGAAATGGTGCGGGGCCAAAACTCGTCGTCGACCAATTCGGCTTTCAGATGCCGACACGTTTCATCTCGCCTTCCAGCGTAAGCCCGGCGTCACGCCTGCCGGCGCGTTCGGGTGGACGAGCCGCCGGTCGCCTTGAGGGCGATCCCGCCTAAATTCTGAATTCTACGCGCCGCCCAGCGCGCGCGATGGCACGCGCAGCTTGCGCCTGAACCTCAGCAAACGCCGTCATGATGGCTTTCGTTCCTTAGCCGTCGGATGAAAATCGCCGGGGAACAGGAAGGCTTGCTGGGAGTTTAGTTCTTCGAGCCGCGCCGTGAACGGCGCGGCAGCGAAGGAGACGGCATATGGGCCTGGGTACCATTCTTATTATCATCCTGATCATCGCGTTGCTCGGCGGCTTCAGCGGCCTCGGCGGCGGCCCGTTCTACGGCACTGGTTACTATGGCGGCGGTGGCCTCGGGCTGGTGCTGATCATCGTGATCATTCTGGTTGTTCTCGGGCGAATATAGCGTCGCCATTGGCGGCCGCCGAGTTTCTACGGCGGCCGCGTTTTCGCCTGACATCGAGGTTTGAAGACATGGCAGCTGAAGACATTGCTGGTCCGGACTGGGCCGGCGTCGGCGCGAGCGAGAGCGAACGCGACGAGCTGGGATATCCTAATGGTGGCACTATCCGAAGGCGGCGGGCGTAAGCTGCAGACCCCGACACCCGCCTGGCGGCCGTGGCGTTCATCGAGGCGGATCGGACGCTTCGAGAAACCCAGGACGGCGACGAGGCGGGTCCGGCCTTTCTCGCTATTGTCGACAAGGGCAGCATCGGCCTGAAGGCCGCAATGGCAGGCACGCCTTACGCCTGAACGCGGTCAACCCGCCGTAACTCCGCCAGCAGAAACACCACCAGCACGCAGCACAGCAGGCCAAGCGACAATGGCAGTCCCTGATGTCCGGTCAGTTGCATCGCCAGCCCGGCCACGGGTGAGCCGACGATGCCGCCTACCCCCCATACGAACGCGAAGGCGGCATTGCCGGCGATCAAGGCTTGACCGGTGAAACGCTCGCCGAGCTGGATCAGCGACAGCGTGTAGATCCCGAACGAGACCCCGCCCCAGACGAAGAAGAGCGGCCAGACAAGCCATGTAGCGAAGAGCAACGGCAACAGCAAACAACCGGCCAGGCAAGCCAGGACACAGAACAGCATCATCGGCTTCGAGCCAAACCGTTCGGCGGCGCGCCCAAGCACGACCTGCAGCACGGCATTGCCGGCGATGAAACAGGTGATGAGCGAAGCGATGCGCTGCTCAGTGCTGCCGAGCGCGGCACCATAGACCGCGAACAGCGAAAGCAGGACTTGCTCGAAGGCGGCAGCCGTGAAGACTGCGAACAAGAGCAGCGGCGCCAGCGCGAAGAAGCCGCCGACCGACACCGCTTCGCCCTCACGCGGCATGTCGGGCAGGCGTGGCGCGACGGCAAGCACGATCAGGCCGCAGACAAGGAAGGCCGCGCTGCCGATGATGAAGGGTGGCCATCCTTGCGTGCCGACCAAGCCTAGCGACAGCGGGCCGAGGCCAAAGCCGGCGGAAACGATGGAGGAGTATAGGCCCATGATGCGGCCTCGGCGTGCGGCGGGTGTGATCGAGACCAGCCAGGTTTCACTGATCACGTAAAGCGGATTGGCAAAGAAGCCGAGCAGGAAGCGCAACGGCATCCAGGCCCATACATCCTGCGTCCAGGCAATCGCGATCAGGACGGTTGCTGCCAGGATCGAACACACAACCGCAAAGCGCGCCGCGCCCACCCGCCGGACCAGCGCCGGCGTGAAGAGCGACGATATAATGAAACCCAGAGGCGTCATCGCGGCCGAGAGGCCGATGAGGCCCGGTGTCGTCCCTTGCCGTTCCAGGATGAAGCTGAGCAGCGGATACGTCAGCCCCTGTGCTATGGCGAACACCGTAACTGTCGCGATGATGCCGGCCATCGCGGCCCATTCGATGTGGTTCTCCGGCGGTGACGTCGCGTCTTCGGCGCTCATGCCGACTTCGAAGCAGGATCGGCACGTTCCGGCAAGTGCAAATGCCGGCAAAACGCCGCGGTACGCCCAAACAGGCGGGCGGGTCTTATCCGCGACATCAGCTCACACTTGCCAGAAGCGTTTGACGATTTCGGCCTCGAGCTGGCGTCTGGTCAGACCGATATCGTCGATCAGGTGCGGATTGGCCTCCGCCATCTGCTTGAGGTCCCAGCGAAAGCGTATCCGCTCGCGCCAGGCCGCGATCATGCCCCGCGGGCCCGTCGGACGCCGGCCCGATGACACCGCCTTTTCCGGCAAGGCTGCACGAGCAGAAGCAAGGGTATCGTTCATGGCAACCTCCATTCGGTTTGAGGAGCGACAGCCCTCGGCTTGCAAGAGGTTGAACTCTGCCGCATGCGGACGGCGCCGTAATTAAGCCCGGCCAAATAGTTCTCAAAAGTTCCAAACCGGCTAGAGCACCTCGCCGTTTCATGGAAACGGCGAGGTGCTCAACTCTTTGTTTTGACGCCATACGTCCGTGAAGCGCTCCGCCGCGCTTTCCCGTGGGAAAACCGCCTTCACACCTTTCCTGGAATCGCTCTATAGATGCGCGTTATGCAGGGATCGCGCTTTGCCTTTGGTCCGTTCGTGCTTGATCCGGGTGCGGGAACGCTCCTTCGGGACCAAGTTCCCGTAGCCGCCGGCCACCGCGGACTGCAGCTGCTGGCGGCGCTCGTCGCCCGGCCCGGCGAGATCGTGGCCAAGGCCGAGTTGATGGATGCGGCATGGCCAGGCACCGCCGTTGAGGAAGGCAACCTCACCGTCCAGATTGCGCAATTGCGCAAGCTGCTGGGTCCGGCCACGAACGGCGGAGAATGGATATCGACCGTTCCGCGCGTCGGCTATCGCTTCACCGGCGCCATCGAACAGCTCGGCGACGAGAAGCGACAGGCTTTGCCGCTGCCCGCCAAACCGTCGATAGCCGTGCTGCCCTTTGCCAATTTCAGCAACGACCCCGAGCAGGAAGCCTTCGCCGACGGGTTGACCGAAGACCTGATCACCGACCTGTCGAGGATTGGCGGCCTGTTCGTCATCGCGCGCAACTCGACCTTTGCCTACAAGGGCAAGGCGGTGGATGTGCGCGAGGTCGCCAGGGAACTTGGCGTGCGCTATCTCTTGGAGGGCAGCGCCAGACGCGCCGCCGGGCGCGTGCGCATCAACGCCCAGCTGGTCGACGCGCTGAGCGGCGAGCATTTGTGGGCAGACCGCTTCGATCGCGGCCTGGAAGATATTTTTGCCGTTCAGGACGAGGTGACGGCCAAGATCGTCGAGGCGCTGCTTGGCCGGCTGCGCGCGCCGCTGCCGCGCAACCGGCCCCGAAATCTCGAGGCCTACGATCTGTGCGTGCGAGCCCGCAACCTGATCGACGTCTCGCCGGAGACGGCGCGCGAAGCGCATCTGTTGCTGACGCGCGCGCTTGCGCTCGATCCGGACTATGCCGAAGCCTATCGCTGGCTTGCCATGAACCACTGGATGGGATGGGTGCATTGGGGAGAGCCCATTGAGCCTGCCCGCGGCCTTGCCCTGGAACTGGCGCGCAAGGCTGTGGCGATCGATCCCAACGATGCCGGCTGCCACTGGGTGCTTGCTAACCTGCTTGCCTATGAGCGCAGATTCGACGAAGCGGATGTGGGATTTGCCAAGGCGTTCGAACTCGACCCGAACGAGGCCGATGCCTGGGCGACATTGTCCGACATCGCGGTCCTGGCCGGGCGCGTCGAGGACGGCCTCGACTATATCAGCAAGGCGTTCCGGCTGAACCCGTTTCCGGCAAGCTGGTACTACCTGACGCTCGGCCAGGCGCAATATGCGGCGCGCGACTATGAAGCCGCGGTCGAGACGACGCGCCGGGACGAGACGTATCGGACAAGCTCGCGCCGTTTCCTTGCGGCAAGCCTTGCGCAACTCGGCCGGATCGATGAGGCGCGCGCCGAGGTCGACCTGTTCCTTGTCGCGAACCCACATTTCACCACCCGCCACTGGGTCGAGACGGAGCCGTTCCGCGACACGGCCACGCTCGACCATTTCGTCGATGGCTTCCGAAAGGCCGGCCTTCCGGAGTGACGGACCGGCGTGCTCGATCGATGCCAGGCACCGTCGGTTGCGGCTCAATCTGTCAATGTTTGCAAGTCGCGAGGCCGCTCGACCGATCTTGCTTCCGCGTGCAGTCATCCAACAGCGATTGCAGCGAAGCGGCGCGCGAAACCTCTGTCACGGTGAAGCCGGCTGGAACGGCCACGATCGATCCGGCCACGGGTGAGCGCTGGGTGGCGGCTGGCGACTGCCTGATTGCGCTCTCGTCTGCAATGCCGGCATCGCGGTCGCCGTGGGCAATGATCGGCTTGCCTCGTTGAGCTTTCAGCGACGCGCTCCGACAACTCGCGATGATTTTTTTCTAGATGCCGGTGATTTTCTAGATGCCGTTTGTCGAAGCATGATCTTTTCCGAAAACCGTTTCCCACTTTCTGGATCACGCTCTAGCGGCTCACGTGATCGGAAGTCACGCGCACAACCTGATTATCTGAGCGCCCTTTAGCTTTCCTTGTTTGTTTGAGGCCGGCGGCGGGAGTAATAGTCGCCACGGAATTGCGAGGAGGAAAAGATGACGCTGAACTTCGACCCGAAGGCGAAGGCCACGGCGTTGTACCATGGCGAATTCCGACCGATGTTCATTGGCGGCAGGTGGGTCGCGGCGCAGTCCGGCCAGGGCATGCAGGCACTCAATCCGGCAACAGGCGAGGTGCTGGCGACAGTGCCGCGCGGCGGGGCTGCCGATATCGACTCGGCGGTGGCCGCCGCGCGCGCGGCCTTCGAAGGCCCATGGTCCAAATTCTCGCCCTACGAGCGGCAGTGCGTGCTGCTCAGGATCGCCGATCTGTTCGAGACGCATTGGGAAGAGCTCAGCGTTTCCGACACGCTCGATATGGGACTGCCGATCACGCGCACGCTCGCCAACCGGCGCCGCGTCATCGGCATGCTGCGCTTCTATGCGGGCATGGCGACGGCGCTGCATGGCGAGGCGATCGACAATTCGATTCCCGGCGAGATCGTCACCTTCACCCGGCGCGAGCCGGTGGGCGTCGTTGGTGCGATCATTCCCTGGAACGCGCCGACCGCCGCCTCGATCTGGAAGATCGCGCCGGCGCTGGCGACAGGCTGCACCATCGTGCTGAAACCGTCCGAGGATGCGTCGCTGACGCCGCTGCTGATCGCGCAACTGATGCAGGAAGCCGGCGTGCCCGACGGCGTCGTCAACGTCGTCACCGGCACCGGGGCCGAAGCCGGTGCGCGGCTCGCCGAACATCCAGACGTCAACAAGATCGTTTTCACCGGATCGACGCTGACCGGCCAGGCCATCGCGCGGGCAGCCGTGGCCAACCTCAAGCGCGTTTCGCTGGAACTCGGCGGCAAGTCGCCGATCATCGTCTGCCGCGACGCCGACATCGACAAGGCTGTTCCGATCGCGGCGATGGCGGTGTTCGTGCATTCGGGCCAGATCTGCATTGCCGGCTCGCGGCTGTTCGTGGCGCGCGAAATCCATGACGAGTTCGTCCGCCGGCTCGCCGATTTCGCCGGCAGACTGCGGATCGGCCATGGCATCGAGGCAGAGACGGAAATCGGACCGCTCATCAATGCCAGGCAGGCAGCCAAGGTGGAGGGCTATATCAGGGCCGGCAGCGACGAAGGCGCCGAACTGGTCGCCGGCGGCTCGCGGCTGACCGGCGAGCTCTACGATGGCGGCAACTTCATTGCGCCGACGGTCTTCGGCGCCGTGTCGGACCAGATGACCATCGCGCGCGAGGAGATTTTCGGCCCGGTCATTTCGGCGATGCCCTTCGACACGCTCGACGAAGCGGTGGCGCGTGCCAATGCGACGCCCTATGGCCTTGCCGCCGGCATCTTCACGACACATCTGGGCACCGCGCACAAGCTTGCGCGCCGCGTCAAGGCCGGCTCGGTCTGGGTCAACATGTACCATGCCATCGACCCGGCGGTGCCGTTCGGCGGCACGAAGATGTCGGGTTATGGCCGCGAGGGCGGCATCGAGCATCTGCACGAGTATCTGGAGACCAAGTCGGTCTGGATCCAGACCGACTGATATTCGCGCGGCGTACTCTGCGAAATCACGATGAAACCACAACGGCCAGGACGGCGGCGCAGTCACCGGCTTTGACCAGGCCGGGGAAATGCCGCGCCGCCAGAATGCCGGACATTTTTGCCCGGATTTCCTGCGGAGCGATGCCGGTGCGGCCGGTGGAATGGATGCGCCCCAGCACCGAGCCTTCTTTCACAGGCTCGCCGAGATCGACCATGGTTTCGATCATGCCGTCGTCCTCGGCGAAGGAGAAGCAATCGCCTGACGGCATGTCGAGCCACTGCGTCGGGCTCTTCTCTACTGCACCGGCGACAATGCCGGCATGACGCAGCACATTGCTGATGCCGCGCCGCGCAATCCGCACCGTCTGTGCGCGCGAGGTGCCGCCGCCGCCAAGCTCGGTGCTGACGAAGACCTTGCCCATTTCCTCCGCCGCCGTGTCGTACATGCCGACGGAGTCGATCTCGATCATGCGCATGGAGAACGGAGCCGCGAATGCGGCGACCGCGTCGAAGGCTTTCTGCTCCAGTGCCTTGTCGGGCACCGTGTGCGCGGCACAGAAGGGCACGAAATCCAGCGTCCTGCCGCCGGAGTGGAAATCGAAGACGAGGTCGGCGCGCGGCAGCAGTTCGCGTTGAAAGTAGTCGGCGATCTTCTCGGTCACCGTGCCGTCGGGGCGGCCGGGAAAGCTGCGGTTCATATTGCCCTTGTCGATCGGCGACGTCCGCGTGCCGGCGCGGAAGGCCGGATAGTTCATCGCCGGCACAATGATCACCGTGCCGCTGACCTGTTTGGGATCGAGCGTGCGGGCAAGATCGTAGAGCGCCAGCGGCCCCTCATACTCGTCGCCATGGTTGCCGCCGGTGAGCAGCGCGGCCGGCCCCTTGCCGTTGCGGATGACGCAGATCGGGATCATCACCGAACCCCAGGCCGAGTCGTCGCGGCTGTAGGGCAGGCGCAGGAAACCATGTTGCACGCCGTCCTTGTCGAAATCGACGGTCGGCGCGATCGGAGATGGGCGGAGGCTAGGCATCGGGCTCAATTCTTCACCACCAGTTTGCGCGGTACATTGGCGAGGCACTCTACACCGGTTTCGGTGATCAGGATGGATTCGGTGATTTCCAGTCCCATCGTCTCCAGCCACAGACCGGTCATGAAATGGAAGGTCATGCCGGGCTTGAGTTCGGTGCGGTCGCCGGGGCGCAGGCTCATGGTGCGTTCGCCCCAATCCGGCGGATAGGACAGGCCGATCGAGTAGCCTGTGCGGTTGTCCTTGACGATGCCGTATTTCTTCAACACGGCGAAAAAGGCGTTGGCGATGTCCTCACAGGCATTGCCGGGCTTTGCCGCCGCAAGCCCCGCCTCCATGCCTTCCAGCGTCGCCTTCTCGGCATCGAGGAATTCCTGCGTCGGCTTGCCGAGAAAGACGGTGCGCGACAGCGGGCAATGGTAGCGGTTGTAGCAGCCGGCGATCTCGAAGAAGGTGCCCTCGCCCGACTTCATCGGCTGGTCGTCCCAGGTGAGATGTGGCGCCGAGGCGTCGGCGCCCGACGGCAGCAGCGGCACGATCGCCGGATAGTCGCCGCCGATGCCGTCGACGCCGCGCGTGCCGGCATCGTAGATCTCGGCGACCAGATCGCATTTGCGCATGCCGACCTGGATCTTGTCGACGATGCGCTGGTGCATGGCTTCGACGATGCGGGCCGCCTTGCGCATATAGTCGATTTCAGTCGGGCTCTTCACCGCGCGCTGCCAGTTGACCAGCGCTGTCGCGTCGACGAAGCGGGCGTTGGGCAGGTGCTTCTGCAACGCGGCGAAGGCGGCAGCCGAGAACCAGTAATTGTCCATCTCGACGCCGATGGTCAGCTTGCCCCAGCCGCGATCACTAAGCACGCTGGCCAAAAAATCCATCGGGTGGCGCTCGGTCGACTGCACGTAGTGGTCGGCATAGCCGACGATGTTGTCATGCGCGAGATAGGCGGTGCGCTTGGCGCCATTGGCATCCTGGCCGCGGCCGTACCAGACCGGCTCGCCCGATGGGGGCACAATCACCGCCTGATGCACATAGAACGACCAGCCATCATAGCCGGTCAGCCAGGCCATGTTGGATGGGTCGCTGACAACAAGCAGATCGACGCCTTTCCCCTCCATGGCTTTTCGCGTCTTGGCGAGGCGATCCGCAAATTCGCCACGCGAGAATTTTAGGTTCGGCTGCATTGTTCTTGGTCCTCGTTTGTTGGGCCTGGAGCCTGTTTCAACTTTGTTGGAAACAGGCTCGTCGTTCTTGTTTGAACGTGATCTCTGGGAAAAACCGGGTTGCACTTCCGGATCACGCTTTGGCCAGCATCAGCTTTCAAAAATGGTTCCGGCATTGGCCGCCCGCGCCCGGTTGCGAGCGAGCGTGGCGATCGCCGTATCCTGCACGCCGGTGCCGGTGAGGTCGGCAATGGTGATATCGCTGGGTGAGCGCCTTCCGTGCCGTTCGCCGGCGATGATCTGGCCGAGTTCGGTGACCGCGGCATCGGCTCCCATCACGCCCGATGCGATGGCGTGATGCAGTTCTCCCAGACGCCGTGTCTGCTTGGCGCTGTCGGCGACATAGAGATCGGCCATGCGCAGGATCGCCGGCGCGATCTCGTTCTTGTGTTCGGCATCCGAGCCCATGGCGGTGATGTGCTGCCCGGCAACGACAAAGCCGGCCTTGATCAGCGGCTCGGTCGACGGCGTGGTGGTGACGATGATGTCGGCGCCGATGGTTGCTTTGGCTGCATCCGGCTCGGCGCGCACGAGAATGCCGAGCTTTTCGCGCAGCGCGCCTGCGGCCGTCTGCGCCTTGACCGCATCGCGCGCCCAGATACGTGCCTCGGCGATCGGCCGCACCAACATGAGTGCTTCGAGTTGCAGCCCGGCTTGCACGCCGGCGCCGAAGATTGCGGCGACGGACGAATCCGGCCGCGACAGATGCTTCGCCGCGACGGCGCCGGCAGCAGCGGTGCGGACATCTGTGAGATAGCCATTGTCCAGCAGCAGCGCCTCGACCACACCGGTTCTTGCCGAGAGCAACACCATCATGCCGCCCCCGCTGGGCAGACCGAGCTTCGGATTATCGAAGAAGCCGGAGCTTATCTTGACGGCGAAACCGTCTATTCCAGGCACATAGGCGGACTTCACATCCACCTCGCCGCGCTGCTCGTGAATGTCCAACCGCAGAATCGGCGGCATCGCCACCGGCAATGTGGCGAGCGCGCGGAAAGCGTTTTCGACGCAGGCGACCGCGTCGAGATCGAGCGGCACGATTGTGCGCAGTTCCTTCTCGGTGAGGATGGTCATCGGACTCATGTGTCGCGCTCCGTACTAGCGCGCACCACGAAGGATAGTGTTCCGTCACACCCCCCTCTGGCCTGCCGGCCATCTCCCCCGCAAGGGGGGAGATTGGACTGCACTCCTGCCTTCTCCAATCTCCAGCGCAGCAAGAATAGCGACCGCATCGAAGCTGCCGATCTCCCCCCTTGCGGGGGAGATGTCCGGCAGGACAGAGGGGGGTGGGCGGGAATTCGGCGTGGGAGAGTTTTCATGCCGCGCGCTCCGCGATTGCGTCACCGCAGACGATCTTGCGATGCGTGTTCATGTCGATATTGCGGCCCGAGAGAAGAACGACCACCGGCCCGGTCGCCCTGACCTTGCCGGCGAGTAGCGCAGCGATGCCGACCGCTCCGGCGCCTTCGACGATCTCGCGCTCCTGTTCATAGGCATGGCGGATGCCGGCGGCGATCTCGTCCTCGCTGAGCAGGATGACGTCGTCGAGCAGATCGCGGCACATGGCGAAGGTCAGCCGGTTGCCGAGACCGATGCCGCCGCCGAGCGAATCCGCCAGCGTCGGCAGTTCTTCCACCTCGACCGGGCGACCGGCATCCAGGCTCGCCTTCATCGCAGCACCACGCGCCATCGAAACGCCGATGATTTTTGTCCCGGGGCTGACGCCCTTGACGGCGGCGGCGATGCCCGAGGCGAGTCCACCACCGGAGAGTTGCACCAGGACGAGAGCGGCATCCGGGACCTGCTCGATCATCTCCAGTCCGAGCGTGCCTTGCCCGGCGATGATGGCCGGGTGGTCGAAGGGCGGCAGCATCACCAGTCCCTCCTGCGCCACCAGCCGTTCGACCTCCTGCTGCGCCTCGTCCTGACTGTTGCCGATGATGCGGACATCCGCGCCAAGCCGACGGATTTCGTCGAGCTTGTTGCCCGGCACCAGTCGCGACATGCAGATCACCGCACGCATGCCTTCGAGCTTCGCAGCATGGGCCAGCGCACGGCCATGATTGCCGGTCGACGCCGCGACCACGCCGCGCGCCTTCTCCTCGGCGCTCAGCGAAGCAACGGCATTCGAGGCGCCGCGCAGCTTGAAGCTGCCGGTGGTCTGGCGGTGTTCAAGCTTGAGGTGGACGGGGATGCCCAGTCGTTCGGAAAGGCTGTGAGATAACCCTGTCGGCGTGCGTTCGATTTTGCCGGCAATTCGCTCCCGGGCGGCACGAATATCGTTAAGGGTGACTGTCGTCATGATCGTCAATCGCGCGGCAAAGGCAGCGTCATCAGACGGCCAAATTCGGGATGCGACGTCCCGTCGCCACACAACCGCAAACAATTCCAGGCGCTGGCCTGATTGCTGGTGACGACCGGGCGGTCGATCGCCTGTTCCATGCCGGGAACCGCGAGCGCTCCGCGCAATGCGGTGCAGGACACGAACAGTGCATCGGCCTCAGCGTGTGTCGCCTCTCGTGCGAGATCGACAATCGCTGCCGGCGCAATGCGCGCCATCTCGCGATCGTCCTCGAAGCCGAGACAGGTGAAGCTGACGATCTCGAAGCCGCGCTCGGCGAAGTAAGCTGCCATCGGCCTGGAGGTTTCGACGGTGTAGGGGGTGAGGATGCTGATCTTTTTCGCGCCCAGCGCCTGCAGCCCGCGCACGCCGGCCATCGGCGGCGTGACGACGGGAACACCCGGCTTGGCAGACTGGATCGCGGCCTCGATTTCAGCGTCGCCAATCACCACCGAGGCCGAGGTGCAGGAGTAGCAGATCGCGTCGAGCGGCTCATCGGGCAGGATGAGGGCAGCACCCGCCGCCAGCTCGGGCTGCATCTTGCGGAGATTCTCGGGCGTGGTTGGATTCTTGTAGGGAATGCGCGCGACATAGACGCCGACCCGCTCGCTCGCCACCATGCGGCGAAAGTCCGGCTCGCTGGTGTGGTCGGTGGCAAGGATGATCAGGCCGACGCGCTTTTCCAGCGGACGCGCGTCGAGCGCCGGCCTTGTCGGCATCAGCCTGATCTCGGGCAGCGGTTTCATCTTGAGAATTACCTTTCGATCTTGCCGTAGCGATGTTCCAGCCAGCGCAGCAGCACGACCGAGAAGAGGCTGATAACGAGGAAGAAAGCGCCGACCAGCGTGATCGGCTCAATGTAGCGGTAGTAGGTGTTGGCGACGCTCTTGGCCTGGTTCATCAGCTCCAGCACGGTGATCGCCGATAGGAGCGGCGTCTCCTTGAACATGGCGATGAAATAATTGGCCAAAGCCGGGATCATCGGTGGGATCGCTTGCGGAATGATGATGTTGGTCCAGGTCTGCGTGGCGCTCAGATTGCAGGCCTTGGCCGCCTCCCACTGGCCGCGCGGCACGTTGTCGATGCCGGCGCGATAGACTTCCGCCGTGTAGGTGCCGTAGTGCAGGCCGAGCCCGATGACGCCGGCGACCAGCGGCGGCAACAGGATGCCGAAATCCGGCAGGACATAGAAGATGAAATAAAGTTGCACCAGAAGTGGCGTGCCGCGGATGAATTCGGCCGCCCAGCCGACGGTGCGCGACAGGACCTTGTTGGGCGAGCGTCGCGCCAGCGCGATGCCCAGACCCACGATAGCGGCCAGCACGGAGCCGAGCAGCGTTGCCAGGATGGTGATCTTCACGCCCTGGATCAGCGTCGGCAGGATCTCCCAGACGAAGTTCCAATCCCAATCCATCAGGAGGCCCAATTTATCAGAAGGGCATTGGCCATCAGACGCGCACCCCGTCGAGGCCGCGCGCCATGCGGCGTTCCAGAGAACGCACGCCCCAGGAGATGATCAGCGCCAGGGCGAAATAGATGATCAGGATGGTGGTGAACGGCGCCAGCGTGTTGCCGGTCTGCGAGCGCACGACCTGCGCCTGAAAGGTGAGATCGGCGAGCGAGATCAGCGACACCACGGAGGTCGCCTTGAGCAGTTCGATGGCATTGTTGCCGAAGGTCGGCAGCATGACCAGTAGCGCCTGCGGCAGGATGACATGGCGCATACCTTGCCAGCGGCCGAGGTTGAGCGCGATGCAGGCTTCATATTGTTCGCGGCCGACCGACTGGATGGCGCCGCGTACCACCTCGGCCGCATAGGCGCCGACATTGAGGCCCAGCGCCAGCACACCCGCCTGCAGCGGGGTCAGTTCGAGGCCGATCAACGGCAACACGAAATAGGCAAAGAACAGCTGCACGAAGATCGAGGTGCCGCGGAAGAATTCTATATAGGCGGTGGCCAGCCAGCGCAGCGCAAAGAAGCGCGACACGCGGCCCATGCCGGCGAGGAAGGCCATGATCAGGGCGAGCACCGACCCCATCAGCGTCAGCTCGATGGTGACAAGCGCTCCCTGCAATATCAGGCCGAGGTAGCCGGACCACTGGGTCATTCGGGTTCCAACGTTGGCGGTTAGCTTCCTTCTCCCCGTTCACGGAGAGAAGATGCCAGTCCACCCTCCGAAGCTGCAGCGCAGCTGCTGCGGAGGACGGGCAGGCAGATGAGGGGCAGCGCTAAATTCTCAGAACCTGGCGCCGCCCCTCATCCGGCCCTTCGGGCCACCTTCTCCCCGTGAACAGGGAGAAGGCAAAAACGGCGCTATTTCGCCGCGCAGAGCTTGTCCCGCGTGGTCGACATCGCGGCTGCGGCCGAGAAGCCGTAGGGCTCGATGATCTTGGCGAACTCGCCGGATTTCTTCAGCTTGGCGAGCTCGACATCGAAGGCATCGCGCAGGGCCTCATCGCCTTTCTTGAAGGCGGCGCCGTCGCAATAGACCGGCGCGCCGACCACCGGGGCGATGACTTCGAGGTTCGGATCGTTGGCTTTCTTGACGAGGTCGTTGATCGACAGGACGGGAAGCGAATAGGCATCGATGCGACCGTCCTGCAGCATCTTCAGGCCGCTCTGGCCGTCCGGCACGACGATGACGCGCTCGCGCGGCACGCCGGCGTTGAGCGCCAGCTTCTCCTCGGTGCCGCCGCCCGGCGCGCCGATGGTGGCCGACGTGTCCTTGGCGACGTCCTCGTAGCTCTTGAAGCCCTTCGGATTGCCCTTCTTCACCAGCATCGCCTCGGCGTCGCACAGCACCGGCTCGGAATAGACGACCGCCGCGCAACGCTCCGGCTTCATGAACAGGCCGGCGGTGACGACGTCGAAGCGGCCGGCCTGCAGGCCGGGAATCATCGCGCCATACTCCGAAATGGAAGCGACGATGTCGGCAACACCGAGGCGCTTGAAGACCTCGCGCGCCACGTCGGGCGCCGCACCCGAAACCTTGCCGTCGGCAGCGACCGCAGTATAGGGCGGCTCGTTGGCGATGGCGACGCGGGCAAAGCCCTGTGCCTTCAATTGCTCGAGCTTGCCGTCATCGGCCGAACCGGTGCTCGACGCGGCGAGCACCGCCGTCAGTGCGAGACCGGCGACGCCGGCCAGAATGCCAAGTTTCTTCATTGTTCCCAACTCCTTGTTGTCTTCTTGGTTTTGTCTGGGGCGGTCTTCCGCCCCGCAAAGCGGTCAGACACGATGTCCGGCCGCGATGATCTTCTTCAGGAAGCCTTGCGTGCGCTCCTGCTTTGGATGGCGGAAAATCTCGTCTGGTTTGCCCTCTTCGACGATCTTGCCGCGGTCGAAGAACAGCACGCGGTCGGCGAAGTCGTGGGCAAAGCCCATCTCGTGGGTGACCAGCAGCATGGTCATGTCGGTCTCTGCGGCGAGCTTGCGCATGACATTCATCACCTCCTCGACCAGCTCCGGATCGAGGGCCGACGTCACCTCGTCGAACAGCATGATCTTCGGCGACAATGCCAGCGCACGGGCAATCGCCACGCGCTGCTTCTGGCCGCCGGACAGCTGCGCCGGCATCGACTTCGCCTTGTCGGCCATGCCGACCATGTCGAGCAGTTCCATGGCCCGCTTTTCAGCGGCGGCGCGAGGCGTGCCCTTGGTCAGCATCGGCGCCAGCGTGACGTTATCCATGACACATTTGTGCGGAAACAGATTGAACAGCTGGAAGACCATGCCGATCTTCTGCCGCATCTTGGTCAGGTGCCGCTCGTCGGCGGGCAGCAGCTGGCCGTTGCGCTCCATGTGGTAGAGCTGCTCGCCATCGATCTGGATATGGCCGCCGTCGATCTTCTCCAGCGTCATCAGGATGCGCAGGATCGTCGTCTTGCCCGAGCCGGACGGGCCGATCAGCGCCAGCTTCTCGCCGGGCATGACCTGCATCGACAGGCCGTCCAGCACCTTGAACGAGCCGAAGCTCTTCGAAATGGCGTCGACCTTGATGATGGGTGTGGACAAATGAATTTCCCCTGCTGGAGAAGCCTGTGCCCTTAACGATGGGGAACGCGCCAAATCATGTCAATTGGGAAAATAAAATTATGACAATATTTCCGGCGCTGCATGATTTCAGGGCAATTTCCGCTCAGATAGCGAGCAGCAGATGCTCCGGATCGCCAAGCAGCAGCTTGGTGACAACGCCTAAGCCGGCGCGCAGTTCCCCCTCGGTGGTCGAGCCTAGCGAGATGCGCACCGCCGGGTGCCAAGGCGTATCCGAAATGCGAAAAGAGGTGCCGGGCGCTATTGCCACGCCTTGCAAACGGGCTTGGGCGACAAAACTCTCCTCGGCGCGGTCGGGTGGCAGCTGCAGCCAGACATGCAGCCCGTCGCGCCTGGCGCGGTAGTCGACCCCGGCCAGCACCTCGGCGGCGATATCCTGGCGGCGGCGTAAGGCCGTGCGCTGCCAGCGGACGAGTTCCATCGCGGTGCCGTCGGTCACCCATTTGGTGGCGATCTCGGCCACCAGCGGCGTCGCCATCCAGTTCGACACTAGATGCCGGTTGGCCACCGCCGCGACGTAGCGATCCGGCGCTGCGAGATAGCCGATGCGCAGGCCAGGTACGGTGATCTTGGTGAAGGACGTGACGTAGAGCGTGCGCTCCGGTGCAAAGGCCGCGACAGGCGGCGGCCGGTCCTCCACCAAGGGACCCAGCACATCGTTCTCGATGATGGCGATGTCGTGCTTGCGCGCGACCGCGGCGATCTCTTCGCGCCGTCTGGCGTCCATCAGCGTCGCCGTCGGGTTGATCACCGAGGGCTGCACGAATACCGCGCGAATGTCGGTGAGCCGGCAGGCCTCGTCCAGCGCCTCGGGGATCAAGCCATTGCCGTCGATCGGCAGCCCTTCGAGGTTGAAGCCGAGATAGCGCGCCAGCGGCACCAGCGTGTGGTGGCCGATAGCCTCGGTGGCGACAGTCGATCCCGGCGGCGCAACGCTCATCAGCGCCACGGTCATCCCGGCGGTCGCGCCATTGGTCAGGCTGATATTCTGTGCGGAGGTGTCGAGCCCACACAGTTTCAGCCATTCGACAGCCACCGCGCGGTGACGCGGGAACACCATGTTGGGCCGGAACGACAACGCAGAACTGGATGGCAGGTTTTCGGCCAGCCAGCCCAGCGCCTGCTTCAGTCGCTCCAAATGCATCGGCTCGCAGACCGGCTTCAGGATTGACAGATCGATGACCTCGCCGAGGCGCTCCGGCAGATAGGGCGGCTCCGGGTCGCGGCGCTGCGTCTGGACAAAGCTGCCACGGCCGATCTCGCCCGAAATCAGGCCGCGCCGGATCAGTTCTTCGTAGGCGCGGCTGACCGTCTGCACCGACAGTTTCAGATCGTCTGCCAGCCTTCGATGCGTTGGAAGCCGCGCGCCGTTGGCCAGCCGCCCGTCATGAATGGCGCGCGCGAACTGGTCGGCCAGCGATTGATAGGCTGGCCGGCGGAGGAGCGTGGGGTCGGGTTGCCATAATGTCATGACTTATTAGAGATCGAAATCAGTGCAATTGACAATCGAAATAATGCGCCGTCATGGTGATGCCGACAAAAAAGCGGACGCCGATGACATCAGCGAAACTCGACGCGATCGACCTCAGGATACTCGACGTCATCCAGCGCGAAGGGCGCATCACCAAGCTGGCGCTGGCCGAACAGGTCGGGCTGTCGCCGACGCCGTGCTGGATGCGGTTGCGCAAGCTGGAGAAGGCCGGCATCGTCTCGGGCTATCACGCAAGGATCGCCATGCGCGTCGTGGCGCCGGTCGCCACCGTGTTGATGGAGGTGACGCTGGCCAGCCATCGCCAGGCCGATTTCGACCGCTTCGAACGCGTCATCCGCGACATCCCCGAAATCGTCGCCTGCTGGTCGGTGGGCGGCGGCGTCGACTATGTGGTCAAGGTGATGACGCGCGACATCGACGCCTATCAGCGGCTGGTCGACGACCTGCTGGAGCGCGAGATCGGCATCGACCGCTACTTCACCTACATCGTCACCAAGACGGTGAAGGACGAAATCGTGCTGCCGATAGCCGATCTGCTGCCGGCGTCGGCATAAGCCCGGAGAGAATGTCTGTCGGGACGGCACAATAGAGAGAGTCTCTCTCCTTCAGGGCGTCGAAACAGTCTCTCTGTCTGCATGTGACGGATAGTCTTCCCGCATCGTCCGAACCGGGAGGCCTCGACCATGTCCGCGCATTTTGCCCGCTCGCATCGCCATGAGGCGCTCGACCGCCTCTCCGACCGCCGGCTGCTGCGCGAGCTTGCCTATGTCGATGGGCATTGGACCGCGAGCGAAGCGGCCGAAAGCTTTGAAGTCACCGATCCGGCCACAGGCGCGACGGTCGCGTTTGTCGCCGCGCTCGATGCGCAGCAAACGACAAGGGCAATCGGTGCCGCCGCGCGTGCCTTCCCGGCTTGGCGGTCACTGCTGCCGCAGGAGCGGTCCAGAATTCTGCGAAAATGGTTCGAGCTGATCGTTGCAGCCAAGGATGATCTGGCCCTGCTGATGACACTGGAACAGGGCAAGCCGCTGCAGGAATCGTTTGGCGAAATCGACTACGCCGCCTCCTTCGTCGAGTGGTATGCCGAAGAGGCAAAGCGCCTCAACGCCGAGAGCGTCACCAGCCATCTGCCCAAAGCGGAAATGATGGTGCGACGAGAGCCGCTCGGCGTTGTCGGCGTCGTCACGCCCTGGAATTTTCCGGCGGCGATGCTGACCCGCAAGGCGGCGGCCGCCCTTGCCGCCGGCTGCACCATCGTCGCGCATCCTTCATCCGAGACGCCGCTGTCGGCGCTGGCGCTGGCGGAACTTGGCGAGCGCGCCGGCATCCCCGCCGGTGTCTTCAACGTCATCACCGGAAAGGCTGCAACCATCGTCGGCCGCATGTGCGAAGACCGCGCGTTCGCGCCATAAGCTTCACCGGCTCGACCGAGATCGGCCGGCTGATCGCGGCGCAAAGCGCGCCGACGATGAAGCGGCTGGTGATGGAGCTTGGGGGCCACGCGCCGCTGATCGTCTTTGCCGATACCGATCTGGACAAGGCGGTGAGCATCGCCATCGATGCCAAATTCGCCACCTCCGGCCAGGACTGCCTCGCCGCCAACCGCATCTACGTCCAGCGCCCGATCTACGATCGCTTCTGCGCCGCTTTTGCCAGGCGTATCGAGGCGCTGCGCACCGGCAACGGCCTTACCGACAAGATCGACATCGGGCCGCTGATGCATGAGCGTGCCGTCGCAAAGGTCGAAGAGCAGGTCGCCGATGCCATCGCTCGTGGCGCGCGCTGTCTCACCGGCGGCAAGCGGCATCAGGCCGGGCCGCTGTTCTACCAGCCGACGCTGCTGGCCGATGTCAGCGACGAAGCGCTGATCATGCGCGAGGAGACCTTTGGGCCGGTCGCCGCCGTCACGCCGTTCGACAGTGAGGACGAAGTGATCGCCCGTGCCAACGCCACAGAATATGGCCTGGTTGCCTATGTCGTTACCGAGAACGGCGCCCGCCAGCAGCGCCTGGGCCGCGCGCTCGACTACGGCATGGTCGCTATCAACCGCGTCAAGATCACCGGCGCGCCGATCCCATTCGGCGGCGTCAAGCAATCCGGCATCGGCCGCGAAGGCTCGCGCCATGGGCTCGAAGCTTTCGCCGATCTGAAGTACCTCTGCCTGGACGTCGCATAAGTCCGTCCGGCCATCTCTCAAGGAGTCAAAAAATGCTCGACCAATCCAACGAACTCAATGCCTGGGATCGCGACCATTTCTTCCATCCTTCGACCCATATGGGCACGCATGCGCGGGGTGAATCGCCGACCCGCATCATGGCCGGCGGCGAAGGCGTCACCGTCTGGGACAACAATGGCAGGAAGAGCATCGATGCCTTTGCCGGTCTCTATTGCGTCAATGTCGGCTATGGCCGCCAGAAGATCGCCGACGCGATCGCCACCCAGGCGAAGAACCTCGCCTACTACCACGCCTATGTCGGCCACGGGACCGAGGCCTCGATCACGCTGGCCAAGATGATCATCGACCGCGCGCCGAAGGGCATGTCGAGGGTCTATTTCGGCCTCTCGGGTTCGGATGCCAACGAGACCAACATCAAGCTGATCTGGTACTACAACAATGTGCTGGGACGGCCGGAGAAGAAGAAGATCATCTCGCGCTGGCGCGGCTATCACGGCTCGGGCGTGATGACGGGATCACTGACCGGGCTCGACCTGTTCCACAACGCTTTCGACCTGCCGCGCGCGCCGGTCCTGCACACGGAGGCGCCCTATTATTTCCGCCGCGCCGACCGCTCGATGAGCGAGGAGCAGTTCTCGCAGCATTGCGCCGACAAGCTTGAAGAGATGATCCTGGCCGAAGGTCCCGAAACCGTCGCCGCCTTCATCGGCGAGCCGATCCTCGGTACTGGCGGCATCGTGCCGCCGCCGGCCGGCTACTGGGAGAAGATCCAGGCGGTGCTGAAGAAGTATGACGTGCTGCTGGTCGCCGACGAGGTGGTGACGGGCTTCGGCCGTCTGGGCACCATGTTCGGCTCCGACCATTACGGCATCAAGCCGGACCTCATCACCATCGCAAAGGGGCTGACCTCGGCCTATGCGCCGCTGTCGGGTGTCATCGTTGCCGACAAGATGTGGCAGGTGCTGGTGCAGGGCTCCGACAAGCTCGGTTCGCTCGGCCATGGCTGGACCTATGCCGCGCATCCGATCTGCGTCGCCGCAGGTGTCGCCAATCTCGAACTGATCGACGAACTGGACCTGGTAACGAACGCCGGTGAGACCGGCGCTTATTTCCGCGCCGAACTGACCAAGGCTGTCGGCGGGCACAGACACGTCGGCGACGTGCGCGGCGATGGCATGCTGGCGGCGGTCGAATTTGTCGCCGACAAGGACGACCGGGTGTTCTTCGACGCCTCGCTCAAGATCGGGCCGCAAGTGGCGACAGCACTTGCCGCCAGCGGCGTCATCGGCCGCGCCATGCCGCAGGGCGACATACTAGGCTTCGCGCCGCCGCTCTGCCTGACGCGTGAGGAAGCCGACATCGTCGTTTCGAAAACCGCCGATGCCGTCAACAGCGTGTTTTCCAATCTCTGAGATCGACCATGAATGCCATGACCAAGACCCTCCCCGCCACCATGGCCGCCGTGCTGCTCACCGGGCATGGCGGACCGGAAAAGCTCGTCTATCGCAGCGATGTGAAAGTGCCTGTGCCTGCCGCCGGCGAGGTGCTGGTTAAGGTCAGCGCTTGCGGTATGAACAACACCGATGTCTGGGTACGCCAGGGCGCCTATGGCACGGAGGAGGACGCTGCCGCCGTGTCGACGTGGCGGCGGCAAGGCAACACGCTTACCTTCCCGCGCATCCAGGGCACCGACACGGTCGGCACCATCGCTGCCGTCGGCGAAGGCGTTTCCCCGGGCCGTATCGGCGAACGGGTAATGGTCGATTTTTCGATCTACAACCGCGACGACGATTCCCTCGCCGACATTGACTATATGGGCCACGGTCGCGACGGCGGGTACGCCGAGTACCAGACGGTGCCGGGCGAGAATGCGCATTTCGTCGATACTGACATGAGCGACGTCGAACTCGCCACCTTCTGCTGCGCCTACCTCACCGGCGAACAGATGCTGGAGCGCGCCGGGCTGAAAGCCGGCGAACGCGTGCTGGTCACCGGCGCCTCAGGCGGCGTCGGTTCCGGCATCGTGCAGCTGGCGCGGGCGCGCGGCGCCATTCCCTATGCGGTCGTCGGCAAGGGCAAGGAGCAGGCGGTGCGCGACATCGGCGCCGAAGCGGTCATTACCCGTGGGGTTGCCGATCTTCCCGCCGCCGTGAATGAAGCCACTGGCGACCAGCCGATCGATGTGGTCGCTGATCTCGTCGGCGGCGCGATCTTCAACGACCTGCTGCGCATCCTGCGACCTGAAGGCCGCTACACCACCGCCGGCGCCATCGCCGGCCCGGTCGTGCAGCTCGATCTCAGGACCATGTATCTCAAGCAGCTGCAACTGCACGGATCGAGCCAGGGCACGCGCGCCGACTTCCGCCGCATCATTGGATACATCGAAGCGAAGAAAATCCGGCCGCTGGTCGGCGGCGTCTACAGGCTCTCCGATTTTCACAAGGCGCAGGCAGACTTTGTTGCCAAGGACTTCGTCGGCAAGCTGGTGGTTGTGCCGGACGCCATGTGGAACATCCGCGCATAACGGCTCCCAACGTCAGAGCGCGTCGTAAACGGCATCAATCAACACCTTGCGGCGTGGATCGACGTCGTCGAAACCCAGCATGCGGTTGGTGACGTAGCCGAATCCGACACCGGCGCCGGGATCGGCAAAATCGAGGGCGCCGCCCCCAGCCGCCATGGCCGAGGGATTGCGGCGACGCGCGGCTGGCATAGGCGGCGTCCTCGAGCTGAAAGCCGGCGGCGAATTGCCGGCGCTTGAGACATAGCGCGCATGAGGCGAACCGGAATCATCGCAACGAATGCAAGCCACAGGCGGCAACCAGACCCTGCATCTTGACAGACGAGGCGAAAGCCAAAAGAGTGAAACCGGTTTCACTGGGGACCGCCGGTGCATTTCGATCTGTCCATTCTGCTCCCGCATCTGGGTTTTCTGGCGCGCGGCGCCGAACTTACGGCGGCGGCTTGCGCGCTGTCGCTGGTGGGAAGCGTCGTCATGGGCGCGTTGGTGGCGATCGCACGCACCTCCGCCTCGGCACTGCTTCGACGGATCGCCTTCGTCTACGTCGATCTCTTCCGCAATGTGCCGTTCATCGTCCAGCTGTTCTTCTTCTATTACGGCCTGCCCGAGCTCGGCATTTACATCGACGCCTTNAATGTGCCGTTCATCGTCCAGCTGTTCTTCTTCTATTACGGCCTGCCCGAGCTCGGCATTTACATCGACGCCTTCACCACCGGCGTCGTGGCGCTTTCCATTGCCGGCGGCGCCTATGCCTCCGACATCATTCGAGCCGGCATCCTCGCCATCGACCAGGGCATCATCGACGCCGCTGAAGTGAGCGGCCTGTCCAGGCGCAAGGTCTTTACCCGCATCGTGCTGCCGATTGCGCTGCGCACCTCCGTGCGACCGCTCGGATCCGTGCTCATCAACATGATCCTTACGTCCTCGATCCTCTCGACCATCACGCTCAACGAGCTCACCGGCTCAGCCCAGATCGTGGTCTCGCAGACCTATCGGCCCTTAGAGGTCTATGTGGTGCTGCTCTGTGCCTATGCGGCCCTGACTTATCTGGTTTCGCTGGGCGTCACCCTGCTCCACCGCCATCTCAATCGGGACATGATGGAGGCGGTCGGCTGATGCGGTTCAGCGATTTCACCTCCTACGACCTGATCCTGCTGGCGCAAGGTCTCGGCACCAACGTCGCGCTGTTTCTCGTCACCTCTCTGATCGGACTGCTGATTGGCCTGAGCTGGGCGTTGGTGCGGTTCTACCGTGTGCCGGTTCTGGCCCAGGTCGTCACCTTCCTGTCGGAGCTGTTGAAGAACTCGCCGGTGTTGGTGCAGCTGTTCCTGGTGTTCTTCGGCCTGCCGGCGCTGTTGCATATAAGGGTGACGCCGGTCACCGCAGCGACCATCACTCTGTCGGCGAACACCGCGGCATTCGTCTATGTCATCGCGGTCTCGGCGATCGAGTCGATCGAACGCGAGCAGGTCGAGGCCGCGCGTGTCTTCGGCCTGACCCGGTGGCAGGTCCTGCGCCATATCGTTTCGCCCCAGGCTGCCGCCTTCGCGGTCGGCCCGCTCGTCGCGCTGCTGGTCAACCAGCTTCAGGTGACGTCGCTGATTTCTGTCATCGGCGTCGTCGACCTGACCAAGATTGGCCACATCCTCAACATGCGAACCTTGAAGCCGTTCGCGGTCTGGACCGTCGTCGGGCTGCTCTACTATGGCGCGGCAAAGCTGGTCGCCCTGCTTGGCGAGCGTCTTGAAAACCGCCTGCGGGCGCACAGCGCCTGGCGGGGGCTTTAACATGCTCAAGATCGAAAACGTGCACAAAGCGTTCGGCGAGGTCACTGTGCTGGACGGCGTCGACCTGACGATCGCGCCCGGCGAAGTGGTCTCGATCCTCGGGTCGTCGGGGTCCGGCAAGTCGACACTGATCCGTTGCATCAACGGCCTCGAAAAGCTGAAGTCGGGCCGCATCACGGTCGACGATTTCGATGTCAGCAAGCCGAAGGAGCTGGCCGAGGCGCGCAAGCGCTCAAGCACCGTCTTCCAGCTGTTCAACCTCTATCCGCATATGAGCGCGCTTCAGAACATTACGCTCGCCCCGATCGAGGTGCTGAAGATGCCGCGCCCTGAGGCCGAGGCGCTGGCGCGCAAGCTGCTCGAGTCCGTCGGCCTCGCCGATCGGGCCAACGCCTACCCGGCGCAGTTGTCGGGCGGGCAGCGCCAGCGTGTCGGCATCTGCCGGGCGCTCGCCATGCAGCCGCGCTATCTGCTGCTCGATGAAGTGACCAGCGCGCTCGACCCGGAAATGACTTCCGAGGTGCTGGCCATCCTGGCAAAGCTCGCCGCGCAAGGCACGACGATGCTGTTCGTCACCCACGAGATCGAATTCGCGCGCGAGATTTCCAACCGCATCGTCTTCCTCGACAAGGGCAGGCTGGTGGTCGATCTGCCGACGGATCGTTTCTTCGCCGCGGACGGCGGCCGGGCGCAGCCGCGGGTTGCGCAGTTTCTCTCCAAGATGCGCAAGGACTAGGAATGCTGCTGTTAGCCAACAACGAAGCATGGCCGGGATTCGAAACCTCGGTGCAAATGCTGCGCGATGGCGCCGTCAGCCTGGACGCGATGGTTGCCGGCATCGGCATGGTGGAGAAAGAGGTCAAGGTTCGCAGCGTCGGTTATGGCGGCTGGCCGAACATGCTGGGCGAGATGGAGTTCGACGCCGGGGTCATGGACGGCAATACAAGAGAGGTCGGTTCAGTCGGCGCCGTGCCAAGGACCTTGGCGGTCGCTGCCCTGGCGCAGCAGGTAATGAAGCGCCTGCCGCATGTGATGCTGACCGGCGAAGGGGCGCGGCGCTTTGCCAGCGAAATCGGTTTTGCCGAAGACGAAGTCTTGTTCGAGGACAGCAAGCGCGTCTGGTGGGAGCGGCTGCAACAGGAACTCACACCGCAACAGCTGGCGAAATTCCCCGATATCGATCTGGCGCCGCTCAGCCGTACTATCACCGATCCCGAGCGGGTCCGCGACACCACCGTCTTCCTGTCGGCGGATGCGCGGCGCGGCATCCATGCCGCGGCTTCGACCTCGGGCTGGGCCTGGAAATATCCGGGCCGGCTCGGCGATTCTCCCATTCCCGGCGCAGGCTTTTACGCCGACAGCCGCTATGGTGCGGCGGCGTGCACCCATACCGGCGAGATGACGATGCGCTGCGCCACCGCACGGACCGTCGTGCTGGCCATGAAGCTTGGCCGATCCCTGTCGGATGCGGTCGCGCTGGCGGTCGAGGAACTGGCTGAACTCGACACCGGCTTCCTGGCCGGAGTGGTCATCCACGCCGTCGACGCCGAGCAGAACCACGAGGTGGTGAATTTCAGATGCGAGGGCGAGGTCCGCTACTGGCTCTGGAAGGATTCCATGTCCGCACCCGAATTGCGGGCGGCAAGACGCGTCACTTGAAAATAAGGAGAGGAACCATGAAAACCGTACTGCGTGCCTTCGCCGCGCTGGCCATCGTGGCCGGTTCGGCATTTCCGGCCCTTGCCGGCATGATTGACGACATCCGCTCACGCGGCACCATTCGCATCGGCGTATCGCTCGGCGGCGAGCCGATCGGCTTTCGCGATGCACAAAACAACCCTGTCGGCTACGATGTCGATGTCGCGACGCTGCTGGCGCAAAAGCTCGGGGTGCCGGTCGAGTTCGTCGACGTCTCGGGCGATGCCCGTATTTCCATGCTGGTGTCGGGACAGATCGATGTCGCGGTCGCAAACACCTCGGCAACGCTCGAGCGGGCCAAGACCGTCAACTTCACCATCCCCTACAACCGGGCCGGGCTGCGCGTCATCGTCCAGAAGGATGCCGGGATAACCGACCTCAAGGGGCTCGCCGGCAAGAAGGTTGTCGTCGGCCGCGGCACCACGGGCGAAACCTTCCTCAAGGCAGCCGTGCCGGACGCAGAGCTCGTTTATGTCGACCAGTTCGCGCCCGACGGGGTTCTGCAGCTGCAACAGAAGCGCGTCGATGCGGCGATCGAGGATTCCTCGCTGCTCGATTACCTCGCAACCAAGACACCGAGCCTGGTGACGCTGCCTGGCCTCTATTCCAACGATCCGATCGGCATCGCGGTCGCCAAGGGCGATCCCGAATTCGTCCGCTGGCTCGACATGTTCGTGTCCGACTTCATCCAGTCGGGTACCTATGAGACGACCTACAAGAAGTGGTGGGGGCCGGACTCCAACCCGCCGGCGCTCAACCCGCTGTGGTGACACCCACTACCGGTAACCGATCGGCGCACACTCGAGGCGCCGTCGCAACGATCGCCGATGTCGCGCGGCTGGCAGGCGTGTCGCGTGCCGCGGCCAGCCGTGCGCTGTCGAGCGGACCGCGACCGGTCTCGGCGGACAAACGCGAACGTGTCGTGCAGGCCGCCGCGCAGCTCGGCTACAAACCCAATCTCCTGGCGCAAAGCCTGACCACCAAGACCGTCAATCTGGTTGCCGTCGTGGTCAACCACATTCACGACCTTTCAGATCTCGACCTGTTCGACCGGCTGCTCGACGCAATCCAGTCGATCGGCAAGCAGGTCATCCTCATCCGCATCGGCTCGGCGGAAGGGGTCGAGGATTTTCTGCGCAACGGCGTTGCCTATCATGTCGATGCCGCCGTGGTGTTCTCCGACTTTGCCGATGCAGCGACGGTGCGGCGCATGTTTCGCTCGGACCTGGTCATCATGCTGAACGGACTGCATGACGATCTGTCACCCACCGTCATTCCCGATGAAGGCGTCGGCATCGCCGAGGCCGTGGCGGATGCGGCGGCCAAGCGCGCGCGCACGGCCAGCCTGCTGACCGGCCGTTCGTCCTCGCGGGTCGAACAGCTGCGCATCGGCAACTACCTCGAAGCGTTCCGGCATCATGGAATTGAACTGCTGCAGACGGTCCAGGGAGACTATTCCTACGAGTCGGGCTATGCGGCAGCCGCCGGCCTGACGGGACGCGGCTGTCCCGATGCGGTCTTTTGTACGTCCGACGCGATGGCCATGGGTGTTCTGGATGTCTGCCGGGCGGATTTCCCCGACAACCGGCCCAGCCGCTTCCGCCTCTATGGCTTCGACAATGTGTCCCTGACCAATTTCGACGCCTACCCGATATCGTCAATCGGCTACGACAAATCAGACTATGTGGGTCATATCGTCGGCGCCCTCTCCAATCCGCAGGTCTTCATGCCCGGCCAGCCGCCTGTCGTTATATTGACCCGGCTGATTTCGCGCTTGACCGCGTAACTAGCGCCGATGTTGGACTGCTTGTCCGGCGTCGATCTCCCAGAGATCGAACGGAGATCGCGCCGGACAATGTACCGGCGCTACTGCAATTTCGCCTGCAGCGCGTTGACGTCGTCGGTTGTCATTTCACCGTCGGTCGTCACCTTGCCGTCGACGATCTTCCACAGCCGGAACGGACCGGTGATGTCGCCATATTTGTCGAAGCTGACCGGACCGATGACGCCTTCATAGCGGATCGGCTTGCCGTCCTTGATCAGGCCGAGCGCCTTGGCGAACTCGTCCTTGCCGGCATAGATCGGTGTGCCGGCAGGATCCACCGCCTTGTACATGGCATCCTTGATCTTGGCTGGATCCTCGGAGCCGGCAATGGCAATGGCGAGGCCGACAATGGCGCCGGCATCATAGGAACGGTCGGCTGCCGGGTTCGACGGCTCGATACCCGAAAACTCCTTGTAGTTTTTCAGGAAGTAGTCGGTGGAGGCCGTCGGGCTGGTGCCGGAAGAGGTGCCATAGGCATCCTTGAGATAGTCGGCGCCGACGGATTCGATGAAGTCCGGGCTGTTCATGCCGTCATTGAGCAGGAATTTCTGCACGCCGCCCTGCGATATCCAGGTGCGGGCGACCGTTGCGCCGTCGACCGGCGTGCTGACGAGGTAGAGCCCGTCCGGCTCGCCTCCCATCGCCGCCGTCACTTCCGAAGCATAGCTCGACTGCTTTTCATTATAGGGCGTGTCGGAGACGATGGTGCCGCCGAGCGCTTTGTAGGCACGCGAGAATTCGGCCACCATGTTGACGCCGAAGTCGTTGTTGACATGGATGATCGACAGTTTCTTGAAGCCCTTGTCGATGGCGTATTTGGCGGCGGCCACGCCTTGCAGCGCATCCGACGTGATGGTGCGGAAGAAGATGCCGTTGGTCTTGCCGTCGCGGCCAAGGGCGGTCAGCGTCGGCGAGGACGAAGCCGGCGACACCTGCACGATCTTGGCCGGCCCGGTGACCGAGGTCAAAATCGGGATCGACACGGAGGAGATGATGCCGCCGATGATCACCGGCACCTTCTTGACCTGTACCAGCTGGGTCGCGGCATCGACCGCGATATTGCCCTGGCTCTGGCTGTCGCGCGTGTCGGTTGCGAGATCACAGCCGCGTACGCCACCGGCTTCATTGATGTCGCGGAAGGCCATTTCGACGGACTTCGCGCCGGCCTGGCCGTATTCGCCGGCCGGACCGGTGAGCTCCATGACCAGGCCGACGGTGATCTTGCAGTCCGCTGCGTGTGCGGCGCCGGCCATCGTCACGAGAGCCAGTGCTGTGGTGATTTGAAGTATCGTCTTCTTCATTGCCGTTCCCCTTTTCTTGTTTGAACTTTTGCCTGTTCAGCCTTCCGGCGCCTGCAGCCAGGTCTCATGCAGATGCCGCCATTCGACGCCGTTTGGTGCCGATGAACTGGTGGTGAAGACCGCACTGGACTGCCGGCGACTGTGTTTGCCGGCGCGCAGTTGCGCCTCGATGTAGAAGATGACGATCGTGTCCGCGTCCTGCCAACCCGGCCTGATGTCCTCGATCGATATGGCAAAACCGTCGTCGCAAGTGGCGCGGCTTGTCCGGACATGATCTACGACCGCGTCGCGATCGAGGATCTGGCCATTCGGCGCCACCATGGTGAGGCCTTCGCCCATGACAGCCTCGAAGCGGCCGAACTCCACAGCGTCGGCTCGCGCGGCGACAAACCAGTCGACGAAGAAGCGATGCAGGTCGATGATTTCAGCGCTGGCACGCGAAAAAAGGGAAGGCTCTCCGCTCATTTCTTCCCCGCATTGAGGTTGTAATGCATGATCGAGCCGTGGCGGCCATGACGGTCGCGCTCCAGCGCGTAGACATCGCCCGCGAGGCCGGTGCTTTGCGCGAGCACTGCGGCGATCCTGGCACGGTCTTCCGCATCGAGCACGATGTCCATGATCTTGGCATTGGCCAGCGCATGCGCCTGGTTGCGCGCGCCGACAATGACGGCCGCCACTTGTGGCTGTTCGAGCACCCAGGCCGAAGCGATGGTGGCAATGTCGACGCCGTGGCGATCGCCGACCGCTTTCAGCGCCTTGAGCAAGGACTGGAACAGCTCCCAGCCGCCGAAGTCGTCGATGATCAGCTTGTATTTGACCAGCGAGCGGTTTTCGAGCGGCGTGGAGGGCTCGGCCACGCCAAGCCATTTGTCGCTGAGGAAGCCGCCCGCCACCGAGCCGTAGCAGAGGAAGCGGACACCGTTCTTAGCGGCAAGGCCCGCAAGGCTGTTTGCCGGCCGCTGGTCGAGCACTGAATATTGCAGTTGCTGGCTGACCAGCGGGATGCCCGCGGAGAGGATTTCGGCTAGCCTCGGCGTATCGAAATTGGTGGTGCCGAGATTGCGCACCTTGCCTTCCAGCCGAAGCTCGTCGAGCCAACCCATCGCCTCGACGTAACGAGGCTGGTCATAATCCCACCAGTGAAACTGCACAAGATCGATCCGCTCCGTCTTCAGCCTGCGAAGCGACTGATTGACGATGCCCCTGATGTAGTCGCGGCTGATGCTTGCCAGTCGTTCGAGGTCCGGCACCAGCTTGGTGTGCACCTTCATCCTGGCCGCGACATCGAGACCGCGCTCGCCGGCCAGCCGCAGGCGCGCGGCGCCGATCAGTTCCTCGACGCCGGTGTAGATGTCGGCGCAGTCATAGGTCCAGATGCCGGCATCGAAAGTGGCGATGAGGTCGGTCACCGCCTGGCTGCGGTCGACGGCGCCATGCCCGCCGGCCAGCTGCCAGCCACCGCGGATGACTCGCGAGATCCCATAGCCGGGGCTGAGTTCGATGGTCCTGGCGGTCATCCCTTGTCGGTCTCCTTCGGCAGCGGCACGGCCGTGGTTTCGGCATGGCTGAACCGCCGCTTGGCAAGCCTGACGATGCGGAGCCGGCTGGCGCAATTGGGATCGGGACAGGCGATCTCGGCATCCGAGGTCATCCAGTCATTTGCATGCGTCGGGCGCTGCTTTGCCGCCAGGAGCGGCAACACGGCCGAGATCGAATAGATCGAAAAACCCTGCCCTGCCGGCAGCGAGAGCATTTCGCCCTTGAGTTCGAAATAGTCGCCGGCCCTGGCGCCGCAATAGACCGGCTTGCCCTCGGGGATGACCGCTTCGACGCGCAGATCGAAGAGTTCGAAACTGTCGTCGGCCATTCAGGCCTCCACCAGGCTGAAGGTGATGTCACAGGCGCCGTTGCGGCGGATGACGCCGCAGGCGGCGGCAAACTGATCGCGCTCTCCGGCAAGCACTTGCGCGACCACGCTGCCGGCCAGCCAGCCGATCGGGAACAGCAGCCGCGCCCCCTGCCCGTAGTACAGGCCGATATCGAAGATGGCATTGGGATTGCCGCCCCACACGCGTGGCGGCACATAGGACAGCACGATATCGCCGGGCTGCGGCGTCAGCGTTGCATTCTCCGGTGGCAAAGACTGGGCATAGGCCTGGCCGTGGAGATCGGCTGACGGAACCGGGCACGAGATTTCCGGTCCTGTCCACATCGCATGGATGCCTGGGATGATGCGTGGCTGCGCCAGATACGCCAGCAGGAAGGCGGCATTCTCCGGCGCCTTTTCGGGCAATAGCAGCGCCGTCACGGAAAGCTTCGAGCGTGGTTCTGTGATGCCGATGGCGGGCTTGGGCATGTCAGTCCTTCGCCGATTGAAGTTTGTCGCGCAGGAAGGCGAAGGGGCGGCTGATGTCGGCTACCAGCGCCTCGCGCGCCGCTTGCGCATCCTGTTTGGCAAGTGCCGCGACAATTCGACGATGATAGTGGGCGGTATCAACCTCGCCTGCCTCGGAGAAGGCATAGATGGCGACGCGGATGCAGGGACCCGATTGAAGCCAGAGGCTTTCGATCATCGGGATCAGCACAGCCGAGCCGCAGCAGCGGTAGATCTCAAAATGGAAGCTCTGGTTGAGCGTCGCTTCGCGATCGATATCCTTCTTGTGCTTCAGGGCCCGCATCTCGTCCCACTCGCCCAGCATGGCTTCGATCGATGCGATCTGGCGCGGGCTCATGCGCCTGGCGGCAAGCGCTATCGCTTCGCCTTCGATGAGGGAGCGGGCACGCAGGAGGTCGTCGATGCGCTCCAGCGTGATCGGCGGCACGCGCACGGAACGGTTGGGCAGCGCCTCCAGCGCCTTTTCCGTGATCAGCCGGCCGAGCGCTTCGCGTACCGGCATGGTCGAGGTGACCAGCGCATCGGCAAGACCACGGATGGTCAGCACCTGGTTTGGCTCGAAAAGGCCACCGATCAGAGCACGGCGCAACTCGGAATAGACGCGATCCTGCACCGTCTCGCGGCCGACCGGCGTAAGCTGGGCTGCGATCGTCTCGTTGTTCTTTTCGATGGCAGCCTTCTGCATTACCGGCATTTGCCCCGTTTTCGGCTTGCGAATGAAATTAAAGCCGAATAGCGTGATCAAAGCAAGTGTGATCACAAATCAAAAATCAGGAGGCGACAACGATCGTCTTCGGCCAGAGGGTTTGATGAGCGATGCAGCGGAGCGCCAAGGGCAGGAGACCCGTGCGCCAGTTCTGACGGCACGAAACGTCGTCAGGCGTTTTGGCGGCCTTGTCGCCGTCAACGATGTCTCGTTTGATGTCAAAGCGGGCGAAATCCTCGGCCTGATCGGGCCGAATGGCGCCGGCAAGACGACGATGTTCGATCTGTTGGCGGGCAGCATATTGCCAACCAGCGGCGATATCCTGCTCAATGGCACGCGCGTCTCCGGCGAAGCCGCTCATCTGCGTATCGGCCGTGGTCTTGGCCGCACCTTCCAGATCCCGCGCCCCCTGCCCAATCTGACGCTGATCGAAAACATCATGCTGGCGGCGCAGGGCCAAGCCGGCGAAAAATTGCTCGCCAACTTCGTCACGCCGTGGCGAGTGGCGGCACAGGAAAGAGCAGCCAGGGCAAAGGCACTCGAGCTGCTGGAGTTGGTCACTCTCACCCATCTCGCGCACGAGCCGGCACGCGTGCTTTCCGGCGGCCAGCGCAAGCTGCTCGAACTCGCCCGCGTCATGATGGCCGATCCGGCGATCATCCTGCTCGACGAACCGGCCGCCGGCGTCAACGCGACGCTGCTCGAGATCATCATCGACCGCATCCGCGACATCAACGCGCACGGCATCACCTTTCTGCTGATCGAGCACAATATCGACATGGTGACGCGGCTCTGCCACCGCGTGCTGGTCATGGCGAGCGGCCAGTTGCTCAGCGAAGGCACGGCAGAGGAAGTCGCCCGCGACCCGCGCGTCATCGAGGCTTATCTCGGGGGCGCCACATGAACGAGACCGTCCTCGACGTGCGCAACCTCGAAGCCGGCTATGAGCTTGGCGTGCCGATCGTGCGCGGCGCCTCGATCACCGTCGGCAAGGGCGAGATCGTCGTCGTGCTCGGTCCCAACGGCGCCGGCAAGTCGAGCTTCATCAAGGCGATCGCCGGCCTTGTCCCGATCACCGGCGGCACCGTATTTCTGGACGGCAAGGACATCACCGCCGCTCCCGCGCACACCATGGTTCGGCTCGGCCTGGCCTTCGTACCGCAGACGGAGAACATCTTCCCGCTGATGTCGGTCGAGGACAATCTGAAGGTCGCCTGCGGCATCCTCGAGCGACGCGAAATCCCTGCCCGCATCGAGGAAATGTATGCGGCCTTCCCCGACCTCGTCCGCCAGCGCCGCACCGCCGCCGGCAATCTGTCGGGCGGACAGCGGCAGATGCTCGCCGTCGCACGTGCGCTGATCGTCCATCCCAAGGTGCTGCTGCTCGACGAGCCATCGGCCGGCCTCTCGCCGAAATTCGTATCGATGGTGTTCGAGATGCTGGCCGGCATCCGCAGGTCCGGCGTCACCATCCTGCTGGTCGAACAGAACGCCAAGGCAGCGCTGGCCATCGGCGACCGCGCCTATGTGCTGGTCGAAGGCAAGGACCGGCACGAGGGTGTGGCGTCCGAATTGTGGAACGATCCTGTCGTCGCCGAACTCTATCTCGGCCAACGCCCTCACGCCGGCAAGGGAGGCGCGGCATGAGCCTGCAATTTGTCGTCGATGGGTTGCTGACCGGTTCGATGATCGGCCTCGGCGCCATTGGCGTGACGCTCACCTATTCGATCCTGCGCTTCTCGAACTTCTCCCATGGCGACTTCATGGCCTGGGGCACCTATGCGACGCTCGCCGTCGTCAGCACCATCGGCGCGATGTTCGGCAAGGTGGAGCCCATTGGACCGCTGTCCTTCGGCTGGTCGCTGCTGGTTGCGCTGGTTGTCGGCATGACTTTCACCGCCCTGCTGGCGCTGTTGCTCGACAAGGTGCTGTTTTCGCGGCTGCGCTCGCAGGGGCAAGCCATCATCGTGGTGATGGCGAGCTTCGGCGCCTCGATGGCGCTGCGCAGCCTGCTCGAATTCACCTTCAGCTCACGCCCGACCTATTTCAGCCGGGCGATCCAGATCGCCATGCCGGTCGGCTTCGGCATCCGCATCACGCCCGATCAGATCGCGCTGCTGCTGCTGACCGCAGTGCTGGTGCTCGGCGTGCATCTGTTGATGACACGCACGCAGACCGGCCGCTCCATGCAGGCGCTGAGCCAGAATGCGGCCCTGGCCCGCATCGTCGGCATCGATGTTGCCTCCGTGGTGCGCGTCACCTGGATCATCGGCGGGGCGCTGGCCTGTGTGGCCGGCGTGATGATCGGCATTCTGGTGCAGATCCGCCCGTTCATGGGCTTCGACATGCTGCTACCGATGTTCGCCGCCGCCATCCTGGGCGGCATCGGCAGCATACCGGGCGCCGTGCTCGGCGGCCTGATCATTGGCCTTGCCGAAGCCGGTGCGGTGCAGCTGATCGGCGCCGAATGGCGCGCCGCAATCTCCTTCATCATCCTGATGGCGGTGCTGTTCGTGCGGCCGATCGGCCTGTTTGGTGTGAGGGAACGCTGATGGACCTGCTCGGCTACGGCGCCTTCTTCCTGACCACCGCACTGATCTTTTCGCTGGTCACACTGGGGCTCAATCTGCAGTGGGGGCTGACTGGCCTTTTCAATGTCGGTCTTGCCGGTTTCGTCGCCATCGGCGCCTATACATCGGCGCTGCTCACGACCCCGGACGATGCCGCGCGCTTCGGCGGCTTCGGTCTGCCGATCCTGGCCGGCTGGGCGGGCGCCATGATCGTCGGCGGTATCGCCGCAGCAATTACCGGCATGGCCACGCTGCGTCTGCGATCAGACTACCTGGCGATCACCACCTTCGGCGTCGCCGTCGTCGTGCAGCTGGTCGCGCTCAACGCGCAAAAACTCACGGGCGGCCCGTTCGGCATCGGTTTCATCCCGCGCCCGTTCGGCGGCCTTGCCGAAACGCCGCTGTTGTTCAACGTGTCGAACCTCGCCGTCGTTTCGGCTGTGACGCTGATCGCCTATCTCGCTCTGGAGCACCTGTCGCGCAGCCCCTGGGGCCGCGTGCTCAAGGCGCTGCGCGAGGACGAGCGAGCGGCGATTTCGCTGGGCAAGAGCGCGCGCTTCTACCGCGTCCAGGCCTTTGCCGTCGGCGGCGCCATCATGGCGCTGGCCGGCGCTTTGCAGGCGCATTTCACCGGCTTCATCGCGCCCGATAACTATCTGCCGATCCTGACCTTCCAGGTCTGGGTGATGCTGATCGTCGGCGGCTCGGGCAGCAATGCCGGCGCCATTGCCGGCAGCATCCTGGTCTGGGCGATATGGGCGGGGTCGGGCACGCTGACCAGCGTGCTGTTTGCGCCCGAGCAGCAAGCACGCGCGGCCTCGCTGCAGATCGTCGCCATCGGCGTCATGCTCTGCGTCATCCTGCTGATCCGGCCGAACGGATTGTTCGGCGACCGGCCGCGCCGGCCGAAGCCCGGCAAACAGACAAAGGCGGCGGCCAGCGAGAACGAGGCCGGACCATGAATGCCATGATCCGGCAAGACGTGCATGGCGTTTCACTCTGGCATGCCGTCAGCCGCAACCGCCGCGACCGGGGCACGCTGCAAGGCGGGCTCGACGTCGATCTCGCAATCGTTGGCGGCGGCTTTTCCGGCCTGTCGACGGCATTGCATGCCGCCGAGAAGGGGCTTTCGGTCGCGGTCCTCGAAGCCGAATTCATTGCCTGTGGTGCGACCGGCCGGAATGCCGGCTTCGTCGTTCCGAACTTTGCCAAGCGGGATCCAGACGACATCATCACCGAACTCGGACCCGAGCGCGGCGGGAGGCTGATCGATTTCGCCGCGGGAAGCGCTGACCTGGTCTTCGGCCTGATCAAGCGGCATGGCATCGAATGCGACGCTGTGCAGAATGGTTGGATCCAGCCGGCGCATTCGTCCGCCGCGCTGGAAAAGACGCGATCGCGCGCCGAGCAATGGGCGGCGCGGGGCAGGCCGACCGTAACGCTCGATGCCAAGGCGGTCACGACGCTCACCGGTATCGGCGGCTACGCCGGCGGTTGGATGGATAACTCGGGCGGCGTCCTCAATCCGGTCGAGTATGCGCGCGGCCTGGCCGATGCCGCCGAAAAAGCCGGCGCGCGGATCTTCGAGCAGACGCGCGTCGCTTCCATCGACCGCGCTGCGGATGGCTGGACCTTGACGACCGCATCCGGCGCCGTGCGTGCGGGCAAGGTGGTGATCGCCACCAACGCCTATGGCGGGGCACTGAACCGGACACTGGCGCGGACCTATATCCCGCTGAAAGTCTTCCAGATCGCCACTGCGCCGCTGTCGCGGGCCATACGCGCGCGCCTGCTGCCCGGCGGCCAGGGCGTTGGCGACACCAGGCGCAACCTGTTCACGTGCCGCTTCGATGGCCAGAACCGGCTGATCAGCGGCGGCATGCATGTCGTCGGAGCCGGCGCTGAGACGCGCATGCCGCAAACGATTTGGCGACGGCTCGCCAGGCATCTCGATTTGCCTGACCTGCCGCCGCTTGCCTACAGCTGGACAGGCGTGGCGGCGGTGGTGCCGGATTTCCTGCCGCGTCTCATCGACCTCGGCCCGGGCCTGATCGCCGGCTTCGCCTGCAACGGTCGCGGCATCGCCATGACCACGGCAATGGGCAAAGTGCTGGCGGACTGGGCGAGCGGAACGGACGCCCGATTTCTGCCGCTCCCCTTCGCACCGCCAGCGCCGATCCCGCTGCACAACCTCGTGCGCTATGCACCGAATATGCTGCTCCCCTGGAGCATCCTGCGCGACCGGCTGGATTAGACAGCCAAGCCAGGTGATCCTCCTGCCGGCGCGCTCACAGCGACCCGAAAAGGACCGCCACACCTTCCGCAATCGATGACCGTGGTGGCCCAAGAGGATATAGTCAGATCCCCTCCCCATCCAGCCGCATCTACTCCGCAGCCTGAACCCGATTGGCCTGGATGACCGCCCGGATCTCGGACCGGCAGGAGCCGCAATTGGTGCCGGCCTTCAGGGCGCCGCCTATGGCTTCGACTGTCGCGCACCCGGCTGCCACTGCCGCCGCGATCTGGTTGACCCCGACGCTGAAACAGGAGCAGACGGTCGCGCCCGCATCGGGCCGATCGGCGCCGGCGCGACCGGCGACGATCCTGAAGCGTTCGCGTTGGCTGGTGTGAACCTCCTGGAGTTGCTGTGCCGCCCAACCCCGCGAAACCGCCACCGGTCCCGACGCGATAAACAAAGCCCCGGCGAGGTGCTGGTCGTCGAAGGCAGCAATACGATGCTGGCCGGTATCGCGGTCGTGATAAGCGAGCGTATCGGCTACGGGAACATCGAAAAGCGAACCAGCAAAACCAGCCCAGTCGATGTCGTCGTCAGCAAAGGCAAGCTCCACCCGCCAGCCGCCCTTGCATTTGGCCATGGCCCAGTAATCTGCTGCGACCGCCACCGGCTTGCGGCGCACCACGGCGAAGCCGAAGGCTCTCGCGGCGAACTTCTCGATGCGGGCGCCGACATGTTTCAGCGCAGGCTGACCGGAAACCGGATCGGTCAGAGGCGCGGTCAGCGTGTCGAGCCGGCCTTTTGCCGAAAACTGGTCAGTCCAGTGCATCGGCGCAAACACGCTGCCCTGGCGCTGGCGTGCCGTCACCAGCGCGCGCACCAGCACATCGCCGCGCGGGCTGGAGACGCGCACGATGTCGGCGTCGCCAATGCCGTGATGCGTGGCATCCGCGGGGTGGATCTCGACGAAGGGCTCGGCCATGTGCTGGGAGAGACGTGGGCTTTTCCCAGTGCGGGTCATCGTGTGCCAATGGTCGCGAACACGGCCGGTGTTGAGGATAAGCGGATAGTCCGGGCTGGTGCGTGTCTCGACGATGGGACGAATGGCGATGAAGCGGGCCTTGCGGTCGGGATTGTAGAAATTGCCGTTGGCGAAGAAGCGGGTGCTGGAAGGGTCAAGTCCCGCTTGAACACCCCCCTCTGTCCTGCCGGACATCTCCCCCGCAAGGGGGGAGATTGGCAGCTTTGACGCCGGCATATCTTCTGCATCGTTGGTAATTGGCGAAGGCCGAGGCGACGGCTGATCTCCCCCCTTGCGGGGGAGATGGCCGGCAGGCCAGAGGGGGGTGGCTGTGCTCGGCGCCGGCCACTGGAACGGAGCCAATTCTTCATAGGCGTCGGCATCGATCGCACCATAAGCGCCGATATCGAAATCCCGCGCGCCGTCATTCTCGAAACCCGACAGCGCGGCGTGTTCGGCGAAAACCTCCGCCGGCGTCACATGCGCAAACGCCTCGCCAAACCCCATCCGCTTGCCCACCTCGGCAATGATCTGCCAATCCGGCCGCGCCTCGCCGGGCACCGCAAGAAAGCTGCGCTGGCGCGAGATGCGGCGCTCTGAATTGGTCACGGTGCCGTCCTTCTCGCCCCAGGCGGCGGCGGGTAGCCGCACATGGGCGTGACGCACGGTGTCCGTGCTCGCCAGCACATCCGAAACCACGACAAACGGGCAGGCCTTGATCGCCGCCTCGACGGCATCGGCATCCGGCATCGAGTCGACCGGGTTGGTGGCCATGATCCACAATGCCTTGATGCGGCCGGCGGCGATCGCCTGAAACATCTCGACCGCCTTCAGACCGGGCTTTGGGGCGACGGCCGGCGCATTCCAGAAACGCTGCACGCGGTCACGGTGCTCGGGGTTTTCGATCTCCATATGGGCGGCCAGCATATTGGCCATGCCGCCGACCTCGCGGCCGCCCATGGCGTTGGGCTGGCCGGTCACTGAAAACGGTCCTGCCCCAGGTTTGCCGATGCGGCCGGTGGCGAGATGGCAGTTGATGATGGCGTTGACCTTGTCGGTGCCCGAAGACGACTGGTTCACTCCCTGGCTGTAGACAGTGACGGTTTTCGCAGTCGCGGCGAACAGGTTGTAGAAGCGGGTGAGCTCGTCCTCGCTCAGGCCGGTGGCGGCGGCAATGCCGGCAAGGTCGAGCGCCGATGCGGCGAAGAGAGCTTGGCCGAAGCCGGTCGTGTGTGCGGTCACATAGCCGCGGTCGAGTGCGTTGTGCTGGCCGAGCCAGGCGAGCAGACCAGTGAACAAAGCAACGTCGCCATCCGGCGCGATCGCCAGGTGAATGTCGGCGATATCAGCGGTCATGGTGCGGCGCGGGTCGACCAGCACGACCTTCATCTCCGGTCGTTTTTCCCGGGCCGCCGCGATGCGCTGGAAGAGCACGGGATGGCACCAGGCGAGATTGGAGCCGACCAGCACGATCAGGTCGGCGAGCTCGAGATCCTCGTAGGTGCCGGGCACGGTGTCGGAGCCGAAGGCGCGGCGGTGGCCGGCAACCGAGGAGGCCATGCATAGCCGCGAATTGGTGTCGATGTTGGCCGAGCCGATGAAGCCCTTCATCAGCTTGTTGGCGACATAGTAGTCTTCGGTCAGCAACTGGCCGGAGACATAGAAGGCGACGGAGTCAGGACCGTGCTCGGCGATGGTTTGCGAAAAGGTCGAAGCGACGCGGTCGAGCGCCTCGTCCCAGCCGGCACGGCGACCGTGGATTTCGGGGTAGAGCAGCCTGCCGTCGAGGTCGATGGTTTCGGCCAGGGCCGAGCCCTTGGAGCAGAGCCGGCCGAAGTTCGCTGGATGGTCGGGGTCGCCGCGGACGCTGACTTCACCGTCCGCGGCGACTTTCGCCAGCACGCCGCAACCCACCCCGCAATAGGGGCAGGTGGTCCTCACCTCGCGCGCTTCGCCCAGTTCCATGCTTCAGGCCGCGCGGCTGGCCAGCGCTTTCAGCGCAATGAACAGGAGCTCGCCCTCGATCCGCACAGGAATGGTGCGCACGGCGCCCTCGTCGGCGCCGAGCGCCTTGCCCGTCTCCAGCGAGATGACCCAATTGTGCAAGGGACAGGTGACGGCGGTGCCGTGGACGATGCCTTGGCTCAGCGGCCCACCTCTGTGCGGGCAATGATCGTCGATGGCATAGACCTGATCGTCCTGCGTGCGGAAGACGGCGATCTTGCCCTCGGGTGTGTCGACGCAGCGCGCGCCACGCCGCGGGATGTCGGAGAGTGAGCCGATCGATATCCAGTCCATTTTGATCACTCCGCCGCCTGCGCAAACCCGACAGAAGCCATTGGCCGGAACTCGTGCTTGTCCTTGCCGGAGACGCGTTCCGACCACGGGTCGACCTGGGCGAATTTCTGGCTGAAGACGAAGCGCTCGTAATAGGCCTTGCGCTTTGCACCGTCGTCCATGATCTGGCGCTTGATCTCGGGGATGCCGATGCGCTTGGCCCATTTGTAGATGCGCTCGAGATAGCGGCCCTGCTCGCGATACATCTGCGTCAGCGCCACGATATGCTCCAGCGCCTCGTCCTCGGTCTTGACCAGGCCAAGCACTTCGGTGCCCTTGATGTCGAGGCCGGCGGCGCCGGCGAAATGGATCTCGTAGCCACTGTCGACACAGATCACGCCGACATCCTTGCAGGTCGCCTCGGCGCAGTTGCGCGGACAGCCCGACACCGCCATTTTGACCTTGGCCGGGGTCCACGAGCCCCACATGAATTTCTCGATGCGAATGCCGAGGCCGGTCGAATCCTGCGTGCCGAAGCGGCACCAGTCGGAGCCGACACAGGTCTTCACCGTGCGCAGGCCCTTGGCGTAAGCATGGCCTGAGACGAAGCCGGCCTGGCCGAGATCGGCCCACACCGCCGGCAGATCCTCCTTGCGGATGCCCAGCATGTCGATGCGCTGGCCGCCGGTGACCTTGACCATCGGTATCTCGAACTTGTCGACGACGTCGGCGATGGCGCGCAGTTCGGCGGCGTTGGTGACGCCGCCCCACATGCGCGGCACCACCGAATAGGTGCCGTCCTTCTGGATGTTGGCGTGGACGCGTTCGTTGATGAAGCGCGACTGATAGTCGTCGGCGTAATCGTTCGGCCAGTCGCAGACGAGGTAGTAGTTGAGCGCCGGCCGACATTTTGCGCAGCCGCAGGAGGTCGTCCATTCCAGCTCCTGCATGACGGCGGGAATGGTCTTCAGGCTCTTGGCGATGATCAGCCGGCGCACCTCGTCATGGCCGAGCGTGGTGCAGCCGCACATCGGTTGCACGGCGGCCGGGTTGTATTTGTCGCCGATGGTCAGCACCATCAGCTTCTCGACCAGCCCGGTGCACGAACCGCAGGAAGCCGATGCCTTGGTGTGGGCGCGCACGTCGTCGAGCGAAGCCAGGCCCTTGGCCGTGATCGCGCCGGTGATCTTTCCCTTGCAAACGCCGTTGCAGCCGCAGATTTCCGCATCATCCGGCAAGGCTGCAACGGCCGCCATAGGGTCCAGCGGGGCACCCCCCTGGTAGGACTGGCCGAAGATGAGCGTGTCGCGCATCTCCGATATGTCGGTCTGCTTCTTCTTGAGATCGTTGAACCAGGCCCCATCCGCCGTCTCGCCATAAAGCACGGTGCCGATGATGCGGTCGTCCTTGAGCACAAGGCGCTTGTAGACGCCGGCGGCGGCATCGCGCAGCACGATCTCCTGGCGGTCCTCGCCTTCGGCGAAGTCGCCAAGCGAGAACAGGTCGATGCCGGTGACCTTGAGCTTGGTCGGCGTGTCCATGTGGACGAAGGCCGCTGCCTCGTTGCCGGCCAACTGGTTCGCGGCAACGCGCGCCATCTCGTAGAGCGGCGCGACCAGCCCGTAGACCTGGCCGTTGACCTCGGCGCATTCGCCGAGCGCGTAGATGTCGGGGTCGTTGCTGCGCATGCCGGCATCGACGACGATACCACGATTGACGGCTATGCCGGCCTCCCTGGCCAGCGCCGCATTCGGCCGGATGCCGACCGCCATCACCACCAGCGTTGCCGGGATAATAGTGCCGTCGGCAAGCTCCACCTGCCCGACCTTGCCGTTGCCGGTGATCGCCTGGGTGTTGGCCTTGGTGATGACCTTGATGCCGCGCTGTTCCACCGCGCGCTGCAGGAGATAGCCGGCGGCTGGATCGAGCTGACGCTCCATCAATGTCGGCATGACATGCAGCACGGTGACGTCCATGCCTTGGGCGTTCAAACCTGCTGCCGCCTCCAGCCCGAGCAGGCCGCCGCCGATGACCACGGCCTTGGCGCGCGACTGGGCGGCAAGCATCATGGCCTGAACATCGTCGAGGTCGCGATAGGTCAGCACCCCCGGCAGATCATGGCCGGGCACCGGAATGATAAAGGGCACCGATCCGGTGGCGATGACGAGCTTGTCGTAAGGCTCGGTGACGCCGTGGTCGGAGGTGACGGTCCTGGCCGCCCGGTCGATGGCGACGATCTTGTGACCCTTGTAGAGGGTGATGTTGTTGGCGATGTACCAGCCGTCGCCGTGGATGATGATTTCCTCATAGGCCTTTTCGCCGGAGAGAACCGGCGACAGCATGATGCGGTCGTAGTTCACCCGCGGCTCGGCGTTGAAGATGGTCACGGTGTAGCGGCCCGGCGCCTGTTCGAGCAGATGCTCCAGCATGCGCCCAGGGGCCATGCCGTTGCCGATGATGACGAGTTTTTCGGTCATGGCGTTACTCCGCGGCTTCGACGAAGCGATGACGTTCATAGAGGAACTTCAGCACCGCTTCGCGGCAGCGCAAAAAGGTGCGGTCGGAAGAGAGTTCGACTCGGCGACGCGGCCGCGCCAGCGGCACCGCCAGCACCTCGCCGATGGTCGCCGCTGGACCGTTGGTCATCATGACGATGCGGTCGGACAACAGCACCGCCTCGTCGACATCGTGGGTGATCATGATCGTCGTCGAGCCAAGCCGGGAATGGATGTCCATCACCGCATCCTGCAGATGGGCGCGCGTCAGCGCGTCGAGCGCTCCGAACGGCTCGTCGAGCAACAGGATCTTCGGCTCCATGGCAAGCGCCCGGGCAATGCCGACGCGCTGCTTCATGCCGCCCGATATCTCGGCCGGCCGCTTGTCCTTGGCATGGGCCATCTGCACGAGATCGAGATTGCGCATGATCCAGTCATGCCGTTCGGTCCTGCTCTTGGAACGACCAAAGACTTTCGATACCGCCAGGCTGATGTTTTCGTAGACGGTGAGCCATGGCAGCAGGCTGTGGTTCTGAAACACCACGGCGCGCTCGGGTCCGGGGCTGTCGACCTCCTTGTTTTCGAGCAGCACGGCGCCGGCGGAAACCTTGGTCAGCCCGGCGATCAGATTGAGCAAGGTCGACTTGCCACAGCCGGAATGGCCGATGATGGAGACGAATTCGCCCTTGTCGATGGTCAGCCTGATGTCCTTGAGCACCTCGCTGACCTGACCGCCGCGGGCAAAGGATTTGTCGATATGGTCGAGCTTCAGATAGGCCGTCATCGCCCTTCTCCTCACTTTGCCGTTGTGCCGCGGGTGACGAAAGAGCCGACTGCCGCGACCAGGCGGTCGAGGCAGAAGCCGGTGACGCCGATATAGGCGAGCGCGACGATGATGTCGGGCAGCCGCGACGAGTTCCAGGCGTCCCAGATGAAGAAGCCGATGCCGACGCCGCCGGTCAGCATTTCGGCGGCGACGATGGCGAGCCAGGACAGGCCGATGCCGATCCTTAAGCCGGTGAAGATGTAAGGTGCAGCCGCCGGAACCATGATCTTGACGAAAAATTCGAACTGGTTGAGCCGCAGGATGCGCGAGACGTTGCGGTAGTCTTCGGGAATGTTGCGCACGCCGACGGCGGTGTTGATGATGATCGGCCAGATCGAGGTGATGAAGATAACGAACAGCGCCGACGGGCTGGAATCGCGGAAAGCAGCCAGCGACAGCGGCAACCAGGCCAGCGGCGGCACGGTGCGCAGTATCTGGAACACCGGATCGAGGCCACGCATGGCCCAGATCGACTGGCCGACCAGGGCGCCGAGCGCGACGCCGACGATCGCCGCCAGGCCGAAGCCGATGGCGACGCGCTGCAGAGAGATCAGCACCCGCCACGCAAGGCCGATATCCTGCGGGCCGTTGTTGAAGAACGGATGCGCGATCAGGTCATAGGCCTCGTTCCACACCTGGCTGGGCGGCGGCAGGCTGGCGGTCGGCGACGAGCAGGCGATCTGCCACACGACCAGCATGAAGGCGATAACGATGACCGGCGGCACCAGCGCGGTGGCCAGCCTGCCGGCGATCGCGATCGGGTCGAAGCGGCGCCGCGCGCTGGCGGTGAAAGCGATGACCGCGGCAGGCTTCGCGGGGAACGCCTTCACCGTGGTTTCCTCAATGGCTTGGATGGACATGTCTGACAATAACTCCGGGGTCGATGCGGGCGACAACGGCGAAGCGCCGTTGCGCTGGGGCGACAAACGGCGCAACGCGCCGTTTGCGCTGGTCAAGCCGATGCCTTGATCTTCAGGCTGTCGAGATAGGCCGACGGGTTGGCCGGGTCGAAAATCTTGCCGTCGAAGAAGGTCTCGACGCCGCGCGACGACGAGGCCGGAATATCGGCTGCGGCAACGCCGAGATCCTTCGCCGCCTCGCGCCAGATATCCTCGCGATTGACCTGATCGACCAGCGTCTTGATGTCGGTGGTCGGCGCGAATTTTCCCCAACGGATGTTTTCGGCGAGGAACCAGCTGTCGTGGCTCTTGTAGGGATAGGAGACGCCACCCTTCCAGAATTTCATATAGAGGTCAGTGCCGGTGGCCACGCGGCCGTTGCCGTAGTTGATGTCGCCCTTGAGGCGGCCGATAATGTCGGCGACAGGCACGTTCATCCATTGCCGCTTGCCGATGATGGCGGCCATCTCGTCCTTGTTCTCCGTGGCCTCGCACCATTGCTGGGCCTCCATGACGGCCATCACGATCGCCTTGGTGGCGTTCGGGTATTTGTCGATGAATTCGGCGCGGAGGCCGAGCGCCTTTTCGGGATGACCCTTCCACAGTTCGCCGGTGGTGGCGGCGGTGAAACCAACGCCCTGGTGGACGAGCTGTTCGTTCCACGGTTCGCCAACGCAGAACACGTCCATGTTGCCGACTTTCATGTTGGCGACCATCTGCGGCGGCGGCACGACAATGGTCGAGACGTCCTTGTCGGGATCGATGCCGCCGGCGGCCAGCCAGTAACGGAGCCACAAATCATGGGTCCCGCCCGGGAACGTCATGGCGGCCTTGATTTCCTTGCCGGCCGCTTTCTTGGCGGCGAAGGCGTCCTTCAGCTTGGAGGCGTCGAGGCCGACACCGGTGCCGGCGTATTCCTGCGCAACCGAAATGCCCTGGCAGTCGTAGTTGAGCCGCGCCACGATAGCCATCGGCATCGGCTGGTTGTTCTGCGTCACCTTGCCGATGTGCATGAGATAGGGCAGCGGCGTCAGGATGTGAGCGCCGTCGATGCCGTTGGCTTCGCCGCCGAGCATCAGATTGTCGCGCGTCGCGCCCCAGGAGGCCTGCTTGAGCACCTCGACGTCGGGCATGCCGAACTTGGCGAACAGCCCCTTCTCCTTGGCGATCATCAGCGGCGCCGCGTCGGTCAGCGCGATGAAGCCGAGCTTGGCGCCGGTGACCTCCGGAGCGGTCGTGGCGGCATAGGCGCCCGAGGGGAAGAGCTTGCGGGCCGCCACGAACAGGCCGGCCGTCATGGCGCTGCTGACAAGAAAATCGCGGCGCGTCACATCCTTGAGCGATGTTCCCGTCCCGATCCATTTCCCTATTTTTTCTTTCATCGTGATCTCCGGTTGAACGCTTCGTCGAGTGGCCCAAAACAAAAAAGCCGCCGTCCAGGCCTCGCGCGTCCGTACATCCGGGATCGCGTCGTTGACCTGAGCGGCAGCTTTGCCTGTGGCGCCCGCCATTGGACGCCTGTTCCGTGACCCGGGAAGGGCCTGGCTAATTCAAAGCAGGAACCGTGCCAGTTCTGAGTGAAACGAAAAACCTAAATGAAATCAACATTACGCGCCAGACGCCGGCACGCGAGGCGACATCGCAAGCAGGTCAAAGATTGTTCATTACAGCAATCGCACGCACATTTTTTGTGCAATGCACAAGAATGGCGCGAGAATGATCAGGCTTCCGCGCGAGCGACTTTCTGGCGCGCTATATAGCCGTCGATCTCGTCGGGGTCGAAGGTCTGACCGTCGAAGAAGCCGTCCGGCCCAAGCACCAAGCCTGCCCCAGTCGCACCGACAGCCGTGGCGACCTTAAGCGCGCCCTCGACCTTCGCATTGGCGCCGGGAAGTGCAACGCCAAGCGGCTTTAGCGCCGAGCGGTAGAGGTCCGGACGGTAGCAGTCACGGGCGATAGCAAGGTTTTCCGGCGTGTGCTCGACATGCCCCCAGCGCACCATCTGCGTATAGAACCACAGCGCATGGCTCTTCCACGGAAAGTTCGCCGCCTTGTCGAAGGGCAGGAAGAAGTCGTCGACATCCAGTTCGGCGCCGCCGCCCAGTTCAAGATGGCCGGTCAGGATCGGCATCTGGACAGCTGGTGGCAGGCCGAGGAAGCCAGCTTGAGCCATCACACCAGCCAGTTCGGCGTGGTTGCCCGGATCCTGGCACCAGCGCGCCGAATGATGCAGCGCGCGCAGCAATGCTGCCAGCGCGACCGGGTTCTCCTGCGACCAGGCCTTGCGCACGCCGATCACCTTCTCCGGACTGTTGCGCCACAGCAGCGCCTTGATGGTGACGATATGGCCGGTGCCGGCGGCGACCGAGGCGCTGTTCCAGGGCTCGCCGACGCAGTAGCCGTCGATCCGCCCGGCGACCAGCGCATCGGCCATGAAGGGCGGTGGCACGATGACGATCTCGATCTCGCGCTCCGGATCGATGCCGCACCCGGCAAGCCAGTAGCGCAGTTCGTAATTATGCCCCGAATGCGGGTGCACCACGGCAAAGCGCAGCGGATCGCCGCCAGCCCCGGCGCGGTCGCGAATGAAGGCACCGAGGGCTGCGCCCGCGCGCGCGGGCTCGAGATCGGGTATGGCGCCGTGTGCCGCCATGCCTTCCCAGACAGCGTTGGAGATGGTGACGCAATTGCCGCCAAGCCCGAGCGAAAACGGCACGATGGTCTCGGAAGCAAGCGGCGTCAGCCCGAGATTGCAGGCGAGCGGCATCGGCCCCAGCATGTGCGCCAGGTGGAAATGGCCGATGGCGATGCGGTCGCGGATGTTGGCCCAGGAGGTCTCGCGGTGCAGTGTGAGATCGATGCCCTCGCGTGCGGCAAATCCAAGCTCACCCGCCGCAACCAGCACGGCACTGTCGAAGAGCGGCATGAAGCCGGCGGTGATCTGGTGCTCGGCGCTCATGCTCATTCGTCCTCCGACGGCCCGAGCAGCCCGGCGGCAGTCACCAGGCTCTGGGCAATGTCGCCGATCTTGCGGTTCTGGTTCATCGCCGTCTTGCGCAGCAGCGTGTAGGCGGCCTCTTCGGTCAGGCCGCGCGACTTCATCAGGATGCCCTTGGCACGGTCGATCACCTTGCGGCTCTCAAGCTCCCCTCGAACCTCTTCCAGCTCGCGCGCCATGCGCGAGAAAGCGTTGAAGCGGCTGACCGCCATGTCCAGGATCGGCTTGACGCGCTCTTGCCTGAGGCCGTCGACCACATAGGCCGAAACGCCGGCATCGACCGCCGCTTCGATCGATGCCTGGTCCGATCGGTCGACGAACATGGCGATCGGCCGCTTCACCGCACGCGACAGCTGGAACATGTTTTCCAGCATGTCGCGGTTCGGGTTTTCCAGGTCGATGACGATGACGTCCGGCTCGATCTCGGCGATCCGCCGCGCAATGCCGGTCACGTCGTGGATGACGGTGACCCGCTCATGGCCGGCCTCGCGCAAACCTGCCTCGATGATCGCGGCGCGGATACGGTTTTCGTCGATGACCAGGACGGCGAGTGAGCTGCGGACCATGCGCGCATTGTGGGCAAGGTCGCAAAATTGTGCAATGCGGCATGGTCACAGGCTCCCGCCGCGGAGCAACCGACGACCGACAATGACCCGGTCTAGGTGGTCGGGACAAGGAATGCAGCGCAACGCTGGCACTGGTGATGACAGCCTTGCCGGTCGCCTGGTGCCCTACCCAACGGTCTAGGTGCGATGAGACTTGCACCGCAACATCGGCTTGTTAAAGGTGGGGGCAACGACGGACATAGCTGTCCTTGCTCGCCGATCTGACCGGAAGGTTACCGCACGATGCTGCTCATGAAACGACGATTGGGGGCCAGGGAGCCGGCGCGCCCAGCACGGCGTCCCGGGAACCTGACGGCGATGTTCGTCCTGATAGCCGGGCCGCTCGTCCTTGGCATCGCCCTCCTGTTGGCTGGTCCGGCACAGGCCCAGGCACCGGCCGCCGTCACGCCCGACAAGGTCAAACAGCTGTTCGAGCTTCTCGACGATCCGTCGGTGAAGGCCTGGGTGGCCGAGCAACGAAATCAGGGCGCAGGATCGACGGAAGCGCCTGCCGAGACTAGCGCTCCGCCGGCCGACGCCGTGGCCGCACCGGGCCAGATGAATACTATGGCATCCTCGACGCTCGATCGGATCAAGCATCACATCGAAAAGATCGTGCGAACCTTGCCTTCGCTGCCGGACCAGTTCGCGCGCGTCCGGGCCAATACCATGGACGATATGTCCAGCAAGGGCCCCGTCAGCATATTGGTGCTGATTGCGATCTTTATCGCTGCCGGCCTGGCGCTCACCTGGGCAATATACAAGCTCACCCGTCCATTTCGTCTTTGGATCATCGCGCAACCCAGAGATACGCCCATCGGGCGGGCCAAGAAGATCGGCGGCCGCACGCTTTATTCCAGCATGATGATCGGCTCGTTCGCGCTGGGCAGCGCCGGTGCGTTCATGCTGTTCGACTGGCCAGCGCTCATCCGCGAGATTGTGCTGACATTTCTGATGGCTGCGGTCTTTACGTGGGCTGTGCGCCTATACGTGATGGCCACGCTCGTCCCTTCTTTCATGGAGGTCGAGCACGCCATCGAGGTTCGTGCCCTGCCGATCACCAACGGAGCTGCTGACCATTGGGCTTATTGGCTGCCCCGGATCGTCGGCGTTTTCGCCTTCTTCGCCGCCGCGTTTGTCCTCTTGCCGGGTCTCGGCATAGACCAGGACGGAATGATGGTCCTGTCGGTGGGCGCCGATTTCATCCTGCTGTTGCTCTTCCTGCTGGCCATTTGGCGTCGGCCAAGAACGCAGCGAGACGGCGCGCGCCACAGCGGTCACACGGCAGTGACATGGTTGTTGACGGCTTACTTCGTCGTTCTGTTCCTCGAACGCATTGCCGGCCTCTACACATTCTTCTGGTTTACCTTCACCGCATTCTTCCTGCCTTTGGCAATTGTGCTGACAGAGCGCGGGGTTAATTTCGTCCTGCGGCCCGGTTCGGAAGATGCCGGCCGGCCGACGATCCCGGCGGTGACGATCGCTGTCATCGATCGCGGTATCCGGATGATTTTCATCCTCGCGGCGGCTTACCTTCTCGCACGCGTACTGGGCCTGGACATGCAATCCATGCGCGGCAGCGATACGACCACCATGCTCATATTGCGCGGCTTGATCAACGTCGTGGTCATTGCCCTTGCTGCCGATTTCGGCTGGTCGATCATCAAAGCCTTGATCGAACGAAAGCTGGGCGTCGCGATACCGCAAGCGGTGGTGAGCGAAGAAGACATCCTCACCCTCGATCCGCATCAGGCGCGGCTGCACACGCTGTTGCCGATCATCCAGAACATTCTGCTAGCAGTGATCATCGTGATGGCGGTGCTGATGATGCTCGCTTCGATCGGCATCCAGATCGGCCCGCTGATCGCCGGCGCCGGCGTCGTCGGCGTCGCCGTGGGTTTTGGCGCGCAAACCATCGTCAAGGACGTGATCTCTGGCGTGTTTTATCTGCTCGACGATGCTTTCCGTGTCGGCGAATACATTTCATCGGGCAGCTACAGGGGTACGGTGGAGAGCTTTTCGCTGCGCTCGGTGAAGCTGCGCCACCATCGTGGTCCGCTGTTCACGATACCTTTCGGCGAACTCGGCGCCGTGCAGAACCAGAGCCGTGACTGGGTCACCGACAAATTCAACATCACCGTTGGCTATGACACCGACATCGACTTTGCTCGCAAACTGATCAAGCGAATTGGCCTGGAACTGGCGGAAGATCCGGAGTTCAAACACTGGGTGATCGAACCGATCAAGATGCAGGGGGTGCAGGAGTTCGGCGAGTACGGCATCGTCTTGAGGGTCAAGGTCACGACCAGACCTGGAGGCGCCTTCAGCATGAAAGGCAGGTTCTTTTTGCGCCTCCGCCAAGCCTTCAAGGAGCAGGGCATCGAACTCCCATTCCCGACCGTCCACGTCCAGGGGCTGCAAGACCCGCATGGGACAGAGAATGCGCCTTTGGAGATCACACCTGAATTGCGAATGGCCGTCGCGCAGTCGCACACCAATCGGCGCAGAAAAAAAGCCGGCACAACGGAGTAGGACGCTGTGATACCCGCCGGTCGCAACACGGCTTTCCGCGCAAAGCCTGGACCCGCGACACCACGCTAGTCGAGCTGCCGATTGCGACGACGCGATCGCCGCCAACCAGCACCAGCGTGGCGTTCTGAGGCCAAGCTTGACGAAAAGAGCAGATATGCTGGCCTTTCCGCGAGGCTCAGAGCGCAATCCAGGCGGTCTTGAGGTCAACAAATTTCTCCAGCGCATGCAGCGACTTGTCACGGCCGAAACCGGACTGTTTGACGCCGCCAAGCGGCACGGTGATATCGGCTCCGCCATAGGTGTTGACGTGGACGACACCGGCGTTGATGGCGCGCACCATGCGATGGGCCGTGGAAAGATTGGCGGTCCACACCGCCGAGGCAAGTCCGTAGACAGTGGAGTTGGCCAGATGCACCGCCTCCTCCTCGGTCTCGAAGCGCATCACGCCGAGCACCGGTCCGAACACCTCCTCGCGCGCCAACTGCATCTCTTGCGTCACGTTCTCGAAGATCGTCGGCGCCATGTAGCTGCCGCCGGTCTCGGTCAGTATCCGTTCGCCGCCGGCGACGAGACGGGCGCCTTCGGCTTGCGCCATGGCGACGAAGCCGAGATTCTTGTCCAGCTGTTCGGCGCTCGATACCGCACCGATATCGCTGGCGAGATCGAGCGGGTCGCCGACCTTGAGCCGCGTGGTTGCCGAGACAAGTTCGTCCATGAAAAGATCATAGACCGACGACTGGACGAGCAGACGCGAGCCCGCCACGCAGACCTGGCCTGAATTGCGAAAGATCCCGTTGGCCGAGACGACCGCCGCCTGCTTCAGGTCCGGAGCGTCGGCAAAGACGATGTTGGGCGACTTGCCGCCAAGCTCGAGGAAGACCCGCTTCAAATTGGAACGGGCGGAGTATTCGAGCAGCCGCCGGCCGACCGGCCCCGATCCGGTAAAGGCGATGGCGTCGACATCCATATGGAGGCCAATCGCTTCGCCGGCGACAGCACCATGACCGGTAACGACGTTGAACACGCCTTCGGGAAGTCCAGCCTCGCTTGCGAGTTCGGCCAGCCGCAGCAAGGTCAGCGAGGCGATCTCCGGCGGCTTGACGACGACGCTGTTGCCGGTGGCCAGTGCGGGCGCAATCTTCCAGGCACCGATCATCAGCGGGAAGTTCCACGGCACGATGACGCCGACGACACCGAGTGGCTCCCTGTGGATCAGCCCGAGCACATTGTCGGCCGTCGGCGCGATCTCGCCATAGACCTTGTCGATCGCCTCGGCGTAGTAGCGGATGGTGCCGGCCGCCGACAGCGGCTCGGCCTTGTAGGCCATGCCGATCTCGGTGCCGTTGTCGCGCACGCCAAGCACGGCCAGCTCATCGACATGTTTTTCGATCAGCTCGGCAAATTTCGTCAGCACCTTCTTGCGAAAGGCAGGGGCGGCGCGCGACCATGAACCCTTCTCGAATGCTTTTCGCGCCGATCGGACCGCGCGATCGATGTCAGCGGCATTGCCGTCAGCGATGCTGGCAAAAGGGCGGCCGTCGATCGGCGAAATCACCGCCAGCGTCGCGCCGCTCGTCGCTACGGCCTGTACGCCGTCGATAAACAAGCCCCGCTCGCCGATCTCCGTCTTGCGCAGCGCGTCGATGGCATTCTGGCTGATCATTGGTGGCGGACTCCCAGGGAAACATACAACGTGGTTGGCGCGCGGAATTCCCAGCCGCGAAACACCGGCACCTTGCCCGGCACCAGACTGAGATCGGGGAAGCGCAGGAGCAGCAGCCTTAATGCAAGGCACATCTGCTCGCGCGCGAAAAACCGGCCCGAACAGAAATGATGACCAAAGCCGAAGGCGGCATGATTGCCTTCCCTGCGGTTGATGTCGAAGCGGTCTGAATCGGCAAAGCGGCTCTCGTCGCGGCTTGCCGAGGAGACAAGTGCAGCGACCGCGGCGCCGGCAGGGATGGTTACGCCGCCAAGCTCGACCGCCTGCGTCGTCTGCCGCGTCTGGGTTCCGATCGGCGCCACCCAGCGCAAGCCTTCATCGACAGCCCTGGGCACAAAGGTCTCGGGATCGGCGAGCACCTGCCGCAATTGTTCGGGATGCGCAAGCAGGCCGGCGAGGATCGAACCGGCACCATGTCCGGGCTCCTGCATGCCGCCAAGCAGAATGACCTTGATGCTCGGCATCAAGAAATCGATCGGCCGCGTCGTGCCTTCCGGCATGCCGTCATGCAGCATATGCGACAGCGCCGAGCCGTCGGGGGCGCGCGCAAGTCTATCCAGAGTCGGCCGGATGGCTGCGCCGACCTCGGCGCTGATCGCGTCGGCGATCTCTTGCCGCTTCGGGTCGTTCTCGAAATTGATGGCGCCCTGCGCAAGGCCATAGAACCAGCGGCGCAGCGTCGGCATGTCGATGTCGGCAAGGCCAAGCGAGCGCGCCAGGCTGAGCGTCGACACCGGCTCGAAATAATCCGCCATCAGCTCGGCGGAGCCTTGTTCGGCGATCCGGTCGAGAAAAGGTTCGGCAATCGACCGTACGAGATCGCCGGCATAGGCGGCGACGGTGCGCGGCCGGTATTTCGGATCGACGCCTTGGCGCAGCTGTCTATGCGTTTCGCCGTCGGTGGTCAGGATGGTCGGCTTGCCGAACGAGCGTTCGACCGGAGACGTACCGACGACGGCGGAGAAGATGTCGGGTGACTTTGCGACGGTCTCGACGTCCTTCCAGCGGGTGACGAACCAGAGATTGACCGCCGGCACGAAAGCGACAGGCGCGCTGCGCCGCAGTTTCGCATAGATCGGATACGGATCGGCTTCCAGCGCCTCAACGGTGATGCTCTCGGCAAAGCTCAACGCCGTTACTCCCTTGCGATGGAAAGGGGCGGCGCCGAACGCGCTACCCCCTTGTCCTTTGTCCTAGTCCTTCAGCGGCACGCCGAGATTTTCGAAGGCAACCGGATCCCGGCTCTTCAACGCACCGGCAAGCAGCAGGCCGACCACCGCGGCAATCAGCACCAACCCCGGCAGCAACGCGCCGAGGAAGCCGCTGGCGCCCGACAGGCCACCGAAATTAATGACGATCAGGTAGATGATGACGACGAAAGCGATGAAGGCCAGCCCAGGCAGGATGGTGGTCTTCAGCGCATTCTCCTGCGTCGACGGGTTGGCGCGGAAGTACATCACCACGGCGAGCGAGGCCACCGCCATCATGACGATGACTCCCAGCGTCGCGACATTGGTCAGCCAGGAAAACAGCGCCAGAACCGGATCGAGGCCGAGTATCGCGAACAGTCCGATGACGATCGCTGCCAACACGCTCTGGATGACGGAAGCGACATGCGGGCTCTGGTGCACTGAATGCGTCACGCCGATCGCTTCAGGCAACAGCTTCTCGCGGCCCGAGACGTAGATGTAGCGGGCAACCGCGTTGTGGAACGCCAGCACGCCGGCAAACAGGCTCGACACGAACAGGATGCCCATGGCGTGCGACAGCATGGTTCCGGCGTAGCGGTCGGACAGGCCGAACAGGAAAGTCGTCGGATCCTGAAGCGCCTGCAGTGCCGGCAACAATTTGTCGACGCCGGCGCCGACCGCCATCAGCCAGGCCGTGACCATGTAGAAGACGCCGATCAGCAGCACGGAGAAATAGGTGGCGCGCGGAATGGTCACCTTGGGGTCGCGGGCTTCCTCGGCGTAGATCGTCGTCGCCTCGAAACCGATGAAGGCGGCGAAACAGAACAGGATGGCGATGGCGGGCGAGCCGCTGACGATCTGGCTCCAGCTGAACGGCGCCGCCGAGAGGCCGCTGTCGCCACCGGTCTTGAGGATGGCGAGGTCTAACACCAGCACCACGATGTATTCGCACAGCACCAGCACCGTCAGGATCTTGGCCGAGAGGTCGACCTGGCGGTAGCCCAACACCGCGACGATGGCAACGGCGATGAAGCTCCACACCCACCAGGGCAGGTCGATGCCCCAGCCGGCGAACAGGCCGGCGGTCGCGGCCCCCAGCAGGCCCATGACCCCGATCTGCATGGCGTTGTAGGACAGGATCGCGATGATTGCGGTTGCGCCGCCGGCAAAACCGCCGAGCCCGCGCGCGGCATAGGCATAGAAGGCGCCGGCATTGCCGACATGGCGCGACATGGCGACGTAGCCGACCGCAAACAGCAGCAGCAACACGGTCACGATAAGATAGGTTCCGGCAAAGCCCGCCCCATTGCCCATAAGCATGCCGAGCGGCGTGCCGCCGGCGACCGCGGTGAGCGGCGCCGCCGCCGAAATCACCATGAAGGTGATAGCGCCGACGCCAAGACTGTTCTTGCGCAGCCTGTTGGCGGGCGCCTGTTCCGAAACTGCTGACATTTGTCCCTCCAGTTTTACGAACCCGTGGGTTCGCGGCCGCTCGGCCTGCTCCCTGAATGCCATCGGTTCATTATTTGAACCCTTATTTTGAATATAGACTTGCAAAGAATGCGGATGCCTGTCAAGTTAATTCACACATTAAGTTTCTATCCGAGCGGGAGGCTGGATGGGTACGGTCGGCAAGGCGATTTCACTTCTGGAGCTGTTCACGGCGGACGAGCCCGAGCTCGGACTTTCCGATCTCGCGCGGCGGTGCGCCTTGGACAAGGCGNGATGGCGCTGGGCGGCCATGGCTTCGTCGAGCAGGATGCCGGCACGCGGCACTATCGCCCCGGCGCCGGCCTGTCGCGGCTGGCGCGTATCCGCGAAGCCTGCTTCCCGTTCCTGCAAACGGCAATTCCCGTGGCGCAGGATTTGGCGGGTTCGACAACCGAGACGGTGCATCTGTCGGAATTCGGCGTCGACAGGCTGATCACCGTCCATGTCGAGCATTCAAGTTGGGCAAACCGGGTGAACATCGATGTCGGCCAGCTTCTGCCGCTGCATTCCACCGCCTCCGGCATCGCCTATCTCGCCTTCGCCGACAACGCGACCGTGAAAGCATGCCTGACAGGTTCGCTTGAGGCCTTCACCGATCATACCCTCGTCGAGCCGGCCGCCATTTCAAAGTCGATCGGCGAGGCGCGCGACCGCGGCTATTCGATCTGCGACCAGGGCCATGAGGACGGCGTGATCGGCGTCGCGGCTGCAATCCGCGCCGCCGACGGACTTGCGCTGGGGACAATTGCGGTGGCAGCCCCGAAGGCCAGGACGACACCGGCTGCGATCGTGGAACGAGGGCTTGCGGTTGTGACCGCGGCACGGGAGATTTCGATGCGCCTCAATGGCGAAAACCTGCAAACCCTGAGGAGGCAGGCCTGATGTCTGCAGATATGGCGACGCCCCGCATCCTGGTCATCGGCACGGGCGACACCAAGACCGACGAACTGCTGTTCATGAAAGCGTGTATCGAGGCATCCAGTGGCCGCGCCGTGATGATGGATGTCAGCGTGCTGGGCGCCCCCGCCTATAGTCCCGATCACGACAAGCATGCCGTTGCGCGGGCCGCTGGCGTGACGATGGCCGAAATCGTCTCGAGCGGCGATGAAAACACCGCCATGACATTGATGGCCGTCGGCGCCGTTCAGCTGGTGCGCCAACTTCACCAGCGCGGCGAGATCGACGCTTTCATCGCCATCGGTGGTTCGATGGGAACCGATTTGGCGCTCGATGTCGCGCTGTGCCTGCCGCTCGGCGTGCCGAAATTCGTCGTCTCGACCATCGCCTACTCGCATCTCATTCCGCCCGAGCGTGTCGCGCCCGACCTGATGATGATCCTGTGGGCAGGCGGGCTCTACGGCCTCAACACCATCTGCAAGCTGGTCCTTTCCCAGGCCTGCGGCGCGGTCGTCGGTGCGGCGAGGATCGTGCTTGCATCCCGTGCTTCGGCCCCGGCGGTCGGACCGACCATCGGCATGACTTCGCTGGGCAGCAGTTGCCTGCGCTATATGAAGACGCTGAAGCCGGCGTTGGAGCAGCGCGGCTATGATGTCGCGGTCTTTCACACCACCGGGATGGGCGGCCGGGCCTTCGAATCGATCGCCAGCCAGGACCATTTCTGCGCGGTGTTCGACTTCAGCCTGCAGGAGATCACCAATCATCTTGCCGGCTCGGTCGTCAGCTCCGGCGCCGACCGGCTCGAGAATGCCGGCGCCCGCGGCATTCCGCAGATCGCAGCCCCTGGCGCCGTGGACATGGTCGATTTGCCGACCTGGCAGGCGCTGCCGACAAAGTTCGCGCAGCGGCCATTCCATGCTCATAACAGGTTGATCGGCTCGATCACCGTCGATGCCGCCGACCGCCGTGAAGTCGCCAGGACCATCGCCGCCAAGCTCGGTGCGTCGAAGGGGCGCTCCGCTTTCATCCTGCCCTCCGGCGGCATCCAGGAATGGGATGCGCAGGGCGAGCCGCTGTACGAACCCGAAGCCCTCGCGGCGTTCACCGATGAGATGCGCAAGACCATTCCCGCCGGCGTCGAGTTCCACGAGATCGACGCCCACATTAACAGCGACGAGTTCGTCGGCAAGGCGCTCGAAATCTTCGACCGCTGGGTCGAGGAAGGCATCATCCCGCGCGGCATGCCGGCCAAGGGAGTGGCTGCGTGAGCGCTGTTCCTGCCCAGGCGCTCGTCCTCGATTTCGGCGGCGTCGTCACCCGGACCCTTTTCGAGACCCATGCCTTGACCGAACAGGCGCTCGGCCTCGCGCCGGGAACGCTGCAATGGTACGGGCCGTTCGACCCGGATTCAGATCCGCTGTGGCGCTCAATGCAGGCCGACGAGATCAGCGAGCGCGATTATTGGCGCACCCGCACCAGCGAAGTCGGCCGGCTCGTCGGCGAGGACTGGCAGGCGATGGAGACATTCGTCCAGCGCGCACGCGGAGCCGAGCCGGAAAAGATCGTGCGGCCCGAAGCCGTCCGCGCAATCCGGACCGTGCATGCGGCGGGATTTCGCCTGGCGATCGTGTCCAACGAGCTAGATCTGTTCTATGGCGCCGGCTTCCGTCAGCGGCTGCCGCTGCTCGAGCTGTTCGACACCATCGTCGACGCCACTTATACCGGCATCCTCAAGCCCGATCCGCGCGCCTATGCCTTGGTGACCGAGGCGCTTGGCCTGCCTTCCGGCGCCTGTGTGTTCGTTGACGACCAGCAGCGCAATGTCGATGGCGGCCGTGCCGCCGGCATGCGCACGGTTCATTTCGACGTCGCGCGACCGGCACTTTCCTATGCCGAGGCCCTCGGCCATTTCGACCTCATCTCCTGAGACATTTGCGGAGCCTTGCGATGCGCGACATCAATTTCCTCACCGAGAAAAACGCCAAGCCGATCTGGCATCCGATGGCACACCCGGCCGAGATGCGGGCCAACCCGCCAAAGGTGATCATGAAAGGCGAAGGCGTGATGGTCACCGACATCGACGGCAACACCGTGCTCGATGCGGTTGGCGGCCTGTGGAACGTCAATCTCGGCTACTCCTGCGACCCCATCAAGAAGGCCATCGCCGACCAGCTCAGCGCCCTGCCCTACTATTCCGGGTTTCGCGGCACGTCGACCGGCCCGTCGATCGAGCTCGCTTACGAACTCAGCGAATGGTTCGAACCGGAAGGCATGGTGCGGACCTTCTTCACCTCGGGCGGCTCGGATTCGGTCGAAACCGCACTGCGGCTCGCCCGCCAACACTGGAAGATCCGCGGCCAGGGCGACCGGACAAAATTCCTTGCCCTGAAGAAGGGCTATCACGGCACACATTTCGGCGGCGCGTCGGTCAACGGCAACGCCAATTTCCGCCGCAACTATGAGCCGCTTATGCCCGGCGTCTTCCACATTCCCGCACCCTGGACCTTCCGCAATCCGTTCGACGAGACCGATCCGGCGCGGCTGGCCAAACTGTGCGCCAAAGCGCTGGAGGACGAGATCGCCTTCCAGGGCGGCGACACCATTGCCGCCTTCATCATGGAGCCGGTTCTCGGCGCCGGCGGCGTCATCGTTCCGCATGACAGCTTCATGCCGCTGGTCCGCGAGATATGCGACCGCCACGAAATCCTGCTGATCGCCGACGAGGTGGTCACGGGCTTCGGTCGCACCGGCGCCTGGTCGGGTTCGCGGCTATCCGGCGTGAAGCCGGATTTCATGACCATCGCCAAGGCGATCACCTCGGGCTATTTCCCGCTCGGCGCCACCTTGATCGGCGCCAAGGTCGCCGACGTCTTCGAGGCCGACAAGACCAGCTTCGGGGCGATCGGTCATGGCTATACCTATTCCGGCCATCCTGTCGGCTGCGCGGCAGGGCTGGCTGCACTTGCCGAGACCAAACGGCTTCGCCTGGACGAGAATGCAGCCGCGCGCGGCATCGAGCTGGCGGCGACGCTGGAGGGGCTAAAAGCCAAGCACGCGATCGTCGGCGACATCAGGTACAAGGGCCTGATGGCTGCGCTAGAGCTGGTCTCCGATCGCACGACGAAAAAGCCGGTGGACAAGAAGACCATGGCCGTGGTTTCGGAAGCCACTTATGACGCCGGCGTCATGCTGCGCGTGTCCGGCAACAACATCATCCTGTCGCCGCCGCTGATCATCGGCGCCGCCGACGTGGCAAAGATCGGCGAGGCCATCGATGCAGGTCTGTCGAGGGCCTGATGGACCCGCTGACGCAATGGAGTTTGGTACGCAATGACCCAATCTGAGAAGAACCCGAGCGAGGAAGCGCTCGTCAAGCGGCGTGCCCGCCTGCTCGGCGCGAAATCGCAATTGTTCTACGACGAGCCCGTGCACCTGGTGCGCGGCGAAGGCGTCTGGCTCTACGATGCCGACGGCCGCAAGTATCTCGATGCCTACAACAACGTCGCCCATGTCGGCCATTGCCACCCGCATGTGGTCGAGGCCTTGTGCCGTCAGGCAAGCCTGCTCAACACCCACACCCGCTATCTGCATACCGCAATTCTCGACTATGTCGAGCGGCTGACGGCGACCTTCGATGCAAGCCTCGCCACCGCAATCCTGACCTGTACCGGCAGCGAGGCCAACGACATAGCGCTGCGCATGGCGCAGGCCGCCTCCGGCAATATGGGCATCATCGCCACCGACGCCACCTATCATGGCAACACGGCGGCGGTTTCGCAGCTCAGCACGCGCATGCCTCCGATCCGCGGCCGCGCCCCCCATGTCAGGCTGGTGCCGGCCCCCGACAGCTATCGCCATCCCGATGCGATGGCCGATGGCAAGGCCTTTGGCGACGCCGTGCGTCAAGCGATCGCCTCGCTGGCACAGGATGGCATTGGCCTGTCTGGCATCATCTTGTGTCCGCTGCTCGCCAATGAAGGTTTCCCGGCTCTGCCCACCGGATTTTTCGACGACGCCTTGGGGGCCGTGCGCGAAGCCGGTGGTCTGGTCATCGCCGACGAAGTGCAGCCCGGCTTCGGCCGCACCGGCAGCCATTTCTGGGGCCATCAGCGCGCCGGCTTCGTCCCCGACATCGTCACCATGGGCAAGCCGATGGGCAATGGCCATCCGATCGCGGCCGTGGTCACCACCAAGGAGATACTGGCGACCTTCCGCGACGCTTTCCGCTACTTCAACACCTTTGGCGGCAACCCGGTCTCCTGCGCAGTCGCCAATGCCGTCCTCGACGTCATCGAACAGGAAAACCTTGTCGCCAACGCGCAAGACGTCGGCGCCTATGCGCTTGGCCTGCTGCGCCCGCTGGCCGATCGGCATGAGTGCATCGGCGAGGTCAGGGGGGCCGGACTGTTCTTCGGCGCCGAGCTGGTCCACGACCGCGACACGCGCGAACCGGCGCCCGACATTGCCGAGCAGGTCGCCAATCGCATGCGCCATCGCGGCGTGCTGATGGGCAAGACCGGCATCCACGGCAATGTGCTCAAGATCCGCCCGCCCATGCCGTTCTCGCGTGACAATGCCGACTTCCTGATCGGCCTGCTGGACGAGGTGCTGGGCGAAGTCGGCGGAGTGCCGGCGTGAATTCTGTTTCCACCCAATCCGAGCCCGAAACGGCCGCCGATGTCACGGAGCTTGCCAGGCGTGCGCTCGAACATTGGGGCGTCCGCAATTTTGAGCCGGAACTTCTGAAGCACCGCGAGAACGCCGTCTTCCGCGTGCGGCTGCCGGATGGCCAGCCGGCAGCCATGCGCATCCACCGGCTCGGCTACCACACGGACGCCGCGCTGCGTTCGGAACTGCAATGGATGGGCTTCCTGCAATCCGCCGGCGTCGCCACGCCGTCTTGCGTCGCAACACAGGCCGGCGATCCGTTCGTACTTGTCAGCACGGCCACCTCGGCGCAGCCCCGGCAGGCCGATTGCCTGAGCTGGCTGGAGGGCCGCGCCGTGGGCGCACGCGGCGTGCCACTGGTCTACACGGCCGACCAGTCGATCCAGATCTTCACGGCGATCGGGCGGACCATCGCCCATATGCACAATGTCACTGCCTCGTGGGCGCCGCCCGCGGGCTTCGCCCGCCATGCATGGGACTTCGACGGCTTCTTCGGTGCGAACCCGGTCTGGGGCCGGTTCGAGACCTCGCCCTTTCTCGATGGTCCTCGCCGCGCGCTGGTCTTGCAGGCGCGCGAGAAGGCAGTGAAGGCGCTGTCGGAACATGAGCGCAGCGCGCGCAATTTCGGCATCATCCACGCCGATCTGGTGCGCGAAAATGTGCTCATCCATGACAGCGCGGTGCGCATCATCGATTTCGACGATTGCGGCCATGGCTGGCACATGTACGACCTTGCCGTCGCCCTCTACCAGAACCGCGAGGAGGCGATCTACCCGCTGATCGAGACCGCTTTGCTTGACGGCTACCAGCAAGAGCGTGCGCTGACCCCGCAGGACATCGCCGCATTGCCTCTATTCGCCGCCTTGCGTGCCTTCGCGTTTCTTGGCTGGGTGCAAAGCCGCGTCGAAGGCGACATCACCAGGGATGTCGGCTTGCGGATGTCGACCATCGCAGCCGATGTGGTGATTGACTACCTGCGCGGCGAACAGCCCAACTGACGAGCCGATGAGAGCCGTCAGCTCTTGGCGAAATGGATGCTGACCGTTCCCGAGCTGCCGAAGTCGGCGACGATGGTATCGCCGGGCCGCGCCTCGACCGGGCGCACGAACGATCCGGACAGCACCACCTCGCCGGCCGCGATGGACATGCCGTAGCGGGCGAGCCTGTCCGCCAGCCAGGCAATGCCCATCGCCGGATGGTTGAGCACGCCGGCGCCAAGCCCGGTCTCCTCGACCTCCGCATTGCGCGAGACGATGGCGCCGATCCAGCGCATATCGGCTTCATCGGGTCGTTGCGGCCGGCCGCCGATGACAATGCCGGCATTGGCGGCGTTGTCGGAAATCGTATCGAAGAAAGTGCGCGCCTTCTTTGTCTCGGCATTGACGCGTTCGATGCGCGTGTCGAGGATTTCGAGCGCCGGCGTGATATAATCGGTGGCGTTGAGCACGTCGAAGATGGTCACGCCTGGGCCCCTCAGCGGCGCCTTCATGACGAAGGCTATCTCGGCCTCGACGCGCGGCTGGATGAAGCGGCCGACGGGTATCGTCGCGCCGTCGTTGAAGAACATGTCGTCGAACAGCACGCCCGAATCCGGCGTGTCGATGGCGAGCGCATATTGCATCGCCTTCGATGTCAGGCCGATCTTCCAGCCCTTCGGGGTCAGCCCGGCATCGGTCTTGCGTTTCACCAGCGCTGCCTGGACGCGATAGGCATCCTCCATCGTCGCGTCGGGAAAATCGAGGCTGAGCAGACGGATCTGGCGGCGCGAACGCTCGGCTTCGAACAGCCTTGCCGCGGCATCTTCAACTTGCTCGGGGGTCACGATGCTGCCTCGTCGACGACGCCGTTGCGGAGCACGCCGATGCCGTCGGCTTCGACTTCGATCACGTCGCCCGGCTTCAGCCAGATCGGCGGGTCGAAGCGGGCGCCGGCGCCGGTCGGCGTACCGGTGACGATGATATCGCCTGGCACCAGCGTGGTGAAGGTGGAGACATAGGCGATGATCTTGCGGAACGAGAAGATCATCCGGCTGGTGCGGTCCTGCTGGCGCAATTCGCCATTGACGCGGGTGGTCAGCGCGATGTCGGCAATCTCCGCCTCGTCGGTGAACGGCACCAGCCACGGACCGAGCGAGCCGGTGCGGTCGAAATTCTTGCCCTGCGTGACGTTGAACTTGGCGTGCCGTACCCAATCGCGAATGGTGCCTTCGTTGCACAGGGATAGTGCCGCGATATGGTCAAGCGCATCCCTCTCGGCGATGCGTCGTCCACCCTTGCCGATGACGATGACGATCTCGCCCTCATAGTCCAGCTGCGGCGATTCCGGCGGCCGCACCAGCGGCGCGTCGTGGCCGACGAAGGAGCGGGGGAAGCGGATGAACAGCGACGGGTTGGAAGGCGCGGCCTGGCCGTCCTTGTACTCTTCGTTGCGGTCCGGGTAGTTGACGCCGACGCAGATGATCTTTTCCGGCGACGGCAGAGGGATTTCATAAGCGATGGCGCCGACTGGAAAATCGACGGCGTAGGCTTCGGCCTCTTCCGCCAGCCGCCGTAGCACGCCGGCCTCGATCACTTCGCGCAGCGTCGGCCACTGGCTGTGCCGCGCCGACAGGTCGACGACGCCCTTATCTGTGACCGCGCCATAGCGCGTCTTGCCGCCGACGGTGAAGGTGGCGAGCCGCCCAGGTGCAGTCATCCCGGTCTCCGTCAGGTTCGCGTCTGTGGTCACGGTGCGATGATCGGCGACGCCGTCAAATCCGGTTGGCGTGCGGCCGCGCCGGCAAAGGTGCTGCCCTCCTCGAACCAGCTTTTCGGCGCCGGCGCGCCCCACAGCGTCTGGCGCTGCGGGTCCTTGAGGTCCCACTTGATCGGCTCCAGATCCGGATCGACCGTCTGGTAGTCCGAGCAGTAGATCTCGATGCGGTGATTGTCCGGGTCTCTGACATAGAGGAAGAAGGCGTTGGAAATGCCATGCCGGCCGGGGCCGCGCTCGATATTTGCGAGGTAACCCGTCGTCGCCATCAGATCGAGCAGGTCGATGATGTTGAGCGGTGTCGGCACCCAGAAGGCGACGTGATGCAGGCGCGGACCCACACCGTTGGTGAAGGCGATGTCGTGGACGCCGCCCTTGCGGTGCGTCCAGGCCGCCCACAGCTTTCCGCTACTGGCATCCTCGGTGTATTCGGTGACGCGGAAGCCAAGCTCGTTGTAGAAGGCGACGGACTCGTCGACATTGGGCGAGAAGCAGTTGAAGTGGTCGATGCGCAGCGGCTTCACGCCCTTGTAGAGCGCATATTTCTGATGAATCGGCGGCAGCCTTTCCATTTGGGCAAAGAACTCGAGCGGAATGCCGTGCGGGTCGCGGGTGCGGAAGGTGCGCGACTGGTACGGTCGCTCGACCCACTCGACCGGCAGGCCTTTTGCCTTGAAGAAGTGCTCGGCCTTGTCGAGATCCTCATCCGAGAAAACCTTGAAGCCGAGATCGCGTGCTTCGGCGCTGCCGGCCCTCTTCAGCACGATGCAGTGGTGTCCGCGCTCTTCCAGGGCCCTTAGATAGATGGCGTCCGATGTCTCGTCGGTAACCTGCAGGCCGAGCGTGTCGACATAGAAGGCGCGGGATTTCGCAAGGTCGGTGGCCGCCAGTTCGACATGGCTGAGGCGCACGATGTTGAAGGCGGGATAGAGGTTTGGTTTGGGCAGTGGCATGCGATGTCCTCCGGTCAGCCGCCGAGTTTCTGGATCGTGTGCGCTGAAGTGGCGAAGGCGATGTTCTTCGTCTCCATGTAGAAATCGAAGGAATGGTCGCCGCCGTCGCGGCCGATGCCGGAATTCTTGACGCCGCCGAACGGCGTCGGCAAATGCCGCACATTCTCCGAATTGACCCAGATCATGCCGGCGTCCAGCGCATCGGTGAAGCGGAAGGCGCGGGTAACATCCGACGTCCAGAGATAGCCGGTCAGGCCGTATTGGGTGTCGTTGGCCAGCGCCAGCGCTTCGGCCTCGTCCTTGAAGGAAATGGCGGTCAGCACCGGCCCGAAAATCTCTTCCTGGGCAATGCGCATCCTGTTGGTGGCGCCGGTAAACAGCGTCGGGCTGACATAGCAGCCACCGCCCGGACCGGCGAACTTGCCGCCGCCGGCGGCTACCACCGCGCCTTCCGATTTGCCGATCTCGATATAGGAAAGCACCTTTTCCTCGTGCACCGGATGGATCAGCGGACCAACCACCGTTTTGGGATCGAGCGGATGGCCAACCTTGATGCGCTTTGCCTTCTCCGCAACCAGATCCGTGAATGTGTCGTAGACCGAGGCTTCGACCAGAAGCCGCGACGATGAGGTGCAGCGTTCGCCGTTGAGCGAGTAGATCATGAACACGGCCGCATCCGCCGCACGTTCGAGATCGGCGTCGGCGAAGACGATCACCGGGTTCTTCCCGCCCAGTTCGAAATGCACGCGCTTCAGCGTATCGGCGCCTTGTTTCATGATCATCGAGCCGGTGCGGCTCTCACCGACAAAACCGATCGCCTTGATGTCAGGGTGCTCGGTCAGCGCCTTGCCGGCGTGCTCGCCGAGGCCGTTGACCAGGTTCCACACGCCTTTCGGCAGGCCGGCCTCCTTCGCGATCTCGACCAGCAGGCGAGCGGTCAGCGGCGAAAATTCGGCCGGCTTGTGGACGACGGTGCAGCCTGCCGCCAGCGCCGGCGCGATCTTCCATGTCGACAGCATGAACGGCGTGTTCCACGGCGTGATGATGCCGACCGGGCCGATCGGCACGCGCGTGGTGATGTTGACCTGGCCTGTCGTGCGCAGCGTCTCGCCGTCGCGCGCTTCCGGCGCGCGGTCGGCGAAGAAGCGGAAATTCTCGGCGCCGCGCAGCGCGGCCTTGGCCATGAATTTCAGCGCCTGGCCGGTGTCCATGCACTCGACGAAGGCGATCTCCTCGGCGCGCGCTTCGATCGCATCGGCTATCTTGTGCAGCAGCTTCTTGCGCCCGTCGCCCGGCATGGCGGCCCAGGCCGGGAACGCCGCCTTTGCCGCCTTGGCGGCGCGGTCGATATCGGCGGCGCTGCCACGCGCGACCTTGGCCAGCGGCTTGAGATCGACCGGCGACATGGCCTCGAAGGTCGAGCCATCCACCGCCGGCACCGCTTCGCCGCCGATCTGGTTCAGCACGCCGTCGCGCTTGAAACGGGCCAGATAGGCCTCGGCCTTTTTCAGATTGCCTTCGAGGTCGGACATATCAGCTTCCGTCACTTGCCGCGCAGTCGCGGGTGGATTGCATTTTTCTTCCAGCTCAGGACCGGATCGATTTCCCTGATCTCCAGGGAAAGAGCGAAATGCGGGGTCTCGAACAGGGGGGCGAGGTATTCGCTCACGGCGGAGAAGACCGCCTCCCCGGTTCGTCTCTTGTCCTCGGCACTGCGGCCGGTTCCAATGCGAAACGACATGTCGAGAAAGGCGTTTTCCGGTAAGCTGTCGGCGATCGCATAGGCCTCCGCGCGGAAGGCCCGCACCCGCACCGCGCCGGTTTCAAACAGCCCGGTGCCGAGCACGGTGCGCAACACCAGCGCGCACAATTCGCTCATGTCGACCTTGGCATCGAGGTTGGCCGAATACTCGATGGAAAAGTGAGGCACCGCGTCTCGCTCCCCGTATTGTTCCACTGCTGTAGTTAACGCGTTAATTACATGCAGCATCACTGAAGTCAAGCCTTGCATCCAAGTTGAGGCGACGATACGGGATGGAAAGGTCAAGTTTTGGCGTGCGGTCCCGCCGACCGCCCGCATCATTGGGGACGCTGCTTCTTGCTGCCTGAAAACACCCGTCGTTCTCTGCCGATGGCGCTGCTCCATGCCCGCGAAGTGGTGATGGCGCGGTTTCGTCCAATGCTGGCGGCGCATGATGTGACCGAACAGCAATGGCGCGTGCTGCGCGTTCTGAGCGAGGCCGGCGCTGTCGAGGCGACGGAACTTGCCGATCGCGCTTCGGTGCTGCCGCCCAGCCTGACACGCATCATCAAGACGCTCGAGGGCCGAAAATTCATCACCCGCAACAAGGCGGAAGGCGATGGCCGCCGTGTCGTGCTGACGATCGCCCCGGCGGGTTCCGCCCTGATCGATGCCTTGTCGCCGGAACGCCTCGTCATCTACCGCGACATCGAACAGCGCTTCGGACATGAGAGGCTCGAGCAATTGCTCGATCTGCTGGAGAGCCTGATCGCCGGCGAGAGCTGATTGCTGCGGCTCAGCCGCCAAAGCTGCCAAGCCGCGTCGGCTGCGTGTAATTGCGGTCGACATAGAGCAAGGCCGAGCCGCCGCTGCCGTGCCTGACGTCGATAACGCGGCCGATCATGACATTATGCGTGCCGACGATGTGCACATCCTCGATCTCGCAATCGAAATTGACGATCGCATCGGACAGCGCTGGCGTCCCCGAGGTCAGCGTTTGCCAGCGCGCCGCCGAATAGCGTGCCTCCATGTCCCTGGTCGCGCCGGCGAACTTGCCGGCCAGGTGCATATGGTCATGCGTCAGCACGTTGACGCAGAAGCGCCGGTTGGCGAGAAACATGGCCGCCTGCGTCGAGCGGCCGTTCATGCACACCAGCAGTGTCGGAGGTTCGTCCGACACACTGCACATGGCGGTGGCGGTGAAGCCGCCGCGCCCGGCCGGGCCATCTGTCGTGACGATGTTGACCGGCGCGCAGACCCTTGCCATGGCGTCGCGGAAATCGGCCTTCGAAATCTGCGTGGCCATCTGACATCACCCCGCCGATGAAGCGAGCGGATTGAGCCAGGTATCTCCCGTCCAGCCATTCTCGTCATAGTCGGCCATGCAGGTATCGACCAGTTCTTCCATGGCCTTCAGCCGGCCGCCGCGTTCGGCGCCCTTCAGCACCTGCAGCCGCACCTCTTCCGGCGCACCGGCATAGTTGAGTTCGTAGAGCGCGTGGCGGCCGCCGAACTCGGTGCCGGTCGCGTCCCACAACAGTTTCATGATCTTGATGCGCTCGACATGGCCCATGTCGTTGGAACCGCGCACATACTGCGCGAGGTATTTGTCGATCTCGGGATTGTTGAAGTCGCGCACCGATGACGGCAGGTAGATCAAGCCGGAGGCGATCACCCGGCGCACCGTGTCGATGACGCGCGGATAGGCTTCCGACATGAAAGTCCGGTAGGCAAGGGCTGCTTCCAGGTTGGGCAGGACAGCGCCATTCGCCCAGGGGATCGGATTGCAGGCCATGGCGTTGGAAAAGCTCCAGAACATGTGCCTGAGCGCGATGACCTCGCCCAGCGCCGCCTGGTTGCCGCGGAAGGCATCGCCGCCGGTGGCGCGCAGCGCCTTTGCCAGCAGGCCGGCGAGGAAGTCGAGCTTGACGGCAAAGCGTGTGCAGCCCTGGAAGCAATAGCCATGCATGAAGCCCGAAGCCGGATGGAAGGACAGGATTTTCTGCGCCTCGCGCAGCACCAGCACGTCCTCCCAGGGGATGAAGACATTGTCGAGCACCAGGATGGCATCGTTCTCGTCGAAGCGCGACGACAACGGATAGTCGAACGGAGCCGCCGCCGTGTTGGCCGTCTGCTCATAGGAGACGCGGCAGAACATCTTTACCCCCGGCGCATTCATCGGCACGATGAACATGACCGACAGCGACGGATCTTCGGTGACCGTCGCCGAACTCTGCGCCAGGAAATTGTAGTGGGTCAGCGCCGAGGACGTCGCCACCACCTTGGCGCCGGAGACATAGATGCCGGCGTCGGTCTCCTTGGTGATGTGGACGAAGACATCCTTCACCTGTTCGGCCGGCTTGTGGCGGTCGATCGGCGGGTTGACGATGGCGTGGTTCATGAACAGCACGGCTTCCTGCGCACGCTTGTGCCAGGCGAGCGCATTGTCCTTGAACGGGCCGTACCAGTCGGCATTGGCGCCGAGCGTGTTCATCAGTGCCGCCTTGTAATCGGGCGTGCGGCCCATCCAGCCATAGGACATGCGTGACCACTCGGCGATCGCGGTCTGCTGGGCCGCGAGTTCGCCGGAGGATTTGGCGACGCGGAAATATTTGTGGGTGTAGCCGCCCGAACCGGTATCGGTAGGCGAGGTCAGCGTGCCCTGCCGCTTGGGATCGTGCAGCGCATCATAGAGGCGCGCCAGCGACCGCGCCGAATTGCGCATCGCCGGATGGGTGGTGACATCGGCGATGCGCTCGCCGTTGATGTAGACCTCGCGGCCGTCGCGCAAGCTCTCCAGATACTCGGCCCCGGTGAACGGGCGCCCATTGTCGGCACGAAAGTCTTCCGATCGCATGATGTTCCTCCACTTATGGCATCAACTCTAGCGCTCCTGGCAAGGATCGGTTAGGACGTAACGGCAAAACCGATTGGACTTTTTCCGGCGCCATGAGCCTCAATTCCATTCCTGATTTCTTTGTCTATGGCGAGCCGGTGCGGCCGCTTGATGTCGGCTTCCTGCATGTCGAGACGGTGCTTGCGCGCAGCAACATTCATCTCGGCCAGGTTGCCGCGCACAAGCATCCGCAAATGGGCCAGATCACCTACTGGACCAGCGGATCCGGCACCTACCGCATCGAAGACCAATCCTGGGACTTTTCGGCACCGGCCGTCAGCTTCGTGCCGAGCACCATCGTGCATGGCTTCTCGATCGGGCCCGGCACCGACGCCATCGTCGTTTCGGTCGCCGATGATGCGCTTGCGGCAATAGCCGCTCACAGCCTGCTGCCATTGGACCGGCCGGTCTTTGCCGATAGCCTTCCTCAGCACGTCGCGTGGAAAAGGCTGGCGGCGGTGCTGGAGATGATCGCCGCCGAATATGCCGAGGCGCAGGCCGGCAGTGACAAGACCCTGCCGGCGCTGATCGCCGTCGCGCTCTCGCACATCGCGCGCCTTGGTCCCGAGGTAATGGATGCCACCGGTTCTTCCGATGCTGCATTGGCGCGCGGCTTGCGCCGTCTGGTCGATGCGCATTTCCGCGACAACTGGCCCGTCGACCGCTACGTCGGGGCGCTGGCCACGACACCGCATCTTCTCGACAAGGCCGCCCATACGGTGCTTGGCAGCGGCGTCAAGCGGCTCATGGGCGAGCGACGGTTGCTGGAGGCCAAGCGGTTGCTGCTGTTCACCGTGCGCACCGTCGAGGACATCGCCTACGAAATCGGCTTCGAAGATCCGGCCTATTTCTCACGCTTCTTCCGGGAGCGGGTTGGCCAGGCGCCCGCCGCCTGGCGCCGCGCGCAGCTGGGGCAGAGTTGAAGCTTCCGCGCCGGCCAGGATCAGGCGTTTGGGCCGACACGCCGGCCAGGCACGGCGCCGCCGAGTTGATCCACCTGTTGATAGGTGTTGCCGCGCAGCATCACCCCGCACGGCGCGGCGCATCGAGATTGATGTCGCCGCGAAACTTGCTGGTGTTTTTTGTCGCTTCCAAACGGTTCGTTATTTGAACCACCAATTTACGTGCTATGAGCGGACTGCAAGGTGGATTGGCTTCCGTCCCATGCGAAGTATCTTGAGGATGCACGATGAGCACAGTCGGCAAAGCGATATCGCTGTTGGAGCAGTTCACGCTCGGCGAACCGGAGATCGGCCTGTCCGAGCTCGCCCGCAAAACCGGCCTCGACAAGGCAACGGCGCGGCGCCTGCTGATGGCGCTGGCCGACCACCGCCTGATCGAACAAGAGCCGGCAAGCCGCCGCTACCGGCTCGGCGCCGGCCTGTCGCGGCTGGCCCGCTTTCGCGACGCGCATTTTCCCTTCGTGCGCGTGGCAGCACCTGTGGTTCGCGAGCTGGCGCTGGAAACCGGCGAGACGGTGCATCTGTCGGAATTCAGCGCCGGCGCACTGCTGACGGTCCATGTCGAGCTCTCGGCAAAGGCCAACCGGGTCAATGTCGATGTCGGCCAGGTGCTGCCCTTGCACGGCACCGCCTCCGGCATCGCCTTTCTCGCCGCTTCGCCTCGGGAAGCGGCCGAGGCCTATGTCGACAAGCCGTTGCCGACCTTCACGCCACACACGGTGACGCAGCCCGAAAGGCTGATGAAGGCGATCCGGCTTGCCGCCAAGCGCGGCTATTCCTCGAGCTCCCAAGGCTATGAAGAAGGCGTGCACAGCATAGCCGCGGCAATCCTCGGCTCCGATGGGCGTCCTCTCGGTGCGCTCGCGGTGGCCTCGCCTGTGTCACGCGCCGATGACAGCATGGCAGCCAGCCAGGGCGAAGCGGTGATCCAGGCGGCGCGGCTGATTTCAGCGCGCCTGGCCGGCGAAGCCTGACATCTCTACCGTCGCAGGGGAGATGATTAGCGGGTTAAGTTCCCAGCGGCGCACCGGCCTTGCCGCGAGACCGGAACGCTTCGTCTGGGACAGGCGGCTGGAGCGCAGCAAGGAAGAATTGTTGTCGCCCGCCCGCGCGTCGCCCACGATCTCGGAAATCGCCTTTGCCTGCGGGTTCAATTCGAGTGCGCATTTTTCGCGCGCGTTCGAGAGCCGGTACGATGTGGCCCGCGGGAATTGCGCCAGAGGCTGAGGGCGGTGGTGCATTAAGGGGTGGGCCGTTTGCCGGATCTTGGAGAGCGCCGTAGCTCGCCGAAAGCCGGCATCCGGCAGCAAGTTCTACATATTGGCAGCGGTTGGCCGCACGATCACTTCGTTGACGTCGACGCCATCGGGTTGATCAAGCGCAAAACGGATCGCCCGTGCAATGGCGTCCGGTGTGAGCGACTTCTGCCGCCATTCTTTCAGAGCCGTGGCGACCTGAGGATCGCTGATATCGTCGCCCAGTTCGGTTGCGGTCACTCCGGGGGAGATGATCGTGGCGCGGATGTCGTCATGCTCCTGCCGCAGCCCCTCCGTGATTGCCCAGACGGCATATTTCGTGCCGCAATAGACCGCCGCGGTGGGCAGCACGATATGCGCGCCGACCGAGGCGACATTGACGATATGCCCATTCTTCTGGGCGACGAAGCGCGGCAGCACCGCGGCGATCCCGTTCAGCACGCCGCCGATGTTGACATTGATCATGCGAGACCACTCATCGCGCTTCAGCGCGGCAAGCGGCGACAGCGGCATGACGCCGGCATTGTTGACCAGCACATCGATCTGCCCGAATTCGGCATGAGCGGCATCGGCAAAGGCGTCGAAATTCGCCGCGTCAGTCACGTCGAGTTCGCGCCACGCGACGCCTTTGCCTATTTCTGCGGCCAGCGCCTTGAGCCGCTCGGTGCGGCGGGCCCCGATGAACAGTCTGGCGCCGGCACCGGCAAGTTCCCGAACCGTCGCTTCGCCGATGCCGCTGGAGGCGCCGGTGATGAGTACAACCTTGTCTTTAAGTCCCGTCATGATCGTTCCTTTTTCGCTGCGGTGACGGGGAGATAGATGGCGCGAACCGGCAAAGGCCGGTAGCGTGATCGTCCAAAGAGTTTGCACGATCCTCCAAATGAACTCGAAATGCCTTGCAACATTTCGCGCCATGAAGATTTATGCGGCATGGAGAAAATCAATGAACTCGCCGAGCTGATCACCCGCTTTGCGCCGAAATCTGGCATGGCCGGCACTGCGGTGCCGCGGCTGTCGCTCATTCGCGCCAACCAGCCCAGTGCACCCGTGCCTGCGGTCTACGAGGCGTCGCTTTGCATAATCGCCCAAGGATCGAAGCGCGTCTCGCTGGCCGACCAGAGCGTGGTCTATGACGCATCGAGCTACCTGCTCGTCTCGGTCGACCTGCCGCTGGTCGGGCATGTGTTGGAGGCGAGCCCGGCGGCGCCCTACCTCTGTTGCAAGATAGATTTTGATTCCACCGCGCTGGCCGAACTGCTTGTGAAAGAAGGACGTGCATCCCCCAGCAGGGATCTGCCGGTGTTAGCTGCCTATCCAAGTGACCCCGACCTGATTGATGCCGCCTGTCGGCTTGTCAGGCTGCTCGATCGCCCCGAGAGCGTCACCGTGCTGGCGCCGCTGATCGAACGCGAAATCCTTTACCGGCTCCTCACCGGACCGCACGGTGACACGCTTCGCCAGATGGCGTCGGTGGACAGCCACCTGAACCAGGTCAGCCGCGCCATCGCCACGATCCGCAATCATTTCCAGGCACAACTGCGCATCGAAGAGATTGCGGCGGCATCAGGCATGAGCGCGTCGTCCCTTCATGCCCATTTCAAGGCGATTACGCGCATGACCCCGCTCGAATACCAGAAGCAGCTGCGCCTGCAGGAGGCGCGAAGGATTATGCTTGCCGGCGGCGCAAACGCAGGCACGGCCGGGTTCGCGGTGGGCTATGACAGCCCTTCGCAGTTCAGCCGAGAATATCGTCGCCTGTTCGGTGCGCCGCCCCGGAAAGATATTGACCGCCTTCAGGCAACACCCAGTTCGGCTGCGGCTTATTGAGTTTTCCGAGCGGCATGCGCCAGCCATGGCTGGTCAGGAGCCAGCCGCCTCCAGGTGGCGAAGCGTCCGATCATGCTCGGTAGAACTCCCGGTACCATTCGACAAAGCGCGGAACCCCTATTTCGATCGGGATTTTGGGCTTGAAGCCGGTCGCCTCCTCGAGCGAGCTGACATTGGCGAAAGTTGCCGGAACGTCGCCTGGCTGAAGTGGCCTGAGGTTGCGGTTTGCCTTGCGTCCCAGCGCGTCTTCGAGCACCTCGATCAATCGGTTCAGTTGAACGGGCGAATTGCCGCCGATGTTGTGAATCCTGAACGGGGCGTTGCTGGTCGCTGGGTCTGGCGCGACACTTTTCCACTCAGGATTGGGTGTCGCGGGTTGCTGCATGACGCGGATAATACCTTCGACAATGTCGTCGATATAGGTGAAATCCCGCTGCATGTTGCCATAGTTGAAGACCTCGATCGGCTCGCCGGCGAGGATAGCCTTGGCGAAGATGAACAGCGCCATGTCCGGCCGCCCCCACGGACCATAGACGGTGAAAAAACGCAGCCCGGTGGTCGGCAGTCCAAACAGATGGCTGTATGTGTGCGCCATCAGCTCGTTCGCCTTCTTGCTTGCGGCGTAAAGGCTGAGCGGATGGTCCGCCGGATCGTGCACGGAAAACGGCATGCGGGTGCTGCCGCCATAAATCGAACTCGACGATGCATAGACCAGATGGCCGACGGACGCCTGCCGGCATCCTTCCAGGATGTTGACAAAGCCGCTGAGGTTGCTTTCCACATAGGCGTGCGGATTGCTGATCGAATAGCGTACGCCGGCTTGCGCCGCGAGATTGACGACAACCTCCGGCGCGGCCGAAAGGAAGAGCTCCGAAATACGGTCCCGCTCCGTGAGATCGGCATGCTCGAAACAAAAATTCGAAAACGCTTTCAGCCGCTCGAGACGAGCCTGCTTCAGGCTGACGTCATAATACTCGTTCATGGAGTCGAGGCCGATAACCTGGCCTCCTTCGGCAAGCAGCCTCAGGCAAAGATGAAACCCTATGAACCCGGCTGCGCCGGTGATCAGTATCGGCCTGCTTGATGTCACTGCATATCCTAGCGTTAATTTCAGGCGAGCTTTACAAGCTCCAGTATTTTATGTTGTCGGGAACTTCATTGGGCTTGATGGCCGACTTGACATCGAACAGTGTCCCCCCCGGCCTGATCATTTGAAGAAGACGCGCTCTTTCGTTGGTGAGATATTGCCTGTGAGGCACCGCCAGAACAAGCGCCTGCAAATCGTTTATCTCATCGAGCGGCAGGATTGTTTCGCCGTGATCACGCCGAGCGGTTTCGACATCGGCAAGGGGATCATGGACTTTGGGGACAATTCCGAACTGCCTTAGTTCCTTGACCATGTCGAAAACGCGGCTGTTGCGCAAATCCGGCACGTCCTCCTTGAATGTCAGCCCGAGAATGCCGACAGAAGCCCCTTTGACGGGCGTGTCAGAACCAATCAGCCGTTTGACAACCTGCTGGGCGACGAAGGCCCCCATGCCGTCATTGATGCGACGTCCGGCGAGGATGATCTGCGGATGGTAACCTTCGGCCTCGGCCTTGGCGGTCAAATAATATGGATCGACGCTGATGCAGTGGCCGCCGACGAACCCCGGTTTGAAGGGAAGGAAGTTCCATTTCGTCGACGCAGCATCAAGAACATCCTGCGTCCGGATATCGAGCCGCTCGAAGATCATTGCCAGTTCGTTCATCAGCGCGATGTTCAGATCGCGCTGGGTGTTCTCGATAACCTTCGCTGCCTCGGCCACCTTGATCGACGGGGCGCGGTAGACGCCGGCATCGATGATACGGCCATAAACGTTCGCGACGCGCTCCAGCGTCTCGTTATTCTCGCCGGAGACGACTTTGACGATCTTTTGCAGCGAGTGTTCCCGATCGCCGGGGTTGGCGCGTTCGGGCGAATAGCCGAGGGCAAAGTCGCGGGGATGTCGCAGGCCGGAAACCTGCTCGATGATCGGCCCACAGAAATCTTCGGTCACACCTGGATAGACTGTCGACTCAAAAACGACGACGGCGCCTTTGCTCACCGCCTCGCCGACGAGTTCGGACGCCAGTTTCAAAGAAGCTAGATCGGGAGCGCGATTTGCGTCGATAGGGGTTGGCACGGCGACGATGAAGAAAGTAGCGCCTTTCAACATCTCCCGGTCGGTGGTCAGCCCTATCGAGGTCTCCTTGAGCGCCGTTGCATCAACTTCTCCCGTACGATCGACGCCGCCACGCAATTCCCCGATCCGACGCTCGCTGATGTCAAAAGCTATGGTGCCGGGGAAAACCTTCCCAAAGGCAATGGCTACCGGCAGGCCGACATAACCCAGGCCGATAACTGCAATGCGTTCGGACATCCGTGGGGTTCCTCGAGCCACCTGTTGAGCCGACGTGCTTGTATGGCAGGCTGTTGGCCAATTCAACGATGCTCTATCGCGAAGAGGAATGTCTCACGAAAAATGGTCGTTGCCATTTTCATGTTGCCATCCGCCGATGCCATCGATGTTGTGGATAAAATCCAGCAGGACCGGGTTTCGAGCCACTCTCTGCTGCGGATTGGGGTGAACCGTCAGGTTCTGCCGGCCATCTACGCAGCGGCGGCCCTGACGACAGGGCTGATATTCTCTGCTGCCAATCCATAGGCCACTATCGGCCTCAATCGTGCCTTCTGATCAAACCAAATGCCGGGATCGGAATTCGCATCGGCACCGAGCGGATCTGCGAAATTTCAGTTTGGTCCTTGTGCATTGGCTGCGGACACGTCGTATCCTGTGGCGACCGATATCTGGTCGATCAGCATTTGCCTGGGAGCAGAAATTGGCCAGACTCTATGACAGCCGCAGACGCATTCTCGTTACCGGGGGCGCAGGGTTTATCGGCTCGCATCTTATTGACCGCCTGTTGGAACGAGGCGACGAAATCTTGTGTGTCGACAACCTTTTCACCGGATCAAAGCGCAATATCGACCATTTGGCCAAGCATCCCCGCTTCGAATTCATGCGCCATGACGTGACCTTTCCGCTCTACGTCGAAGTCGATGAGATTTACAACCTGGCGTGTCCGGCCTCGCCTGTTCACTACCAGTACGACCCGGTTCAGACGATCAAGACCGCCGTGCACGGCGCCATCAATGTTCTTGGATTGGCAAAGCGGCTGAAATGCAAAGTCTTTCAGGCCTCCACCAGCGAGGTCTATGGTGACGCGTCTGTGCATCCGCAGCCGGAGAGTTACTGGGGCAATGTAAACCCGATCGGGCCGCGCTCATGCTACGATGAAGGCAAACGCTGCGCCGAAACGCTGTTCTTCGACTATCACCGACAACATGGCTTGTGGGTCAAGGTCGCGCGGATTTTCAATACGTTCGGGCCGCGCATGCACCCGGCAGACGGCAGGGTTGTCTCAAATTTCATCGTGCAAGCGCTTCGTGGTGAACCGATAACCATTTTCGGCGACGGCTCACAGACAAGGTCGTTTTGCTACGTCGACGACCTGGTGAGCGGCATGCTGCGCCTCATGGATACGGGGCCGGAGGTGACCGGTCCAGTAAACATCGGCAATCCAAGGGAAGTAACGATCAGGCGCTTGGCCGAACTGACGACGCAGATGACCGGATCAGGTTCGGATATAATTTACCGCGATCTTCCGCAAGACGATCCGCGGCACCGCCAGCCCGATATCACCCTTGCCAAAAGGCTTGTCGGCTGGGAGCCGACGGTGACTTTGGAAGCCGGGCTGCAACAGACGATCGACTATTTCAAAGCCCTGCTGCCGAAGGTTTCCACAAACTCGCCTTGACCCGGCACCGCAGTGCAACCGTCAAGTCTGACCGATCACCGTCGTGGTAGCGACGCCTTTTGCAGTCGACTCCGGTAGGCTTGAAGTTTTTTGAATTCTAATTATTTTAAGCTTGAAATTATTTGAAGAACCATGGCGCTTCATCCGTCCGAGCCGGGACACCGGCATTTGGCGGAGAGCAGAAGGAGGAGGAAGATTTGCCGTCGTTCCGGGATAAAACTCCATGAACACAGCACGATTTTCCGAGAGTGTCACAGGCAAGATCGTCGATGGCGTTCTCGTCGTCACGATCGAAAATCCGCCGGTCAACGCGCTGTCCTTCCATGTCAGGGCCGGACTGATGGCTGCGCTTGGGCGTGCGGCGTCGGATGAAGTGTCTGCCGTGGTGCTGACCGCCATTGGGCGCACCTTCATCGGTGGCGCCGATATCAAGGAATTCGGCAAGCCCGCTGTCTCGCCCACACTGCCTGACGTGATCGAAGCGATCGAGAGCTTCGCCAAACCGATCGTGGCGGCAGCAGGCGGCGCGGCGCTCGGCGGCGGCTGCGAGATTGCGCTGGCCTGCCACTACCGGGTGGCCAGCAAGGCGGCCAGCTTCAGCCTGCCCGAGGTCAAGCTCGGGTTAGTGCCTGGGGCCGGCGGAACCCAACGCCTGCCCCGCCTCATCGGCACGGTCGCCGCAATTGACCTGATCGGCACGGGTCGGCCCGCAAATGCCGACGAAGCGCTCGCTCTCGGTCTGATCGATACCATTGCCGACGATCTTCCCGAAGGCGCGCTCGACGTCGCCCGCCATCTCGTCGGCCAACCGCTGCGGCCCACGGGCGCGCTTTCCGTCCCGCGCTCGCAACCTGAGGCCGACGCGGCAGCCGCAAAGAAGGTGCTTTCCCGCAGCCGTGGACAGATCGCGCCTGCAGAAGCCGTGAGACTGGTCCGGGCTGCGTCCACGGCCAAACTTGAGGACGGTCTTGCGGACGAACGCGCGACCTTCCTGCGCCTCCGGGATTCTCGCGAAGCGGCAGCGTTGCGCCACGTCTTCTTTGCCGAGAGGCAAGCCAGCAAAGTCGACAGGCTGGAGGGTGTCACGCCTCGCAAGGTCGAGACCGTCGGTATCGTCGGAACCGGCCTGATGGGTGCAGGCATCGCGGTCTCGGCCTTGAATGCCGGCTATCGCGTAATCGGCATCGAGCAGAACGACGACGCCGCGGCAAAAGGATACGAGCGTATCGCCGGGCTTCTGGACAAGTCGGTCCAATCCGGCCGTCTCACCGATCATGCGCGCAGGGAGGCGCTGAGCCGGTTTGAAGCGGCCAGCGACGCCGGCAGGCTGGTGCAGGCCGATCTGGTCATCGAGGCAGTGTTCGACGATCTCGCGGTAAAAACCGAACTCTTCCGGAAGCTCGAACGTATCGTCCGCCCGGACGCCATCCTTGCGACCAACACCAGCTACCTCAACCCCGACGAGATCGCCTCGGCAACCGCCCGGCCCGAACGGATCGTCGGCCTGCATTTTTTCTCCCCGGCCAACGTCATGCGGCTAACCGAAGTGGTGGATTGCGCGGCGACGGCGCCCGATGTGCTCGCCTCGGCGATCGCCTTCGTCAGGAAGCTTGGCAAGCTGCCTGTCGTGTGCGGCGTTACCGAGGGTTTTATCGGCAACCGCATCTATTCGGCCTACCGCCGCGAGGCGGAGTTCATGGTGGAAGATGGCGCAGCACCCGATGAGGTGGATGCCGCGCTGGAGGCCTGGGGCTTCCCGATGGGGATCTTCGCGGTCAACGACATGGCTGGGCTGGAGATAGCCTGGGCGCGGCGCAAGCGACAGGCGGCGATGCGCGATCCGCAAGCACGTTATGTCGAAATCGCCGACCGGCTGTGCGAGGCCGGCCGCTTCGGCCGCAAGACCGGGCGCGGCTGGTACGATTATTCGGACGGCGAACGCCGGAGCGACCCGCAAGTAACGGCGCTGATCGAGGCCGTGCGAGCGGCCAAGGGCATCGTGCCGCGCCGCTTTTCGCCCGATGAGATCGTCACGCGCTTGCTGGCGGCAATGGCCGACGAGGGCAAGGCATTACTCGCCGAAGGCATCGCGGCGCGTGCCTCCGACATCGATCTGGTGATGATCAACGGCTATGGCTTCCCGGCCCACAAGGGCGGGCCGATGTTCCGCGCCGGAGAGGTTTAAGGACCAGCTACGACAGCCTTGCGATGACGGCGCGCAGTGCCTCGCCGAAACGCCTGACCTCGTCGACCGTGTTGTAATGGACCAGCGAGGCGCGGATGGCGCCGCTGTCCATCGACAGGTTGAGACGCTTCATCAGCCGGGGCGCATACATATGGCCGTCGCGGATGCCGATCTGCATGTCAGCCATTTCCTCGACGATCCGCTGCGGCGACAGCTTGCCGATGTTGAAGCAGAATGTCGGCACGCGTTCGTTGATGCGGGCTTCCTCGGCGACGCCGTAGATCGTGGCATTGCATCCCTTGAGCACGGCGAGCATCTCACGCGCCAGGAGCACTTCGTAATCGCGGATGGCGCCCATGCCGGCAACGATGTTGTCGCGCCGCGAGCGGTTGTTGTTGGGCGCCAGATTGCGGCCGATCAGTTCCAGGTACTGCACTGCGGCATCCATGCCCGAGACGTTCTCGTAGATGAAGGTGCCTGCCTCGACCTTGTAAGGCGGCTCGTCGGGGATGAAATCCTCGCGGAAGGTCGGCAGCCGCTTCAGCGTTTCGAAGCGGCCCCACAGAAAGCCCATATGCGGCGAGAAATTCTTGTAGCCGGAGCAGACGAGATAATCACAGTCCCAGGCCTGCACGTCGATCAGCCCGTGCGGTCCGTAATGCACGCAGTCAAGGAACACTTCGGCGCCGGCCACATGCGCGATCGCGGCCACCGAAGCGACGTCGACGATCGAGCCGATCGAATGCGCGGTCACCGTGCAGGCGACGAGACGGGTGCGATCGGAAACCAGCGGCTTGAGGTCGTCGACATGCAGGTTGCCGTCCTCGCGCATGCGCCACCATTTGAACTTGGCTCCGGCGGGCTCCAGCGCCAGCCACGTGGCGATGTTGGCGTCGTGGTCCATATCGGTGATGACGATCTCGTCGCGCTCTGTGTCCTTGGCCAGCATCTGGCCGATGCCGAGGCTGACCAGGCGAATGAACGAGGTGGCGTTCATGCCGAAGCAGATTTCCGACGGACTGTAGGCGTTGATCAGCAAGGCCACGCTCGTCCGAGCATCCGCAACCGATTGGTCGACCGTGACCGAGCGCCCATAGCGACCACCACGCTGCACATTGTGCGAGACCAGGTGATTGGTCACCGCGTCGAGCACGCTCTGCGGGATCTGCGCGCCGGCGGCGTTGTCCATGAAGATGAAATCACCGGCGCGCTGCAAGGCCGGAAACATGGCGCGGATGGTGTCGACCGGAAAGCCGCCGGCGGCTTGGGAATTGCTCAACTGTATCTCCTGCGAATGGCTTGGGAAGCGGGACGGTTGATGAGGTCAGCGCGTCTTCTCGGTCTTGAAGCGGTCTTCGAGCAGGCTGACGAGGCGGACCATCGGCCAGAGGAAGATGAGATAGACCAAAGCGGCGCCGATCAGCGGCGAGGGATTGGCATAGAGCGACTGCGCGTTGGTCGCTTCCTTCAACAGTTCAGGCAGCGCAACGGTGGAAGCGAGCGACGTGTCCTTGAACATCGAGACGCAATTGCTGGTCATCGGCGGGATGACGACGCGGATCGCCTGCGGCAGCACCACCTTGCGCAAGGTCAAAAGGAAAGGCAGGCCGAGCGCCTGTGCTGCCTCGAATTGGCCTTTCGGAATGCTCTCAATGCCGGAGCGGAACACTTCTGCTGAATAGGCCGACATGATGATGGCGAACGCCGTCACGGCGGAGGCCCAGGACGACAGACGGATGCCGAGGAAGGGCAGCGCATAATAGATCAGGATCAGCACCACCAGCACCGGCAGGGCCCGGAAGATGTCGGTGTAGCCGACCGCCAGCCAGCGCAGCGGCTTCGGCGCATAGAGCCGCAACAGGCTGATCCCCAGGCCAATGGGAATGCCGATGCCGATACTCAAAATGCCGAGCAGCAGCGTGTTCAGGAAGCCACGCAACAGCGCCGGCAGGCTGGACATGATCACGTCAGGATTGAAGAAGGTGTCGATCAGCGACATGGGAGCGTTCCCGAACCCCAGAGCAAAGGGTGCTCAAGTTAAAACCAATCGACCTTGCCTCCGATGAGGCTATCCGTGTGGCAGCAGGCGCCGGAGCGTGAAATGAATCGTGCCGGCCTGGGAGCCGGCACGATTTAAGTGCATTGCCGGTCAGGCCTTGGGCAGCGGCATTTCCTTGACCGTCGAGGAATCGGCTGGCGCGTCGCTGCCGAACCACTTCTTGTGGATCGCGGCCAGCGTTCCGTCCTTCTTCATCGCGGTCAGCGCGTCGTTCAGCTTGCCGAGCAGCGGATGGTCCTTGCTCATCATCAGGCCGTACTGTTCGCCGGTCTTGATGCGCTGCTTGACCTTCAGGTCCTTCATCTTGGTGAAGGAGTATTCCATGCCCGGAATATCGCTGACGGCGGCGTCCACGCGGCCCGCGCTGAGGTCGAGCAGAAGATTCTGCTGCGTGTCATAGCCCTTCACGTCGCTGTAGCCGTCAGCCTCCTGATGCGCCTTGACCCAGGTCTCGCCGGTCGAGCCTGAAAGCACGCCGACGATCTTGCCCTTGAGGTCGGCCTCGGTGTTAACAGCGCTATCGGTCTTCGTCGCAATGCCCATGTCGGAGTCATAATAGGGCTGGGTGAAGGACAGCGTTTTCAGTCGCTCCGGCGTGATGGTGATCGAGGAGATCGCGACATCGATGCGGTTGGAACTGACAGCCGCGAACAGCGCCTGGAAGCCGAGGTCAGCAATGTCGGTGGTCATGCCGGCACGCTTGGCCGCTTCGTTGACGATGTCGACTTCAAAGCCCTCGAAAGTGCCGCTCTCGTTCTTGTATTCGAAGGGCGGATTGGTCGGGTAGGCGCCGACATTGAGCACATCGGCGGCAAAGGCGGTGGCCGGGCCGGCAGCGATGCCGATCGTGGCGGCGAGAAGAAGCAGGTTGCGACGAGTGAAGCTCATTTTGTGTTCCCTCTGGTTGTTGATCGGGCGGGTTTGCTCCCGCACGGTTTGTTGCCGTCCCACCTCCCAGCGGGGCGTCAATTCATGGCGGCGACCATGCGCTCGAGCGCGGTCGCTATCTGGTCGCGTTCACGGCACACGCACATCCGCAGGAAGGCCGCTGCCGAATTTCCAAAGAGGTGGCCGGGAGCCAGCCCGACGCGCGCCGTCTCCAGTATCCTGGCGCAGGCCTGCCGGGCGTCGCTTTCGCCGTCCATGGCAAAGAAGGCATACATGCCTCCGCGCGGTTTCGTCGGCAGGATGATGCCGGGAATCTGGGCCAGCCTGTCATAGGCAAGGTCGAGGCCGGTTTTGATCCGCTGCCTGATCTCCTCGACCAGCGGCTCGCCTTGGCGGATGGCGGCGACAGCGCCTGCCTGGATAGGCGCGGCGGTGCCGCTGTTGATGTACTGCGTCATGGCGCCAAGCTGGTCGGCCACCCCCGACGGATGCGTCAGCCAGCCGATGCGCCAGCCGGTCATCGCCCACGCCTTCGAAAAACTGTTGACCGACAGCACCCGGTCGCCATCCTCGGCGATCTGCAGGATGGAAGGAGCAACATTGCCGTCGAAATAGAGCCGGCCATAGACCTCGTCGGAGATGATCCAGATGCCGGTGCGCCGGCTGAAGTCGAGCAGCGCCTGCATCTCCTCGCGCGACGCGGTCCAGCCGGTCGGGTTGGACGGCGTCGACAGGAAGATCGCGCGTGTGCGCGCATCGCAAGTGGCGAACAGCCGGTCGAGATCGAGATGCCAGTCGCCCTTGAAGTCGAGCGAAAACGGCCTTGGCTCGCCGCCGATCAGATGGATGGCGTTGTGGATGTTGGGCCATTGCGGCGCGACATAGACGACGTTGCTGCCGGTATCGACCAGCAGTTCCAGCGCCAGGTACAGCGCCTGCATGCCGCCAGGCGTGACCGTGGTGCGCGCAATCGGGATCGTCCGGCCGTGAATGCGCGTTTGGTATTCCGACAGCGCCTCGTTCAGTAGGGGGTGCCCACGCATGTTAGGGACGTAGAACGTCTGGCCTTCATCGAAGGCGGCCTTCGCGGCATCGCGGATGAAGGCCGGCGTCACCATGTCGCCTTCGCCGTACCAGAGCGCGATCACGTCGCCCAGTTCTCGGGCGCGCACGGCAAGGTTGGCAATGTTTTCGGTGTGCAGGTCACGGATCTGGGCACGTACGCCGTCGAAAGCATAACGCGCGATGGACGATGACTGGGGCAGTATGAACGACAAGGACTGAAACCCCTCCCACCCGGAGCACCGCGACGGACTGCCCGGCAAGCCCCACCGGCACGACAGTCGCCATCGAGTTTGGATGCTATCCAATGTGCTGCGCTTTTCAAGGAAAAAGTTTTAAGCTTAAAAAGTTTTTGCCCGATCCCGCCCGTCTACCGCAGCTCGGCGCGCGCAGCGGTGCAGTTGGCCGCAGCGCCGGCGCCAAGAAACATCGTATCGCTGGCCAGCACGAAGAAGCTCGCGCCGATAGCGGCCCACTGGCTGATCGTCTGTGGGCTGGCGCAAAATATGCCCGATGTCCTGCCATGCGCGACGGTCGCGCGGATGATCCTTGTGATCGCCTCATCGAGCTTGTCCACGCCTTTCGGCCCGATCGCATCGATCGACACGGAGAGATCGCCGGGGCCGACGAAGACCACATCGATGCCGTCTATGGCCGCGATCGCCTCGATGTTGGCCAGCCCCTCCGATGTCTCGACCTGGACCGCGACGACCACCCTGTCATTGGCCGCGGCCAGATATTCGGGAATGCGATAGCCATAGCCGGCCGCGCGGCCAGGCCCGACGCCGCGCTCGCCCAGCGGCGGATAGCGCGAGGCTTTCACCGCCGCCTCGGCCTGAGCAGCGGTCGAGACGCGCGGCACGAGCACGCCTTGTGCGCCGCTGTCGAGCGCCGCCTGGATAGCTTCCGGCGCATGACCGGGAACACGCACCATGGCCGGCACGCGATGCACGTCGGCCGCGCGCACCATGGTTTCGATCGTGTCGCGCGCGATCTGGGCATGTTCCCAGTCGATGCAGACGAAGTCGAGGCCGGTGAGCGCCATCACTTCGACGGCGACGGGATGGGGAATAGCGGCGAAGGAGCCGACGAGATTGGTCTTGCCGATGCACTTCTGACGGAACGCGTTCATATCCATCCCCTTTTCCCCTCCAAATTCATATCCGCAATCGGCGGCGAGGCGAAGCTATTTCAGGCTTGAAATATTTTTGCGCGGGCCTAGCGTGTCGGTCTCCCGCGACGAGTTCCCATGATGATCAAAACGCATCCCCTGCACGGCTCGAACAAACTGAAGCTCGGCGTCTTTTCGACCAATGCCGATGGCGGTCTGGCCATCACCGATGTGCCGGAACGCTGGACGGCAAGCTGGCAGGACAATCTGACGGCGGCGCAGATCGCCGACCGCGCCGGGCTGGAATTTATGCTTCCGATCGCGCGCTGGCGTGGCTTTGGCGGCCGCAACAAGGTGCGCGAATGGTCGTTCGAGACCTTCACCTGGGCAGCAGCTCTGGCGGTGGCCACCGAGCAGATCGGCCTGTTCATGACCGTGCATGTGCCGCTGGTGCATCCGCTCTATGCCGCCAAGGCGCTGGCAACTGTCGACCATATCAGCCAGGGCCGCGCCGGCTTGAACATCGTCTGCGGCTGGAACCCGAAGGAATTCGGCATGTTCGGCACGCCTTTGGTCGAGAAGGGCTACGACCAGGCCGCCGAATGGATCGAAATCCTGGAAAAGCTTTACGCCTCGGACCAGCCTCTGGACTACGAGGGCACCTACTATCGCCTCAAAGAGGCGGTGAGCCGGCCGGCCAGCGTGCAGCAGCCGCGACCGGTGACGATGAACGCGGCTTTCGGTGGCCCCGGCCGCGATTTCGCCGCCGCCCGATGCGATTATCTGTTCACGACCTTTGCGGAAATGAGCGACGCCGGCAAGCATGTCGCAGACATCAGCGAACGGGCCGACAAGGTTGGCCGCAACGTCGGCGTCTACACGGTGGCGCATGTCGTCTGCCGTCCAACCGTGGAAGAGGCGCAGGCCTACTACACGCGCTATGCCGTCGATCTGGCCGACCACGATGCGGTCGATGCTCATATGGCAGGCAAGAAGGAGTTCTCGCAGTCGCATGACCCGCATGCCTATGACCGCTACCGGCAGCGTTTCGCCGGCGGCGCCGGCACCTACCCGCTGGTTGGAACGCCAGAGACGATTGCCGCCGAGATGGCGGCAATAGCCGGGCATGGCTACCAGGGCATCGCGCTGTCGTTCGTCAACTACACCCAGGAATTGCCCTATTTCTGCGACCATGTGTTGCCGCTGCTGAAGCGGGTGGGGCTGCGCTGCTGATCAATCAGAGAATAACGAATTCGTTAATCCGGAATAACGGCGGTGGCCTGAATCTCGATTTTGGCGCGATCTTCCACCAGCGCCACCACCTGCATGGCGGCCATCGCCGGAAAATGCCGGCCGATCACCTCGCGATAGGCTTCGCCTATACCCTTGAGATTGCCGAGATATTCGGCCTTGTCGGTGAAATACCAGGTCATCGCGGTGATGTGCCGAGGCTCCGCGCCGGCTTCCGCCAGCACGGCGACGATGTTTTGCAGCGTCTGCCGCACCTGGCCGGCGAAATCGTCGGTCTCGAACTGGCACTGCCCGTTCCAGCCGACCTGTCCGCCCACGAAGACGAGCCTGCCGCGCGCAGCAATGCCGTTGGCGTAGCCGACCGGTTTCGCCCAGCCCTCCGGCTGCAGGATCTCGTGCATTTTCAAGCTTCCCCGGTATTCTTAAAGATCAATCTCAAATCAAATACATCGCCGTCAGGCCGCGCCCATCACCTGCCGTGCGATCACCACCTTCTGCACATCGGATGCGCCCTCGTAGATGCGTAGCGCGCGGATCTCGCGATAGAGGCTCTCGACGATATGGCCCTTGCGGACGCCGTCCCCCCCATGCAGCTGCACAGCCTTGTCGATCACCTCTTGCGCCTTGTCGGTGGCGAACAGCTTGGCCATCGCCGCCTCGCGGGTGACACGAGCCGCGCCCATGTCCTTGGTCCAGGCAGCGCGGTAGACCAGCAGCGCTGCGGCATCGATGTCCAGCGCCATGTCGGCGATATGGCCTTGCACCATCTGCAGCTCTGCCATCGGAGCGCCGAAAAGTTTGCGCTCGGCCACCCTGCTGATGCTTTCGTCCAGCGCCCGGCGGGCAAAGCCGAGTGCCGCCGCGCCGACCGTGGAGCGGAACACGTCAAGCACCGACATGGCGATGCGGAAGCCGTCTCCCGGTTTGCCGATCAGCGCCGAGGCCGGCACCCGGACCTGATCGAAGGAAAGCCGCGCCAGCGGATGCGGCGCGATCACTTCAAGGCGCTCGGCGATGCCAAGCCCCTTGGTGTCGGTGGGTACGAGAAAGGCGGAAAGTCCCTTAGCGCCCGGCGCCTCGCCGGTACGGGCAAAGACGACGTAGAGATCGGCGATGCCGCCATTGGAAATCCAGGTCTTCTCGCCGGTGAGGATATAGAAGTCGTCATTGCGGATCGCGGTCATTTCGGTGTTGGCGACATCCGACCCGGAGCGTGGCTCCGACAGCGCGAAGGCGGAAATCGTCTTGCCGGCCCTGGTCTTTGCCAGCCATTGCTGCTGGTCGGGTGTGCCGAACAGGCTGAGCGCGCCGGTGCCGAGCCCCTGCATGGCGAAGGCGAAGTCGGCCAACCCGTCATGGCGCGCCAGCGTCTCGCGCGTGATGCACAAGGTGCGGACATCGAGCGGTCCCGGATTGTCGGTATCGAGCGCCGTCGGCTTCAGCCAGCCGTCGCGGCCAAGTTTCGCCACCAGCTCGCGGCAGGCGGCATCGACGTCATGGTGATCGACCGGCAGGTTCCTGGCGCACCATGCTTCCAGCCTTTCGGCCAATTCGCGGTGGCGATCTTCAAAGAACGGCCAGTTGAGGAAACTCCTGTCAGCCATCAATTGCCCTCGAACACCGGTTTTTTCTTGGCGACGAAGGCCTTGTAGGCGCGCTCGAAGTCACGCGTCTGCATGCAGATCGCCTGCGCCTGCGCTTCTGCTTCGATCGCCTGGTCGAGCCCCATCGACCACTCCTGGTTGAGCTGTGTCTTGGTGATGCCGTGCGCGAAGGTCGGGCCCGAGACGATGCGCGCCGCCATCTCGAGCGCGTCGGCCTCGAGCACTGCGGCATCGACAAGCCTGTTGTAGAAGCCCCAGCGCTCGCCTTCCGCTGCCGTCATCGTGCGGCCGGTGTAGAGCAATTCGGCGGCACGGCCCTGGCCGATGATGCGCGGCAGGATCGCGCACGCGCCCATATCGCAACCGGCAAGCCCGACGCGGGTGAACAGGAAAGCGGTCTTGGCCTCCGGCGTGGCGATGCGGATGTCGGCGCTCATGGCGATGATGGCGCCGGCGCCGACCGCGACACCGTCGACCGCCGCGATGATCGGCTTGCCGCAATTGAGCATCGCCTTGACGAAATCGCCGGTCATGCGGGTGAAGGCAAGCAACTCCTTCATGTCCATCTTGACCAATGGGCCGATAATGTCGTGGACATCGCCGCCCGAGCAGAAATTGCCGCCATTGGACAGAAACACCACGGCGTCGACGTCGTCGGCATAGACGAGGTCGCGGAATGTGTCGCGCAGTTCGGCATAGCTGTCGAAGGTCAGTGGATTCTTGCGCTCCGGCCGGTCTAACCGCACCCTGGCGATCCTGCCTTCGACCTCCCACAGGAAGTGCTTCGGCTTGAGGCCGGCCATCGAACTCATTCGCGTCCCTCCCAGTTGCTGCGGAACGAGGTCAGCATGCCGGTCAGCCGGCGCGCATCCTCCTCGCTGACCTTGCCCAGCAATTCGCCGATCCAACCCTCATGCGCCGCGGCCATTGTGGCAAAGGATCTGGAACCCTCATCGGTCAGTCGCACCATGGATGTGCGGCGATCGCCATTGCGGCGCGCGCGCGCGACCAGGCCTTCCGAAACCAGCCGGTCGACAATGCCGGTGACATTGCCGTTGGAGACCAGCAGGAAGCGCGACAGATCGCTCATCAGCATGCCTTCCGGCGCGCGGTAGAGGGCGGCCATGACGTCGAAACGCGGCAGTGTCGTATCGAATTCTTTCTTCAGCCGCTCGCGCAGTTCCGCTTCGATCGTGCGCGAGGCGCGCAGCAGCCTGATCCAGAGACGCAGCCGGTCCTTGCCGGGTCCCGACGGCGCGGGCAATGGGCCGGCTACCATGTTTCGCCTCCTGAGATCGAAATCGCTTGTCCGGTAATCGACGCAGCCGCATCGCCGCACAGCCAGAGCACCGTCGCGGCAACTTCCTGCGGCTGGATGAAACGGCCTTGCGGGTTGGTCGAGGCAAGGCTCGCCCGCGCCTGCTCGACTGAGCGGCCGGTCTTTTCGACGACGCGCTGAATGGAGTCCGCCAGCATGTCGGTCTCTACGAAGCCCGGGCAAACGGCGTTGACGGTCACGCCGGATTTCGCCGTCTCGGCCGCCAGTGCCCGCATCAGCCCGACCACCCCATGCTTGGCCGCCACGTAGGGCGCGACATAGGCGTAGCCTTTCAGCCCTGCGGTCGAGGCGACGAAGACGATCCGGCCCGCCTTGCGCGCGGCCATGCCGGCCAGCGCCGGCTTCACCGTCAGGAAGGCGCCGGTCAGATTGACGTCGAGCGTCCGCTGCCAGTCGGCAAGCGAGGTCCTGTGCGCCGGCGTGCTGCCGGCCATGCCGGCATTGGCGACGACGATGTCGAACGGGCCGCGCACGGCTTCCGCTTGCGCGTAGAGCGAAATCATCGCCGCCTCGTCGGTGACATCGGCTGACATGGCGTGGATGCGGTCGTTCTCGCCGGCCAACTTGGCAAGCTCGGCGTCGCGCCTCCCGCATATGGTCACCTCTATGCCGGCCTCGGCCAGCACGAGCGCGATGGCCCGGCCGACGCCGGAGCCGCCGCCAGTGACCAGCGCATGTTTGCCTGAAATCGCCAAGGCCGTCGTCATACTTTCAGCCCCGCCGCCGCATCGCGCTCGGCCAGCCGGTAGATCTGGTCGCGTCCGGGCAGATAGGGATCCGGCCATTTGACACCACGATCACCGAGCGTCACGGCTGCATGCAGCGTCCAGTAGGGATCGGCGAGATGCGGCCGTGCCAGGGCCACCAGGTCGGCGCGGCCGGCCATCAGGATCGAATTGACATGATCCGGCTCGTAGATGTTGCCGACCGCCATCGTCGCCATGCCGACCTCGTTGCGGATGCGGTCCGAGAACGGCGTCTGGAACATTCGGCCATAGACAGGCTTGGCGGCAATCGAGGTCTGGCCTGCCGAGACGTCGCATATGTCGACGCCGGCTTCGTGCAGCATCCGCGCGATCTCCACCGCATCGGCCGGCGTCACACCCTCGATGCCGACCCAGTCATTGGCCGAAATGCGCACCGAGATCGGCTTTCGCGCCGGCCAGGCGGCGCGCACCGCATGGAAGATTTCCAGGGGATAGCGCATGCGATTTTCCAGCGAACCGCCATATTCATCCGTGCGCTGGTTGGTGACCGGCGTGATGAAGGACGACAGGAGATAGCCGTGCGCGGCATGGATCTCCAGCATGTCGAAGCCGCAGCGATCCGCCATCTCTGCGGAGGACACGAACTGGTCGCGCACCAAATCCATATCGGCGCTGTCCATGGCTTTCGGCACCTGGTTTTGCGGCGACCATGCAATCGCCGAGGCCGCCATGACCGGCCAATTGCCCGAGGAGAGCGGCACGTTGGTGCCCTCCCAGCCGACACGGGTCGAGCCCTTGGCCCCGGAATGGCCAATCTGGGCGCAGATTTTCGCCTCGGTCTCGGTGTGGACGAAATCGACCAGCCGCTTCCACGCCACCTCATGTTCGGACGCATAGAAGCCGGGACAACCGGGCGTGATGCGTCCTTCCGGGCTGACGCAGGTCATCTCGATATAGACAAGCCCGGCGCCGCCCTTGGCACGCTCGGCATAGTGGGCGAAATGCCAGTCGGTCGGGCAGCCATCGACTGCCTTGTACTGCGCCATCGGCGAAACGACGATGCGGTTGTTGAGCTGCATGTCGCGCAGTTTGAACGGCGCGAACATCGGTGCCCGGCGTTGCCTGTTGCCGCCTGCCCCCGCCTGGCGCTGGAACCATTGCTCGGCGCTTTCAAGCCATTTGGCATCGCGCAGCCGCAAATTCTCGTGGCTGATGCGCTGCGAGCGGGTCAGCAGCGAATAATTGAACTGTACCGGATCGAGGCCGAGATAGCGCTCGACCTCCTCGAACCACTCCAGCGAATTGCGCGCCGCCGACTGCAGCTTCAGCACCTCGGTGCGGCGCGCATCCTCATACTTGCGGAAGGCGGCGTCGAGGTCCGGTTCGGTTTTGACATATTCGGCCAGCGCCACCGCGCTTTCCAATGCGAGCTTGGTCCCGGAGCCGATCGAGAAATGTGCCGAGGCCGCCGCGTCGCCCATCAGAGCCAGGTTCTTGTAGGACCAGCGTTCGCACAGCACGCGCGGGAAATTGATCCAGGCCGAACCTCTGATGTGATTGGCATTGGTCATCAGCGCGTGGCCGCCGAGATGTTTCTCAAAGATGCGCTCGCAGACGGCGATGGATTCCTGCTGCGACATGGCGCCGAAGCCGAAGGCAGCCCAGGTCTGTTCGCTGCACTCGACAATGAAGGTCGCTGTCTCGCTGTCGAATTGATAGGCGTGCGCCCACACCCAGCCATGCTCGGTCTTCTCGAAGATGAAGGTGAAGGCGTCGTCGAATTTCTGGTTGGTGCCGAGCCAGACGAATTTGCATTTGCGGGTGTCGATGTCGGGCTTGAAGACTTCGACGAAGGTGTTGCGCGCCCTTGAGTTCAGCCCATCGGCGGCGACGACCAGATCATGCGTCGCCATATAGGGCTGAGGGTCGGCGATATCGCTCTCGAACATCAGCCTCACGCCAAGTTCGCGCGCGCGTCGCTGCAGCAGGACCAGAAGCCGCTTGCGGCCGATGCCACAGAAACCGTGGCCCGACGAGACCGTGCGCACGCCGTCATGGATGACGGCGATGTCGTCCCAATAGGCGAAATGCTTCTTGATCCAGACAGCGCTGACCGGGTCGTTTTTGGCAAGGTTGTCGAGTGTTTCGGCCGACAGCACGACGCCCCAGCCGAACGTATCGTCGGCGCGATTGCGCTCGAACACCGTGATCTCGTGGGCGGCGTCCCGCAGCTTCATTGAAATGGCAAAGTAGAGGCCGGCTGGTCCGCCACCGAGAACCGCAACCTTCATCCGTGCGATCTCCTCTTCGCTTGCTGCATATCAAGTATCGCGCCGGAGATAAAATATTTCAAGCTTAAAGTTTCATCTTGGAACGATTGCTGGACACGGGTGGCGCGCCTGCGGGCTGGCCCCGCAAGCGCGCTCTGGAAATCACTTGTCCGGGTTCTTCGGGCTCCACAGCACAGTCTCGGCACCCTTCTCATAGGCCATCCCATCGGGATAGCTGATCGCCTCCAGTTGCAATCCCCATGGCGCCTGGAAATAGAGGATGGTCTGGCCGGCCGCCGGACCTTCCTTGACCGGCAGCGGACCCATCCGCGTCTTCACCCCCTTGCCGTCGAGATAGGCTTTCGCCGCGGCGACATCATCGACATACATGGCAATGTGGAAGCCGCCGATATCGCTGTTCTTCGGAGTCAAATCCTTCTGGTCAGGCGCAGTGTACTTGAACAGCTCGATGTTCGATCCATAACCGCAACGCACCATGGTGACCTGCTCGATGACAGCCTTCGGATCGACGCCCAGAAGATCCTGCATGAAGGTGCCCTTGTCATCGGCGAACGGACCAAACGACATCGCCTTCTCGCAGCCGACGACTTCGGTGAAGAAGTCGACTGCCTGCTTCATGTCGGGCACCGTGATGCCGGTGTGGTCGTGGCCGCGCATGCCGGGGATCGCATCGGCCGAAGCCGTTCCCATCGAGCAGAACAGGATCGCGGCAAGCATCGTGCCGCGGGCTGCGTAATTCATATTACCCTCCGTTCGCGGGCTGATTTTGCCCTCATGCACGTCCGAAGCCCGCTGTTCGGCGTGGTGGGTGAACAGTCCTATGCCGGCGCTTTCGTTGCTGGCCGCAACCAGTCCGCGTCGATCTCAGGCAGTGGGATGGCGGCAAGCAGGTCGCGCGTGTAGGTCTCCCTGGGATTGTCGAACAGCGCATCGGTGGCGCTCGCCTCGACGATCCTGCCCTCGCGCATCACGATCACTTGTTGGCACAGCCGCCGGATGACCGACAGGTCGTGGCTGATGAAGGCGACCGTCAGCCCCATCTCCGCGGCCAGTCTCTCCAAAAGGGTGAGGATCTGCGCCTGCGTCGATACGTCGAGGCCGGAGACGATCTCGTCGGCCAGCACGAATTTCGGCGAAAGCGCCAACGCGCGCGCAATTCCGACGCGCTGGCGCTGCCCGCCCGACAGTTCATGACGATAGCGACTAGCGAAGCTTTGCGGCAGGCCGACGCGATGCAATGCCTCGGCGACGCGTTCCCTAAGCCTGTCGCCAAGCCCATTCTGCTTGAGCGGCGCGGCAATGATGCCGGCGATGGTGCGACGCGGGTTGAGCGACGACATCGGGTCCTGGAAGATCATCTGCAGGTCGCGGCGCAGAGGTCGCAGCTCTGCATCCGGCAGATGGGCGATATCGCGGCCCTCGAAATGGATGCTGCCGACGCTCGGCTCCAGAAGTCTGACAAGCGTGCGGCCGAGCGTCGATTTTCCGGACCCGGATTCACCGACGATGCCGGTCACCGAACCTCTCGGCAAATCGAAATCCAAGCCTCTCAAAATCTCGGCCAGCGGCGCGCGCCCGATCAGCGGCTTGCGGGTCATGTCGGGCAGCGCCACCTTCAGCCCGCGCACGGAAAACAGCGGCTCAACCATGCGGCCCTCTCCACGCCTGGTCGGAGGCGGCGATCTCCGCAGCGAGTCCTGCCAGCACCGTCTCATCCACCGGCTTCAGCGAGGCAAAGGGATCCGTGTAGCGCGGCGTAGCGGCCATCAATGCCCGCGTATAGGGATGCTCAGGCGCGGCGAAGAGAGCGGCTGTGTCAGCCTCTTCCACCACCTTGCCGGCGTAGAGCACAGACACTTGCTGGCTGATCTTTGCAACGACGCCGAGATCGTGGGTGACGAACAGGATCGCGGTGCCATGCTCGCGCTGCAGCTCGGCGATCAGTCGCAGGATCTGCTTTTGCACGGTAACGTCGAGCGCGGTTGTCGGCTCGTCGGCCACGATCAGCCGTGGCTCGGCGGCGAAGGCGGCGGCGATCAGCACACGCTGGCGCATGCCGCCGGACAGCTCGTGCGGATAGCATTTCAGCACCCGGTCGGGATCGCGGATCTGCACCTCATCCAACAATTGCCGGATACGCTTGTCCGCCTTGTCACCGTTCCAGCCGAGAATGCGCACCAGCCGATCAGTCATCTGCGGACCGATGCGGCGCGACGGGTTGAGCGCAGTCAACGGATCTTGCGGGATCAGCGCCGTGCGAGCGCCGATCAGCGTGCGCCTTGCCTTGGGCTGCAGCCTGCCGAGGTCTTCGCCTTCGAGCTGCATGGCGCCTTCGACGATGCGCACGCTTGACGGCAGCACACCGAGCACCGCCTTGCCGATCATCGTCTTGCCGGCGCCGCTCTCGCCAACAAGAGCACGCACCTCACCCGGCTGCACGGAGAGCGACACCGACCGCAGCACGCGCTGGCCGTTCGGCAGCACGGCGCTCAGATTGGCAATATCCAGGCAAGCGCTCATCGCAGCACCGGATCGAAGCGTGTCTTCAGCGCCTCACCGAACTGGCTGAACGACAGCACGGTGAGGATCAGCGTGACAAGCGGAAACACCAGCACCCACCAGGCCTGATGGATCGACAGCCGGCCCTCGGCGATGATGCCGCCCCAGGTCGGATCGTCAGTCGAGATCGACAGGTTGACGAAGGACAGGATGGCCTCGACGATGACGGCGATGCCCATCTCCAGCGACAGCAGTGCCACGATCGACGGCACCACATTGGGCAGCACCTCGCGCAGCATGATGCCGATGCGGCCATAGCCGGCGATGCGGGCGTTCTCGACATAGTCCATGCGCGACTGGCCCATCGCTTCGGCGCGGATCACCCGGCAAAAGCGCGTCCAGTCGATTATGACGATGGCGAGGATGACGGAACTGAGGCCGGTGCCGAGCACCGCGACCAGCAGGATGGCGAACAGCACCGGCGGGAATGCCATCCAGACGTCGACGATGCGTGAAATGATGCGGTCGGCCCAGCCGCCGAAATAGCCGGCGACCAGTCCGAGCGTCGAGCCGACAAGGCAGGCGGCGATCGCCGCCGCGAAAGCGACGATGAAGGCGATACGGCCGCCGAAGATCAGCCGGGAGAGGAGATCGCGGCCGAGGCTGTCGGTGCCCAGCCAATAGCCGGATTCCGCACCACTCATCCAGAATGGCGGCAGCCGTTCCAGCATCAGATCCTGCGCCAGCGGGTCCTGCGGCGCCACCAGCGGCGCGAACATCGCGGCAAGAAGTACCAGCAGCAGCCAGCCGCCGGCCAGCCACAGCCTCGGGCCCAATCCGCGCCGGGCGATGCGTGCCTCATCCATGGCGCAGCCTCGGATTGAGCAGCGCATACATCATGTCGACTGCAAGATTGATCAGCACGAACAGCAGCGCGAACACCAGCACGATGCCTTGGATCAGCGGCAGGTCGCGGTTGATGACGGCGTCGATCGCCATGTTGCCGAGCCCCTCATAGGAAAACAGCCGCTCGACGATGACCGTGCCGCCGATGAGGAAGGTGAACTGGACGCCGACCAGGGTCAGCGTCGGCAGCGCTGCGTTCTTCAGCGCCTCGCGCAGGATAACCTGCGTTTCCGAAAACCCCTTCACCCGCGCCAGCACGACATAGTCGAGGTCAAGCACTTCCTTCAGCGACTGTTTCAGCAACTGCGCGATGATTGCGGCCAGCGGCAGCGCCAGCGCCACAGCCGGCATCAGCATGTGCTTCAGCAGATCCCAGGTCAGGTCGAGGCGCAGCCGAAGCAAGCTCTCGAAGAAATAGAACTGGGTGACGAAGGGCAGGACTAGCTGCGGCGACACGCGGCCGGAGATATCGAAGATCGGCACCAGCACGCCAAACAAAAGGATCAGCACCAGGCCCCACAGGAAATCGGGAATGGAAAGGGCTGCGCCGCTGGCGATATCGATGCCGGCTTCGACCGCCGTCCCGCGCTCACGGGCTCCGAGGATCGCCGTCGTGCCGCCGAGCCCAACCGCCATGACGAGCGCGATGATGGCGAGTTCCAGCGTTGCCGGCAAACGATTGAAGACAAGGCTGAGCACATCTTGCCTGAGCGAAATCGAGGTGCCGAAATCGCCCCTGACGACGCCGGACAGCCAGATGAAGAATTGCTGCACGATGGTCTTGTCGAGCCCGTAGAGTGCACGCAGCCGGTCGATGTCGGCATCTGTCGCACCGGGGGGCAGCATCATGGCGATCGGGTCACCAGGCGCGACGCGGATCACGACGAAGACGACGACAGCCACGCCGAACAGCGTGATCAGCATCGTCAGCAGACGGATCAGGAATCGTTGCAGGAGCATTCTGGTGTTGGCCCAGTGCGTTTCTAACGAAGAGCCCCCTCATTCGTCCGCTTCGCGGCCACCTTCTCCCCGAGGGGAGAAGAGGTCACGGACGGCTGAGCTGGTCTCTTCTCCCCAGGGGGGAGAAGGTGGCCCGAAGGGGGCCGGATGAGGGGGCCGCTCAGCGAAGAGTGGCGCCCACAAGCCAATATCAGGCCGGGGTCATCAGCGCCGGCAGCAGCGCGCCGGACACATGCTGCACCACGTTGACGCCCCTGGCATGCACGATAGGTTGCGCATACTGAATCAGCGGCAGCACATAGGCCTGCTCGGCGATATACTTGTCGACAGCCTTCCAGCCGGCGATGCGCTTGGCCTCGTCCTTCTCGCCCCAGAGCGGATTGATCATGTCGATCAGGTCCTGGCTGTCCCACACCGAGTGCGGGCTCGGCCCATACATGGCAAAACCCGTCGACGTCGTCGGGTCGCCGATGGCGTTGCCCCAATTGTAGAAGGCGGCCGGCGCCAGCTTGTCGGCGGCGCGCAGTTCATAGTGCTTGGCGATCTCGTAGACCTCGATCGTCGCCTCGATGCCGACCTTGCGCCACATGCCGACGATCGCCTGGATCATCTCATAATCCTTGGGCTTGAAGCCCTTGGTCGTCTGGATGGTGAACTTGACCGGTTTTTCCGGCGAATAGCCGGAAGCCGCGAGCAGCTCCTTGGCCTTTTCCGGATTGTGCTCGACCTTGATCGAGGCGTCGAAGGCCGTGTACTCCGGGGTCTCCAGCGTAGCGATCGGTTGGCCATAGCCGCGCAGCAGCCGCTTGACCAGAAGCTCCTTGTCCACAGCCATGACGGCGGCCTGGCGGACGTTCTTGTCCAGCATCGCTTCGATGTCGTTGAAGAAGATCATGCCGATGTCGGAAACGGGCTTGCACGAGCCGGCAAGCCCGTCCTTGGCGATCAGCCGGTCATACTCTTCATAGGGGACCTCCAGCGTCACCTGCGAGGAACCGGATTCGATTTCGGCAACGCGGCTCGCCGCATCAGTGACGAACTTGATCGTCACATTCTCGAAGGCCGGCTTGTCGCCCCAATAGTGCGGGTTGGCCTTCAGTCGGAGGAAAGCATTTCGCTCGAATTTTTCCACCATGTAAGGGCCGGTGCCGATCGGCGCCTTCTCGAAACCTTCGGCGCCGACCTTCTCATAATAGGCCTTCGGCAGGATGTAGCCGGTCAGGAACGACATCCATTTAAAGTAGACCGGATCGAACTGCACGACGTCGCCGGTGATCTTGTTGCCGTCGATCTTGAAATTGTTGACGTTCTTCCAGACGAACTGGATCGGATTGCCGGTCTTTTCGTCGCCCGCCCGCTGCAGCGACCAGACCACGTCCTCGGGCGTGAAGGGCGAGCCGTCATGCCAGGTCACGCCTTCGCGCACCGTCATCGTCACCTTGGTGCGATCCTCGTTCCAGCCCCATTCGGTGAGCAGGCCAGGCGCAAAGGACAGGTCCGGCTTTTGCGGAATGAACTGGTCGAACACTGACTGGTAGAGGCCCTGGATCGTCGGGTTGACGGCCGAGGGTCCGGTGGTCGGATCCCAGGACGGCAGGTTGACGTTATAGGCGATGGTCAGCTCGCCCGCTGCCGCCTTGGCGATCTCAGGCAGGCCGATCGCCGCCACCCCAAGTGCCGCGGCACTGTATCCCAGCAATTCTCGTCTGTTGATTGTCATGGTCGTTCCCCTTGTTGGTTTTGTTGTCTTTGCGCGGCACTATCAGTTTATCGATCCGGGCTTCGTGGGCAGCAGCGCCTTGCCTCTCGTCGCCTTCATGAAATCTTGCGAGCTACCTCCCGCCAAGCTGTTGCGCGAGCATGAAGCCGGAGGCCGCGCCGGTGCCGGCGCCGGGCCATGTCGCGGCGCCTATGAGATGCAGATTGCCGACCGGCGTGTTCCAGCCGGCATAACCGCGCGCCGGGCGGAACAGGAAATTCTGTGCCAGATGGTGGCTGCCGCAGACCTGGTCGCCACCGACGAGATTGGGGTTCTCACGCTCGAGGTCGATTGGCGAGAACACTGCACGGCCGAGGATTTTCGCGTGCAGTCCGGGTGCGTAGATCTCGATGGTGTCGAGCACGCGTTCGGCATAGACGTCCTTGACCTGATCCCAATGCGCGGGCGCGATCTTGCCGGCCGCATCGCCCAGGATTTCGGCGGGCAGCATGCGCACCTGCACCCACAGCACATGCTTGCCCTGCGGCGCGCGTGACGGATCGACCGCTGTCGGCTGGCCGACGACCAGCACCGGTTGGTCCGGCAGCATGCCCGCCATCGCCTGCTGATAGGTGCGCGACATCGCGTCGAGCGAGGGCGACAGATGCACATAGGCGAACTGCCGCAGCTCGGCCCCGGCGCGCCAGTCCGGCAGGTCGTCGAGCGCCAGATGGATCATCATCGTGCCCGGCGCGTGCCGGAACTTCTGCATAGCCGTGTCGAAGCCGGTGTCGCCGGAACCGTTGGGCAGCAACTTGCCGGTCAGCGCCCTGGGCGCGACGCCGGCAATGACCGCCTTGGTTACCGTATGCGTCTCACCGGACGCAAGCCGCACGCCGGTCGCCTTGCCGGCGGAAACGGTGATTTCGGCAACCTCTGTCCCTGTGACGATCTTGCCGCCCGCCGAGGTGACCATACCTGCCAGCGCCCGGATGATCGTGTCGGCGCCGCCCTTGCCTATCACCATGCCAAAGGTCTGGTTGGCCATGGATTCCAGATAGGGGAACACGGCGCCGCCGGCGGTGTCGGGTGCAAAGTCGAGATGCATGCCCCAGGTGGCAAGCGTTGCCCGCACATGCGCGGACTCGAAATTTTCCTCCAGCCAGGCGCGCGGCGATGACAGCAAAAGCCGAGCGGTGTCGAATGCGCCCGACATGCCCTTCTTGCGCCACAGGTTCCAGGCGGTGCCGGCAAGCGCGCGGGCACTCATCGGCGAGCCCAGCAGCCGGAACAGATGCTCGGCCTCTGCCGGGAAGGCGGCGACCAGTCTACGCCAGGTCGCGGCATCGGCGGCGGAGAAAGCGGCCATGCGGCCGGTGGTTTTTTCCAGATCGTTGCTGACGCCGAACCAGCGTCCGTCCGGGAAGGCGCTGGCAAAACAGTCGGCGACCGGCGCGAACTCAAGACCCTGTGCTTTCAATTCATTTGCATATTTCCGGTGGAAGGCGGAGCCGGCGAACAGGCTCAGATTCATTGCACCGAAATCGTGCCGGAAGCCTGGGAGGGTGTATTCGTGGGTCTGGACGGCGCCGCCGATTGCTGCACTGCGCTCGAAAATCCCGGTTTTCCAGCCTTTGAGCGCCAGATGCGCAGCGCACGCCAGACTGTTGTGGCCCGCCCCGACAAAGATGGCGTCGAACTCGCTCACGCCCCGTTCCCATTTCCTTTATGCTTAAAGATAATTGCAGATGCATATGTTTTCGTCTAGTAGGATATTAAGGGCCGAGACGAGCCTTGATCTTCACCAGAAGAGGGAACTTCAGACCATGGACACGCAAAAACTCCTCGGCGAAGTCGCCGGCCAGCTGCTTTCAGGCGCCATCAGGGTGGTCGACCTCTCTGCGCAACTCGGACCCGATACGCCTCTTATCAAGCTGCCGCCGGAGCTTGCCGTCGACACGCCAAAGGTCGAGATCCATAACATCTCCCGTTATGACAAGAACGGCCCGTGGTGGGCATGGAACTGGCTGAAGCTTGGGGAGCATTCGGGCACGCATTTCGATGCGCCGCAGCATTGGATCAGCGGCAAGGACTATCCGGACGGCGCCACCGACACCATTCCGGCGCAGAATTTCGTCGGCCCGGTCAATGTCATCGACTGCTCGAAGGAAGCCGCCGCCGACCACGACTTCCTGCTCACCGTCGACCACATCAAGGCGTGGGAAGCCAAGCATGGCGCCATCAACGCCGGGGAGTGGGTGGTCATGCGCACCGACTGGTATAAGCGCAATGGCTCGGAAGCCGAATTCCTCAACGCCAACGAAACCGGCCCACATACGCCAGGTCCGACAGCCGAAGCCATCCAGTTCCTGATCAGCAAGGATATCAAGGGCTGGGGCTCAGAGACGATCGGCACCGATGCCGGCAAGGCCGGCGGCATGGAGCCGCCATTTCCGGCCCACACGCTGATGCACAAGGCGAACCGCTATGGCCTCGCCAGCCTCTGCAACCTCGACCAGTTGCCTCCGAAGGGCGCCATCCTGATCGCCGCACCGCTCAAGATCGAACATGGCACCGGCAGCCCGATCCGCGCGCTGGCGCTTGTATCCAACGGCTAGGTGAGAGCACGCCACGGTGAGCCAGCCGGATCACATCATCGTTGGCAGCGGCATCAACGCGCTGGTCTGCGCGGCGATGCTCGGCGGCAAGGGCGCGAAGGTGCTCATCCTCGAACGCAACAACCGCATCGGCGGTTGCATGCGTACCGAGGAGATCACCGCACCCGGCTTCATCCATGACGTGATGGCAACCACCTTCGTGCTGTTCATCACCTCGCCGGCCTTTGCGGCATTGGGCGGCGACCTCGCGCGGCATGGGTTGGAGTTCTGCCACACCGGCACGCCAACCGGCGTGCTGCGGCCGGACGGCAGTCATGCAGTGCTCACCACCAACCGCGCCGCCAATGTCGCGGCAATCAATGCGATTGCCGCCGACGATGGCGACCGGTATGCGGACGATGTCAGCGGCATCGAGCGCAATGCCGGCCTGTTGTTCGGCCTGCTCGGCGGCAGCCTGTGGTCCTATCCGACGGCGAAACTGCTGGCCGGCGATGCCTGGCGGCGCAGCCCACGCGGCCTTGCCGCCTTTCTCGGCGAAGCACTGGTGCCGGCGCGCAGCTGGCTGGAAAGCACCTATCGGTCCGAGACAATCCGCGCGCTGTGGGCGCCCTGGGTGCTGCACGCCGGGCTCGGACCGGAAGACGCCTTCTCAGGGCAGATCGCCAAGGTCATTGCCTTCGCGCTGGAAGCGGCCGGGGCGCCGATCGTCAAGGGTGGAGCGAAGACCCTGCTCACCGCCTTCGAAGCTCTGATAAGGGAACGTGGTGGCGACATCCGTACCGTCGCCGATGTCGCCTCGATCGTCCAGAGCGGTGGCCGCGCGACCGGCGTACGGCTCGCCTCGGGCGAAACGATTACAGCAAACAAGAGCGTCATCTGTTCGGTCACGCCGACGCAGCTTTACCACCGGTTGCTCGGCAGCGAGGCTCCCAAGGCCGATGTCGAAGCGACACAGAAATATCGCTACGGCAAAGGCAATTTCCAGATTCACTATGCGCTGAACAAGCCGCCGGCATGGCGCGGTGCTGGCCTGGACCAGGTGGCATTGTTGCACCTGACGCCGGGGCTCGATGGCGTCTCGAAAGCCTGCAACGAGGCGGCGCGCGGCATGCTGCCCGAAGTGCCGACCATCTGCGTCGGCCAGCCGCATGCGCTCGATCCGTCGCGCTGTCCGCCTGGCAAAGCAATTCTGTGGCTGCAACTGCCCGAGGCGCCCCGTCACATCAAGGGCGATGCCGCAGGCACGCTGCATGCACCGGCTGGCGGCCGCTGGACCGACGCGCTGCGCGAGGTCTATGCCGACCGCGCGGAGGCGATCCTCGCCAGCCACATCGACGGCTTCAAGGATAGCGTCATTGCGCGCCGCGCCTATTCGCCGGCCGATCTCGAAGCGATGAACATCAACCTGGTCGGCGGCGACCCCTATGGCGGCTCGTCGACTATCGACCAGTCGTTCCTCTGGCGGCCGTTCAAGACCAGCCGCAACCATCAGACCGGCATCAAGAACCTCTACCATATCGGCGCCTCGACCCATCCAGGCGCGGGCCTCGGTGGCGGTTCCGGCTTTCTCCTGGCGGGGAGGCTGTGATGGAGCAGAAGGTTCTGGAAAAGCGCCAGCGCATCTCGACCCTCGGCCAGATCGGCCTGCAGCAATTCGCGCCCTATCTGATGAACCGCATCATGGGGCGCTACAACGCCACCTTGCGCGACGATTTCCGCAAGCAGGGCCTGACTATTCCGCAGGTCCGCACGCTGGCCGTGCTGTCGGTCACCGACGGCGTCACCGTCAACGACCTCTCGGTCTACACCGTCATAGAGCAGTCGACCTTGAGCCGCACGCTCGACACGCTGGAGGGACAAGGCTTCGTGCGACGCGAGCAAGGCGTCACCGACAGCCGCATCCGCCATGTCTTCCTCACCGATGAGGGCCGCGCAGAGTTCACCCGCGCCTGGCCGGCTATGCATGACGCCTTCGAGGCAATGTTCGACGATGTCGACGATGCCGAATATGCAGCACTGATCGCGACGCTCTTGAAGATGCTCAAGAACATTCGCAAGCACGAAATCTAGACGTACGCGCTGCCAAGTTTCGGCGGCAACGGAAGGTTGGAAAAATGGCCGAACGGTCTTTTGCCAAGGAAGTCGAAAAGCTCCGGCTCGGCGCCGGCGAGGAGTTTGCCGGCGAGGGCATCCTCGCCATCACCAAGGCGCTGCTGCAATGCGGCGTCGGCTATGTCGGCGGATACCAGGGCGCGCCGATCAGCCATCTGATGGACGTGCTGGCCGACGCACAGGAGATTCTGGGCGAACTCGGGGTGCATTTCGAGGCGAGCGCCTCGGAAGCCACCGCCACCGCCATGCTGGCGGCCTCGGTGCATTACCCCATTCGCGGTGCGGCGACCTTCAAGTCGACCGTCGGCACCAATGTCGCGTCCGACGCACTGGCCAACCTCGCCTCCGGCGGCGTCACCGGCGGCGCGCTGATCATCGTCGGCGAAGACTATGGCGAAGGCTCCTCGATCATGCAGGAGCGCAGCCATGCCTTCGCCATGAAGAGCCAGGTCTGGCTACTCGACCCGCGCCCCAATTTGCCGTCGATCGTCAAGGCGGTGGAGGATGGTTTCGAGCTGTCCGAGGCATCCAACACGCCGGTGATGCTGCAGGTGCGCATCCGCTGCTGCCATGTGCATGGCCATTTCATCGCCAAGGACAACAAGCGCCCGCCGATGACGGTGGCCGATGCGCTCGACGCGCCGCGCCGCGACACCGGCCGCATCGTGTTGCCGCCCGCCTCCTTCCTCCACGAGAAGGAGAAGGTGCAGAAGCGCTGGCCGGCGGCGGTGGAGTTCATCGCCAAGAACAAGATCAACGAATTCTTCGGTTCGGACCATGGCTCGGTCGGCATCGTCATGCAGGGCGGCATGTACAATTCGGTCATCCGCGCCTTGCAGCGGCTCGGCCTTGCCGACACCTATGGCGAGACGGATGTGCCGCTCTACGTTCTCAACGCCGTCTATCCCCTGATCGATGACGAGTTCCTCACCTTCTGCGAAGGCAAGCAGGCGGTGCTCGTGGTCGAGGAGGGCCAGCCCAACTACATCGAGCAGACCTTTGCCGCCATGCTGCACAAGGCCGGGCGCGGCACCAGGCTGGTCGGCAAGGAGTATCTGCCGATGGCCGGCGAATATACCGGCCAGGTCATGCTGGACGGCATCGGCGCCTTCCTGCGCGCCGAGGCCCCGCATCTCTTGCCGGGTGAGGTGCGCGCGCCCAACAAGGTCGGCGACGGCGTTGACGCCGCGGACCTGATCAACGTCGTGCCGGGACGTCCGCCAGGCTTCTGCATCGGTTGCCCGGAGCGGCCGATTTTTGCCGCGACAAAGCTGGTCGAGCAGGAACTCGGGAACCACCACATCGCATCCGACATCGGCTGCCATTTGTTCTCGATCATGCCGCCTTTCGAGCTCGGCGCCACCACCATGGGCTACGGGCTGGGGCCGGCATCGGCATCGGCGTTCAATTCGCCCGACGCCAAACGGCGGTCGATCTCTTTCGTCGGCGATGGCGGCTTCTGGCACAATGGCCTGACCTCCTCGATCGGCAACGCGGTCTTCAACAAGAACGACGGCGTCATCGTCATCGTCGACAATTTTTACTCCGCCGCCACCGGTGGGCAGGACATCCTGTCGTCGCGTGCGGGCAACAAGACCAAGTCGACCAAGCATCCGATCACCGAGGCGGTGAAGGGCATGGGCGTCAAATGGCTGCGCCATGTCGACCGCACCTATGACATCACCAAGATGCAGGACACGTTACGCGAGGCGCTGACGACGGACGAAAAGGGTCCCAAGGTCATCGTTGCCTCGTCTGAATGCATGCTCAATCGCCAGCGCCGCGAAAAGCCGCTGGTCGACAAGGCGATCAAGGATGGGACTCGCGTCGTCAAGCCGAAGTTCGGCGTCGATGAGGATATCTGCACCGGCGACCATGCCTGTATGCGGCTGTCCGGCTGCCCGTCGCTGTCGGTAAAGTCGCTCGACGATCCGTTGCGCGACGATCCGGTGGCATCGATCGACCAGAGCTGCGTCGGCTGCGGCAATTGCGGTGAAGTGGCGGATGCAGCGGTGCTGTGCCCTTCCTTCTACCGCGCCGATGTCGTGCACAATCCCCGCCGCTGGGATCGTTTTCTGGAAGGCACGCGCCGCGCCGTGATCGGCCTGCTGCAGCGGCGCCGTGAAAGCCGCAGGTTGACGTTCGCCGATGCTTGACCAGGCTTCGCCCTTGCGCCCGAAATCCGATGCCGCCGATACCGAGCCGGTGATCAAACTCGCTTTGCTCGCGGTCGGCGGCCAGGGCGGCGGCGTGCTCGCCGACTGGATCACCGATGTCGCCGAGCGCAATTCCTATGTCGCGCAATCGACCTCGGTCGCCGGCGTCGCCCAGCGCACCGGCGCTACGATCTATTACGTCGAGATGGCCCGCGACACCGGCCGGCTGCCGGTCTTTGCCCTTTCGCCTTCGCAAGGCGATGTCGACATATTGATCGCCGCCGAGCTGATGGAAGCCGGCCGCGCCATCATCAGGGGCTTCGTCACGCCCGATCGCACCACGCTGATCACCTCCTCGCACCGTATCGCCGCGGTGTCGGAAAAGATCGAGCCGGGTGACGGCCGGGCCTCGTCTTCCAAGGTACGCGCGACGGCGGAAGCTGCATCGAAACGCTTCATCGCCTTCGACATGGAAAAGATCGCCGCGGACAATGGCTCAATGATCTCGGCGAGTCTGCTTGGCGCGCTGGCCGGCTCCGACGCATTGCCGTTCACGCGTGAAAGCTATGAGCAAGCGATCGGCGCCGGCGGCCGGGGTGCGAAAGCCAGCCTTGCTGCCTTCGCCGTCGCCTACGACCGCGCGCGCGGTACGACGGCCCCCGCGCCACAGCCGGCAGAACCGGCCACGGTCGACCCCGCTCCGGGTGCAGGGCGCGTGAGCGGTCCGCCGAACCTGCTGCAGGGTTGGCAGGCGCTGGCCGCCCGCATCGACCTGATGCCCGCGGCGGTGCGCGACATGGCGCTCCGGGGCCTGAGAAAGGTCGTCGACTACCAGGACATCTCCTATGGCGGCGAGTATCTCGACCGGCTCGACCAGGCGGTCGCGCTGGATAGCGCTGAACATGCCCATGCATTGTCCATCGCTGCCGCCAAGCATCTGGCCAACGCGCTGTGCTACGACGACATGATCCGCGTCGCCGATCTCAAGACACGTTCGACGCGTGACCGGCGGGTGCGCAAGGAGGTGGGCGTCAAGGACGGCTCCATCCTGCAAGTGACCGAATATTTCCATCCGCGCATCGAGGAGTTCTGCGGCACCTTGCCGGCGGGGTTTGGCAGCTACATCGAGAACCGGCCGAAACTTGCCGGCTTTCTCGACCGGCGCATCAATCGCGGCCGGCGCATCCGCACCGACAGCTTTGCCGGCTTTGCGGTCCTCTGGTTGATTGGCGGCCTGCGCCGCTGGCGGCGGCGCCTGTTGCGCCACAAGGTCGAGACGGCGCATCTGGAGCGCTGGTTTGCGCTGGCGCTCAGCCACGCGCCTCAGGACTACGCGCTCGCCGTCGAAATCTTGAACTGCCGCCGGCTGATCAAGGGCTACAGCGACACCCACCTCCGCGCCCAGTCCAAATTCGATCGCGTGCTGTCGGCGCTCGATCTGGTCAGGAGCCGCGATGACGCTGCCGACTGGATCAGGCGGTTGCGCGAAGCTGCGCTGAAAGACGAGAAAGGCGACATGCTCGATGGCGCGCTGAAGACGGTGGCATCGTTGTCTGATCATGGTGTGGGAAGAGGTCGAGCTTAGGCTGGTACCTCTACGCTACTGCCGCCGTTTCCCTACTCCCACTGGATTCGCGGATTGAACACGCCGCTTCAAGCGATCGCAGCTCGGCTTCCACCCGGATTGCGGGAAGCGTTGCCGGCGGATCTGCCGGGCGTCAGTCGCGCGATATGGACAGCCCCGAGAGAAGCGGAGCGTACGCGGCGAGCCTGCGGGATACGAACTCTGTGAAGAGCCGCACCCGCTTCGTCTTGCGTGTCTCGCCTTGCGTGAGAAGCCAGAGTGTCCCATGCATGGGCACGTCGATCCCCGGCACCCTCACCAGCAGGGGGTCGGTATCTCCGACGAAGCACGGCAGTTTCGTTATCCCAATCCCCTGGTGCGCCGCGATGATCTGCGTCTCGGCGTCAGGTGTCCTGAACGGTACTCCCGTGACGTGAACTTCTCCCTCGCGCGCCCAGTCCGGAATTCCATGATTGTCTATGCCTATCCACCGGATGGGATCAGGCGTGCCCGCACGCCACGCGGCTAGTCGATCGCGAGACATGTAGACGCCGCTGAACAGCTCCGGTCCCTTCAGGCCGTGAAGATTGAGCGGCAGGGTCTTGCGGTCGGCGACAATGCGGACCGCGACGTCGGCCTCTCGGTTGGTCAGATTTGCCAGCTCACCGGACGACAAGATTTCCATCTCGATGTCGCGATGCAAACGCGCGAAGTCGGCGAGATCCGGCATGAGCAGGTGTGTGGCGAGGAACGGTGGAAGCGTCACCCGCAAAAGCCCGCGCGCGCTCTGGTCACGACCGAAGACTCGCGTCTCCAGCTGGTGCGACGACGCTTCCATCTGGGTCGCGAGATCGAGGACCTCTTCGCCCGCAGCCGTCAGGCGGTAGCCGGAAGGCAGCTTTTCGAACATCTGCGCCCCGAGGCGTTCCTCGAGCTGAGCGATGCGTCGCAGCACGGTCGAGTGGTTCACACCGAGGTGTGCGGCGGCAGCACGCACCGAGCCTACGCGCGCGGCGGCAAGAAAGTAGCGAACGTCATCCCAGTCGATCATGGTGCATTCCTGCGCAGCGAAGTGCGGCTTGCAAAGCCCATACTAACACGATCAGCCGTAGTTCGTGCGGTCGCTGCGGCGTTCAATCATCTAGCTGGATCGTTTTCGCACCAGCGATGTGCGCGATTGCGCACTCACCGCCCGACTTCGGCGAACCCATCTTGAGGTTCTCGCGGGACTTTCCCGTACAGCCAAAGATACGAGACGGCGAAACGAAGGATGCATGACATGAACAGACTGAATGGAAAGACCGCTGTGATAACTGGCGGCGCTACGGGCATCGGCCGCGCCGCAGCCAAGCGCTTTATCGAGGAGGGCGCCTTCGTCTTCATCTTCGGCCGCCGGCAGGAAGCTCTCAACGCCGCCGTGGCTGACCTTGGGCCTAGTGCCCGCGCGGTTAAGGGCTCGGTCTCGGATGAGGCCGACCTGGACCGACTCTACGCTGCGGTGAAGGCCGAGCGCGGAAGCCTCGATATCGTCTTCGCCAATGCCGGGGCGGGAAACCCGCTTCCGCTCGGCCAGATCACCGCCAGGCACATTGACGAAACCTTCGACACCAATGTGAAGGGTACGATCTTCACGGTCCAGAAGGCGCTGCCGCTGATGAGCCAGGGCGGTTCGATCATCCTGACCGGGTCGAGCGCCGGCACCACGGGCGCTCCGGGGTTCACTGCCTATAGCGCGAGCAAGGCGGCAGTGCGCAACCTGGCGCGGACCTGGGCGGAAGACCTGAAGGGCACCGGCATCCGCGTAAACGTGCTGTCGCCCGGAGCGACGGCGACCGAACTCGCGAAGGAGGCGTTAGGCGAGGAAGGCCAGAAGGCCTACGGCGCGATGACCCCGCTCCAGCGCATGGCCGATCCGGCGGAGATCGGCGCCGCGGCCGCCTTCCTCGCGTCGCCGGACAGCAGCTTCATGACCGCCAGCGAGGTCGCCGTCGACGGCGGCCTGGCTCAACTCTGACCCCCAGCGCGGTCCGTACCTGGCCCGTGCGCAACGAAAGACAAAGAATTATGAAAAAACTCGAAGGCAAGATCGCAGTCATCACGGGCGGAAGCAGCGGGATCGGATTGGCCACAGCCAAGCGCTTCGTAGAAGAAGGAGCGCACGTCGTGATTACCGGGCGAAGAGAGAAGGAGTTGAAGAGGCCGCAGCCTTCATCATGAAAAACGTTACGACGGTCGTGGGTGACGTGTCGCTCCTGGAAGATCTGGATCGCCTCTATGCAGTCGTGAAGGAGAAACATGGTCATATCGACATTCTCTTCGCCAACGCCGGCGCGGGGACGATCGCACCGCTCGCCGTCGCTACCGAGGCACATTTTGATCAGACCTTCGATGTGAACGTGAAGGGTCTGTTCTTTACGGTGCAGAAGGCCCTTCCCCTGTTCAAAGACGGCGGTTCGATCATCCTGAATTCTTCAGTGTCGAACGTGTTGGGGCTTCCAGGGTTTAGTACCTACGCCGCGAGCAAGGCGGCTGTACGCAACTTCGCGCGCGCTTGGACACTGGAATTCAAAGACCGCAAAATCCGCGTCAATGCAATGAGTCCGGGACCAATCGAGACGCCGGCCTTGGAGACAACGACTGGCCTTACCCCTGAGCAAGCCGAGCAAGCGGCCGCCCAGTTTGCGTCACAGATCCCAATGGGTCGCAGGGGCAAACCAGAGGAAATCGCTGCTGCCGTAACGTTCCTCGCCTCCGATGAAAGTTCTTTCGTCACCGGCGTGGATCTCGCCGTCGATGGAGGCATGGCGCAAGTCTGAGCCCGGCATTAGCACCAGATCGGAGAAGTACTATGAACTATGCAATCGTAGGATTCGGCAATATCGGACAGGCCCTTGCCAAGGCGTTTGCCCGAAACGGCATCGAAGTTTCCGTTGCAACCACACGCGACCCGGAAAGCTTTGCCGCCGATGCGGCCGCGATCGGACCCACGATCATCCCCAAAAAACTGGCGGAAGCCATCAAGGCGGACATCATCTTTTTGGCTGTCCGCTTCGAGGCGCACCCGAATGTCGCGAAGGCGCTCCCCACATGGCAGGGGAAGACGATCATCGATGTGACCAATGCCTATGGCGTGCCCCCTGAGGAACTGGGAGGACAACCTTCTTCCAAGTTCATCGCGCAGGCCTTCTCTGGCGCAAAACTGGTCAAGGGCTTCAACCATCTGGTCGCCCCGGTGCTTGATCAGGATCCGGCCGTACATGGTGGCCGGAGGGTCGTGTTCCTGGCAAGCGACGATGACGCTGCCGCAACACGGATTGGGGAGCTTGCGGAAAATCTCGGTTTCGCGCCGATCAAGCTTGGCGGGGTGTCGGAAGGTGGCCTGCTGGTCCAGGCGCGCGGAGACAGCTGGGGTCATCTGATCTTCAAGGACTTGGTCAAGTTCGACTGACGAGCACGACGTCCACACCCGCAAAGAGACGACGCACGCGATCGGAGCTCGGATCGGATCAAGCGCGATCCGATCCGAGCAAATGGAGAAATCACTATGTGCACCGAGAAGAATATCCACTCCTAAGGAGATTTCGATGTACGACCAATCCAAGGTATCCGAGTTAATCCGGTTCGCACGAATCGAGGCGGGCTCCACCGTGATCGAAGTCTACCCTGGCGACGGAGACTGGACGCGCCTCTTCTCCGACATCGTCGGATCAGAGGGGCGGGTCTACAGCTTTGTGCCGGCCGAAGTCGCCCACCTCAAGAACGATCCGGTCGGCCTCATGCGGACGCTCGCGAAGGAGCCGGGCCGAGAGAACGTCGAAGTCGCCTCGGCGGACCTGGTCGCGATGCCGGAGGTTACGCAGCCAGCCGATGTCCTATGGCTGCACCTGTTTTACCACGATCTTCACACCGCCCTGATCCAGAAGAAGGGTGCGACGGCGGCCGACTTCAATCGAGCTGTCTACAAGCGGCTGAAACCCGGTGGGTTTTACGTCATCGTCGACCACGCCGCCGCCGCTTGGTCGGGCACGAGCGACACCCGGTCGCTGCATCGGATCGACCCTGCATCCGTCCGCGAGGAGGTGGAGGCGGCCGGCTTCGTGATGGACGCGGAGAGCACCATGCTCGCGAACAAGGATGACCCGCACTCGATCAAGGTGTTCGATCCCACGATCAAGGGCGAGACCGATCGCTTCGCGTTTCGGTTCGTGAAGCCCTGACAACTCCCGGGCGCCGACTTCATGTCGACCTCCCCATTGGGTCGATCAACTCGGGTTGGCACTCGTCAAGCTGGGAAAGCTCAACGAGGATGGCGCGCTGGTGCACGAACGCGATGCGGGCAGCGCCTTGAAGGCGTCCGAGGTGATGATGGCACAAGGTTCTGGAGCACACCTGCCGCAGGTTCCTGATCTGAACTTGATGAAATGACGGAAGTCGCCGCGCCGTTGAGGGAGCCGGCGCATCCCCTCAGGGATGCGCCGGACAAACCGTTCAAGAATGGTGGATTTCCGTTCCCAGCACCTTCAGGCATTCACGGATGAACGCCGCAAGCGCGGTCCAGCCTTTGGCTGAAACCATGGTCCCATCGACATAGGCGTCGGTGGGAGACAAATCGATATAAGTGCCGCCGGCAAGCGTCACCTCCGGCTCGCAAGCGGCGAGCGCCGCCACCTTCTTGCCGCGCACGACGCCGTCGACCGCGATCAGAATCTGGACGCCATGGCAGATCGTGAAGATCGGCTTTTTTGCCTCGTGGAAATGGCGCACCATCGCTTGTATCCGCTTGTCGGTGCGGATGTATTCGGGGCCACGACCGCCGGCGCAATAGACAGCGTCGTACTGGCTCAGCTGCCTCTCGGCGTCGGCGAAGGTCTTGTTGATCAGCGCATTGTGGCCGGGCTTTTCGGTGTAGGTCTGATCGCCCTCGAAATCGTGCAGCGATGTCTTGATCATGTCTCCGGCGCTTTTGTCGGGGCACACGACATGAACGGTGTGTCCCACCGCTTCCATCGCCTGCTGATAAACGAAGATTTCGTACTCCTCGGTGAAATCACCGGTCAGCATCAGGATTTTTTTGGCTGGCATGTCTTTTCCTCTCGGCTTGTTTCAGGGGCGAGGTGCACTGCGCGCCTCGCTTCCCGGGATCGAAATCGGCTCAGAACGGGGAATAGAATTCGTAGGCGGCAGGCTGGTCGGACAGCGGCGCGCCGCGCTTGAGGGTGCCTCGGACAAGCAACATCGCCAGGCTACTCGAACGCAGGCAGGAGCCTGTCCCGCGAATTTTCGATGTGCGCGCGCATGGCTTTTTCGGCGGCGTCCGGATCGCCCGCGGCAAAGGCAGCGAGAATAGCCTCGTGCTCGTCGAGCGCCTCTTCGGTCACCCTGGAGTGATACATCAGCCGGAAGATATGGAAGTGGGTATGCTGGTGATTCAGTGTCTCGCGAATGAGTTCGTTCTGGGCGAACTCGACGATCTTGTCGTGGAAGATCGCATCCTGACGGGCGAAGTTCGAATAGCGCAGGCGTTCGTCTTTCCCCACCCGCCGAGCCATGACGCCGGCCGCCTCCTGCAGCGCGGCAAGGCGCTCGCCGTCCATTGTTGCGGTGGCTTTGGCCGCGGCGGCAGGTTCAAGCAATAGACGCAGCTCGTAAAGCTCGTCGAAGCGCCGGCGGGTGATTTGTGGGGCGGCGCGATAGCCGATCAGGTGGGTTTTCAGAACCAGCCCTTCCCCCTCCAGCCTGCCAAGCGCTTCACGAATGGGGGTATGCGAGACGTTGAATTCCTTGACGAGATTGTCGACGGTGATGCGCGATCCCGGAGCAATCCTCAAAGACATCAGCTGCGCGAAGATTGCTTCGTAAACGTCGCCAGCCAGACTGTTGGCGCGCTGAATACGACCGGTCGCACGGGCTTCATTGTCAACCGTCAGGTCCGTGTTCTGCATCGTTTGCCTCTTGACAGAACCACCCACTAACACGATGCTCCGCGAAACTCAATCCTATATCCTATACGATTTTATTAGAGGGCATCGCATGATCATGACCTGCAGCGCCGAGGTCGGCCTCTGGCACGAAGCCAAGCCTGTCGGCTTCCAACCCGTCTTCGCAGGATCTTGTGCATGAGCTTGTTTGCAGCGGCGCGCCTGCCGAGCGAGATTCTGTTCGGCAAAGGCCAGCGCCATGTCCTGCCTGCCATCGCCGCCAAATATGGGCGCCGCGCGTTCGTCTGTACCGATGAGCGCTTCGCGGCGACGTCGCAGTTCGCCGAGATTCTCGCTGGCTTGCACAACGCGGCGATCGAGACGTTGGTCTTCGACCGAACGCTGCCGGATGTGCCGCGCGACAGCGTCGCCGCCTGCATTGCGCAGGCGAAGGATTTCAAGCCCGACATGGTGATCGGCATCGGGGGCGGCAGTTGCCTCGATATGGCCAAATGCGCTGCACTTCTGCTCAGCCACGGCGGCAAGCTCGAGGACTACTATGGCGAGTTCAAGGTACCCGGCCCTACCCTTCCGGTGATCGCAGTGCCGACGACGGCTGGAACAGGCTCCGAGGTGACCCCCGTCGCCGTGATCTCCGACCCGGATCGGACGCTGAAAGTGGGTATCGCCAGTCCGCATCTCATCGCGGCAGTGGCGCTTTGCGATCCGGATCTGACGGTGACCTGTCCACCATCCTTGACGGCGATCGCCGGCGCCGACGCGCTGACGCACGCAATCGAGGCCTATACAGCGGCCAAACGCGGCGCCGACCCTCATTTGCCGCAACAGCACGTGTTCATCGGCAAGAGCGCTCTGACCGACCATTTCGCGCTTCTGGCCATCAGGCTGCTCGGCCGCAGTCTCGAAAAGGCATATCGCGACGGATCGGACGAGGATGCGCGCGCCGACGTCATGATGGGAGCGCTGGCCGCCGGTTGCGCCTTCGGTACGGCGGGAACGGCCGCCGCCCATGCGGTGCAGTATCCCGTTGGCGCGCTTACCCACACCCCGCATGGCCTGGGAGTGGCCACGATGCTGCCCTATGTGATGACCTACAATCTGGCCGCAGCAGCCGCGGAGATTGCGGAAGTCGGCACTGCTCTTGGCTTTTCCCTTCAGGGCGGCGGCGCCGATGCCTTGGCGCACGCCACCATCCGGGAGGTGAGCCGGCTGTTTGCCGCCATCGGCATCACGCCGACATTGGCCGAACTGGGTCTTCCCGAAGACAAGATCGACTGGACGGCCGAGCAGGCGCTCGGCATCGACCGATTGATCAAGAACAATCCGCGTCCGTTCGACCGCGCCGCGATGCGACGGCTGATCAGGGCTGCCTATGACGGCGACATGTCCGCCACCATGATGTGATCGACCAGGAGTTCATCCAATGAACATTGCCGCAGGCATATCCGACGAGGATCAAGATATGTTCGACTACGCCACGGTCTCGCACGGTCTCTACATTGGCGGACGCTGGCGGCCCTCATCGGAGGGCCGCGTGATCGAAGTGGTCGATCCCTCGACTGAAGCCGTGATCGCTGCGGTTCCCGATGCAACGCTCACTGATGCCGCCGCCGCCGTCGACGCTGCCGCGAAGGCGGCGGCCGGCTGGCGCGAGACCCCGCCACGCAGGCGATCGGAAATCCTGCGGCGCTGCTTCGAACTGATGACCGAACGGATGGAGACGTTGGCTGCGCTGATCTCGCTGGAGAACGGCAAGGCGCTGCGCGATGCGCGCGGTGAAGTCGCCTACGCCGCTGAGTTTTTCCGCTGGAACGCCGAGGAGGCGGTCCGCATCAGCGGCGAGTTCGGCCTTGCGCCCTCGGGCGCGAACCGGATCATTGTCGACTACCAGCCCATCGGCATTTGCGTGCTCATCACGCCATGGAATTTCCCAGCCGCCATGGCGACACGTAAAATCGCGCCGGCGCTGGCGGCCGGCTGTACGGTGATCCTGAAGCCCGCCAGCGAGACGCCGCTGACGGCCTATGCGCTTGCGGCGCTCTACGAGGAGGCCGGCGTGCCGCCCGGCGTCGTCAACGTCCTGACGACCTCGACCCCCGGGCCGGTGACGGCGGCCATGCTGGCCGATCCGCGCGTGCGAAAGCTGTCCTTCACCGGCTCGACCGGCGTCGGCCGCGTGCTGCTGGCCGAAGCCGCAAAGCACGTCATTTCCTGTTCCATGGAGCTTGGCGGCAACGCACCCTTCATCGTCTTCGACGACGCCGACCTGGAAGCAGCCCTCGACGGTGCGATGGTTGCCAAGATGCGCAACGCCGGCGAAGCCTGCACGGCCGCCAACCGGCTTTACGTCCAGGCCGGCATCCATGATGCTTTCGCGGAAGGCTTGAGCAAACGCATGGCGGCACTCAACGTGGGCCCGGGCACAGACTCAGACACAGAATGCGGGCCGATGATCACCAGGAAGGCTGTGGATAACATCGATCGCCTCGTTCACGATGCGGTTGCCCGTGGCGCCAGGGTTTTGTGCGGAGGGACGATCGCCGAAGGCAAAGGATATTTTTACCCACCGACGGTGCTTCGCGATGTGTCCTCTGACGCCGCCATGCTCCACGAGGAGATATTCGGTCCGGTGGCGCCGATCATGCGCTTCGACAGCGAGGCGGAGGTCATCGCCAAGGCCAACGACACAGAATACGGTCTCGCGGCCTACATCTACACGCGCGACCTGGCCAGAGGAATGNGGAATGCGCGTGGCATCGAAGATCGAGTCCGGCATGATCGCGCTCAACCGCGGCCTGATGTCGGATCCGGCGGCGCCTTTCGGAGGTGTCAAGCAGAGCGGGCTAGGCCGCGAAGGCGGTCAGAAGCACGGCGTTGCCGAGTTCATGGAGGCCAAGTACATCGCCGTGACCCTGTGAGCGGACATCACGCCAAAGATCCGTTTCGCATTCGCGATCATGTGGTCGAGTTCGACGACATGGTCGCCGAGATCGTTCGCAGAAGCGAGGACACCAGGGCGAATGTTCCCATGGTCGCCGATGTCGCCTACGGGGCTGACGCCACCGAAACCGTGGATCTGTTCTTTCCCGAGGGCAAACGGGACCGCCTCCCGGTGCACATGTTCATCCACGGGGGCTATTGGCGCATGTTCTCCAAGCGCGACTATTCCTACGTCGCCGAGACCGTTACGAACGCAGGCGCGATCGCGGTCATTGTCGACTACGCGCTGATGCCGACCGTCAGGATGGCCAGGATCGTCGACCAGGTGCGCCGCGCCAAGCGATGGGTATTTGACAATGTCGCACACCATGGCGGCAATCCCGGCCTGCTGACCGTTAGCGGTCATTCCGCCGGTGCGCATCTGGCAACAATGCTTTTCGACGGTGACGAGCGGCCTTCCGGCATCAAAGCTGCGCTGCTGCTTGGCGGCCTTTACGACCTGAAGCCATTGCAGATGTCGTTCCTTGCCGCGGAGATCGCGATCACCGACGAGGAGGCCCGCCGATTCTCGCCGATCGACCACAGTTTCGATCCATCCGTGGGCGTAGATATCTCGGTCGGCGCCGATGAAACGCCGCCGTTCCACAGCCAGGCCGCACTCTTCACGGACCACCTTGACACACAGGGACTGACTGTTTCGCGCACCACCCTTGGTGGGGCCAATCACATGAGCAGCGTCCGTGACCTTGGCTTGGCTGGTACCGAGGCCGCGTCACTGCTGGCCCGCGTCGTGGCCGCCTGAGACTTCCGCCAGAAGCGCTGCTGGGCGCGACCGTTCTTCAAAGTAGCGTCGCAGCATCGAGGTGCCGACAGCGGTGGCAAATCTTCCGCCACCGGTCGCCATACCGTAAGCCCGCCGGCGATGTTGACGTCGACGTGGTTCATGCTTTCCAGCGTGATTGAGCTTGATAACCGATGTCGGCGATCGCCGTCATGCAGGCAGCCCAGTTGAGTTCTCAAGGCTGGCCGGCCAAAGACGCCCTTCAGGGGAGAGCGGGCCGACGTTCCGCAACACCGGCCCGCAACCTTCAGAATATGATAGCCCGCGGCACCCCGGAGAAGGGAATCTGCGCTCTCACACCAGCATCGACTGCTGGGCGAAGATGCCCGCCATCGCGCCGTGCGATATTGCCAGGGTGACCGATGGCGGCGTGAGGGGGTTGGCGAGGTCGCCCGCGGCGTAGATGCCGGGCATGCTGGTTTCGCGGCGCTCGTCGACCTTGAGGATTACGCCGAGGGGCGTATCGACCGTGGCGAGGCCCAGTGATTCATGCAGGCTTGCGGACGGCTTGTTGCGCGGATGCGCGAACAGGATGTCGACCGCGACCTTGGGGCCGGTATCGAACTTGACGGTGGCGTTATGCCCCCCGTGATGGGCGATCTCGCTGATCCGGCCGTCGACGACAGGTATGTTGCGGCGCGCCAGAGCGGCCCGGATATTGGGCGGAATGTCGTGACCATCAGCGAAGACCGTCAACCTGTCGGTCCAATCGTGGAACAGCCTGACCTGATTCATCGACTGTGGGCCGGACCAGACGAGGCCCCAATGCTGGCCGGCGACTTCAAAGCCGTCGCAATAGGGGCAGGGCACGATGGACGTGCCCCAGCTTTCGGCAAAGCCCGGAACATCAGGCATCTGGTCGACGACGCCATAGCTCAGGATCAGCCGGCGCGCCGCAAGGCTTCCGCCATCGCCAGTGAGCACGGAGAAATCGTCGATGGCGCCGGACAGGCTGTCGGCCCGGGCATTGACCAGCCTGATCGTGGGATAGCGCGCCAGCTGGTGCCGCGCCTCGGCCAGGATGTCCAGCGGCGGCTTGTGATCGTGGCCGAGCAGGCCATGCGAGTGGCCGGCGAAGCGGGTGCGCGGCAGNCGGCTTGTGATCGTGGCCGAGCAGGCCATGCGAGTGGCCGGCGAAGCGGTTGCGCGGCAGGCCGGTATCGAGAACGGTGACCTTGCGGCGGGCACGGCCGAGTTGCAGGGCGCCGGCGAGACCGGCAAAGCTGCCGCCGATGATAATGACGTCATCCATGATGGGCTCCGTGTTGTGGATGAGGGGCCGGTTGGACCTGGTTGAAACCTGCCCATCGGCTTGCGCATTTCAGAAACTACATGGTATCGTAATCCAAGAATTAGGATACTGTCAAGGACTGGAATTGTCGTGACCGAAAATAGCCAGGGCCGGCGCGGCCGGCCCGCCAACGAGGCGCTTGGCCAAACGATACTCGACGCNGTCCGAACTCTTTGTGGAATTGGGTTTTCAAGCGACGACATTGGACAAGGTCGCCCAGCGGGCGAAGATATCCAAACTCAGCATCTATCGGCACTTCGAGAACAAGGAGGCGCTGTTCAGCGCGGCCATCGCGTCCGGCTGCCATCATTTGTTTGCACCACAGGCCCTTCTTGAAGGCGTCGGCGGTTCGGTCGAGGATCAGCTCATGGCGGTGGGATCATCCCTGCTTCGCACGCTGTTGAGATCAGATGTCCGCAGTGTCGAAGCCATGGTCATGGCCGACCAGACGAATCCAAAGTCCTTAAGCAAGCTCCATTACGAAGCCGGCCCCGCCAATGTCATCGCCCAAATCGAGGCCCTGTTGCGTCAGTTGCACGCGAAGGCGGTTCTGAACGTGCCCGATCCTCTCCGGTCCGCCCGCTTGTTTGCCGCGCTTTTCAAAGGATCCGATCTCCTGATTATCGCACGCTTCGATGANCCTCTCCGGTCCGCCCGCTTGTTTGCCGCGCTTTTCAAAGGATCCGATCTCCTGATTATCGCACGCTTCGATGACGCGAGAGCAGCGGACGACAACGAAATCGAATCCTATTGCCGGTCGGCCGTCGCCATGTTCATCGCTGCGCACGGCTAGCAGTCCGCCCTGCCCGCTAATCATTGTATTTCTGCGAAATACTCCGCTAGAGCCGCCGTCGCGATGGCGCCCATCCACCTCATGTCGATCGCGTCGGGGTGGGACTGCGCGCCCGCCGGTGAGCGGCATCCCTACCTGCTCCGGTCACAGCGCTGCTTCGGCCGACCCTGTGCGGGCGAGGAAGAGAATGCCGGTTATGGCCGCGAGAATCGAGCAGATGAGGTGTCGATCGCCGCGAAGGGACACCTGCGGACGGACCTTCTTTGGTACACTTGAGTACGTCCATTCGTGGCTCGGGCTCCGGCGGTTCGTGCCCCGACGCGCCCGCGAAGGCCGCTGGTGCCCGCGACAGATCCTTCCAAGGTGCGGGTCTGGAATGGCCCAAAAATTCTCTCGAGCTCCCGGAACATCGGTCCGCCCCTGTGGTTCGACAAGCAGCGGCACAGTCGATCCAACCAGGCATCGGCCCGCTTAGGACAGGCGCGAGGTCCCTACCCACAGATCTTGCGAAAATAGGAGCAAGCTATGCGAGCGTTGGTCTGGCACGGCAAGGAAGACATACGCTGCGATCAGGTTTCGGATCCGGAAATTGAGGATGAACGTGACGCGATCATCAAGGTGACGAGTTGTGCCATATGCGGCTCCGACCTTCACCTCTACCACAACTATGTGCCAGCCATGCTGCCCGGCGACATCATGGGCCACGAGATGATGGGAGAGGTCGTCGAGGTCGGCAAGGGCGTCAACGGCGCTCTGAAGGAGGGAGACCGCATCGTCGTGCCGTTCACCATAATCTGCGGTGAGTGCGACCAGTGCAAGCGACAGAACTTTTCGGTTTGCGAACGCACAAACCGCAAGAAGAATCTCGGTGACAAGGTGTTCGGGCACACCACCGCGGGTCTGTTCGGCTACACTCATTTGACCGGCGGCTATCCCGGGGGACAGGCGGAATACATGCGTGTGCCGTTTGCCGATGCCACGCACGTAAAGGTGCCTGACAGCCTTACCGACGAGCAGGTTCTCTTCCTCGGCGATATTTTTCCTACCGGCTGGCAGGCGGCGGCACAGTGCGACATTGAGCCTACCGATACGGTTGCGGTGTGGGGCTGCGGCCCAGTCGGGCAGATGGCCATACGCAGCGCCCTGCTGCTCGGCGCGAAACAGGTGGTGGCGATCGATTGCCTGCCGGAACGGCTTTCCATGGCCGCGGCCGGCGGCGCCATCGCCATCAATTTCGCCGAGGAAAGTGTCGTCGAACGACTGCGGGAACTCACCGGCGGAAAGGGCCCGGAGAAGTGCATCGATTGCGTCGGCATGGAAAGCCACGTCTCGCTGGCCCAGCCCGATACCGTGTACGATCGCGCAAAGCAGTTGATGCTGATGGAAAATGATCGACCGCACGTTTTGCGTGAGATGATCTATGTCTGCCGGCCGGCCGGCGTGATCTCGATCCCCGGCGTCTACAGCGGGCTGGTCGACAAGATTCCGATGGGACAGGCAATGAACAAGGGGCTCACCTTCCGAATGGGGCAGACCCATGTCAACCGTTGGACCGAGGATCTGTTGCGCCGCATCGAAGATGGCCAGATCGACCCATCCTTCGTCATCACCCATACCGTGGGGCTCGAGCAGGGACCCGAGATGTACAAGGTGTTTCGCGACAAGCAGGACAGCTGCATCAAGGTTGTATTGAAACCGTAGGGAAATCGTCATGAACGTGATTGCCAAACTTACCAACATCACCCGATCGCCTGGCGATCCCAAAGTGCTGAAGACTGGGCAGAGTGCGGTCGGGGCCTCCGATGGCCTTGCCCGCAAGCTCGGCTGGTTCAGCATCGCGCTTGGCGTCGCCGAGCTGGTTGGCGCCGAGCGGATTGCCGGCGCGCTCGGCATGCGCGGCAAGGAAGACCTGATCCGCGCTTATGGGGCGCGGGAAATAAGCAGCGGCATACTCTCGCTTTCAGTGGACAAGCAGGCCGGGCTTTGGAGCCGGGTGGCCGGCGACGGCCTGGATATCGCGACATTGCTGACAGCGTATCGGCATGGCAACCCAAAGCGCGATAATGTAGGCCTAGCGCTTGCCATGGTCGCCGGCATCACATTGCTCGACATCATCGGTGCGAAAAGCGTGACCGCGCGCCACTCTCGGAGCGGGACCAAGCCACGCGATTACAGCGATCGAAGCGGCTTTCCCGGAGGCACTGCCGCAGCCCGCGACCGTGCCCGCTCGCAGCGCAGCCAGGAGGCCGGCACAGCCTGATAGAGATTTCCGAACCCTGGCGCCATTCGACCTGGACAGGTGGCATCTCGTCAGGCCCTAACGCCAGAGGTGGTTGCTTTCGGCGAGCCGACTTTGCTGGAACAGAGTGGACCGTCGAGTGGCCGTTCTCGCCGTGGATCACCGCCGCGCATGGTTGTGTGGCCGGTGCGTTAAAGGCAGAAGCAAGCAGCGATGCGACCAGGCGTCTAGCCTTCCATGTCTCGTACCTTGGCCAGGTTCCGGCGATCCTCAGGCCGAGCCGCGTTCGGGAAGCTCGGTCTCTTCCGCCACCCCTTTCCGCAGGTCTCGGCGCAAGCGTTCCGCTTCGTCGGAATTATTGTCGTCGTCTGTCCGCTCAAGTTCGCGATCGATTGTCTCGCGCGACCCCTCTGCCGGATCCTGTTGCGGAGATGTGTTCGGGCCGGTTTCGATCTTGCCGTCGCCGGGAACGGTGCGGTCGCCAGACTTCGTCATCTTCAGCTTCCCTTTCATCTGTCATCTGCCTCGCCATCTCCGATGGCATGAATTTTGGCCGCTTCCCTGCCGAACCGGATCGTCGACGCTTTGTTCCGGGAAAGCCCCCGCAGGTTCGTGCTGGTCGGCCCGGGGCATTGGTCGATGCCCTTGCCGGGAAGCATCCTATGCCAACGAGGTCGGCGGCAGCCTCATCGATGTCGTTACCAACATGTGGGCTGTGAAGGCGTTTTCGGCCCGGACACGCGAGCACGCCAGGCTCGCGGCGAGTTTTCGAACCGAAGCAGATGCGCAGCGTAACAGCTGGATGTATACGGAAAAGGCTGCCTCATCCACGACATCGCGCTTCGGGAGGGCCGGCGGCATGCTCGCCTGGGCGGTCCGGCAGCTGGTAGCGAACTGGTCATAGGCCTTTGCAAAGCCGCGTCGATGAAGCGGGTGCGGTAGCGCTGGTCGGTGTAGCGTCGACGCATCTGTCAATCGGAGACAAGCGCGACCACTTTTGTGACCTCACTGTTTTTTCCACCGGACTCGACATCTCACTATCATAGTTGATTGTGGCTACCGGTGACCCTGCGTAATGGATAGCCATTCCAACTCTCCAACAGGAAAACGGTATGTTGTATCCGGGTCGGTTTTTGGGGCCAAGCGACATTGAGATGCTCGCCCAGGTTTGTCACACGGTCTGCAAAGAGCGCGCCCTACCTCTTGCTTCGCAGAACGGAGAGCGCATAGCTGCGCACATACTCAGGCTGTTTATGAACGGCTTGATTGGGCAGAATGAACTGCTTGATGCTGAGAGGAACTGGGCTCGTCGGCCTGACCGTTCGGTCCAGCAGACGATGTCAACTACGCGCACATGAGAGGCCGCGTGACCCAGTCTTGGTAGTCGGAAAGCCGCCAAGGCCAGTTGGGAACAAACCTGACATTTAAGCGTTTGTAGAGCCCTTCCACCGGGCAACTCACCGAAATGCTTCTTGCCGTGCATGATGGAATATCGACGGCCGTTTTGGCGGGCAGGAGCGCCAATGCGGAAATAGTAGGCGTGGTCGACCTCACCAACAAAGCTGAGGTCGACATCGGCATCACCAGCTTGGGAAGAGCCATCCAGTTCGTGGCCAACGCCTCGGTGCTTGGATACGACATTCGCGGCGCCATGGTCTTTTATGGCGCGCCCGGTACCCCGAGCCTAAGGGCGAGAGAGTGCGAGCGCTTGTGGGCGCAGTTTGGCGGCGCGCTTCTACAGCCGTAGCTCTATCAGGACGTTCGCCCCGCCCGTTCTTGGTATGAACGCGTACGGAACTGAGGCGCTACCCAGCCGCAGCGGGAATGGCTCAGTGGTAGCTCTAGCTGGCGACCGCACTAAGCAGCTTTTCGGTGATGGGCTTTGAGCGGCTGAGCCAGCGTGAGAACGTTCGGCCGCATATCTGCCGGTGCCTGCTTTCATGTGACTGGGCGGGGCTATTGGGGAGCCGTGTTGACCACTGGGCCCTTAGCCGAGGGAAGCACAGTACGGCAACCTCGCTCTTTGCTGGCTAACATCCTTCCGCTCTCAGGGACCGGACCATGCGCACAACAACAGGGTCATACGGTTTCTTTTCGGATTTCCGATAATTCATTGTGAAAAGCGCGGCACGCTGGTTGCAGACCATAATTGCACGGACGTAGCGAATCTCGCCATTCTTGACCCCGGAGTAGCTGGCCCATTTCGGGGCTAGGCGCCGATAGGTCAGTCGCCAACCGGCCTTTTCGTCCTCGACCATGCGATGTTCAATCTCGGCGCGAAAACTTGCTTTGCCCAGTCGCGCGCCCCAAACGACCAGAAACGCGTCTCTTGGGCCCTGAAAAGCCGCGCCCTGCTGCGAATTCTGGGTCAGGACGAAATTCGGAGGAATATCGAAACTAAAGCCAAGCTGTCGGACGCCGAAGGGCTGCCACGCCTCGGCCTGAAGCAACGTGGTCCAAAAGAGAAAAATTGTAAGTCCCAGCAGGAGGCGTCGCATTGCTCTGATTTAGCGCTGGCTAACATGGTGTCCAGACGGACAGAGGTCCGTGACATAAAAAATATGCATCATGGCCGCGCAGCATATGGACGCGGGATTCGCGATTGACGGCGTGCGGTCGAAACGGCTTCCGTCCCACGAAAGGAGAGGACGCAGAGGGAATTGGTGCGTCGGTATGATCGACTGGCAGAAAATTGGCGAGGCCGAATGTCCAACGTTCATTGCCCGCAAAAATGGGCGCCGGCTTCCTCTTGTGCCTAGGGAAGAAGAGCCGAAATTATTCCCTGACGAAGACCCTGATCTACCTCAGACGGGGGGCATGCCCTGTAACTTCGCCGTGACCTGATCCCTTCGGGGAACAATCACATCGAGCTCCAGTTTGGCCTTCAAGCGAAAGCACTGATGGAGCATGCCATGAGATTTCCACACAGCACGACGGCCGCGGCCGCCGTTTTCATTGCCCTGACCTCCCCCGCACTCGCCCAGACAAGCGGAACACCATCACCCTCGACACCTGCACCCGCTCCGGCAACCGAACCGCCGACCGCCGGACAGTTGCCGGATGCGACCGGACAAGCGGATGGACCAACACGCGAAATGATCCGCCAGATGGTTGAGCAAGCTGTCCGTGACCGACTGCAGCAGGATCGCGGTTCCGAAGAGGGTTTCCGCGAGGAAGATAGTCGCAACTATCAAGGCGATCGCAACGAGGATGCTGACCGCCACGATGAAGATGGCGACCGTTGGCAGAACCACGGTGACCGCGATCGTGGACACAGAATGGCTGGACGCTGGCATCATCAGATGATGCGCGGTGCCGGCATGCGACTGATGTTCGGGCTGTTGGACACCGATGGCGACGGATCGGTGTCCGAGGACGAGGTTCAACGCGCGGTGGGCAGGATGTTCAGTAGCGTTGACGAGAATGGTGATGGCAAGATCGATGTGAACGAGATCCAGTCCTTCATGCATGGCTCCAGCATGCATGGCACTGATAGCGAGGACACGCCGTAGCTGTCTTCAAAGGGAATGCCCTCCCTCGGACAAAGCGGGCGCGTGGCGGCCGATCCCGAAGCGGTGTCTCTTGGCTGTTAGGCGCCCGGCCAGCACCCTTTAGGCTTGAGCTATTCCCGCAGTCCCGCGAGACGCCAGCCGTGACAAAAAAGGCTTCGCATTGCTGATCGAGGAACGATCGAAGCCGACCAACGCAAGGTCACTCGGGCGCTCGGTCTTCCAGCAGAACGAAGGATGCGGCGATCAAGTCGTCGCCATTGATACGTCCTTGGCTGTCCTCCAACATAGTTGCAACCTTGTGGAAGGCCATCATTTCACCCGCGTCAATCTGCGCTTCACGCATCTTGGCTGTGAGATCAGCCACGCGATTTCCTAACGAATGTGATTTTGCAGTCTCGCAATTCGACATGATTAGTCATCCTTTGCCTTGGGGTTTCACGCTGCCGAACGCAATGCTTCAGCGGATGTTCCGAATTTGGCCATCAGTCTTATGGGATAGGACTTGCGTCTGATTGCGGTTGGAAGAAGCCCGAACGGCGGAACACGCAGCCGGACGCCGAATTGGAAACCCACCGTCGATCGAAGTCCCTTGTCGCCGGTTGAGATCCCGCCATCTTCACTGTCGAGAGGGTGGCGGGATCGCCTTTCGAGGAGCGAGCGCATATGAGGTAATAGATATTTGGCAGATGTACTCACGGCCATCCTGCTCGCTTCTTTTGTCTGCGCATGTTCATTCTTTTCGGGAAACCCCATCTCTCCAACAACACGCAACAACCGCGTTGCTACCCACGATTGATGCGATGACAACTGCATCAACAAAGCAAAGCCTCTTCGCCTAAGGTGCGATTGCCGCGGGCTTTTTCGACTTGAAGGTCGTCCAACGCGCCCGGTGGTCAGGCCATGGCGTTCAGCGGGAGCCAGGTAGACTCATCGCGAAAATCCCGCAGCGAGGCATGTCGCAAGTCCTCCTCGCCGCGTGCGGATACTGGAATCCGCCTGGCTCGTTGTGACAGGCATGCGAAGATGAGTGTCGGCGCATGGACGCGGAAAAACCCGCCAGCGTGAGCCAGCGGGCCTTGTGATGGGATGGCCCGCGCGTGCGGTCAAGGCTGCGCGGGCCGACCATGATGAATGAGGGGACATCTTGGTCACCGGCACGACCGATGAAGAACGAGCCGGGTGTGACAAAACACCCTTGGAGCGAGAATGTTCCCGTCCGCACAAAAAAGCCCGCCGGCGTGAGCCGGCGGGCAGCCGCTATTTTGCCGTCAAGCGGACAGACCGCTTGCGGCCCACCCACTGCAGCATTTTCCACTTTGAGCCGGAATCATTCTCAACTATGGTTCGCCAGGCTTAAGGCATGGGGGATTGCCGATGGTTTTATCACGCAGGGGTGTCGTGCTCGGCGGTCTGGCGCTGGTCGCGGTCGGTGGAACCAGCAATATTGTTCAAGCCGCGGGGGCAAAATCCTTTTTCGCCGGTACCGCCAGCGATAACGATTTCGTCTATCGCAAGACCAACTTCGCCAAGATCGACAAGAGATGGCATCGCCAGATCGTCAAGTATTTCAGCAGCGAGCCGGTCGGCACCGTCGTGGTCGATACCCGCCACCACTTCCTCTACCTCATCATGGAAAACAAGACTGCCATCCGCTACGGCGTCGGCGTCGGCAAGGAAGGCTTCAAATGGTACGGCCGCGCGACGATCGATCGCCGCGCGCTGTGGCCGCAATGGGTCCCGCCCCCCGAAATGCGTGAGCGCAAACCGGACCTGCCGCCCATGATCGCAGGCGGCGCGTCCAACAATCCGCTCGGGCCGCGCGCGCTCTATCTGTACCGCGACGGCGCCGACATCGGCTACCGCCTGCATGGCACGCTGGAGCCATGGAGCATCGGCACCGACGCTTCCAGCGGCTGCATCCGCATGTTCCCCGAAGACATCATCGACCTCTACCAGCGGTGCCCGATCGGCACCGCGGTGGAGGTCCTGCCGCACATCGCCGACCAGGCGCCCGCTTCCACCACTGTCGAATGATTGGCGCATCATGAACCGCATGATTGAAAACACGCGCCGGCTGCTCGCCGCCGGCCTGCTGGTTGTGGCCACATCCTGCTCGACCAGCAACACGCTGGCCCCGTCGACGCCCGACGTCACCAACGCCGAGATTGCCGGCTTCCAGAACGTGCAGCCGGGCAGCGAGGAGGATTTTATCCTCAATGTCGGCCGCCGCACCTACTTCACGAAAGGTTCGGCCGCGCTCGATTCTGTCGCCAAGGCCACCCTCGACACCCAGATCGCCTGGTTGACAAAGCATCCGCGCTGGCTGCTCAAGCTGCAGGGTTTCGCCGACGATCCCGGCGCAAGTGAAACGGCGCTGTCACAGCAGCGCGCCGATGCGGTGATGGACTACCTCGCCGCCGGCGGCATAGACCGGGACCGCATGTGGGCCAAGGGCTACGGCAAGGACAGGCTGGTCCGCGACTGCCCCGACTCCGCCTGCAGGTCGCAAAACCGCCGCGTTGTGTCTAATTTGCGCGATGAGAGGGACGAGTCGTAGAGGCTGCTGTTTTGCTGGTCGCCAAATCAGTCTCACAACGCGATGGCGGCATGGCTGCAATGCGCCTATCGGGGACATTCACCCAGCGTTTGCCCCTCCCCGAAAGCTGACGCTCCGGTTGAACCCGGAGTGAAGTCAGCTTCCCGTCTACCAACCTCCGGTTCAGGGTCTGGTGGGAGGCTTCGGCATCCGCCTCGACCAGTTTGCGGACGTGGCGGTTGTCCGCGATCCTGATCGCGCATGAGCCTCGCCACATGTCGGTGTGCTACCGGGAGTGGGCGCCGTGGAGCTGGCAGGTACGCTCGCTCAAAGCATCGGCCGTCCACCGGTGACCTCGTAGAGTGCGCCGGTGGTGTAGCTCGATCCTTCCGAGGCAAGCAGCACATAGGTCGCTGCAAGCTCTGCCGGTTGCCCGGGACGCTTGAGCGGTGTGTTCTTCCCGAACTCCTTGACCTTCTCAGAGGGCATTGTCGACGGGATCAGCGGCGTCCAAATCGGCCCGGGAGCGACCGCGTTTACCCGAATGCCGCGTTCAGCTACCAGTCCTGCAAGTCCGGCGGTGAAGTTGGCGATCGCTCCTTTGGTAGTGGCGTAGGCAAGCAGTGCCGGCGAGGGACTGGTCGCGTTGATTGAGGATGTGTTGATGATGGTCGAGCCGGGTTCCATGTGCTTCACTGCTTCCTGGGACAGATAGAACATCGCATAGACATTGGTGCGAAAGGTGAGATCCCATTCCTCCGCGCTGATGTCCTCCAGCTTCTCGAACGACGCCTGGTGGGCTGCATTGTTGACGAGGATGTCCAGGCGCCCGCATTCATCGATAGCTCGCTGCACAAGCGACCGCGCGAAGATTTCGTCCGAGATGTCGCCGCGTGCGAGCACCGCCTTGCGCCCCGCTTCCTCGACCAAGCGCGCCGTCTCCTGCGCATCTTCGTCCTCTTCAAGATAGGAGATCATGACGTCGGCGCCTTCGCGTGCAAACGCGATAGCCACCGCCCGGCCGATGCCCGAGTCCGCGCCGGTGATCAGCGCGACGCGGTCCATCAGCTTACCGCTGCCGCGATAGCTCTCCTCTCCGTGGTCGGGCCGTGGATCCATCTCGTCGGTGTAGCCGGGCATGTCCTGCTGCTGTTCGGGAAGCGGCGGCTGAGGATATTTCTGCTGGGCATCCTGCATGTCAGCTCCTTTTTTGGCTGGAGTTGCGGTTGTGTCGATCCGGTTCCGTGATCGGTCCCTTGGCGGCTTTCGAGCCACCGCCCCATTCCTCGGCCTTGCACCCTTGGTCGCCGCCCATGAGGTCCGGCGAACTGCGATTTGCGGTGCCGCTGTCGGTCTTGTTCAACTCGTGCTCCTTCTTGCGTGTCGTCAGTCTTTCTCGCCGGCGGTAATCATCGACCTCAGCGGCTCTTGCGCCACATTCGCCTCGATTTCCGCGCGTCCGGGAGTGTCCGATAGCGCCTTGCGGAAATTTTTCGCATAATCCGGTGGCATCTTCGGTGGCATCATCGGTTCGTACGGGTCGACCACGGCCTCGATGACCACCGGACCCTCAGCAGCCAGGGCAGCGTCGAGAACACCTTCCACCTCCTCGGCGCGAGAGACGCTGTAACCAATGCCGCCCATGGCTTCGGCGGCCATGGCGAAGTCGATGGGCTGGAGTTCGCAGGCGAATTGCGGGTTGCCGAGGAACATCATCTGCTCCCAGGCGATCTGATTGAGCATGCCGTTCTTGAGCACGAGCACCTTGAGTGGGACCCGGTACCGAACTGCCGTCGAGAACTCGCCGAGTTGCATCGCGAGACCGCCGTCGCCGACGACCGCGAAGACCGGCCGGCCGGGAAAGGCCAGGCCCGCGGCGATCGCATAGGGCAGTCCGCATGCCATCGAGGCCAGCGCGCCCGAGACGCCGAAGGCCTGCCCGTCACGCAGCTCGATATGGCGGGCCGCCATCTCGGTGTTCTGGCCGGAATCGGCAACCAGGATCGCATCATCGGGCAATCGTTTCCCAAATGCGCGTGTGACCACCTGGGGCTTGAGCGAAGTGGCGGCCTTTTGCTCCGACTGCGCCATCATCTCGCGCCAGCGTCGCATGCCCGCCTGCGCCTTCTCGAGGAAGCTGCGATCATCCTTGCGCTTCAGGCGCTTGTTCAGCAGTCGCAGCGTCACGGCGGCATCGCCGGCAAGGCCGGCCTCAATGGGATAGCGCAGGCCGATGCGCTGCGGGTCGCGCTCGATCTGCACCCCGCGCGCCTGTCCCGGCTTCGGGTAGTATTCGATGTAGGGAAAGGTCGAGCCGACGACGAGCAGCGCGTCACATTCCTCCATGATTTCCTGCGACGGCAGCGTGCCGAGAATCCCGATGCCGCCGGTCGTCAGCGGGTGATCGTCGGGCAAGGCAGCCTTACCGAGCAAGGCCTTTGCGACGGGGGCACCAAGCAGCTCCGCCGTCTCTTCCAACTCGTGCCTGGCACCAAGCGCGCCCCGACCGGCGAGGATCGCGACCTTTGTCGCCCCGTTCAGGATCTCGGCGGCTTTCGCAAGTTGTTCTTCGTCGGGAAGCCTGCTTCCTTCGAACCAACGATCCGGCGTATGCGACGGTTTGTTGCGCTTCGAGCGCTTGGCTTGGTCGAGCGTGTGCTCCTGCACATCGCTGGCGATCGACAGATGCGCAACGCCGCGACGTGCCAGCGCCGACCTGCAGGCGAGACCGGCCAGGCTTTCCATATGCGCCGCGTCGGAGACCTGCGCGTTGAAGACGGCGACATCGCTGAAGACGCGCGTCAAGTCGACATCCTGCTGGGTGAAGGTCTCGATAAGGTCGTGGAACTGCATGCCGGTAATGGCGAGCACCGGCGCTTGGTCGAGCTTGGCATCGTAGAGTCCCGTCAGGAGGTGTGTGCCGCCAGGGCCGGAAGTTGCGAGGCAGACACCGAGCTTGCCTGTCCATTTTGAGTAGGCGCACGCCATGAACGCCGCGGATTCCTCGTGCCGCACCTGAATGAAGCGGATGCGGTCCTGCCGCCCGCGCAGCGCCTCCATGATGCCATTGATGCCGTCGCCCGGCAGGCCAAAGATGATATCGACGTTCCAGTCGATCAGCGTCTCGATGAGGATGTCCGCGGCGGTCGGCATGTCTCAGTCCTTACCGCGATGCGGATCCCGCCGCCTGGCTGCTCTTGTTCGCGGTCTTGTCAGTCTTACGCTGGTCTTTGTTGCCGCCGCGATTGCCGCCATGCAACTGGTCGGAAGATTGAGCGGTCTTGCCGTCTTCCAAATTAGTGGCCATGCGCAAAGCTCCCTTCATCCGGCCTGCCTAACCAGAAAGTCGGTGAGATGTTCCGTGCCCGAAGGCAATGCCGCCTACTCAGGTGCCCAAGGGAAACGTGTCAGGTATTACCCTCGATGAGGCGTGTTCGGCAGTTAGCGGCTGAACAGGCGAGGTGCGATCGAACCAGACGAAGGCATCGAACTGCTGCGAGGCCGAGGATTGCACGTAGTGGCCGAGGCTGCCTGATCGCCAAAAGCGCTCGCGGCAGAGCTGGCCGATGTTCAGGTCGCGTCTTCGCAGGTCCCTATAGCCAGAGCGCAACGCCGCCCGCACCGTCCCCATAGGCGAACTCCTCGCACCCCTCGTCGACGAATTTCCCGCGCGGGATTCCGCCTCAGTGGCGAAAGGACTCGTTCGTCGCGCACACCGCGGCGGGCGATGTGCGCTTCGACCATGCGGTGCCTGGCGTGCCGGTAGTCTGGCATGGCTCCTCGATAGCTTTAAAAAGACGGCAGGCTTAGTCGTCCTGCCTGCGCTTGTGGTGCTCGCTCTCCTGGTTTTCGCCGCGGATCATCTGGCGATCGTCCTTGTCGGTCAATTCCACGCCCTCGTCGCGTAGATTGGCGCCGTCTTGCCGCGCCTCGCGCTCCTGCTTGGATCTCTTCAGCTCATCCTCGGCATTGAAATCGTCGCCGGCATTGCTGGAGTTCTCGCGCTTTTCGATGATGCGCAGCTGCTGCTCGTGGGTCTTCCGGCCGGCCATGGCAAGGTGCCTCCTACTTGTTCGTGCGTCCGGTCTGGTCAGGGTTGATGCCGCCCTGAGGCGTGACGTCGTTCTCGACATCGCCTTCGAACGTATTGTCCCCATCGAGAGCATCGCTCTCGTCGAGCATATCGCCGCCCTTGACCGCGCCCTTCGAGGTGCCGATTCCCGGGTTGTCTCGCAGATCCTTGTCCGTGGGCTGTTTAGTCTTGGGGTGTTGGTTGGTCATGGAATTTCTCAGCGCTGGTTGAGCTTGGACGAAAGACGGTCCTGGCGCTGTCCAACTTCAACGTGGAGAAAATGTTCCGGTGTCAGGTTCGGTGCGCGTAAGCGGCCAGGCGGCCGCCGTCTCGGCTAGCGAAACTCCAGGCATGCCACATTACATCCCATTCCGAGGCGAATTGGCGGGCTAAAGTGAAAATCGAGACGGTCGAAAGCTTGCAAGGAGTGGGTGCTCTGTTCCGGTGGCGATCTCGGTTGCAAGCAGTTCGCCGGCAATCAAGCCAAGTGTTGCGCCGCTGTGGCTGAAGGCGACGTAATACCCCTCGATCTCCCGCAACTGGCCGAAGACCGGCTCGCCGTCTCCGGGGATTGGCTTGGGCCCGACACCGTAGCTCTCCAATTCCAATTTCGGATGACCGTCGAGAACATTCGACGCTTCGTCGAGAAGGCCCTGGATGGTCGATGCTTTTACGCGATAAGTCCCGTCCGGATTGACTACCACCTCTTCTTCCGACCAGGCAGAATCGAGCGCGAGGGCGCCATCAGGCGTCGGCCGGATGGCGACGCGCGGCGTGTTGAGCACGGCGCGTAGAGGCAAGTCGACTGGCTTGGTCCTGACCAGCAGCGCGATTGGTGTCCCATCGGCAATACGCTGACCGGCCACGGCGACCATTCGCGGCACATCCGCACCGGTCGCCAGAAGCACCGCGTTGGCGGCGAAGCTGATCCCGCTGGTGGTGGTGACGCCGGTGGCCCGGCCGTTGGCGACGGTGACGGTAGCGCTTCCGGCCTCGGTGACCACCTGGCCGCCCCGCTCCACGAATTCCGCGATCAATATTTCGATCAGCGACGGCAGGTCGACCCAGCCCTCGCCCGCGTTGAAGATCGCGCCTTGAGGCGTGACAGCGCTTGCGCAGACACCCGGCGTGACCAACCTTATGGCGTCCGCGGACAGATGCTGCGCATCATAGCCGAGACGTTTTTCGTGAGCGAAGACATCGGCGATCTCGTTTGAGGCATCGTCCGCATCCCACGTCAGGCCACCGTCGAAACGCAGCCAGGCGGCATCCGGGCATCGCGCCGACAAACTGCGGTAGCGGTCGATACCGATCATGCGCAGGCGATGATACTCAGCCGAGCGCCTGCGCGCCGAATTGATCCAGGCGAGCGAGCGGCCGGAAGCTCCCTTGGCGAGCGGTCCATCATTGACCAGCACGGTCTCGATGCCGAGCCTTGCAAGATGAACGGCCGAGGAGACGCCAAAAATGCCGCCGCCGACAACAACGACCTTGGAAACCTGATGTGATGCAGCCATGAGATATCTTTCACTGGTGGAGGTTGGTTTGGGCGGCCGTCTTGAAGGGCTCATGCGTGATCAAAGCACTTCGGCAAGGAAGTGCTTCAGACGCGGGCTTTTCGGCGTATCGAAAATCGCGGCAGGCGTGCCGGCCTCGATGATGCGGCCTTCATCCATGAAGACGACCTGATCGGCGACCTTGCGGGCGAAGCCCATTTCATGCGTCACCACGACCATTGTCATGCCGCGCCGGCCGAGATCCGCCATGAGGTTGAGCACACCCTTCACCAGTTCTGGATCGAGTGCGCTCGTTACCTCATCGAACAAGATGACCTCCGGGTCCATCGCCAATGCACGAGCGATTGCCACACGCTGCTGCTGGCCACCGGAAAGGCTCCCTGGACGATGGTGTTTGCGGGTCGCAAGCCCGACGTCGGCAAGGCGCGCCTCGGCGATGCGCTCAGCTTCCTGTACAGGGAGCCCCTTTACCTTGGTCAGCGACAGCATGACGTTTTCGAGCGCGGTGTGGTCGGGAAACAGATTGAACTGCTGGAAAACCATGCCGACACGCCGGCGCAGTTTTTCAGGCTTCATCGCCAGGATGCTCGCACCATCGAGCAACACCTCACCGCCCTTGGGCTCGACCAGGCGGTTGAGGCAGCGCAGCAGGGTCGACTTGCCCGAACCTGATGGGCCGATCACGCATGTGACCGTGCCAGGCTTGACTGCCAGGCTGACGCCTTTGAGAACATCGAGGTCGCCATAGGCCATGTCGAGATCGGTGATGGCGAGACTGCCGCCCTTGAAGCGGGGCAGCGCTGAGCGGGCATCAGAGCCGGCCTCCGAAGGTGCACTGCCGGTGGCGCCCTCCAGTTCGCTCACTTCGGCCAGGCCGCTGATGACGAGGCCGGCCTTTTGCTTTCCGACCCGCAGCGAGTTGTCGATGTAGTTGACCACATGGGTCAACGGCACGGTGATGACGAGATAGAACACGCCGGCCAGAAGCAATGGCGAGAGGTTTCCGGTGACCACTGCCTGGTCCTGACCGACACGGAAGATCTCGCGCTCCGAGGCGAGCAGACCGAGGAAGTAGACAAGGCTTGAATCCTTGACGTTGCCGATGAACTGGTTGACGAGGGCCGGCAAGACGCGGCGGATGCCTTGCGGGATCACGATCAGGCGCATGCCTTGGCCGTAGCTCATGCTGAGCGCCCTGCAGGCCTCCATCTGCCCGCGCTCGACGCTCTGGATGCCCGAGCGGAATATTTCGCCGATATAGGCGCCGGCGATCAGGCTCAGCGCAAGAATGCCGAGCGGAAAGGGCGAAGGGCCGAAGATTTCACGGCCGATGCGGGCAAAGCCCTGGCCTATCAGCAGGATGGTGACGATCGCCGGCAGCCCACGGAATATATCCGTGTAGACCCGCGCCGGAATGCGCAGCCAGCGCGATTGCGAGATGCCCATGACCGCCAGGATCATGCCGAGAATGACACCCAGCACCGTCGACGCGGCGGCGAGGATCAACGTGTTCTTCAATCCGATGGTGATCATGCTGGGCAGCACGTCCGCCATGGCCTGCCAGTCGAGGAAACTGCGCCGCAGGTTTTCGAGCCAGTTCATTCGCCCCCCTTTCGGTTGCGCTATTCACATCGTCCGCATCAAGGACGGCGGCGTAATCCGGCCGCCGGCATGAGAGCCAGCGGCCGGGTACGGTCTACTTCTTGGGAAGATACTGGTCGGGCATCGGCGAGCCGGGGAACCACTTTTCATAAAGCGTTTTCCAGGTGCCGTCCTGCATGGCCGCGTGAAGGGCGGTGTTCAGCGCATTGCGGAGCTTGTCGTTGCCCTTGCGCAGGACGAAGCCGGCCGGGGCGTCAAAGGAAGGAATATTGACCGCGATCTTCAGGTTCGGATAGCGAACGCCATAGTCCTTGGCAGCCTCGTAATCGAGGAAGTGGGCATCCACGGTTCCGTTGTTAAGCGCCGAAACGGCGGAGTTGTTGTCGGGGAATTTGACGAGATCGGTTCCGACAAAATTCTTCGCCGCGTAGATTTCTTGGAGCGTGCCTTGCACGACGCCGAGACGTTTGCCCTTGAGCCCGTCCGCCGACGTGATCGCCTTGTCGGCAGTAAGCACGGACAGATAGCCTGCGATATACCCGTCGGAAAAGTCGACGGTCTTCTTGCGTGCTTCCGTCGTGCCGATTGCCGCGACCGCGACATCGAAACGCTCGTTTGCAACCGAAGGCATCAGCGCCGAGAATTCCTGGCCGGTGAAGATCACCTGGTCGGGCTCGAAGCCAAGGCGGCTCGCGACGTTGCGGAACAATTCGATGTCGAAGCCGGTGAACGACCCATCGGCCTGGGTGAAAGCGTAGGGTTTGGCATCGCCCATGGTTCCGACGCTGATGACCTTCGCATCAATGAGGCCATAGGGATTGTCATCCGCGGCGGCCGCTCCTGAAACCAGCCCAGCGCCGACGCACATCGCCATAAGAGCCATTGCGCCGGTTCTGACCGGGCACATCAACGACTTGAGAATTTCTTTCCTGCTCATGTCTTTCTCCACTCTGAAGGTCTGTTCTTCTTGGTATTTCCGTCGAGCCGCCATCTGGCGCGCCGACATGCCCTTGCCGAAATCACGGTCCGTCACGCCTCTCGGCTCCACTCCTTTCAAAGAGACCGGTCTCATATTGCGTGAGACCGGTCTCTTTGTTAATCGTTATCGCCACGTTGACCTCCCGTCAACAACTCTTGTAGTCGTCATCCGATGAAAAGAACCGCCCCCAAGACCCCGTCGATAACGGTCAGCGACGTCGCCCGCGCGGCCAATGTTTCGAAAGCGACAGCCGCGCGCGTGCTCGGCGGATACGGCGTCGTCAGCGACATGATCCGCGCGGAAGTCATGGCCGCGGCCAAGGCCTTGGACTATCGTGCGAACGAGCTCGCCCGCAGCATGACGACCGGCCGCTCCGGCATCATCGGCGTGGTTGTCGGCGACATCGAGAACCCGTTCTTCAGCCTCGCGGTACGCGGCATCAGCGACGCGGCAAAGACAGCGGGGTTCAACGTCATCCTGGCCAATTCCGGCGAGAAGATCGAGGCGGAAAAGGCGGCCGTGAAACTGCTCATCGGCAAGCGCGTCGACGGGCTGATCGTCACGCCGTCGGAATCGCGCGACATCGCGCACCTGCGCGATATCCACCGCTCGGGCCGACCGCTTGCCCTGCTGGATAGGGCGCTGGCAGATCTGGATGTCGATACGGTCACGACCGACGATCGCGGCATCGCCATGCTGGCGACCCGCTTTCTAGCCGATGCCGGCCACCGCAACATCGCCTATGTGACCGCGGTCGACGCCGAAGGGCACGAGTACCGCGATCTCGGGCAGATCTACACCTCGTCGGTCCGTGAGCGCATCGACGGTTTCCTCACCGTGTGCCGAGAGGCCGGACTTGATCGGCCAGAACGCTTTGTTCGCCTTGGCGCGACAAGCCCCACCGAAACGCGCAGGGTTGCCGGCGAGATGCTGTCGGCGCCGGATCGGCCGACGGCGATCCTCGCCTCCGACAGCGTCATTGCGCTGGAGATCTTCAAGGTGACCCGCGAGCGCGGCCTGCGGGTTCCCGACGACATTTCGCTCATCACTTTCCATGATGCGGACTGGACGAGCGTCACCACGCCGCCCATCACCGTTATCGACCAGCCCGTCTACGCGCTTGGCAAGAGCGTCGCGGAATTGCTCATCCGGCGATTGAAGGGAGATTCCCGCCCGGCGGAAAAGCTCGTTTTGCCGACCGCCATCATTGCACGCGGATCCGTTGGCCCGCCCTCGAATGGAAAGCCGCAAGTGCGCCAAGCATAGGTGTGACGGCGATACGGCCCACATGAATACGTTAGAACAAGGTCGACGCACTCCGCTTTAAGAATGTACGTCGATCAACCCAGCAAGCACCTGATCGCAATGCCGCGTCCACCGTCATCGGGACGGCACGTGCCGGCTCATGGTTTGAAGAGCGTGACGATGAGCCAGATGCCCGGCTACTTCTTGCGCCTGCCTGGCTTCAGGGCCGCCAGAAGATTGGTGATCCTGCCCGCCTTTCGGTTGCGGATCTCGGCCTCGTTCTTGCGGCGCACCGCGGCGCGGACAAGCCTGGCGCCGAGATAACGCAAAGGCTCGGGCGGCAGCGACATGCGCCGCTCGATGCCGACCAGACCACTTTCGCTCCAGCGATCCTTTCGCTCGAGCACCAGGCTCGCCAGAATGCGTCCGGCTATCGGCGTCTGCGCGATGCCGGTGCCGTTAAATCCCATGCCGTAGAAGATATTGGGATGATCGCGCAGGTGGTCGAAGACAGGAACGTGTTCAGGCACGCAGTCGATCGGCCCCGACCAGTCATATTCGATCGCCACACCGCGCAGCGAGGGGTAGACCCGATGCAGCTCTCGCATATTGTCGCGACCGTGCTCCGGGCTGCGGTTGAAGCTGGCGCCGAAATTTCCACTGAAGGCGACGTTGCCGCTGCCACGACCGAAGACCACCCTGCCCCCGATGGTGCGCTGGTAGTAGAGCACCTGGGCCTGGGAATCGCAGATCGAGGCACCGTCGCGCCAACCGATGCTGTCGAGCAGTTCGGGAACGGCGGCAGTGGCAATCACCTCGCTGCCGACGACATAAAGATGTCGCCGCAGTTCCGGCAGCGCGGAAAGCCAGGCGTTGGCGGCAAGCACGATTTTGTCAGCCCGTACCGCGCCATGCGCCGTGCGCACCGTGCATGTCATGCCGGGTTCGATGGCGAGGACCGGGCTGCGCTCATGGATGATGACGCCGCGTGCCAGTGCCAGCTTGCGCAATCCGATGGCAAGTTTGGCGGGATGGACCGTGCCGGCAGTGGTCTCGACGACGCCGACATAGGAGGCCGATGAACCGGTGCGGCGTTGAATGTCCTCGGCTGTCAGCGGGCTGAAACGGTTTTCTCCAACAACCGCCGTCAAGGCCACGGCGGTCTCCCAGGCGCCTTCCTGCGCAATGGAGCTTGCTGTCCACAACCATCCGTCCAGCCTCAGGTCCATGTCTATGGTGCCGTTTTGCTGCAGCGTCTTCAGCTCCGCGATCGATGCCACCGTGTCGGCGCACAGCAGGCGCGCTTCCTCGAGACCGACGACCGCACTGATCTGGTCGATTTCGGCGAACCATGAATGGACCTGACCGCCGTTGCGCCCCGAGGCCCCCGATCCGCACAGATCGGCTTCAAGGATCACCACCCGCGTTTGCGGCGCAAGTTCAAGGATCCGCAGCGCCGTCCACAGACCGGTATAGCCGCCACCGACGATCACCACGTCGGCGCGCTCGTCGCCTCGCAATGGCTCGGTCGCAGGGGCGGCGGCAATGTCCTGCAGCCAAAACGACCGGTCAGATGCAAGCGCGACCGCAGGCTGCCGCAAACGAATTGTACTCACGCTTGGGCTCCCTGCGCATCGACAATGAAGCTGGCATATTTGGCTGGCAGCCAATCGGGTATCGGACGCGGTCTCTGGGGAAACCCGCCAAGATGGGTGCAGGTCTGCGCCGCCGCGATCGACGCCCTGTGCAATGCCTCCAGGGCGCCGAGGCCGCCGAAATGGAAGCCGGCGAGGAAAGTGGCAATGAAACTGTCGCCGGCGCCACACGTATCCACGACATCGACAAGCGTCGCCGGCGCATGCACGACATTCGTGCCATCGTCGAAGTAGGAGCCGCGTCGACCACAGGTCAAAACTACCTGCCTTGCGCCGGCCGCCCTGAGCGCGCCCAGCGATGGCTCGATGGGAACATCGACATCGTCCGGTCCGGACGCAAACAAAAGCGGGACACCGTCGAGCGGCAGCGCCATATGGGCGGTCGATAGATCGATGCTGAACGGCACATGGTCCGCCACCAATCGTTGAACAAGGTGCTTGTTGGCGTTGGTGCCGAGATGCACCCAGTCGGCCGCGGCGATGACCGCATAATGCGCGGGCGCCGGCATGTAGTTTTCGCCCACACCGAAGGATTCGTGCAGGAACTTCCGGTCGCCGGATTCATCGCGCAGCAAGGTGACGGCCGTATCGCCGGGACGCCGTTCGACGTCGTCCGGAGATAGGCCGGCACCTTGCAGTTCGGCAAGCACCACGTCGCCTTCGGGATCGTTCCCGACGGCGCCGAAATAGCGCGCGGACCAGCCGTTGCGCCGCCATTGCGCCGCGACATTCAAGGCATTGCCGCCCACCGTCATCAAGTTGTTGGTCAAATAGGCATCAAGGCAATTGTCCCCGACCGCGATAAGCTTTTTCGACCTCATGCCGGCACCGTTGCGCGATCGATATACGGCGCGATGGCGCCAAGGCAGCGTGTCCAGGCTTTTACCGGATCGAGCGCGTAGGAGCCGTTGCCGAACGGCTCGAAGGTGAACTTACCGGCATAGCCGAGGCGCGCGAGTTCGCTGACATAGTGGTCGAGCGGCAGCGTGCCCTCCCCCCACACCAGATGCCCGGCTGGCGTGCCGTCGACCAGATGAACATGCGCCAGCCGCGAGCCGAACAGGTCGACATAGCCGGCCACGGTGTCGCCGGCCGTGGCCATGGCGACAGTGTCGAGCACGATATCGATATTGCCGGCGCCCACCTCATCCAGCATTTGGCGCAGGCCTGCCGCATTATTGACGAGGTTGCTCTCGAACCGCTGCAACGGCTCGAGCAGGCAGCGCACCCCGTTTGCGGCGGCGCGCCGGGCGATCTCGCCGATCGAACCGACCGCGCGGTCCCATGCCGGTTGCCGGGGTTCGCTCTCGTAGCCCCGGCCGGGCGTCAGGAAGAGATAGCGGGCGCCAAGCGCCGCGCAGATGTCGGCTGCACGCCAAAACCGCTCGATGCTGTCCTGGCGCAGTGCGGCGTCGCCGGAGGCAATGTTGATTGGATACAACACCTGCTCAGGCGTAAAGCACCAGGCCGACAGCTCGTTGTCGGCGAGTACCCGGCGAACGGATTCGACACGTGCGTCCGTGGCGTGGAACAGGTCCAGATGCTGGGCAATCCCCCACAGCTCGATCTCGCGCAGGCCAAAGCCTCGGATCGTCCTGGCGACCTCATCGAAGGGGAAGTGCTGGAAGCTGAAATTGGCTCCGATCAGCTGATGAGCAGCGAGCTGCGGCATGAAGGCTCCTTTCGGGAATTGTTATTTGCCGATGCCTTCGGCCAAGCCACGGATGAAGTAGCGTTGCGCGCCAAAGAACACGATCACGATAGGCAGCGCCGAGATCGTCATGGCCGCGAACACCACGGCATAGTTGGTCCCGTGGGTTGCCATGATCGACGTCAGTCCGACCGGCAGCGTCTGCACATCCGAGCCGCTCGTGAAGATCATGGCGAAGAGATATTCGTTCCAGGCGAACAGGACGTGCAGGATGACGCAGGAAATGATGATCGGCCGGCACAGCGGCAAGGTGATGCGCCAGAAGATCTGACCCTCGCTGGCGCCATCCATCGTCGCCGCCTCGTCGATGTCTTCAGGCAGATCCAGCATGTAGGCGCGGATGAGGAAGGTGGTGAACGGCACACGGAACGCCGTGTAGAGAATGATCAGCGCCCAGTAGGTGTTGTAGAGACCGAGCGCCTGCAACATCTTCACCAGTGGAATGATCGCCACCGTGGGGCTCAGCATCAAGCCGCCCAGAACGATGGCGATAACCAGCGGCTTTGCCGGCATCTTGGTGCGGGTCAGGCCGAAAGCCGTCCAGGCGCTGATCAGCACGGTGCATATGGCCGAAGCGCCGGTCACCAGCACCGAGACTGTCACGTAGCCACGCACGCCCTGGTTCCACGCTTGCACGTAATTGTTCCACGACCAATGGGTGGGCAGGGCGAAGGGATCGCCGAAGATCTGCGCATTGTCCTTGAAGCCGCTCAGCGCCATCCAGATCAGCGGATAGATGACGACGACACCAAGGCAGACCAGGAATGAATAGAGCAACGTCCTGGCGATGACCGACCACACATTGACGTGCCGGCTGCGACCGGCTGCGACCATCGCACTCATAGCTGCACCCGGCGGCGCTTGGTGTACCAGAGCTGTGCCGCACCTGTGAGCATGGTCAACATGAAGATGACGGCGGCGATCGCCGCGCCATAGCCGAAATTGTCCTCGATGAAGGCCTTCTGGTAGAGCCACGTGCCCAGCACCTGGCTGCTGTTGTTGGGCCCGCCTGCGGTCATCACCATGACCTCGTTGAACACCTGGAACGCGCCCGTGATGGTGACGATGATCATCAACCCCGTCATTTCCCGGGTCAGCGGAAAGGTGATGCTCCACAGGCGGCGAAGAGGACCCGCGCCGTCGATCGTTGCGGCATCGTAGAGGTCGCGCGGGATCTTCTGGATGGCGATGGCGAACAGCAGCGTCGAATAGCCAAAACCCTGCCATTGGCTCATGGCGATGATGGCATAGATGGCGGTGTGCTCATTGCCGAGCCAAGGCATGACGAGCTGGCTCAGTCCAACACGGCTGAGCGCGGCATCCAGCAAGCCGATCTGCGGCTGGTAGATGAAATAAAACAGCAGGCCGGTCACCGTGATCGAGATTGCCGACGGCACGAAATAGACGGCGCGCCACAGCCGGCGCCAGCTTTCGCTTTTCAGGTCCTCGATAATGGCCGCCAGCAGGAACGCGCCGAAGACCTGGAAGATGACGGAGATGAGAGCGTAGAGGCAGTTGTTCCACAGCGCCAGCAGCACGACCGGGTCATGCAGCAGCCGGTCGTAGTTGGCGAGGCCGACATTGGTGACCTCGCCGGTGTAGATGTCCTGGTCGGTGGTGCTGACGATGAAATTGTCGACGATCGGATAATAGACGAACCAGCCGATGAGGATGAGCGCGATCGCCGCCCATCGCAACGACAACAGGTTGGCGAAGCAGGCCCGCCGGCTCTTTGGCCGTTGCGGCCTGGCGACGCCGATGTCGGCGCCGCTGTCCACTGTGTCCGAGGCCCTTGCCATGCTCGCCTGCTTTATTTGGCCGCGGATGCGGCTTTGCGCACCTCGTCCATCACTTGCTCGGGCGTCATCGAGCCGCCCGCCAGCGCCTGCAGGCTGGACAGCCAGACGGCGGCGACGCGCGGTGGGTTGGCCGTATCCAGCCAGGGCATGAGGTATGAGGCGGCGTTGATATCCTTGAGGCCATCGACCACAGCCGCGCTCATGTTCGATTCCGAGGCGCCGCCGATGGTGGCGCTCGGCTGGCCATAGGGTGGCGCAGACAAGACCTGCGCATTTTCCTTCGAGGTCACGAACTTCATGAAATCGATCGCCAGCGGGATGTTCTTCGATGCCGCATTGATCATGTAGCCCTCCGGCGCGCCCTCGATCGACTTGGCGTCACCCTTGGCGCCGGCGGGCACCGGCAGCCGGAAGAATCCGAAATCGGCGGGCTTTAACGCCGACTCCGGCGTGGCGGCCTGATCGAACTCGATGATTTCCTGGTAGTACATGGCCGACTGGGCGTTGGTGAAGGCCTGGAGAGCCGAGGCATAGGATGTGCCGTTGACGCCGGCGCCATCGGTGCAGCGCTCGACAAGCTGGCTGAACTGCTTGAGTGCTGCGACATAGCCTGGATCGCTGTATTGGGCGGTGGCCGGATCGAAGTCGCGTTCCAGCGTTGCCTGCGGCACGTTGTAGGCGAGCAGCTGGCCTGCAAAGTGGATCGCCGGCCAAGCCTCCTTGTTGCCGAAGGAGATCGGTGTCACGCCGGATTTGCGGATGGCATCGCAGCTGGTCAGCAAGTCCTCGAAAGTGGCGGGTGCCTTGAGGCTGAGCTTGGCGAAGATCTGCTTGTTGTAGCCCATGAACTTGGCATCCTGGTAAAGCGGAATGCCATAGAACTTGCCGTTGTACTGGAACGCCTTGACGGCGGCTGGAGACAGCGACTTGCCCCACTCGGTATCGGCAGCAATGACGGGCGTGAGATCAACGGCGCGATTGCCGCGCACGAAATTGCCACCCCAACTGCCTGTCCAGGAGAAATAGATATCGGGCAGCGAGTTGGAAGCGACCAGCGTCTTGGTCTTGCCCTTCACGCTGTCGTCGCTCTCCTGGATAAGTTCGACCTTCACATCCGGATGGAGCTTCTCATAGGCCTGTGCCAGGTTGACGAAATAGGGCGACAGCTGTTGCAGCCCGAACTTGGTCAGGACCGAAAGCGTGCCGGTGTATTCCACCTTGGCGTTTGGGTCGGCCGTGACAGCCGGCGAAGCGGCGGAACTGCCGCTTATCGACAACCCCAATGATGATACCGCGGCCACCGTGACCGCCACGACTTGCAGCGAACGTTTCATGGATAGCTCCTTCAGAGGTAAGAGGGGATCAATATTCCACGCGTTTGTAGTAGCGACGGGTGGTCAGCGGGTGGTTGCGCAGCACCTCGAGATGGGCGCTCAGCCGCTCGAGCAAGGTGGCGAGCAGAACCGGCGAGATCATGCCGCGGACCTTTGCGGAGATGCCCGGCAACTTGACCGAGGCCGCGTCCAGCGTGCGAACGCGGTCCGTGTAGCGCCTGGCGAAGTTCTCGACCCGGTCGGCCAGGGGCCGAAGGGCATCTTCGCCCTTGAACACGAAAACGCTGACGCCCGGCTCGACCAACTCGAGCGTACCGTGGAAGAAGTCGGCGGCGTGCACCGGGCGGGTGCGAATCCACTGCATCTCTTCGAGGATGCACATGCCGTAATAGTGTGCCTCCGGCCACACCGAGCCGGCGCCGGTGAAGATGTGATAGGTATCGTCCTTGATTGTCTGGGCCAGTTCGGCCGCCCTGTCCTCAAAGGCAGCCTTGGCGTCGGCAAGCAGATCCGGCAGCAGTTTGAGTTCGGCGACAGTGCCATCAAAATCATCATATTCGCCGCGCTCTTCCAGCAGGGCCAGGACGATCAGCAGCGTCTGCAGGTAGAAGGATTCCGACGAGGTGTCGTCTTCGGCGAAGTTCGTGAAATTGTGGTCAGCCTCCCGTGCGATTGGCGTATCCGAATGGCCGGTGAGCGAAATCGTGCGCACACCGGGTTTTTTCAGAAAGGCCATGAGCTCGACGCCTTCCTTAGTCGTGCCCGACAAGGACGGGATGACCACCACGGCCTTGCTGTCGAGACCGGCGGGCGGATCGATCACGACCTGCGCCGGATAGGCACCGCTCACCGGGAAGGTGGAACAGCGCTGCGCCAACTCGATCGCGGGCAAGGTTAGAAGCTGCACGCCGCCGGTGCCCATGAAAAACAGCCGCTCGACGCCATCTGCCAGCAGTGTGCGCATGAGTGAGCGAACCTCACCTGCGACGGCGACGGCCCCGCTTTGGATCTTCACGAAGCGGTCCCTATCGAAGTTCAGCATGACGTTTTCCTTGTATTTCGCATGTTACAGGCCTCTAGCCCGCCTTAGGCGTCGGTGGGCCGTCTAGCTCGTTTTCCCAATGTGAGATCGATCTCACAAGCAATAATGGGCACGCAATTTCGCCAATGGCAAGTCCTTTAGACGAAATTCTCCGAAATCGAGGGGTTTGCTCTTTAGCGCACAGCGCGCCGGGCAACCGATCCGCGTACGATCAAGCGGGTCTGAAATCGGGTACGGCGCGGTGCAACCTTTTTGCCGGCAAGCCGCTCCAGCAGGTATCTGGCGGCGAGCGGTCCGATCTCGGAGATGGGTTGCGCCACGACCGTTATCTGCGGATCGGTGAACGTGGCGAGGTTGAAGTCATCGAAGCCAACCACCGACACATCATGCGGAATCGAGAGCCCCATTGAACGCAGGCCAAGAAGCGCGCCTTGCGTCATGAGGCTGTCCACCGTGAACAGTGCGGTCGGGCGATTGCGCCGGCTGAACAGGCGGATCGTGGCTTCGATGGCGTGCTCGACGGTCGAGCGCGATACGCCGATGAGCGCTTCATCGATTGCGATCCCATGCGAGTGGAGCGAGTTTTGGTAGCCAGCCAAGCGTTCCTGTGCCGTAAAGATGCGTGACTCGTCGCGCAAAAGACCGATCCGGTGGTGACCGTTGCCAACCAGATAGTCCACTGCCTCGCGTGCCCCGCCCTCGTTGTCGACGACGACGCTGTCGCATTGCAGGTCCTTTACCACGCGGTCGATGAGCACGATCGGTGCGCCTTCGCGGGCCAGTTGCACAATATGCTGGCTGTCGGTTGCAGACGTTGGGGCAAGGATGAAGCCGCGAATGCTGAGCGAGCGAAGGCTCTCAAGCAGTTCTTTCTCCTGTTCTACATTCTCCTCGCTGCTGGCAATCAGAAGATTGTGGCGGTGCTTGCGCAGTTCCACCTCTATGTCGTGCGCGATTCGGGCGAAGAACGGATTCTGGATATCGCCGGGCACGAAGCCTATGATCGGCAATTGTCCGCTGCGCAGCGCCTGCGCGACGAGGTTGGCCCGATAGCCCAGCCTTTCGGCTGCCTCAAGCACGCGGAGCGCCGTCTCGTCGCCAACGTAACCATAGCTGTTGAGCGCCCGCGCGGCCGTGGCGCGCGACACCTTAGCCGCTGCGGCAACGTCCTTTAGTGTGATTCCTTTCTGGGTCACAGGTAACCGTCCTTCTTGGATCTGAACATTGCCTCAGATCATCCTCGGCTCGTCTTGCCGGCATCGTTGTGCGGCATATCGGACGATTCTCAAACTGCGAACATAGCTTTCGCAACTCCTTGCCACCTAATCGAGATACGTGCGCTGTTTGGCTATCTGGAAATTTGATCCACGAATGCACCTACATATTGTGCAGTCAGTTCATTGCCTTGCACTGCCAGCATACGGCAATGAGTTCACGCCATGGTCCAGGCGGCCTCCCTGGCATCGATCATAACACCGATGGAGACGACTAGCCTTGCCGCCAAACTCGTCCAGCGATTGGAGGCGAGCTTTCAAAAAGGTCGAGCCAGACGCTCAAGGCCCGCTGCACGGAGAGCCACAGGCTGGGAGACTCTGAGCAAATCGGGAATCTGAGTCGCTTGCTCTGAACCGTCGGCATCATGCTGCTAACCGGTTTTGATCCTCCGGGGCTCCGCATTGGCAATAGCGACGAAAATGCTGTCGAGCAGACCTTGTCGCGGAAGGAACTTGCCAAGCAAGGGCACCTCGGCCAAGTACGCAAACAACGCCCGGAGACGAAGGCGCATCCGGCAGCACCCTTTTGGGGCCAGATAGAGACTCAGAAACCCAAAGCTTTCATCTTCCCGCTATTGAAACGGAGGACTCGATCGTGACGCGTGCGCCCGACCATCGCCAACGGTGGGCTCCAAACTGATCGAAACTTCTCGTCGACCTTTGCAAGGTGATTGATCATCGGGGAGACCAAAGCCGAAACACTGGGGTTGGTGTCTCCAGTGACGCTGAACGAAGCTTCAGGGAAAATCCCAAATCTGCCGATTTCCCTGGCGCTGTCATTGCAACGATCGAGACAATCAGGGAGACCGGACCGGAGGCACGAGAGGCCGCGTCCTTCCGTGGGGTCGCTCCTCCAAACCGTTTGACGCAATTTAGAGATGTTGCCTTGACCCCGCACTAGCGTCTACTGCATCTCCCAGCGGGAGCGTCACCAATGGCGAGAAAGTCTGTCCGACGCAAGTCAACGATTTATGATATCGCGGTGGCGGCAAAGTCGTCCCCGACCGCCGTCAGTCTCGTCCTCAATGGCTCGTGGCAACAGCACCGGATCAAGGCGGAAACCGCAGCGACCATCCTCGATTGGGCTGAGCGGCTTGGCTATGCTGTCAACCTCAAGGCACGAGGATTGCGGCTTTCCCGATCCGGACTCGCTGGAATGATCTTGCCACATTACCGCAATCGCTTCTTCGCCGGATTGGCCGAAGCCTTTGAAGCGGAATCCCGCGTCCACCGCTTGTGCCCGATCGTCGTCAGCACCCATCGCAATCCTGATAACGAGTTGAGTGTGACGGAAACCCTGCTGGCTCAGCAGGTGGAATTTCTCTTCCTTGCAGGCGTTCGTGACCCCGATCCGCTGAATGATCTGTGCCGGGCAGCGGGCGTCCGGTGCATCAACATCGATCTGCCAGGCCGTCGGGCTCCCTCAGTTGTTTCTGACAACTACGGGGGCGCCAAGGCGCTCACAGAGATCATTGTTCAGAAATTGAAAGAACGAGGGGGCTCCACCGAAGATCTCTTCTTCTTTGGCGGGGTCAGCGATGATGACGCAACACGTAGCCGTTTGCTGGGTTTTCACGATGCGCTGGCAGCGCATGGGATTGTTACGGGCCCGGGCACGATTGACTGCTGCGGATACGCACCGACCAACGCTGCTCGGTCTCTCGCTGCACGATACGCTCAGCTTGGGCATCTGCCCTCAGGTATGTTCGTCAACGGCGTGACCGCTCTTGAAGGAACATTGCGGTTCACTTCGACGCTAGCCTCAAGTGAGCTTGGACGGGTTGTTGTCGGAAGCTTCGACTGGGATCCATTCGCGGCGCATTTGCCCTTCGATGTGACCATGGTCCGACAGAATGTCGAGGTGATGATTGCTGAAGGATTTTCGCTTCTGGAGAATTATTCGATAGACCACTTTCCGCTGGTGACCGTACCGACCAGCTTTGGGCGAACCGGAGAGCATGACGGCGCCCAAGAAGATTGGGATTCGGCATCCAAATCGAGCATCGACCACTAGCAATTCTTTGTCACGAGACATCGTTGCAGAAGTTCAACTCCGTTCATCAGCACCTCGGATCTGGGTAGCACCGCCTCGACCCAAGGCTCGCGGGGGATCGCATGTCGTTTCTACGGGTGCAGCCTGAGTGCGAAAGGGCGGATCGTTTACATCAATCGAGAAATGTTTTTAGACGCTGGTGGCGTGACCGCCTTGCTAAATCTATTTAGCACCTTGACCGGCCGGCATTCAAAGTCTTTTATGGCGCGTTCTGGGAGGAATGCGGCGCCGAGTGCGTCAATGCCGTAGGGCCCAAAGGGGTGGGCCAAACAAAGCCGACATGGGCAATAGGCAACCCAAAAACTCGTCAATCAGGGAGGAACTAAATGTTAGCAAAAACTATACTCGCGGCGGCGTTCGGCGCAGCTCTTTCGGTCGCCACAATGGATGCTGCACTGGCGAAGGACATCAAGGTTGGAGTCGTCGTGAAGATCGGCGGTATTCCCTGGTTCAATGCGATGGAAACGGGAATAAAGGAAAAGTCGAAAGAGCTTGGCGACGACGGCTTCATGGTCGGGCCGACCAGCGCCGACCCGGCACTTCAGGTCCGCGCGATCGAAGACCTGATAGCTCAGGGCGTCAACGTAATTGGGGTCGTGCCGAATGATGCAAACGTTCTCGAGCCAGTTCTAAAAAAGGCGCGCGAAACGGGCATCAAGGTTATAACTCATGAATCGCCGGACCAGGTGAACGCTGATTGGGACTTCGAAATGGTCTCGGCCGTTGGTTTCGGTGAGGCCCATGCTAAGCTATTTGCCGAGAAAATGGGCGGCAAAGGCAAGTACGTGGTGTACGTAGGTTCTCTTACTGTGCCCGCACACAATGCCTGGGCCGATGCTGCAATCGCCTACCTGAAGAAGAACTTTCCCGACATGCAGATGGTTGGCGACAGATATGGCGTCGCCGAGAGCGCCGATGACAGCCGAAAGACGGCTCTGGATGTGCTTGCCGCCAATCCTGACCTCGGCGGCTTCCTGACGTTCGGCAGTCAGGGACCGATCGGCGCCGGACGCGCGATCGAGGAGCAGAAGCTTGGTGACAAGGTGGTTCTTGTCGGTTCATTCTCGCCTAGCCAAGGCAGCGCAATGCTCAAATCCGGCATTATTGACGGCGGCTATATGTGGAATCCTCTGGAAGCGGGCAAAGTATTCGTAACGATGGCTGATTTTCTGGCGGGCGGCGGTGAAATCACCGACGGCATGACGATCGAAGGTCTGGGTGTCGTTCACCCTGACTTCAAAACCGGCACCATCATCGTGGACGCTGTGCAGCCTATCACGGTCGAAACGGTCGATGGTCTTGCAGCCCTAGGGCTTTAGATGGCGGACCATGGCTGGCGTGCCGGGGTGGCAAATCAATCCCGGCACGCCCCATCCTTGTCATTTCAGAAGGGCCCGCCGTGAACCTCGTCGCGTCTACGACGCAGGACCTCCCATCGGTTCTGTCGTTTAGCAACATAAGCGTCACATTTGGTGGCGTTAGAGCCCTCCAGGATGTCGCCTTCGAGGTTCTCCCGGGTGAAGTGCAATGCATCGCCGGTGAGAACGGCAGCGGCAAGAGCACCCTGATCAAGGTAATCACCGGCGTTTGTCAGCCGCTAGCCGGCGCAAACATGTCGATCGCCGGAAAGTCTGTCGACATCATGTCGCCGGCTGCGGCGCGCAGCGCCGGGGTGGAAGTCATCTGGCAGGACCTCGCACTGTTTCCTGAAATGACAGTCGCGGAAAATATCGGGATCAGAACTGTCCTCGGCAACATGCCTCGGCTCGTCGATCATTCGCGCATTCGCGAGGTGGCGCGAGGGCTGTTGGTGCGGCTTGGCGCCGACCTCGATGTCGACGCGCCTCTGCGTAGCTTTGCAATCGCCCAACGTCAGATCGTCGCCATCGCCCGGGCGCTCGCCGGCGATGCGAAGGTTATTTTCATGGACGAGCCCACATCGTCGCTTACTCAATCGGAAACAGACCGGTTGCTCGCGATCGTTCGAACACTCTCGAATGAAGGCATGGCCATCGTCTTCGTCAGCCATCGCCTTGCGGAAGTTCTGGAGATCTCAAGTCGCGTCACCGTTCTGCGCGACGGTAAGGTCGTTGGGGTGTTCCCGACCGCCGGAATGACCCAATCACGCCTCACCGAACTGATGACCGGCAAGACGTTCGACCAAACCGTGAGCACGAGAAACCTTAGTGGATCACCCGTCGTGTTGAAGATCGATCGATTGACCCGCGCAGGCGACTATGACGACGTTTCGCTGACAATACGGCGAGGTGAAACGCTTGGCCTGACCGGGCTACTCGGCGCCGGTCGCACAGAACTCGCGCTTTCTATTTTCGGCATGCTGCGCCCAGACGGCGGCAGCATCGCACTCAACGGGACGGTTCTTCATCTGAACTCCAACCGCGACGCAATCCGCGCGGGTATTGGATATCTCTCCGAAGACCGCTTGTCCCTTGGTCTCATACAAGCTCAGTCCATCGCCGACAACGCCGTTATCCCGGTGCTCGACAAGATCCTTGATCGAGGGCTGATCTCCTCGGAGAAGAAGGACGCGCTCGTCAATCATTGGATCGAGGAATTGGCGATAAAAGTCGGGCGGCAGACCGATGCGATTTCCACGCTCTCGGGCGGCAACCAGCAAAGGGTGGCCATCGCCAAATGGCTGGCGGTCGGCCTGAAACTGATCATTCTTGATTCGCCAACCGTGGGGGTGGACGTTGGCGCGCGGGCCGGCATCTTCGAGATTGTCGCCAAGCTCGCTGCCGAAGGCCTGGCGATTCTGCTGATATCCGATGAAGTGCCGGAGGTCTATTTCAACGCCGATCGTATCCTTCATATGGCTGCGGGCAAGATAGTCGCCGAATACGATCCGCACGCCATCCCGCTCGGTGACCTGGAAGCTGCCGTCTATGCGTAACCGCGGCAAGCTCTTCCGGGCTCATCCCACCGAGACATGGCTCGTTGTGGTTCTTCTCATCATGAGCGCAGGTCTCTCGGTTGCGAGCGACAAATTCTTCACCATTGCCAATCTCTTCAACCTGCTCAACACAAGCTCGACAAATCTGATCTTCGCGGTTGGGCTGCTGGTGGTGTTGATCGCGGGAGGCATCGACATCTCCTTCGCTGTGGCCGCGTCAGTGGTTCAATACGTCGTGGCGCTGGCTCTAGCCCAAATGGGAGGTGGTGATTGGTTCATCGGCCTCACCTTGGCGGCAATTGTCGGGATCACCCTGGGTGCGGTGAACGCCGGCCTCATCTACTATTTCCAGATCATTTCAATCGTTGTCACCATCGCCACCTTCAATATTTTTTTCGGCCTGCTGATGTTCTTCACGCACGGTGTATCGATCTACAATCTGCCTGCATGGTGGACGCATCGCACTGTGCTTTTCGAGTTCAAACAGGCGAATGGCAATTGGGCCGAGCTAACACTGCCGGTTGCGATCATGGCGGTCTGCGTCGCCGCCACCTGGGGGCTTATCCGGTATACCACCACGGGACGGCAGCTATACGCTTTTGGCGACAACCCGGAGGGCGCCCGTCGCCTCGGTATCAACATCGCGGCGATGCACTTCATTGCCTTCGGCTGGCTTGGTTTGATGGCCGGGATCGCGGGACTTGTGCAGGTGCACTATTCCCAGGAAGTCGTGCCCAACGCATTGGTGGGGCGCGAGCTGGACGTGCTGGCAGCGGTAGTCCTTGGCGGTGCCAGACTGGGTGGCGGGCGCGGCACCGTGCTCGGTTGCATCCTTGGCGTGTTTCTTGTGTCGGTGACGCAAAACGGGCTGAACCTCCTCGGCATCTCTCCCTATGCTTTCAAGATGATCGTCGGGGCGATCATCTTGATTGCCATCACGCTGTCCAACGCGCCGCTCGGGCATATCCTCGCGGGCTTGCGGCAGAGGATGGGTACATGACGCAGCGCGTGCTCGAAACTGGAGCGCTACGGCACGAATTCTTGCGCCGTCTTGCCGGCACGTTGGGCGCCGAGAATATCGGACTTTTGCTGGCATTGATTTTGGTGATTGCATTCTTCGGATCTCTCTCGCCGCGATTCCTGTCCAAAGCTACCTTTGAATCGGTGGCCTTCCAGTTGCCTGAACTTGGACTGCTTACGCTCGCGATGTTGATGCCGATCATCTCGGGCGGCATCAATCTCGCCGTGACGTTCACGGCCAATCTCTGTGGCCTCACGCTCGCCTGGGTTCTTCAGGCCAACGGAGGACCGGACGCAAGCATCTATGCCTTTCTACTCGGTTCCGTTCTTGCGGTCGGCGTTGGCACGGCAAGCGGCTTGGTCATGGGCCCGGTGATAGCCTATACCGGCGCGCACCCCATCCTCGTTTCGCTCTCGGTGATGATTTTCCTGCGCGGCCTTGGCGAGTTTCTGACCCGCGGCGCCGATATTTCGGGCTTTCCCGAATTCATCCAGCCCCTGGGTCACGGCAGCATCGTCGGCATTCCTGTCCCGCTGCTGATACTGCTCGGCGCAGTCATCGTCTGGCATGTCTTGATGACCCGAACCAGGCTTGGCTTTTCCAACTATATGGTCGGCTCCAACATCGAGGCGACGCGCTATTCCGGCATCTCGACGCGACGCGTGATCATTCTGATCTACGCGCTGTCTGGCGCCATGTGTGCGTTGGCCGGCATTATCATGATGGCACGATTCAATTCCGTCCGTGTCGGCCATGGCGAGTCCTATGTGCTGATTACGGTGCTTGCCTGCTTCTTGGGCGGGGTGAATCCGTTTGGCGGCTTCGGCAAGGTCGTTTCGGTCTTCCTAGCCCTCATCGTTTTGCAGTTGCTTTCTTCGGGACTGAATCTCTTGGGCGCCAGCCAGCACCTGGCCACAGCCATTTGGGGCATCATGCTGATCGGCGTCATGATCTTGCGGTGGGCTGCCGGGCAGCTCAATTTCATGAGGACAACACGATGAAGGGTTTTGGCGTTCATACGAGCATGTGGACGAGTGGTTGGTCCGTAGAGGGCGCCGAGCACACTGTAGCGGCGGTGAAAAAATACGATCTCGATTTCATTGAAATTTCGCTGGCCGATCCATTTTCTTGCGATGCCGATCACACCCGCAAGCTGCTGGCGGCAAATGGCATGCAGGCGGTGTGCTCGCTAGGGTTGCCCGAATATGCGTGGGCATCGCGCCACCCACAGGAGGCGATTGACTTTCTCAAGGTGGCTATCGACAAGACGGCCGACATCGGAGCCCAGGCGCTATGCGGCGTAATCTATGGCGGCATCGGCGAGCGTACTGGCGTGCCACCTACGCAGGACGAACTTGATAACATTGCAAAAGTGATGACGTCCGCCGCCGCGCAAGCCAAGTCTCGCGGCATCGAACTCGGTGTTGAAGCCGTGAACCGCTACGAGAACCACATCATCAACACCGCGGCTCAGGCGGTGGCACTAATCGAGAGAGTCGGCGCCGACAATATGTTCGTGCACCTTGATACCTATCACATGAACATAGAGGAGAAAGGTATGGGCAACGGTATTATCGTCGCCCGCGATTACCTCAAATATATCCACCTCTCCGAGTCTGATCGCGGCACCCCGGGCGAGGGCAATTGCAATTGGGATGAGACGTTCGCAACGCTGGCCGCGATCGGCTTCAAGGGCGGGCTCGCGATGGAGAGCTTCATCAACATGGATCCGCGTCTGGCGTTTGGCCTCAGCGTGTGGCGTCCGGTGGCCGAGAGTGAAGCGGTTGTAATGGGCAACGGTCTGCCGTTCTTGCGCAACAAGGCACGGCAGTACGGGCTGATCGCATAAGTTACATCGCCATGCGAGATCGAAACTCGGCACATCATGAGCCGACTGCATCGACATTGCGGCGACTGCCTTCGAAGCAGGAGCCGCTTGAGAGGCAATATTGCGGCGTTTTAGATCCCGGCCTTCGGCTGCCCCCCGGGGCGCAAGCAGCCAACCGGTCGGCGATCGCAACTGCCGCGAACATCTATTTCACCGGCTCGGGCATCGCAGCCCTACCTTCGGCGGCCGCGAGCCGGCTCCGACCCGCTCACCGAACTCGATGGCGACGCCCTCACCGACCGCGGTCACGGTGCCCGAGAGTTCATGCCATGATGCGCGGATAGGCCAGGTAGGGAGCTTGCCTTCAAAAATATGGTAGTCGGTCCCACAGAGTCCGACATGGCTGATGCTGACCAGCGCCCATCCGGCTTCCGGCTGGCCGGGCGGCGCGGCGTGAAGCACCTCCGCCGTTGCGGCAAAGATGCTTATCATGTTAAGGATGGCGCGGCGCTGCCGCAGCGTCACAATCCCGCGACAAGACGGGAACAATGAGAATGTGGAGGAGACTTATGACCGCCCACCACGTGAGCGTCGCCGATGGCGAGGCTTTCCTATCCGCGTCGCGGATGCTGTTCGGCCCGATCACCCAGCGTTTCTCGCGCGGCGAGGCGCCGTCGCTGCCGAAGCTCGTGTCCGTGCATCTCGGCTCCTGCCGGCTCTCCGAGATCAAGGCCAAGTCGCATCTCGTCGTCAGCGACCGCACCTTCTGGCGTAGCTTCGATCCCGATGCGATCAAGATCCTGATGCAGCTCAGCGGCCGCAGCCGTTTCGAGCAGAAGGAGGTCGCGGTCGATCTCGGCCCACGCGCTGCGATCATCTATGATCCAATGCGCAGCTATTCGCTGCAAAACCTGTCGGATGTCGACCAACTCATCCTGCAGGTGCCGCGCTCGACTTTCGGCGACGGGACGTTGACGCGTCTCTCGGCGCCGGTGCCGTTGCCTGGCAACGACGATAGCCTCACCCATATCGTTTCCGGTCTGATGCAGATGGCGATCGGCACCGCGCACAAGCTCGACGAGGCCAATTGCCGCCGTGTCGGAGAAAGCCTTATACAACTCGTCAACGGACTCATCCAGGCAAGGCCGACGGCACCGGAGTTCCGCCGCTCGCCGCTGGAAGCGCTGCGTGAACGCATCGTCGCCTATATCGACGCCAACCTGGCGCGTTCAAACCTGTCGGCCGAGGACATAGCCCGCCACATGGGCTGCTCCCGCCGCTATCTGCACCGCGCCTTCGAAGGCGAAGGCACCACACTGGAGCGATTCGTGTGGGATAGGCGGCTGGAGCGCAGCAAGGAGGAGCTGCTGTCGCCCGCCCGCGCCTCAGCCTCCATCTCGGAAGTCGCGTTTGCCTGCGGGTTCAATTCTAGCGCGCATTTTTCGCGGGCGTTCAGAAGCAAGTATGATGTTACGCCGAGAGACGTGCGGGAGCGAGTGCGAATGGTGGTGGTGCATTAGGAAGGTGCTGCTAGCCGTACCTTTATCGGACACAGCAAATTGTTTTGCACCCACATAGGGGCACATTCTATCTCACCTTCTCGAGGACTCTCACTCCCGACCTGCAGCGCTTACGTCTCAATAGGGCTATACTCAGGCCTCAAGCCGTCCGCGCCCGGCCCGCAAAACTCCGCATCAGCCCCTTCGGCAAGAACAGCATCGCCAAGATGATGGTCAGACCCGAAATCACAGGGTGGTAATCCGGCACCACTATGCGCGCCAGGTCGAACACCGCGTACATGACGAAGGCACCGAGGATCGGGCCGAGCACCGTGCCGGTGCCGCCGACCACCGTCATCATCAGCGGCAAAAGCATCCAGTCAAGGTCAAAGACGGAGTCCGGGCCGACATGGAAGATGTAGTAGGTGTACAGGCTGCCGGCGACGCCGGCGATAAAGGCGCTGCCAGCAAAGGCGGCGACCTTGACCCTTAGCGTGTCAATGCCGTTGGCCGATGCCGCCATCTCGTCGTCGCGAACGGCGACTAGCGCCAGGCCGTAGCGCGAGCGCATCAGCAAGCGGATGGCAAGCGCCGTGCCCACCATCAGGCCGAGCCCGACCAGATAGTGCGGCAAGAGCGTATCGAAGGTGCCGGCGGGCGCCACGACGCCGAAGGCGCCGCCGGTGAAATCACCGCCATTGATGAACATCACCTTGACGATCTCGCCGAAGCCGAGCGTGCCGAGCGCGAAATAGTCGCCGCGCAGCTTTGACAGCAACGGCAGGCCGATGATGATGGCGGCGACGGCCGCGACCAGTCCGCCCAGCATCATCGTCGCCGGGTCGAAATAGTAGATCCGCGGATAGGCGTCATAGAACGAGCCCCAGAGATAATTGCCGCTCCACAGGATGGCGGTGGTGTAGGCGCCGAGCCCGAAGAAGGCATGATTACCGAGGCTGATCTGGCCGCCGAAGCCGGCGACGAGGTTCCAGCCTTGCGCCATGGTGGCGTAGATGAAAACGAAGAACAGGAGCGAAAAGGCATAAGAATCGATCGCGCCGGGCACGAGCGGCACCAGCGCGAGGGCCGCGACCACAGCAATTGCGATCCCAATCCAGAATTGTTTCGGCAAGGCTTTCTTGATCATGACGCTCAAGCCTTCTTGTAGGGCCGGCTGAACAGGCCTTCCGGCTTGAACATGAGCACCGCCAGGAACACGCCGTAGGCTATGGCGTTGGTCCAGCCGCCCGAGATGAAATACTGCACATAGGCTTCGATCAGACCGAGGATGATGCCGCCGGCAAGTGCGCCCGCGACATTGCCGATCCCGCCCAGCGCCAGCGCCACCAGCGCCTTGAGGCTGAAGATGAAGCCGGCGAACGGATTGAACGGGAATGTCGTCGCCACCGCGACCCCGGCCGCTCCGGCAAGCGCTATGCCGATCGCGAAGGCGATGGCGTTGACGCGGTGCGGGCTGATGCCCATCAGAGTCGCCGCCTCAATGTCCTCGGAGGCCGCGCGCACCGCCTTACCGACCAATGTCTTGCGCAGGAACAGCACCACCAGGCCGGTACCGGCGAGCGCAATCACGAAGCCCATCGAACGGGTGAAGGAGGTGCGCACGCCCAAAATCTCGATGCCGCTCGCCGTGTAGGAGGTGACGATCGCCGCGGTGTTGCCGCCCCAGATAACCGTCATCAGGTTCTGGATCAGGAACATCAGACCGACCGCGATCAAGAGCGAGATGTTGCGGTCCTCCGCTGCCGCCGCGCGGCGAAACAGGCCTTGGTAGACCAGCCAGCCGACAACGAGCCCGACGGGCACGACGATCAGCAGCGACACGAAAGGGTCGATGCCGACGCCGTAGAACAGCGCTCGTACGAAATAGGCGGACAGGATGATCATCGCGCCCTGCGCCAGAAAGATCAGCCGCATGGTGCCGAAGATGAGGCTGAGGCCCACCGCCGCAACGCCGTACATGGCGCCACCCAGCGCGCCGTTGAGCGACAGTTGCAGCAGGATTTCGGGAGGCGGAATGTTCTGCATCATTGCACCTCCAATACGCCCATATAGGCCTTCTGGATTTCGGGATCGGCGATGAGCTCGGCACCGGTGCCTTGCATGGCAAGCTCGCCGGTTTTCAGCACAAAGGCGTAGTCGGCGACCTTCAGTGCCTGATGGATATTCTGCTCGACCAAGAGGATGGTGACGCCCTGCTTGTGCAAGGTCTCGATCAGAGCGAACATCTGCTGCACCACGATCGGGCTCAGCCCCAACGACGGTTCATCGAGAATCAGCAGCGACGGGTCCGACATGGTGGCGCGCGCGATGGCCAGCATCTGCTGCTCGCCGCCGGAGAGCGAACCGGCCTTCTGCCCTGCCCGCTCCTTTAGCCGCGGAAACAGCGTGTAAGCTTTCTCCAGCGACTGCTTGAAGCGCTTCCGAACTTTGGGTTGGAAGGCGCCGAGTTCGAGGTTTTCCAGCACCGTCATCTGCCGGAACAGGCCGCGCCCTTCCGGCACATGCGCGATGCCCATCGTCGCGATCTCCTCCGGCGCCTTGCCGGCCAGCAGCGCGCCAGAGAGGAAGATCTCGCCGCGCTTCGGCTTCAGCAGACCGGAGATGGTCTTCAGCAGCGTCGTCTTTCCCGCGCCGTTGGCGCCGACAATGGCGACGATGCTGCCGGGCTCGACGTGGATCGACACGCCCCACAACGCGCCGACGTCGCCATAGGCGACTTCCACGTTGTTCACTTCAAGCAGCCGGTTCGCCAAGATAGGCCTCTATCACTTTGCGGTTGGCAACGATCTCGCGCGGCGTGCCGTCGGCGATCTTCTCGCCATGGTCCAGCACGATTACCCGGCTGCACACCTTCATGATGGCATCGACCTTGTGCTCTACCCACAGGATCGAGACCCCCTTGTCTGTGCGCACGCGGCGAATGACATCGACCATGCGCTGGATCTCGGTCGGGTTCAGCCCCGCCATCGGCTCGTCCAGCAACAGCAGCCCCGGGCGGGAGGCAACGGCTCGCGCGATCTCCAGCAGTCGCCGGTCCGACAGCGTCATGTGTGCAGTGCGGATATCGCGCTTGCCAGTCAGCCCGACCAGTTCAAGGGCCTCCTCGGCGGCTGCCGTCGCATGCTTGACCCGGCCGCCGGAGCCATAGACGGCGCCAACCATGACGTTCTCGAAGGCGGTCATGGTCAGGAACGTGCGCACCAGCTGGAAAGTGCGGGCAATGCCGAGCCGGCAGATGCGATGCGGGGCCGTGCCGGTGATGTCCTCGCCACGGAAGCGGATACGGCCCTGGGTTGGGGTGTAGAGCGCGGTAATTACGTTGAACAGTGTCGACTTGCCGGCGCCGTTGGGACCGATCAGGCCGATCAGCTCATTGGGTCCGACGGCGATGTCGATGTTGTTGAGCACGACAAGCCCGCCGAACCGCTTCTGGATCGCCTCGAGGCGAAGCAAGGTTTCGTCAGGCTGCATCGTGTGTTTCCGTTTCTCCAGGGGAAGCTGTCCATGCAATCTGTCGAGGTCAGCGCCGCCCTCGTCGCCCCGCCACCCTTCTCCCCGCGTAGGACGGGGGAGAAGGTGCAGGCGGCAATGTCGGAGCCCGTGCCCTCGCCGCTCAGCGCTTGTCCCAGGCCGGGGCCGGCTTGTAGGTCCAGTTGCCATTAGGGAAGATTAGCTGGTGCTTGCCTTGCCACCATTGCGTGGCAACGCTGGGGATCAGGGCAAAGCCTGTCTGGTCGAATTTGAGATCGCCGACGACGGTGTCCTTGAATTCCTGGTTGAAGATCACGTCATGCAGCGCGGCGGCATCGGTGGTTCCCGCCTTTTCGATCGCCTGCGCCAGCACCTGCGCATTAGCGTAGAAGGCGCCGACTGTGACGGAGTCCTTCTTGAATTCGGCCTCGTAGCGATCGCCGAGTTCCTTGGCGCCTCGATAGGGATAGCTCGACGACCAGAAACCGTCAGTCATGATGTAGTCTGAATCCGCTCCGAGCGCTTCGTGGAACTCGCCCGTCCAGGTGCCCTTCCAGCCATGCAGATAAGGTACGGAGAAGCCGAGCTCCTTCATCTGGCGCAGCAGCGTCACAGTGTCGGCCGGCGAGCCGAACACCAGCATGGCGTCGACGTTGGCGGCCTTGAGCTTGGTGATCAGTGCCGAGTAGTCGGTGGCCCCGATCGCCCAGGGATCGTCGACCGCGAAAGTGTAGCCATATTTCTTCGCAGCCGCCTCGAAGGCGCCGCCAAAGCCCTTGCCGTCGGGCGAATCCTCAGTGACAAGAGCCGGGTTCTTCGGCTTCTCATTGGCTGGCAGCTTGTTCCAGATCTCGAACGGCACTTCGGCGCCCGGCCCCGGGTGGAAGAAGAAGAGGGCCGAATATTTGAGCTTCAACGGCTGCCACTCGAACGGGAACGCCGTCGTGATCATGTAGAACTTCTTGTATTTCTCGGCGACGATGGCACCGGCGATGTTCATCGGCCCGGAATGGGTCGATAGCAGCGCGTCGACCTTCTGCACCTTGATGAGGTTTTCCAACGCCGAGGCGACCTTGCCTTCCGAGCTTTCGTCGTCGGCGACGACGAGGCGCACCGGCAGCTTCTTGCCGGCCGACTTGAGCATGATGCCGCCAGCCTTGTTGATATCGGCCACCGCTTGCTCATAGGCCCATTTCTGCTCCTTGCCGTCGCCGGCCAGCGGCCCGGTCAAGGAGATCGGCGCGCCGATGACGATCTCATCGCCGGCGGCATTCGCGACCCCTGTGACGCCGGCCGCAAGTGCGGTCGCCAGCACCAGGCCCGCCAGAATTGCCTTCAGATTTTTTCCCATTGCATCGTCCCAGGTTGTTTCATCGGCCGGACGCATCGGCGCCCGCCCGCATGCCTCAGACCGTCGCTGCCGCGACCAGTCTGGTGTCGGTGAATTGCTCGAAACTCACGGCTTTACCGTCGTCCATCTCCCAGACATGGACGACGCGCGCGGACATTGGCTTGCCGGTCTTCCTGTAGGTGCCCGAATAGGTGCCGATGCCGACGATTGTGGCGCCGCCATCGACCAGTCTTTCGAGCTTCAGCGCGTAGCCGTCCCACTCCTCGCCGATGCGCTTGAAGACCCCCGCTATGATGGCGTCGGGGCCGACATAGGTGCCGGCATAGGGGAAGCCCGCCATTTCGGTCCAGGCGGTGCGGCTGGTGATCGGCGCCATCATCGCGGCCAAATCCTTGGCATCGGAGCCGGCGTAATGAGCCTTGATAGCTTCGTAGTTCTTGTTCATCGCGTTCTCCCGCACGGTCAGACCGGCGCCTTGCCTTCGTCATAGACGGTTCTGGATTTCTTCTCGATGTGAGCGCCTGCCGGCTTGTTCTCGACCTTGCCCAGGCTGGTCAGGCCGAGGAATTTCCCGGTCGAGCGCATGACGTCCCAATTGTAGAAGAACAGCGAGGCGACCGGGATGATGAACTCGCGAAAGCCGAACACATATTGGTTGTCTGCAAACTTCCAGGTGGTCGCGAGGTCGACGTCGCCATGGCCACGCTGGATGCCGACGAGGTTCTGCCAGCCATAACGCTCGGAGCTCAGATAGATGTGCTCGTAGACGTGGTTGGGGCTGTAGGTGTAGTGCGCGGTGAGCCCGATCAGGTCCCGGCTCGGCGCCGGCTTGATACCGGTCGGCGCCTTGCCGGGATCCCCGAGTACGCCGGCCGACCAGGTCTGCGCGACGAGCGGCTCGCCGGGCGCTTCGCCTTCTTCACGCACCCGTTCGCGCACCGACAGCACCCGGCGCGTGCTGGTGTTCACGACGTAGGCCTCATCCTCGGTCGGCCGGGCGGCGAAAGTCATGTTGATGAAGAACACATTAGCGGCGACTTCGAGCGCCTCGTACCAGTCCGCCCCCGCCTCGCTACCCTCGCTCCACGCCACCGTGTCGGCCGACGTGAAGGCAAGGTCGATTGTGCGCCCGGTGTCCAGCGTGATCTTGAAGGTCTGGCCGCGCAACGCTGACGTCGTCGCCAGCCGGTTGGTGGCGATGCCGGCGGCGAAATCATCGAAATGCTTCCAGTCCGCCGGCCTGTTCTGGTCCTTCATCGCACTCTCCCAATCAATCGACAAAAGCTAATGTCGGCAGGTCGACGACGGTAGCGCCGCCGTCGACGGTCAGGATCGAACCGTTCATCATGGCCGCCTCGCTCGAAGCGACGAAGCAGATAACGTTGGAAACCTCTTCCGGTGTCGCCGGACGGCCGAGCGGCACATCCTTGGTCACCAGACGGTAGGCCTCGTCGGTCGAGCCAAGTCCGTGTTTCTCGACGATCAGCGCCATCTGCTCGTCGGCCATGTCGGTTGAGACCCAGCCCGGGCAGATGATATTGGTGCGCACGCCCTTGCGGCCATAGTCGCGCGCCAACGATTTGCCGAAGCCGATGCAGGCATGCTTCATGGTGACGTAGCCGGCAGCGTCCGGGCCGGCAAACAGCCCGGCGATCGAGGCAACGACGACGATGTTGCCCTTCCGCGCGATCAGATCCGGCAGGCATTCGCGGGCGCAAACGAAAGCGGTGTCGAGATTGGTGCGCGTCGCCAGGCTCCAGGTTTCGTCGCTCATCGAAATCGTCGGGCCGACACCATGGCCGCCGGCATTGGCGACGAGGATATCGACCGGTCCGATTTTTTCATGCATTTCGGCAAGCGCCGCACGCACCGCCTTCGGATCGGCGGCATCGCCCTGCACCACCAGACCGCCAATATCCCTGGTGACGGCCTCCAGCGGCTCGCGCCGCCGGCCCATCAGCACCACCTTGGCGCCGTCCGCCGCCATGCGCCTTGCGACCGCGGCACCAATGCCGGTGCCGCCGCCAGTGATGAAAGCCGTCTTTCCGGAAAATCGCATGGTTCCATCCCGATTGGTGCTGTGCCGGCTGCGCCGATCTTCGCTGGGCATAGTGCGGCATCAGCCGTTTCGCGTCTTGTCCAAGCGGGAACTTTGTTTTGACTGAGCGCGCACTTCGCGCCTCGTCCGTTAAAGCCGCGCGACCTCTCGGCCGCGCGGCAGCCGCCACCCCCGCAAGAGCAATTCCAGGAAAGTGTGAAGCGGTTTTCCCGGGGAAAGTGCGTATCGCTTCCCCCGGGGAATTGCGCCAAACAAAGAAAGCGGCCTATTTCTTCATCGCTTCGAGATCGATGACGATGTCGACATCCGGGCCGAGGCCGAAGCCGGCGGCAGCCTTGGCCATCGGGAAGTCCGCGGTGCTGACTTTTCCCGTGGCGGTGAACGCTGCCTTGGTCAGCGTCGCATCCCACGGCGCCGGCGCCTCATTGACCAGCGTCACGTCGAGCGTGATCTCCTTGGACACACCGCTGATGGTGAGATTGCCCGTGACCTTGCCGGTCTTGTCGCTGACCTTCTCGACCTTGGTGCTCTCGAACGAAATCGCCGGGAATTCGGCGGCGTTGAAGAAGTCGGGGCCTTTCAGATCGTTGTCGCGCTGGTCATAAGCGGTGTGCACCGAGCCGACATCGAGCTCGGCCTTCACGCTGCTCTTCGACGGATCGGCCTTGTCCATGACGATGGCGCCCTTGACGGCATCGAACTGGCCATGCGCGATGCCATAGATGCCGTGCTTGATGGTGAAGGTAACCCAGGCGTGCTGGCCATCGATCTCGTAGTTTTCGGCGTGCGCGGCCGATGCGAACGCGCATGTCGAGGCAAAGGCCAGCGCGGCCGTCAGTTTTCCTATTGTCACGTATCTCTCCCCATTGTTGGTTGTCATTTCTTGGCTCAGGAAAAGCCAAGCGCGGCTCCGTGCGGCGCCCGAACGATCGCCGTCAGGATGGCCAGCATCGCCGGCATGGCGATCAGCAGACCGGCAACCAGCGGCCGCAACGGCCTGATGCCGGGAACAAGGCGCCGCAGCGGACCGGGCACCAGGGCAGCCACGATCAGCGGCAAGGGCGAAAGCACCAGCGCGACCGGATTGGCCTTAGGCGCCAGCAGCGCCATCTGGATCAGCACCGTGGCCGCGGCGTAGACGAGGATCAGCTCGGCGCCCTTGCTCCAGGCGGCCGCCGTGCCGCCGCGCAGCACCGCGATATACTGGACGAGGCACCAGCCGCCGGCGAGCGCGGCCAGCGATCCCAGCAACTGCCCGGTGACGATCGACGCGCCAAGCACCGAGATGATGGCGCCGGCCAAGCACATGGCGAGCATGGCCGCGGGTGCCAGGAACGGATCCTCCACCAGCGGCGACGGCAAAGCCTTCAGGGACAGCAGCATCGCGACGCCGACGATTACGAGAAGGCCGGTGACGAGGGCTGCGATCATCTGCGGATCGAGCGAACCGCCAGCAAGGCGGCGCCAGCCGAGCCACAACAGCGCCGCCGCAAGGGCCGCGGCGACCAGCACGCCCGGGGTGCTCAACAGGCGCTCGGGCAACAGCCCGATGAGAATACCGGCAACAGCGAGATAGATCAGCTTCTGGCTGGCGGCGACGGGCGGCACGACCGGCGGGCCAAGCGTGTCCCAGTAGAAGAACAGCAGCAACGCGGCCCAGATCAACGAGAGCGCCGGCGAGGATCCCGGCAGCGCAAATCGTGCCAGCAACGCCATCGCCATGCCGAGCACAAGCGGCAGCGCCGCCGTGGTGACCATCGGATTGCCCAGCAATGCGCTCAATGGCCGACACCTCTTCGACGTCAGGGAGGCTCGCGCAAAACGCGCGGCTCGATGCGATCCTGATCTAGGCCACTCAATCGCGAGGTGTCTTGTCCGAGCGGGAACTTTGTTTTGACTGAGCGCGCACTCGCGCCGCCTTTGGCTTGAAGCCAGTCCATGCGCTCCATAACCCTCGCTGCACCGTGTTCATCAACATCGAGGAGGATGGCATGAACGAGAGAATGGTGCCGCCGATCAGCCCAGCCGCCGCCGCGTTCCTGGCGCGTTCGCACCGGCCCTTCATCAATGGCCGCTTTGTTGACGGCCTTGCCGGTAACGACCTCCCCGTCGACGATTCCGCCTCCGGCGAGATCGTCGCCCGTGTCCCCGAAAGCGGCCCCGAACTGGTCGATCGGGCGGTGCACGCGGCGCGTGCGGCGCTCGAAGGCCCTTGGGCGTCGATGCGGCCGGTCGATCGCCAGAACCTGATGCTGAAACTCGCCGACGCGGTCGAGGCCGACGCCGACCTTCTGGCCGAGATCGAAAGCATCGAGAACGGCAAGTCGCTCGGCGTCGCCCGTATGCTCAGCGCCGGCGGCACCGTCGACTGGCTGCGCTACTATGCCGGCTGGGCGACCAAGATCGAGGGCTCGACCTTCCAGGTGTCCATCCCCGTGCCGCCGGGCGCCAGACACCAGGCGATGACGGTGATGGAGCCGGTCGGCGTCGTCGGCGCCATAGTGCCGTGGAATTTTCCGCTGCTGATCGGCATGTGGAAGATCGCGCCGGCGCTCGCTTGCGGCTGCACCGTGGTGCTGAAGCCGCCGCAGGAAACGCCACTAGGCCTGCTCAGGCTCGCCGAACTGATCGAAGCCGTTGGCTTCCCGCCGGGCGTCGTCAACATCGTCACCGGCAGCGGCAGCGTCACCGGCGAGGCGCTGATCCGCCATCCCGGCATCGACAAGCTGACCTTTACCGGCTCGACGGAAGTCGGCAAACGCGTCGGCCATGCGGCGGTCGACCGTGTCGCCCGCTTCACGCTGGAGCTCGGCTCGAAATCGCCGATGATCCTGCTTGCCGACATGGAGGAAGGCATCGAGCCGCTGGTCGCCGGCCTTGGCATGTTCTTCAACCAGGGCCAGGTCTGCACCTCGGCCTCGCGGCTCTTGATCGAGAAATCGATCTACGACCGCACGCTGGCAAGGCTGGCCGAAATCGCCGACGGCATGACGCTGGGCGCCGGCCGCGATGCCGAAGCGCAAATCAATCCGCTGGTCTCGGCCAAGCACCGGAAAAGCGTCGAGGGCTTTGTCGAGCGTGGACTGGCGGCCGGAGGCGAGCGAGTCAGCGGCGCGCGACCGGTGCCGGCCAGGGGCCATTATGTGGCGCCGACCATCCTGCACAATGTCCGACCCGACATGGAGATCATGCGCGAGGAGGTGTTCGGGCCGGTGGTGGCGGCAATGCCAGTCGCCGACCTCGACGAGGCGATCCGCATCGCCAACGACACGCGCTATGGTCTCTCAGCCTCGATCTGGACCCGCGACCTGGGCAAGGCGATGACCGCCATCCACAGCCTAAAGGCTGGCACCGTGTGGGTCAATTCGCACAACACGCTCGACCCCGCCGCACCGTTCGGCGGCTTCAAGCAGTCCGGCATCGGCCGCGAACATGGCCGTGCCGCGATCGAAGGCTATCTCGAGACCAAGACCGTCATCATGCGCTACGCCTGACACGATGAGCGCCGAATACGACTACATCATCGCCGGCGCCGGATCGGCCGGCTGCACGCTGGCCAACCGGCTGGTCGGATCAGGCAAGCGCGTGCTCCTCGTCGAGGCCGGGCCGGCCGACAACACCAGGCTCATCGACATGCCCGCCACCTTCGCCAAGGTGATCGGCACGGCGCGCAGCTGGATCTACGAATCCGAGCCGGAACCGAGCGTCGGCGGACGCCGGCTGCCGGTGCCGCAGGGCCGCACACTGGGCGGCGGCTCTTCGATCAATGCCATGCTCTATGTTAGGGGCCAACCGCAGGATTATGATGGCTGGCGCGACCTCGGCTGCCCCGGCTGGGGCTGGGACGAGGTGCTGCCGGTGTTCCGGCGGCTTGAGCGCAACGAGCGCCTCGCCGGCGAACGCCACGGCACCGAGGGACCGCTCCCGGTCTCCGATCCGCGCTACCGCCATCCGTTGTCCATGGCCTATGTCAAGGCGGCGCAACAAGCCGGCTTCCGCTACAATGACGACTTCAACGGCGCCGGGCAGGAGGGCGTCGGCTTCTACCAGACGACTACATCGAATGGCGAACGCCAGTCGGCGGCAAAAGTGTTCCTCAAGCCGCTGGCCGGCAATACCAATCTCACCGTCGTCACCGATGCGCTGGTCACCGGCGTGACGCTGGAAAACGGCGCGGCGAGCGGCGTTGCCTACACCACTTCGGATGGCCGGAACCACGCGGCGACGGCAAAGGCCGAGGTGATCCTCACCTCGGGCGCGCTGGCAACGCCGAAATTGATGATGCTGTCGGGACTGGGACCCGCCGAACATCTGGCCGGGCTCGGCATTCCGGTCATCCGCGACATGCCTTCGGTCGGCCGCGACCTGCAGGACCATGTCGCCGCCCCCGTCTATGCGCTGACGCGCCAGCCGATCTCGCTGCTCGGCGAGGACCGTGGCCTGCGGGCGCTGCGCCATGGCATACAGTACATGCTGTTCCGCAGCGGCCTGCTCACCTCCAACGTCGTCGAAAGCGGCGGCTTTTTCGACACCGATGGCGACGGCCGGCCCGACATCCAGTTCCACGTCCTCCCGGTGATGATCGAAAGCGCCGAGCACGGCTCGATCGATCGCCACGGCATGGAGCTCAACCCTTGTGTGCTCAGGCCAAACTCGCGCGGCATGGTCAGGCTGCGGTCGCGCGACGCGGCCGCCCCGATCCGCTTCACCACCGGCTTTCTGACCGATCCCGGCGATCTTGCCCTGCTGCTCGCCGGCATGAAGATCGCCCGCACCATCCTGCGTCAGCCGGCCCTGCAGGCGGTGATCGCCGAGGAGCTGTCGCCGGGCGGGGCCGCCGACCTTTCCGATCAGTCCATAACAGACCACATCCTCGAACACGCCAAGACGGTTTATCACCCCTGCGGCACCTGCCGGATGGGCACCGATGACCAGGCGGTGGTCGACCCGCAATTGCGCGTGCGCGGCGTGCCGCGCCTACGCATCTGCGACGCCTCGATCATGCCGCGTCTCATCAGCGGCAACACCAACGCGCCGGTGATCATGATCGCCGATCGGTGCGCCGATTTCATCCTCGGCAGCGCTTAGCGAGAAACGGGCAGCCCAGAGAAATCCAGGCTGTTTTGAGACGGTGTATCTGTCCAGCGCATGCAGCGACTTTGTCGCGACCGAAACCGGACAGCTTGACGCCGCCGGGCGGCACGGTGATGTCGGCGCCGCCATACATTGCATAGGTCCTATCAAATCGAGACTGGGATAGCGATGCCAACGCGCTGCTGTTGGCCGCCAGAAAGCTGGTGCGGATACGCCTGGAGAAATTCAGGCGATGCAGGCAACTTCACCAGACGCAGCAGCTCCAGCAGCATCCATGACGGCGCCGAAGTCGCGCCCGGCTTCCAGATCATCGCTGCGCCGGCCACACGCCCGGCCACTCGGTCTACCTCGCAAACTCCGGCAAGGAACAGCGCATGATTTCGGCAGACACGATGTATGTGCCAGCGCTGCTGGCGCCGCATCCGGAGTGGCAAGGCAGCTACGACCAGGACGGGCCGATGGCGATCACCAGGCGGCACAAGCTGATCGATCGCGTGATCGCCGACAACATCCGGATCTCGGGCGGGGGCTCTCAGAGAGGTTCCTGCTATTGCTGCTGCAGGCCGGTGATCATGGCAATGATCTCGTTCTTATCGGTCTTCGCGGTCTCGCGAATTCCAATCTGCTTGCCACGCCTGAGAACACAGATGCGGTCGGAGAGCTTGAAGACCTGGTCGAGGCTGTGGCTGATGATCAGGATGCCGACATTGCGCTGCTTCAGCGACTGGACGATAGACTCCACCCGGGCGGTTTCGGCAACGCCCAGCGCCGCCGTCGGCTCATCCAGCAGGATCAGCTTGCTTGCCCAATGCGTGGCGCGCGCGATCGCAACGCCCTGGCGCTGGCCGCCGGAGAGATCGCGGATAGTGGCGTGGGCGGAGGGGATGCGCACGTCCAGTTCCTTCACCAGTTTCTCGGTCTCGTCGATCATGCGGCGGCGGTCGAGCAAACCGAGGCGGTTCAGCGGCTCGCGGCCGAGGAACATGTTCATGTAGACCGTCTGTTGGTCGGCCAGCGCCAGGTCCTGGTAGACGACCTCGATGCCGTGCGCGCGCCCCATGGTGGCATTCGACATCGTCACCGGTTTTCCTTCGATGACGATGGTGCCGGACGAGGGCGGGTGGACCCCCGAGACGATCTTGACCAGCGTCGACTTTCCGGCGCCGTTGTCGCCGACGAGTGCAACGATCTCGCCCGGGAAAACCTCGAGCGAAAAACTCTCGATCGCGGTGATGCCGCCGAAATTCTTGCGAATGTCGTGCAGCTGAAGGATGGGCGCGCTCACCGTCATGTGTTTCTCCTAGACTGGCCAGGCATAGGGTTCACCGAAGCCGTTCTCGATGGTTTCCACTTTCGGATTGTCCGTCGAAATGCCCGACACGCCGACAATATGGGCGCGGGTGACGAAGGCCTGGCCACGGAAGCCGAACACGGCGCTGTCGCCAGGCTTCGGCGCGTTCGCGCCGGCGGCATCGATCATGGCGTAATAGTCGATCGCCGAGGGCGGCGGCACCTCGACGCTGCGCAGTGCCGAGCCTGCCGTCGTCGGTTCAGCCGAGACGATCGCCTTGACGTCGTAGTCGGGGAAGATCGGATCGATGTAGAAGCCGCCGCCAAGGCAATAGGCCTTGCCGCCGGAGAGATGCGAGACCTCGGTGAGATAGAGCACCGCCGGCAGCTCCGGCAAATCTTCCATGACATGCAGCGCGGTGGTGCCATGTAGGCCATTGCCGGGCTCGCACTGCGTCGCGCCGGCCTCGGCGAGTGCCGCCAGCATAACGCTCGACGTGGTGCCCGGCGCGTTGATCTCAATGTCCTTGCGGCCTGCCTTAGCCAGCGCTTCCGCAGCTTTCGCGAGCGTCGCCAGATTGGGGGTCGGCAGCACTTTTCGCGAAGCATGGTCGAACAGCAGAGCAGGGAAAGTGGTGATGCCGGCGAAACGGCCGCCTTCGACGGCATCCAGCCGGTCGGCGACATCGATAATGTCGGCGGCATTGAAACCGCCTTCATGGCCGCGATAGAAGATATCGCCTTCGGCGGCGATGCGGGCCAGCAGGTCCTGCACATAGCCGGCCGCCTTGGCGCCTGTTGCCGCTTCCCCAGCCTTGGTATCGTTGAACACGGTCCAGTAGTCCGGCTTGAAGGTTTTCGCCGCAGCCGCCGCTTCGAATTTTGCGACCTGCTGGAGATGGCCGAGATGGCCAAGCTTCATGCCTGCCTTGTGGGTGGCGCGGGCGCAAGCCATGTCGACGGCGACCGCGCGGTCAATGCCGCCGCGCGTCACAGCCCGGCAGAACGACGAGGAGCGGCCGACCTGCTTGGTCATGGCGAAGATCTTCAGGCCGTTGCGGTTGGCCTCGCTCTTGAGAACCCGCGCATTGGCCTCAACCGTGTCGAGATCGAGCACATAAGCATTGGCCGGCAGCTTACCTTGCTGGTGCAACCGGATAGCTGATTCGATGAAGGCGGGGTTGCGGCGGCGCAGAATCTCGAGAAACATGGATGGCTTCCTTCAGCGGTTCTTTTCGCGCAGCGACACGGCGACTGCGGTCAGGATAATGAGGCCGCGCACGATCATCTGGTCGGAGACCGACAGGCCCATCAGGATCAGGCCGTTGTTGAGCATGCCCATCATCAACGAGCCGACCAGCGCGCCGACCACGGAGCCCTTGCCGCCATTGAGCAGCGTGCCGCCGACGATGACGGCGGCGATGACCGTCATCAGGTCGGTTTCGCCGAGAGTATATTTCGCCGCCTGCAGGCGACCGGCATAGAGCAAGCCGGCAAGACCGGCGAGCCCGCCGCTGATGGTCAGCACGGCGAGCCTGATCCTGGGCACGCTGATGCCCGATACGCTTGCGGCGCGGGCATTGTCGCCGGTCGCCAGCACATGCGCGCCGAAACGGGTTTCGCGGAACACCAGGTGGCCGATGGCCACGGCAATCACCGACCACCAGACGAGTGAGGGGACACCGACCAGCCAGCCGGAACCGAAGAAGCCGGTGAACGCTTCGTTGGTCACCGAGATCGAGCGAAGGTCTGTCATCGAACGCGAAACGCCGGCGAACAGGCCGAGCGTCGCCAGCGTCACCAGGAAGGAGGGCAGCCTGACATACGCCACCAGCACGCCGTTGATGACGCCGATCAGCAGGCCGGCGCCGAGGCCGGCGACTATCCCTGCTGGCATGCCGTACGCGTTGATGGTGACGGCGGCTGCAAGGGCCGCCACCGCCACGATCGAGCCGATCGACAAATCTATTTCGCCGGCCGACATGACGAAGACCAGGCCGATGGCCATGATCGTCACCGGCGTCGTCTGCAACACGATGTTCGATAAATTCCGGACGGTGAGGAAGCCGCTGTCCCGCAGCACAATGGCGAAGAATAGAAAGATCGCCAGGAAACCGAGGTAGACGACATATTGCTGCAGATTGAAGCGGCTTGCGAAGCTGCCACCGGCACTGGTGTTGGCACTGGACATTTTATCCCTCCGGTGGTGAGCGCTTCGCCTCGAGCCTATTTCACCGCGTCCGCGATGGCCGCCGGTACGTCCCTGTTGAGGGACTTCTTCCAACCGCCCTTCACCGTGTCCTTGGTGACGGCGATGGAATCTACGGCATAGAATGGTTCGGCCTTCTTGCCGACCAGCGAACCTGCCGAGGCGCGCGCCAGCGTCACGCCAATGCTGTAGGCCTCGTCGGCGACGAGGGCCGCGATGTTGCCGCCCTTGACCATGTCGAGCGCGGCAGGCTCGTTGAGGTCGAGCGTGACAATCTTGGTGTGTGTGTTGCCGGCACCGCGCAAGGCCGAAAGCACGCTCAGCGCCGGTTCGGCCCAGGTGACATAGATGCCGTCCAGGTCCGGATGCTGGGTGATCATCGCCTGGGCGATGTCTTCGCTGCGCGCCGGGTCGGCCATGCCGGCCTCGGCCTCGATCTTCATATCGGGATAGTCCTGCTCGATGGTCTTCTTGAAGGCCTGGTCGCGCTGGTTGGTGACGTAGAAGTCGGCATCGTGGAAGATGTAGCCGATCTTGCCTTTCTTGCCGAGCGCCTCGGCCATGGCGATGCCGGCCTTGTTGCCCATCTGAAAGAGATCGTCGGAGACGATGGTGACATAGTCCCTGCCCTGCTTATAGCCGGCCGGGGAATTGTCGACGAAGCCGAGCTTGACGCCGGCCTGGCGTGCCGGATCGTAGACCGAAGCTGCGGTCGCCGGATCGACGGGAAGCGACAGGATGATCGACGGCTTTTTGGCCATCACCGTCTCGATATCGGCCTTCTGTCGCGCGGCGTCGAAACCGGCATCGGTCTGCGCCACCACCTCGATGCCGAGGCGCTTGAATTCGTCATGGGCGCCGGCGTTGACGGCGTTGGTGTATTCGCTCATCTCGTGCCAGACGAGGGCGGCGGTGAACTTGCCGTCCTTGATCTGCTGCTCTTCGGCTTGCGTCAGCGTAAGACTGCTCGCCGGCACCGGCTTTTCACCATTCGGTCCTGTGGTGACGCCTTCAGCGGCGAAGGCGTGCATGGCTAGCAGGCTCGCCACTGTCGTTATGATTACAGATGCTTTGCGCATGTCCCGGGTTCCCTTTTTGTTGTGTCGAAGAAAAGCTCCGGTGCGGCGGGCCGCGCCGGAGCGAGAGCCTACTTGGCCGCGTCGAGCACCGGCTGCGGCGCGTCGCGGTTGAGCGAGTCCTTCCAGCCCTGCGCGACGTTCTCCTTGGTGACGGTCAGGGCCGGGGCGACGACGAAGGCTGGTGTCGGCTGGCCAAGCAGCGACTTCATGCCGGAAGCAGCCATGGCGCGGCCGAGTTCATAGGCCTTGTCGGCGACGAGGGCTGCGACATTGCCGCCCTTGACCATGTCGAGCGCGACCGGCTCGGCGAGGTCGAGCGTGACGATCTTGGTCCTGGCGTTGCCGGCGCCGCGTAGCGCCGACAGCACGCCGTCGGCCGGCTCGGCCCAGGTCACGTAGATGCCGTCGAGATCGGGATGCTGCAAAAGCATCGCGTTGGCCAGTTCCTCGGCGCGGGCCGGGTCGGATATGCCCTGTTCGGCGACGATCTTGATGTCGGGATAGACCTTCTCGATGGTGGTCTTGAAGGCTTGGTCGCGCTGGTTGGTGACATAGTAGGCAGCGTCGTGGAAAATGTAGCCGACCTTGCCCTTGCCGCCGATCGCCTTGGCCATCGCGTCCGCAGCCTGCTTGCCCATCTGGAATAGATCGTCAGTCACGATCGAAGCGTAATCGGTGCCCTGCTTGTAGCCCTTGGGCAAGTTGGACAAGAACACCAGCTTGGTGCCGTCCTTGACCGCCTGGCGGAAGGCTTCTGCCGAGGTGACCGGGTCGAGCGGCAGCGCCAAGATGACGTTGGGCTTGGCGGCCAACGCCGTCTCGATGTCGCTGCGCTGGCGGGCGGAGTCGAACTGGGCATCCGTTTTGACCGCAATGGTGATGCCGGCGCGGGCGAATTCGTCGGTGGCGCCGGCGGTTACCGCATTGGTGAAATCGGACGAGGTGTGCCAGAGCAACGCTGCCTTGTAGCTCTTTTCCTTGAGGGCGGCGATGTCGGCATCGCTTAGGATCACGTCGGCGCTCGGCGTGGCGCTCTCGCCCTGCGGGCCGACCGTCTGTGCGGAAGCTGGGTTGGCGGCAAGCATCAATCCTCCGGCAAAGGCGGCGGCGATCAGTGTCTTCATCGGCATGTCAGTTCTCCCATTTTGCTTCGTTGGTGGTTCAGTCGGCCACGCCGCAATAGCGGGCCATGAAGGCGGCGAAGCCGACTATGCCGGCGAAATATTCCTCGACATCGACGTGCTCCTCGAATGTGTGGCAATTCCTGATGTCGCCGGGCGCGCAATAGACGGCAGGAATACCGAGCTGATTGATGATGAAGGGGGACTCCGACCAGAACGGTGCGCCCTCGATGACGCCGCGTCCGCTCATTGCGCCAGCCATCGCGTCGGACAGCATGGCTACTTCCGCCCGCGTTTCGCCGATCTCGGCAGCGGTGCCGCCCAGCCTGTGGTCGCGGCCGGCGGGGTAGGCGAACTCTACCGAAATATCCGGATCGGCGATCGCGCCGCGCACGGCAGCCTCGATCTCGGCGGCGGCGGTGTCGAGGTCTTCGCCAGGCAACAGCTTGCGGATCAGCGAGAGCGTGCAGCGCTCGGGAACGGCAATGTAGCCGCCGCCGGCAAGCCCGGTGATAAGCAGGAAGCCGCGCCCGACCAGTTTGTGCTCGGCGCGCGCGGCGACCTCATCCGAATGCTTCCAAAGCGCCGTCATCGCGGCATGGCTTGCACGGAGCGCATCCTTGCCGAGTTCTGGCACACCGAAATAGGCGGATTTGCCGGTAATCGAGATATCGGTGATGAAGAAGCCGATCTGCGCCGCATAGACCGCCAGGCGGGTCGGCTCGACATAGACGCTGAAATCGGGTGCTGTGACCTCGCCGGCCTCGATGCGTCCGACGAAGTGCTTGATCCCGGCGGAAATGCCGGTGCCGGGCTGGCCGCTCTCCTCGTCGCCGACGAAGGCAAAGGCGACGTCGCCCTTGAGGCGAACGCCGGCCTTGTCGAGCAGCGCGAGTGCCGTAAGCGAAGCAGTGATGCCGGCCTTGAGGTCGCCGGAGCCTCGGCCCCAGACAGCACCATCAATGATCGAGGCGGCGAACGGATCCTCACGCTCGGTGCCTGCCCAATGCTCGCGCCAGCCGTCGACATGGACGGTGTCGGTATGGCCGATGAACAGCAGGCGCTTTCCCTGGTCGGCCCCCTTGCGCTCGCCCCAGATGTTGGGCCGCCCAGGAAGGAATTCCGTCCTGGTCAGGCCGCTGAGGTCAAGGTCGCGCATCCTGGCTTCGAGGAAGTCGACGAAGTTGGCTTCGTTGCCGGTGATGCTCTCGCGGCCGATGGCGCCGCGAAACAGCGTTAGTGCGTCGTCACGGTCGAGCGCTGCCTGCAGGCGGGCGGTAATATTGCGAGTCATATCGCGGCCTCCTTCAGCGCGGCGGCCTGGGCAGGCGGCAGCGAAATCCGGCCATCAGGCGCGTCGACGCCGAACAGCGTGTTGTGCAATTGGCCAAGGCCGATTGCCGCCGCGCCGATGAGGGCTGCGCGTGCGCCGAGTTCGCTCGCCTCGACCCTGACCGGATAGGGGAAGCATAGCGGCAGAAGCGCCTGCACCCTGGACAGGATTTCGGGCCGCAACCCAATCGAGCCGCCGAGGATAAACTTTTCTGGATTGGCGATTGCCGCGATTGCCGCAACGCCTTGCGCCAGATGGCGGGCAGTTTCGTCGAGCACGGTGAGCGCGTCCTTGTCGCCACGCGCGGCATTCTCGAATATTTCCGGCACGGAGATTTGCCTGCCGGTGAGGGCGTGGTAGCGATCGGTCATGGCGTGGGTGGCCACCGCGCGTTCGAATGCGCCGGTGCGCAGTGATTCCTCGGTGAAGGGATCGGCGCCGATCGGCATGAAACCGATCTCGCCAGCGGCGTGTCCAGCACCCCGCACCAGATGGCCGCCCAGCATCAGCCCGCTGCCGATGCCGGTGCCGAGCGCGATGTAGGCGAGATTGTCGATGCCCTGGCCTTGGCCTAGCCAGTTCTCGCCAAGCACCGCGAGGTTGACGTCGTTCTCGATCATCACCGCGACGCCGAGCGCTTCTTCGAAGGCATCCAGCACATTCATCGTGTCGAAGCCGGCAATGTTCGGCGCCATTAGAATGCGGCCGGTGGCCGGGTCAGGAGCGCCAGGCGCGCCGATGACGGCCAGGCGTATCTTCTTGCGCGCGACGTGCTGTCTGGCCGCGGCATCGAAGGCCAGCGCTGCAATCTGATCAACGACGAACTGGCCGCCGCGCGGATCGGTCGGTGTGGCGGCTTCGGCAAAGATCTGGCAGGCAAGGTCGGTCAGCGCGACCCGCACCTTGGTACCGCCAAGGTCGACGGCGATGATATAGGCTGCGTCGTGGACCAGTTCGTAGGTGACGGCGGTGCGCCCGACATGGCCGCTGGTGCGGCCGGTTTCCTGGACCCAGCCCTCCTGCTCGAGCCCGCGCATGATTTCGGAGATGGTCTGCTTCGACAGGCCCGTCAGCTTGGCGATCGAGGCGCGGGAGATCGGCCCGCCCTGGACGATCGCTTCCATCACGGAGCGCTGTGAGAACTGACGGGATATGCGCGGCAGGTCAGTCACATTGAACTCCGGTTAATTCGTTCTATGACCGAACTTATTATTCGGAACTGGACCTGTCAATGTATGTTCGCGAGCGGCCGTTTTTGCGCACGCGAACATTGATCCGGAGGCAGGATTCAGGCGCGGTGCTGCCGTTCGGCAGAAGATAAATGCGGTCAGGGAGTGGCTGGATCAGCTTCTTGAATCAATTGGGCGAACAGCTTCGCAGAGCATTGACGAATAACGATCATGCTAGTGTCTGAGGGTCACTGTTTTCTACAGGAGATCAATACAGGATGGTTCGCCGGTCCATATCTCTCGTATTCTCTCGTATGGGTCTGTCGAACCAAAGGACGATGAACGAGACTAACTATTGGCTTTGAGAATATTGGTGATGTACCGCGGGTCTGCCTCCCAGTGAATGGCTCAAATGGGGCCGGCAGCGGAACGTCCGCTTGCAGTTTGCAAACGTGGATAGCTACCATACCGCTTTCACTTGCAAAGGCGCGTTGGACGCCAACTGGTCTGGCCCGAAGCCGACATCTCCGTCCAGCATAGTCCGACCATGTTCGGCGCAAGCTGCTCGCTTGAACCGTGGGATAGAATTCCGCCAATTTCAGGCACGTGGTTGTCAGGCGCCTACCGAACTTGACAAGCAGTCTTGCAGGAACTGCGTCGAGCACTGAACGTTTGACCAAGCGCGGGCATCTCCGCCTTGGCTAAGGACCATCAATGTTCACGTTCATGTTTGCCACCGGCATCGAGAACAGCACCCCCACCATTCGACAAGGCCGGGAGCGCGTCGACGAAATGGAAAAATGCCGCTTCTACGAACGATGGCGCACCGACTTCGAACTGGTCCAGGATCTCGGGGTGCATTTCCTCCGCTACGGACCTCCCATCCACAAAACATGGCTGGGTGACGGACGTTATGATTGGGCATTCGCCGATGAGACCTTCGCGGACCTGAAGGCGAAAGACATTCTTCCGATCGTCGACCTTTGCCATTTTGGCGTGCCGGACTGGATCGGCAACTTCCAGAACCCGGACTTTCCGACACTATTCGAGCACTACGCCAGGGATTTCGCGATGCGCTATCCGTGGATCCAGCTCTTCACCCCAATAAATGAGATGTTCATCTGCGCCACCTTTTCGGCCCGCTGGGGATGGTGGAACGAACAACTGAGCAGCGACACTGCTTTCGTCACCGCCCTCAAGCACATCGTGAAGGCGAACGTGCTTGCCATGCGGGCGATTCTCGAGGTGCGGCCGGACGCCATCTTCATACAGAGCGAATCCTCGGAATACTTCCACGCCGATTCTCCCGAGGCGGTCGGCAGAGCGGAACGGTTCAACAGCGAGCGTTTCCTGTCGCTTGACCTCAACTACGGTCATGACGTCGACGCGCACACCTATCGCTATCTTCTCGAAAACGGGATGACGGCCGAAGAATACAGTTTCTTCCTGGAGAGCCATCTGCGCAGGCATTGCGTGATGGGCACCGACTATTACCAGACCAACGAACATCGGGTTTGGGCAGACGGAACGACGTCCGGGTCCGGCGAGGTGTTTGGCTATGACGAGATCACGCGGCAGTACTTCAACCGCTACCGGCTTCCCGTAATGCATACGGAGACCAACATCAGCGAAGGCCCCAATGGAGACGAGGCCGTCTATTGGCTGTGGAAAGAGTGGGCCAACGTGCTGCGGATCCGCAACGATGGCATCCCCATCGTAGGCTTCACCTGGTACTCGCTGACGGATCAGGTGGACTGGGACAGTGCGCTTCGGGAGAACAACGGACGGATCAATCCGCTCGGCCTCTATGACCTCGACCGAAATCCGAGGGCGGTGGGGCGCGCTTTCAAGGCGCTGATCGCGAACTGGAACAAGCTGTTGGCCACACAAAGTGTCTGCCTTGCTTTGCCGGTCTTTCTTCCCTCACAGCAAGACGATGCCATTGTTCGCGCGCAACAGGATTATGCGCGCAGCCTGCTGAGCGTGGATCGGGTCGCTGAAGGCTGGACTGAACCACTTGCTGCTCCCCAGAAAGAGGTCGAACCCGATGCGCCTGGATAACAAGACTGCATTGTAACCGGTGCTGCAAGCGGCATTGGACTGGCCATCGCCATGCGGTTGGGCACCGAAGGTGCACGGTGAGCCGACGTGGGTGGAGGCAAGGTCGAGAAGGCGCGCATCGGTTCGACAAGGGGCGCGCGGGGAGGCCGCTATCACGGTGCTGTCGACTTGCGCTCACGCGTTCGGCAGGTTGGTAATAATCGTCAACAACGCGCCGGCCTGATAATCTTTAACCATTGAGGCATTCACTAGAGCGGGCTGGCTGAAGGTGCTGAGCGTCGACCTGCTGGGAGCAATTTATTTCGCCGGAAAGGCATTCGCTCATATGACATCTGGCGGCGTCATCGTAAACATATTGAGTGTGCGCGGTCGAGACGAGCTCCGCATGTCAAGCTATACGCCGCGGCAAAGGCCACCCTCCTGTCTCTAACCGAGACCCGACGCAGTTCGCACCTTGGCCGACTGGGCATGAATCCGGACGATTACCGAACCAAATGGAACCTGCCTCGCAATTACCCGATGGTGGCACCCAACTATTCGGGAAGCGTTCCGCATATCGCCTCTAACACCCAGTAGCGGACAGCTCTCGCCTGAGGCGTCAGTCGTCGTTGAAGCGCTCCGGCATCGCATTCGAGGCCAAGGCTGGTGCACAAGGATCATGACATCGAATTCCACTCTATACAGGAACAAGTGCCTTTCCTCGAGATTAGGGTTCGACGCCGCAACGGCGTCGAACCCCAAAGGAGACTCACATGAAACGTAAGATTTTGACAGCTACAGCGATCTC